>CAZVFX010000001.1:0-175796 GCA_964626565.1 uncultured Myxococcales bacterium
GCGGTTCCCCAGCAACAGCATCCGCCAGATCAGCGGTGTGTGGGACGAGTTGAAGTTTTCGGTGATGGGAAGGGACATGACGCTCGACTACATAGAGCACAAGGTGTTGCGAAAGCTGTTCAAGGAGCCGGGCATCCATATGGCGCTGGTGTGCGCGTCCATGAGTTGCCCGTCGTTGCGCAGCGAGCCATACTATGGTGAGCGGCTGGCAAAACAACTCGAAGACCAGGCGCGCTACTTCCTGCGTGATCCAAAGAAATTCAAGATCGACCGTGGGGACAAGGAAGTCCACCTGTCGCAGATTTTCAAGTGGTTCGGAGACGATTTCAAGCGGGCTCACAAGCCCGGCTCCGGCTTTGGTGACCACGACAAGGCGGAACGCGCCTCCCTGAACTACATCAGCAAACACATCGGCCCTTCTGATGCCGAATTCCTGAGGAGTGGAGATTATGACATCGAATACCTCGACTATGACTGGTCTCTCAACCAGCAGTAGGACGGAGCGGAAGGGGCTGTGGAAGCCCATTTTGCTGCTGGCCGTAGTGGTTGCCGCGCTGGTGGCGGCCAAGGTCTTCAACCTGGGCGAGCAGTTAGCCGGGCTTCAGGGCTGGATTCATAGCTTCGGTCCGTGGGGTGTGGCGGTTTTCGTCGTCCTCTACGTAGTGATGACGGTTGCCATGCTGCCCGGCTCGGTGCTGACTCTGGCTGCGGGGGCGATGTTCGGTTCCCTGGTGGGAGTAATTGCGGTGAGTATCGGTTCGACCATCGGTGTGAGCCTGGCGTTTCTCATCTCCCGCTATTTTGCCCGGGATGCCGTGGAAGGCTGGTTCAGCGGGAACGAGAAGTTGCACAAGCTGGACCAAATGACCGAGCGGCAAGGTGCGGCGATCGTGGCGATTACGCGTCTGGTTCCCCTCTTTCCATTCAATCTGCTAAACTACGGTTTTGGCCTTACCCGGGTGAAGTTCGGGACCTACGTACTGTGGTCCTGGCTCTGCATGTTGCCCGGCACCGTATTGTACGTCATGAGCGGTGACGCAGTGGCCCAGGGGCTGGCGGGCGGCGGAATCCCGTGGGGTCTGGTAGCCGCAGTGGCGGGGATTGCAGTGGTGTTGTTCGTGGTGGTCGGGAAGGCGAGGGGGAAACTGGGAGATGATGAGTGAACATGACCGATTGCTGGTGGACAACGTCCATCCTTCGGAGTGGGTAAATCCCGAACCGGCCAGGATGTACAACCTGGTCGTCATCGGGGCTGGGCCTGCCGGTCTGGTTACGGCGGCTGGAGCCGCCGGCATCGGCGCCCGGGTGGCCCTGGTTGAGCGGCACTATATGGGCGGGGATTGCCTCAACTACGGTTGCGTGCCTTCCAAAGCGGTGATCCGCGCCGGCCGGGCTGCGGCCGACGTGAAGGAGGCCCGCCAGTTCGGCATCAGCGTTCCTGAAGGGGTGGAGATCGACTTTGCCGCGGCGATGGAGCGCATGCGTGAGGTGCGGGCCCGTCTCAGCGCGCACGACTCCCCGGCCCGTTTTCAGAACGAATTAGGGGTGGACGTCTTCCTGGGAGAGGCGAGTTTCAAGAAGGACGGGGTCGTCGATGTGGGCGGGACCGAACTGAGATACAAGAAGGCGGTGATCGCCACGGGGGCGCGGGCTTTCATGCCGCCGGTGAAAGGATTGGCCGAAGCCGGTTTCGTTACCAACGAAACAGTGTTTGACCTGACGGAGCGTCCCGGACATCTGGCAGTGCTCGGCGCGGGTCCAATAGGCTGCGAACTGGCCCAGGCGTTCCGGCGCCTGGGCTCTGAGGTGACCATCCTTGAACGGGGGCCGCAGTTTCTGAACCGGGAGGACCCGGACGCGGCTGAGATCCTGCATGCCACCTTCAGGGAAGAGGGGTTGGAGGTGCTGCTTGACGCCGAGGCAACCAGCGTCGAACTCACGCAGGGAAAGAAGCTGATTCACCTGGAGGTGGACGGCCAGCCCCGGACTTTGTCCGCGGACGAAATCCTGGTGGGAGCAGGGAGGCAGCCGAACGTGGAGGGCCTGAACCTCGAAGCGGTGGGCGTGGAGTACGACCGTCACGGCATCAAAGTTTCGGACCGGCTGCAAACCACCAACAAGAAGATCTATGCGGCAGGGGATGTGGCCATGCGGTTCAAGTTCACCCACGCCGCTGACTTCGCGGCCCGCATCGTCATCCAGAATGCGCTGTTTGCGGGGCGCAAGAAGCTGAGCGCACTGACCATCCCGTGGAGTACCTACACCGAGCCGGAGATCGCACACGTCGGCATGTACGAGCGTGACGCTGAAGCCGCAGGCTTCGAGGTGGACACCTTTGTCAAGGAGTTCAAGGACGTGGATCGTGCGGTTACCGACGGCGAAGAGGTGGGGTTCGTCAAGGTCCATGTGAAGAAAGGGACAGATCGCATTTTGGGCGCCACCATAGTGGGTCTCAATGCCGGAGACATGATCAGCGAGTTGACCCTGGCCATCACTGCCGAAGTCGGGCTCGGCAAGCTGGCTTCCGTAATCCATCCCTATCCGACGCGGGCGGAGGCAATCCGACAGGTTGGCGACCTCTACAACCGCACCCGGCTCACGCCCCGGGTGAAGCGCTGGTTCGAGTGGTTCCTGGCCTGGCGTCGTCGATAGTTGAGTTGGTTGCACTCTTACCTGCGCGTCGCAGGCCCCTCGCTCGTTGTCGGGGTAATGTTGCATTTGGGGTGAGAGAAGTCTATCATCCATGACCGGGTTTGGCTTCGGAGATCTCCATGAAGCGGCGCGGTGCCGGTGTGTTCATCATTACTCTCATCTTCAGTGCGTTCGGACTTGTGGACTGGGCTCTCACCGTGGCCGGGGCCGGCGACTTCAACCTGGAGATTCTGGTTGCCGGGCTCATCTCCGTGGGGTTGTGGACCCTATACGGATTCCACCTTGCTCTGGCCGAGAAATTCGTGGTCTGGCTGCTGGCGGGCAAGGACGGCGGCGAACGGTTGTTGCTCCGGGCCCGGGAATGGTGGGATGACGCCTGGGAGGACCGTGGGGAAGAGCGTGACTATCGGCGCACTGCGTTTCTGGCCGGCATCGTGGTGGGCGTAGCCGCCTATGTGGCGCTGTCCATCCTGTTCGTGCGTTACCTGGTGCTGCACAAGCACGGCGCCACCCTCATTGCAGCGGCCGCAGTTGCAGGTCAGGCCGGCATCGCCTTGGCCGCCATCATAGTCGGTGTGGCCACCTATCGAATCAAGAAAGCGGCCCTGGGCTTTCTGCCCGGCGTCTCCCGCTATTTTCCGTTTCCGGTTGTGCTGGCGTTGCTTATCGGGTTGGTCTTGGTGGGTTGCGTCATCATTCTCGGGGTCTTTCGCGAAATCGTGGTTGCGGTGGACGGTCTCTCCCTACTTTTGCCGGTGGCTGCAGTGCTGCTGCAGCCCCTGGTTCTTTATATCTCCGGTGTAGAACTGAAGGTGGGCTGGTGGCCTCTGGTGCCACCCTTTGTCGCGGCGTTCTTCATCTTCGGGGGCGGCCTGCACGATCCCGCCCGGCACGTGCTGATGAATCATTCGTTTACCTCCAAGTACCTCTTTGTCAGAGTGCAGCGACTTACCGATTTCGACAAGGACGGAACGCCGGCGTGGCCCGGCTTGGAGGACTGTGCACCATTTGATTCGGACATTCACCCCTTTGCCCGGGAGATCCCCGACAACGGCACAGATGAGAACTGCGACGGACTGGACGAAATCCCTGAAATTCCAGTGCAGGGTAAGGAGTGGGAACCGCTGGAGAAGCGGGATGGGCCGCAGCCTGATATTCTCTTTATCACCGTTGATGCGATGCGCGCGGACCACGTCGGGTTTTTGGGGTACGAGCGGGATACCACCCCTTCCATCGATAGCCTGGCGGTGGCGTCCGCGGTGTTTGCCCATGCGTTTAGCCAGGATTCGGGCACTGGCCCGAGTCACTGGGCTTTGATGGCCGGCAAGACTCCGTTCCAGGTGAGCCTTACCGACGCCGACCGTTTCCCGCCGCGCTACGCAGATTCAGAGGTGCTGCTGGCCGAAGTGCTGAGAGACGGCGGCTATCGAACCGAGGCCCTTACCTGTGCCCGGATGTTTGCCAAACCCAGTTGGAATATCAAGCGTGGATTCGACTATTGGCGCATGGTTTGCGGGCCCCGCACCAACAATGTGGCGCCCGTCGTGCTAAGGCACGCGAAGCGGCGTCTGAAAGCGCTCAAAAAGGGCGACGAACCGTTCTTTCTCTGGGTGCACTTCCTCGACCCTCATCTCCCTTACACCCATCATAAAGAGTACGACTGGGGCGACCGGCCCATGGACAACTACGACGAAGAGATACGGTTCGCCGACCATCACGTGGGATTGCTGCTGAAAGAGGCGCTGAAGTCAGGGCGTGACCGGCCCCTCTACATTGTTGTGAACGCCGACCATGGGGAGAACTTCGAAGAGCACGGAACGTCGGCCCACGCCCGGACGCTGTACCGGGAAGTCACCAACGTGCCCATAATCATTCACGGACCTGACGTCGAAGTCCGCACCATCCACGCCCCGGTCGCGCTGGGTGATCTCTACCCGACCTTTGTCGAATTGGCGGGGCTGGAGGTTCCGGAGGATTGCACCATGGTGAGTATGGCCCCCGTACTGTTCGGGGCGGAACCGGACTTCGAGCGTCTGGTTTTCCAGGAGAACTCCTGGTCCCGACCCCGGCGCCACGTCAAGGGTGTGGTGAGCGAGCGTCACCATATGCTTATGGATATGACCGCGCACCTGTTCGAGTTGTACGACCTGGTCGAGGACCCGGAGGAGCAGCACAACCTCTATGGAACGGGGCTGGAGATAGAAGAGCGCCTGAAGCGGGCGCTTACCTGGTTTGTGCAGACGAGCGAGATTCCGCCGGAACTGTTGTGAGAGTCAAGGCATTACCCCTTGGGAGGTAGAGGGATGAGATTACCGAAGGTTTCCGTAGCCCTGGTGTTGGCGCTGGTCGCCGGTTGCACGGGGGGAGCCACCAACTTGGGCGTAGACAAAGATACTGGGCACACCGACGTCGCCGGCGTCGAGGTGGAGGTGGCCGTGGCTGAAGTGAGCGTCCCGGATGTGCCGGACGTGTTTGTGCTGCCCGAGGTGATGCCCGATTTGTCCACTCCCGAAATCGAGCCTGGTTGCAAGCCCGGGGAAGGGTGCTTCCTTGACCCCTGCGAAGAGGGCGACGACTGCCTCTCCGGCCTTTGCGTTGACCACATGGGGGATGCGGTGTGCACGGAAACCTGTGTGGAAGAGTGCGCCGGCGGGTGGCTGTGCGAGCAGGTGGGGGGCGGTGGACCCGACCTCCAATTCGCGTGTGTCTCTCCGTTCACGCACCTGTGCCGTCCGTGCATTGCCAACAGCGACTGCGAGTCTCCGACGGGCGTTGAAGATGTTTGCCTCCAGTACGGGGCGGGTGGAAACTTTTGCGGCGCGGATTGCTCTGCCGGGGAGTGCCCGGGGGGATACACGTGCCTCGACGCCACCACGGTAGACGGCACGGTGGTCAAGCAGTGTGTTTCCGACAGCGGGTTGTGCAGTTGTTCCGAAAAGGCTAAGAAGCTGGGCCTTCAGACAACCTGCTCGGTGGGCAACGACGACGGCGTTTGTTTCGGCTTGCGGGTGTGCACGGAAGCGGGCCTGGGCCCGTGCGATGCGCCTTCGCCCGCGCCGGAGGAATGCAACGGTCTGGACGACGATTGCGACGGTGAAACCGATAACGTGTCCTGTGACGACGAAAACGACTGCACCGACGATTCCTGCGACCCGGAGTTGGGGTGCAAGCACGAGCCTCTGTCGGGGACTGAGTGCCTGGATGGCAGCGCCTGCACCCTGGCGGACCATTGCGAAGAAGGAGAATGTGTCGGCACACTCATCAACTGTCAGGACGGCAATATCTGCACCGATGACAACTGTGATCCCACCGGGGGATGCGTGTACGGTTTCAACAACGCGGCTTGCGATGACGGAGACCCGTGCACAATTAACGACCAATGCGCCCAAGCGGCGTGCGCCGGCTTTCCTTTGGACTGCGATTGCCAGGCGGACCAGGAGTGCATGCTTCTCGAGGATGGCGATGTTTGCAACGGCACCCTGGTGTGCGACACCAGCGCCTTCCCCCACAAGTGCGTGGTAGACCCCGACACGGTGATCGAATGTGATGAACTTGATGGCCCCGGCGCAGCATGCTTGAAGTCCGCGTGCAACCCTGCCTCCGGGGAGTGCACAACCGCGCCGGCCAACGACGGCCTCTTCTGTGACGATGGCGACCCGTGCACTGTGGGTGATTCGTGCTCTGGCGGCGTGTGCCTGCCCGGCGTACCGGTGAACTGCAACGATGGCAACGTCTGCACCGACGACACTTGCGACCCCGAAGACGGCTGTTTTTTCGAAAGCAACGCCCTCCCCTGTGAAGACGGCAATGTGTGTACCATGGGCGATCAGTGTGCCGGCGGCCAGTGCCAGGCCGGGGCGGAGGCGGAGTGCGACGACGGCAACGTATGCACCGACGATTCCTGCCTGCCCGGCATAGGCTGCCTGCACCAGTTCAACACCAATCCGTGCAACGACCTCAACGAGTGCACCGCAGGTGACGAGTGCAAGGCCGGCCTGTGCGCCGGGCTTTCACCGGTGAGCTGCAACGACGGCAACCTGTGCACCGATGACTCGTGCAATCCTTCCGCAGGCTGCAGCTACAAACACAACGCCAACCCGTGCGACGATGGCAACGTCTGCACCACCGGAGACGCGTGCAAGAGCGGGACGTGCCAGGGAGTGGGCGCGCTCAACTGTGACGATGCCAACAACTGCACTCTCGACTGGTGCGACCCGGTGGAGGGTTGCGTTCACCAGGACAACGACGGGCCGTGCGATGACGGCAACAACTGCACCACCGGCGATGCCTGCTCCGGCGGTGTGTGCAAATCCACGGGGATCCTCGAGTGCGACGACAACAACCCTTGCACCAGCGATACCTGCGAACCCGGCCCCGGTTGCGTTTTCAACGATAACACCATGCCCTGCAATGACGGTGATGCTTGCACCACCGGGGATGTCTGCGCTGACGGCGCATGCGTTTCTACCGGTGTTCTCGGGTGCGACGACGGGAATCCCTGCACCGATGATTCGTGCGACGCGGAAGAAGGGTGCAAGTACACGCCCAATCAGGAGGAGTGCGACGACGGAAATGAGTGCACCGAGGTGGACGAGTGCCAAGGGGGCGTGTGCAAGGGGAGCGTCGCTGCAGACTGCGACGACGACGATGTATGTACCGACGACAGTTGCGACCCGGAAACGGGATGTTCCCACAAGCTCAATACCGCACCCTGCGACGACGGCGACATGTGTACCACTACCGACAAGTGCAGCCTGGGCCTGTGCAAGGGCTCGGGCGAGCTTGACTGCGACGACGGCAACAGTTGCACCGCCGACAGTTGCGCCCCGGGTGCGGGGTGCGAGCATCCGCCCGTGGTGGGTGACTGCGACGATGGCAACCCGTGTACCGAGGGGGATGTGTGCGTGAGCGGCGTTTGTGCGGGGTCGTCGTGGGTGGTGTGCGATGACGGCAATATGTGCACCGACGACATTTGTGACCCGGCCGTGGGATGTGTGGCCGAGTTCAACACTGTGGATTGCGACGACGAGGACCCGTGCACCGTCACTGACCACTGCCTCGATGGTGCGTGCGAGGGGTTCGGCGCGCTGGATTGCGACGATGACAACGTGTGTACCGATGACAGTTGCGCGCCGGGACAGGGGTGTCAGTACGGTGCGAACAACCTGTTGTGCAATGACGGCAGTGTGTGTACTTCCGGCGACAGTTGCGCTGGCGGGGTGTGCGTGGGCGGCCCGGAAATCGATTGCGATGACGGCGACGAGTGCACCGCCAACGAATGCGATCCTGACGATGGGTGCCACTATCCGTCCATATCCCCTTGTTGCGGCAACGGGATCGTCGAACAGGGCGAGTCGTGCGACGACGGCAACGACGTCAACAACGACGACTGCAAGAACGACTGTACCCTTACGACCCCCACGGTGCCCGGCTTCTCCGGTGAGTTGGGGCCGGTGTTTGGCGATGGCTGGCTCCAATGCGAAGGGTACTACGACAAGCCGGGGGGAGACGACGTGCCCAAGAACTGGGGCGACGATTGCGACGGCAACGCCTACAGCAAGACGAAGATGGTGTGTGGCGCGAGCCTGGGAAGCTATCGATTCATCGACGTCAACAAGAACGTGTTCAAGGACGGCCTGGCGTCGTATCCGGAGGACGGGCTTATCTACAACGCCAATTACAGCGGTTATGAGAACAAGATTTACGCGGACGGCAACCACCCCCACAACGGGTCGAGTTGGTGGGGTGGCGGCGACGGCTGCAGCGAGAGCAGCAAGAACACCACCGTGAACAACAGTTGTTCATGGGAGGCGTCCAACTGCTTTGGGCAGAATCTTAACGGCAATCGTTACCTCTGGCTCTATGTGAAACCATGAGATTTTATCTGGATTCGGCGAAGGCGGATGAGATTGCCGCGGCTGCCCGGCTGCCGTGGGTGGCGGGTGTGACTACAAATCCGGAGATTTTGCGCCAGGCCGGAGTGGACGATTTCCTGCCGGTGCTGGAAGCGGGGGCGGCCACCGGTCGCCGCGACTGGAAGTTGTGGGTGCAGTTGGCCGGCGACTCCTTCCAAACGATCATCGACCGGGTGACCGAATTCGAGCAACAGCTCTCGGCGCGGACCGGCGGGTTGCTGGCCGGGCCCACTCTGGTGTTCAAACTGCCGCCTACGCCCGAGGCGCTCCTGGCCGCATCCACGCTGATTCGCCAGGGCAAGGAAGTGTGCATTACCGGTATCGCCAACGCGGTGCAGGCGCTGGGAGTTTGCGCGCTGCCGACGGTGGTGGAATACGGTGACGGGGGGCTCGAGACCGAAGGTCCGCCTGCGTCCCGTAATCCTGGATCGCCGGGCTTCATCGCCTTCTACGTCGGGCGGGTTTCAGACACCGGCCGTGACGGGGAAGGCGAGGTGGTGAAGATCGGGAAACTGTTTTCTGCCTACGATATTCGCACCCGCGTGCTGGCTGCCAGCATCAGGTCGCCGGAGGTGCTGCACGACCTGGTGGGCCGGATGGCCGGGAAAGGGGCCGGAGTTGTGGATGTGACCCTGCCTATGGAGTTCCTCGCCGGAGTTCTGGACGACCCGGTAACTGCCGATGCGCTGGCTCGCTTTGTCTAGTGCGACTACCGACCCCCTGTCCCTGGCGGGTCAAAAATTCCTGGGCACGGTGCGCGAGTACCGGATGTTTGAGCCCGGCGATAAGGTGATCGTCGCGGTGTCGGGGGGCAAGGACAGCTACACGCTCCTGGACCTTATCTGCCGTCACAAAGACGAGCATTTTCCAGATGTGGAGTTCATCGCCTGTACGGTGCAGACGGATATCACCTGTAGCGGCTCCATTCCGGGCCGCGTGATTCGCAAAAAGGCGGAAAGCCACGGCATCGACTACCAGACCATCTACTATCCGTTGTCAGACCGCAGCGACGGCAAAGTGGAGTGCTACTACTGTACGCTCAAGCGCCGCACGTCGCTCATCAAGCTGGCCGACGAGCGCGGCTTCAACGTCATCGCGTTCGGCCATCACCTCGATGACCTGATAGAGACGCTGCTCATGAACGTCATGCACTACGGCCACGTGTCGACCATGGCGCCGAAGGTGCATTTCTTCGAGGGCAAAATCAAGGTGGTGCGCCCCCTGGCTCATATCCTTGAAGAAGAAACCCGCGTCTACGCCGAGTCGGTCACCATCGTCCCGCCCGCCTGCCATTGCGGCGGCCTCGAGTCCTCCCTGCGCCAGTCCACCAAAGAGTTCATTGCCGACATGGAGAAGAAGGTCCCCGACCTCAAGCGAAACCTGTTCAAGGTGTTGAAAGCGGGATAGGGGCAATTATCAATGTTCAATTATCAATTTCCGGTCCTTGCGTGACCGGGGGAATCCGTGTTAGAAAGGCGGGCGATAAGCCGGGCACAGCCCTGAAAGAGATTAGAGACGCGGGGAGGAGACGACAAATGGGGAAAGGATTACTGAGAAGAACCATACCGGCGGTTGCGGCGCTGGCGTTGCTGTTGGCGGGCTCTGGTGAGGCGTTTGCCCGAGGCGGCTTGATTTTCGGATTTGACCTCGGCGGAGCCACGGTATCGGGTGATCAGAATGTGCCGTTGAAGAAGACCAAGATCGGCATAAAGACCGTCTACCCCCCGTCGCAATGCCAGAACAACCCCAACGAACTCACCCTGAAGGCGTGCAAGGACTCGATCCGCACCGACGTGGGCAGCGGCTTGGCCTTTGGGCTGCGGTTGGGCTACAACTTCTTCGGCTATGGCGGGCTGGAAACCAACGTTTTTGGTTACGGCAATATGTCTTCAGGCGGTGACAAGTCGGAAGGGGCGGTGCACCTGGGGCTGTTGGGCCGCTACTTCCCCCTGCAGCATTTTCCGGAACTGCGCAGCCGCAAGTACGACCCGTCCATCTACTTCGGTTGGGTCTTCCTCTCCTTCATGGGATATCACCAGGAGTATCATCCGGACAACGATGGGCGCGGCTGGGAGGCTAGCGGCGGGACCCAGTTCGGCGCTGCGTTCGACTATGACGTGGGCAAGGGCGTGAGCCTCGGAATCGACCTCAAGTTCATGATGCCGTTCTACGACAAGCACTACACGAGTTGGGAGGACAACGTCTATCTGCACCCGGAGAGTGACCCGGATACGCTGGTGTTCGCACCTACCGCAACCATTACCTTTCACATGCTTGATCCCGAGGCGTAATCGCAGTGAGTACCGGAAGAACCTATCTCCTTTACCTGTTGGTCTTTCTGGTCGCGGCCGGCGGCCTGGCGCTGACATCGTGGAACTATGTGACCGGGCCATCTCCCCACTTCCACTTCATCGATCTGGCTGAATCGTTCATGGCGGGGAGGCTGGACACCAACACTCCCCGGCGCAAGAAGAAGCAGCCGGAGCTACCCGACGATCCGCCGGGCCTGCAGGCCGCGGTTGACCGGCAACTGGCCAGCGGCGGCTGGAACGACTGGGTCTCCTACAACAAGGTGGTGCTGAAGACGGGAGAGCGGTTCTCCGGCGTCTGGCCCTGGCGGCATCGAAAGGCGGGGCAGAGAGGCTACGAAGACCGGAACCGGTTCGTGAATCTCGAAGGCGACTGGCTGGAGTTCGATAGAAACAAGGACGTGAGACGAGTGTGCCTCGACCGGCTGGAGCCGGGAGCGTCGAAGCTGGAGAAGAAGGCGTGGGACACGAGGGACCGGTGGGATCTGGAGGAAGCGGCGTGCGCGGAATCCACCGAGGAGGAGGCCAAGGACCCGCGGTGCAAAAGGGGCCAGGCCAGGGCGACCTGTGTCACCAAGAAACATTTCGTCTCCTTTCCCCCTCTCCCGGCGGTGGCCATGCTGCCTTTTGTCGCGGTGTGGCACTACAATTTCAACGATACCCTGTTCACGCTGCTGGTCGCGGCACTGAACGCGTTGCTGCTGTTCGTTCTTCTCAGGTCGCTCAGAGCTCGAGGATACACGACCAAGAGTGACAAGGAACTGCTGGTGCTGGTGTTCCTGTTTACCTTCGGCACCGTGTACTATTTCTCGGCAATTCGGGGCGCAGTCTGGTTTACCGCGCTCATCATGGCGGTGACGTTCAACCTGCTGTACTTCTACTTCGCCACCGACATGAAATGCCCGCTGTGTGCGGGGCTGTTCCTGGCCTTGGGCGTGGCGACCCGGGTGCCCCTGGCGTTTGCCTGCGTCTATTTTGCCCTGCAGGTCTTTCTGCAGCGCACGCCCTGGGACCGCAAAGGGATTTTGTTGCGGGTGCGACAGGTGGTGCTGTTCGCGCTGCCCTGCCTGGCGGTGGGGGCGGTGCTCATGGCCTACAACCACGCCCGGTTCGGGTCGGTGTTTGAGTTCGGGCACCGCTTTCTTCTGGACGGGACCCGCAACAGCATCGTCGACCACGGCCTGTTCTCCTTCTGGTTCCTTCCCCGCAACCTGGCTGCCGCGCTGGTGAATGTGCCCCAGTTCATGTCGGGCTATCCGTACGTGAAGATAACGGGCCATGGGCTGTCCCTGCTGGCGACCACCCCGGTGTTCTTCTATCTTCTGTGGCCGAAGAAAGAGCAGGTGGCAGAAGCGTCGTCCGATAAGTTTTACCTCTCCCTTCACACTATTCTGTGGATAACTGTTGGTATCACCGCCGCGCCCGGGTTGTTGTATCAAAACACCGGCTGGTTCCAGTTCGGCTATCGCTTCGCGATGGATTATCTGCCCATGCTTATTATATTACTGGCCATGGACAGCCGGAAGATGAGCCGGCTGTTCTTCGCCCTGGTGGCGCTGAGTTTTGCGGTGAATCTGTTCGGCGCAATTACGTTCGAGCGTTTCCCGCAGTTCTACTATTGATTCGGAGACGCACATGAATCGTTTGGTCCTCCTGGTGGCCGCCCTCCTTGCCCTGGCTTGCTCGTCCGGGAGCGATGGGACGGCGGAAGAAGCCGACCAGATCGCCCGGGAGCCCCGGGCCCTTCCCGACCTTGCACAGCCGGAAGAGGTGGCGACTCCGGACAGTTTCATCGAAGCCGAACCGCAGGTTTATCCGCCGGTGACGTTTGTGAAGAAACCCTGGTTTCAGTGGGTGACACCTGAGGGTTTCTTCCTTCATGCGGAGACTTTCGAGGATTCGCCCCTGGAGGTGCTGGTGGTCTGGGAGGGCGGTGAACAGCGCTTCTACTCAACGCCGCAAAAACCCGAAATCAAGCTGCTCGAGGTAGTGCTTGAAGGGCTTGAAGGATATTTTCACCAGGTAGAAGTTGTGATCCCGGAAGGGACAGAACATGTGTCGGTGCTGGTGGTCAACGGGGAAGGTTTTGAGACGCAGTTGACCGTACCCCATCAGCAGGATGCGTTCAAGATGGTAGTGTTCGGCGATACCCGTGGCAATCCCACCGCCCACCTGCCCGTTATTGAAGCCATTGTCCAGGAGCAGCCGATTGTGGCGCTGCATACTGGAGACCTGGTCAACGGCGGCAGCAAGAAGTCGGACTGGGACATGTTTTTCAAGGTCGAGGAGAGCTTGCTCACCTCCACCTTCTTCTACGCGGTTTTCGGCAACCACGAACTGTTCGGAGAGGAATACTTCGACACCTGGTTTGAAGCGAGGGACATTTTCCATGTGGAGCGCAACTACCGGGTGGATCTGGGGCTTGTGGGGTTACTCGTCCTGCAGCGCTATTCCACCGACTGGACTGAACACGATCCCAAGCAGTGGGTGAAGGAATCATTGGAGGCGATGCTCGACAAACGGTGGGTGCTGGTGGCTCACCATCACCCGATGTACACTTTCTCCAATCACAGCCCCTGGTACGAGGGACGGGATGAACTGCAGCCACTGTTTGAGCAGTACGGTGTAGACATGGTGGTGGCCGGCCACAATCACTGTTACGAGCACTTCAAGGTCAACGGCATTCATTACGTGGTCGCGGGCGGCGGCGGCGCGCCGCTGTATGGAATCAACGACATTATCGATGACGAACAGGTGTACCTGGAAGCCGCAGAGGCCATCTATCACTATGCCTCGCTGGATGTTTCGCAGGACAAGCTTGAGGTCACCGTGGTGGACGTAACCACCGACGATGTTTTCGACCACTTTGTCATCGAGTAGACTTCCCACCTATCAAAGATCAGGTGTGAATCTCAACGATATCCCCTTCCTGCAGCACGTGTTCCCGGGCCACCCTCTGGCCGTCATACATCCCTTCCTTGGCCCAGATTCTGGCGAATTTCAACCTCTGCTTGATGTCTTTATGGATTTTGCCTGCCAGCCCTTCCACCGTGGTGCCCACCCTGATGACGAAGGGGTCATCGAGGTCGGGAGGTTTTGAGGGCTGCTTGGTGTAGACTCTCAGTTTGCCCATCAGTTCGTAGGTACGCCGGCGCAGCGGCTCCAGCGTCTCCGGCCGGGTGATTTCCACCTTGAACAGCTCGAATTCGTCGTCCATCAGTTCCAGGAGCAACTCCAGCCGGTCTTCGGCGTCCGGGTCATCACAATGGGTCAGTGCGACGATGGTGTGAAGTGCGGCTAAGCCGGTGTCGAACATGCCCGCTTGCTCAGCCGTGGGCACCAGCTTGACCTTGCCCTGTTCGAGAATCTCCATCACTTCTTCCCATTCGTGGAGCAGGTCGTCGCTGGCGAGGCTCAACACGAACATGGCCGCGGTGCCGTTCCTCACCACCGACGTCAGCCACGGGATGGGGGCCTGGGCGGAAAAGGGCGGCATGTCCACCAGTTGTACCCAGACATCCTCGTAGCGCATCATCCCCGGCTGGTACATGACGGTGGTGAAGTGGTAGGGGGCGATGTCCGGCTTGGCGTTGGTAAAGCTGTCCAGCAGAGACGATTTGCCGGAGTTGCCCGGTCCGATGAGGAACACCTGGCCGATCCCTTCCGGCTTGACATAGTAGGAATGGACCGCCCGCACCGACTTCTTCTGGGATTCCTGCTTCAACTTCTTCATGCGGCGCTTCAGATCCGCCTGCATGTGGTCGGTCCCCTTGTGTTTGGGGATCAACCGCAACATCTCTTCGAGGGCTGCCATCTTGTCTTTAGGGGTGCGCGCCTGCCGGTATTTCTCGTCGGCGGCCAGGTAGTCAGGTGTAAGATTAGCCGGAGCCATACTGTCTTGCCTTCACGCCGGCTTCAGCCAGCAGTTCGAGCGAACTTCCGCCCAGCGGATAAGCAGCGTTGTAAATCACGTGTGTCAAACCACTATTAATTATCATTTTTGTGCATGTCAGGCAAGGGGAGTGGGTGCAGTAAAGTGCCGCGCCCTTGACCTGGATGCCGTGGTAGGCGGCCTGGGTGATCGCGTTTTCCTCCCCGTGAGAGCAGAGGCATTCGCCCAGGTTGGTGCCGCTGGGGGTGAAGCGGGCGCAGCGGGGGCAGCCGCCGTCGCCGCAGTTGGTCGTGCCTTTGGGGGCGCCGTTGTACCCGGTTGCGATGATGCGGCGGTCGCGTACGATGATCGCGGCGACTTTGCGTTTGACGCAGTCGGAACGGCCGGCGACGATGCGGGCGATGCGCATGAAGTATTCATCCCAGGACACCCGGGGCAGCCCCTGTGCGACCTCCATGATCCGGTTGATAACGTCGTCCTTTCCAATACACGCCTTGCCCGAGTCTACCGGGATCTTCAGCAGCTTGAGTTTTGATATCTGCCCCGGGTTGAGGAAGCCGGAAGGGTCGATGACGCCGGTGGGAGCGCGGCGGGAGAGGTGGGCAATTTCGTCCGCCCACCTGACATTCGTGACCAGCGCGTTGTTGAGTGGGTCGATGGTGTCGGCCACCAGCCTCGCCCGGAAACTCCACCCCCAGGCTTGAACCGCCTGGTCCACCAGGCCTTCCCGGTCGGGAACTTCCTGGCTCAGGTCCACCAGCTTGAAGCCGGCGTTGGTGAGAACCTCCACCATGTGTACTACATCTGCACTGTCCGGGCCGGGGATGGTAATGATCATGGTTCAGTCCGTTATTTCACGTCCACAAAGCGGGTCAGCTTCAGTTCTATCTGGCGCAGGTTCTCCAGCGCGCTTCCCCGGGCGAAACGGATCTTGCCCGCATCGATACCGGAGTCCACCGTTTTTAGAACGTCCATGGACACGTAGCGGGCCAGGGCGTTTTGGAGGCTCACAGTTGAAAGGGCCTCCTGGCAGGTGACTTCACCTTCGCGATAGTCTTTGCTGGCGCGGTTGAGCACGGCCCGGGCCAGGTCGCGGCTGCGCTGCGCGCCTTTCCAACGCACCATGGGCGCATACCTGGCGCACACGAGGTAACTCTCCACGATGGGAAGCACCATGTTGCGGAATATCAGCAAGCGGTCCAGGTTCTCAGGCACCAGGAAGACACAGCCGTTGTCGTCCCGCCGCACAATGTCGTCTTTCTCCAGTGCGATGAGAGCGGCGAGAATACCTCGCTCGAAATCTCCGACCCTGAAGATGAATTCCTTCTTGAACAGCTTGGAGAGGAATTGAGTGTCGTCCTCTACCTCGCTCACCCGGATCTTGGGCTGATGGTTGCGGGAATACAGACTCAGCGCGACCAGCGCCTCCCGCTGGTAAACGTGGATCACGTTGTTGCGATAGTAGTTGAGGAAGATGCGGGCGTGGGGCATCACCGAGATGACCGCCTCGTCGTCGAACTGCTCGCTGGCCACATAGCCCTGGGCGCCGAACATCTCCAGCGCCTCCTCGAGGATGGAGGAGATGGCCCGCCCCCGGGCAAGGTCCGGAAGCCTGGAGTTCCCTTCCTCAGTCGCCTTTTCCTTGGCCCGGGCGAGGCTTTGCATGGCCGACTTGGCCGCCCGCTCCAGGGTGATGGAAATCGGGTATCCCCGTTTGGCGGCAACGTCCAGCAGGAAGCCGGCGGTCTCGAGGAACCTGGTCATGGACATGCCGCGCCGGTGATGAGACAGGAGCGTACACGCCACCAACCCCGAGGGGTTAACCACCGTAGCTCCGTTGATGCGGGTGAGAATGAGGTAGCCCACCTTGGTAATGAGGTAACGTTTTTCCTCGTCGGTCAACTCCGACGCGGGTTTGCCGAGCTGCTTCTGCATGAACTCCGCCAGGCGGATCGGCCTTCCCGCAGTCAGGTAGAGACGGCCGTACCGGCTGTCCAGCACCTGGGCGGATTTGACCAGGCCGGTGAGGTCCTCCTTTTGCTTGTCCTTGCCTGCCAGCTCGCGGGTGTAGCTCTCCACCTCCATGATTCGTTCGTAGCTGAGTGCCAGTGGGATGATGGTCACGTTGCGCACCGTTCCGTCGCAAATCGCGTCTGCGATGTAGTTCAAGAGCCCGAAACGGGGCGGAAGGGTCTTCCCGGTGCGACTGCGGCCCCCCTCGATGAAGAACTCCATGGAGTGGCCTTCTTTCAGCAGCTTGCGGATATATCTCGACAGCGTCAAGCCGTAGATGGAGTCGCCCGCGACCTTGCGGCGGATGAAGAACGCCCCGGAATGGCGGAACAAGTGCCCCATGGGGAAAAACGACAGGTTGGCGCCCGCGGCGATGTGGGGCGGAATCACACCCTGCAGATAGAGGAGATACGAAATGATGAGGTAGTCGATGTGGCTGCGATGGCAAGGCACCAGCACCACCGTCGAGTTCTTACTCTCCTCCCTGATGGTGTTGATCGCGTCGCGGTCCACCACGAAGCTGGAAAACACCCGCTTGAAGATGGGAGTGAGTACGATGCAGAAGAACTCGATGTAGCCGATGCGGAAGTCCGCAGCCACCTCTTTGATGCATTTGGCTGCCCGTCGGCGGGCAGCCTTGGCACTCATGCCCGCCTCTGCCCCAAGCTCTTCCACCCTTCCCACGAACTCCGGGTTGGACATCATCTCGTTTTTGACCTGTGCGGCGGTCTTCATGAGCGGGCCGCGGACGATTTTCTCCTCGCCGTCTATGGCCCGGTGCAGCGTCCAGGTTGCGGTCCTGGCGATCTCTTCGTCGTCGCTGTCCGGGTTCTCCTCGATAATCTTGTCGATGGAGACCGGCTCACCGCAGGTTACCAGTCCACGGGAAGGGTTGAGCACCAGGCTCAAGAGCTTCCTCGGCCCCGGTGCGGTGGGACCACCGATCAGCAGTTCAACAATCCCCTTGTGGTATTTCTCCGGACTGGGGGTCCAGAAGATCACCTGAGGCAGCAAGGTGATCGGTTTGTCCAGTTTTCGCTGCAGGCCGACCATGGCCTTGAGGTAGTCTGCGCCGATGTTGCCACCCGGCACCATGACAAACCGCCCCCTCTTCAAGAAGACGAGCCCGGTACGGCCGGCCGCGATGCCCTGGGTGAAAGCCGCCACCTGGTCGCGTCGCCGGAAGATCAGGTTGAAAAGCCAGATGAACGGGTAGAACAGCAGCAGCAGCAGCGGCTTTAACCAGACCACCGACCGGGTGTTGGTAAGGGAAGGGGCCGGGAGTTCGTGCTTGCGCAGAAGGTAGGAAAGCAGGGCGCAATCGAGCAGGCCGGTCACCTCCACCACATGAACCGCCAGGCCGCGCTCGTTCTCAGCGCGCACCCGGTCGAGCCAGCGCGGGTCCACCTTGACCTTGGCGAAAAGCGGCGTGAGTAACCTCACCCACAACGCAAACCCCATCTTCTACCTCCCCCAAACAACCTACGCCTTCCCAATGTAGAAGGTACGTCCATACTGCCAGAGATGTTGGTTGTAGCCAACGGTTAATTGTATTCAATGGCGTTGCTCAAGCCCCAGGCCCCAATCCCCAAGCTATGCTTCCCTCACGGTTCTTCCGAAGACATCACATCTACCTGCCCGGAGATGACGATGTCGTAGACGAGGCTGCCCGGGCCGGGGCCGTTGTAGACCAGGCCTTCCAGCATGGTCCAGCCGGGAGTAAGCGCAATCGCGCCGCAGTTGGGCGGATCTTCCGCGTTGGCCCTTCCGCATACGAACTGGCCGTCCTGGTACAGCGCGACGCCGTCGTCGCCAGAAGAACAAATGGGGATCGCCTTGGCCCCGGAAACGTAGACCCAGGTGCGGTAGCCGTAAACCGAGTGCGCGGGCACGCCGGTGAACGTGGTGGAGTCGTCGACCTTGTCCTGGTAGACGCCGAAGTCGGCAGGGGTAGGCATGAACGTATCGTAGTTTTCATTAACGCCGGTTTTCAGGTACCGGTTCCACTTGTTGTCGCCCGCGACCAGGCAGTCCTGCCCGGTGCAGTCCTCGTCTATTCCGTTGTTGCAGATTTCCGGGATTTCACCGGGTTTGATGGTGGGCTCGCAATAAAGACCTTTGCCCGCAGCCTCACACATCCACGTCCCCTCGGCACAAAGTCCGTCGAGGCCGCTGTCGCACTCTTCGCCCAACTGCGCGAGGTCGTCCACCACCCCGGTGCAGTCTTCGTCGAGGCCGTCACATTCTTCTTCCTCCGGGAAGATGGTCTGCGCACAGTAAAGCCCGAGATCGCCACAGGCGATTATCCCGTTGGCGCATTCGCCGCTGGCGCCGGGCACCGAGCAGGGTTCACCCTGTCCGGGGCCCTCCTCATCCACTTCGCCATCGCAATCGTTGTCCAGACCATCACATTTTTCGAGGTCAGCACCTTCCTTCGGGTCGCAGATCTGAGGCACGCCGGCGACGCAACTTTCGATAGAGTGCTCGCAGATGCCCAGACCGCAGGTGGTCGTTCCCAGGTCTTCGTCGATATCCCCGTTGCAGTTGTTGTCCTTACCGTCACATTCTTCGGGCTCAGCACCCGCCATGGGATCGCAATTCTGAGGGACACCGCCGATGCAGTGCATCACCGTGTGCTCGCATTCCCCCAGCCCGCAGGTGACGGTTCCCAACCCCTCGTCGAGGGCGCCGTCGCAGTCGTTGTCCAGGCCATCGCATTCTTCGGGAGCAGAGCCCTCCTTGTCATCGCAGGTCTGGGGGATGCCACCGACGCAGTTGGCAGACGTGTGGAGGCAGATTCCCAATCCGCAAGTTGTCTCACCTAACTCTTCGTCCACTTCCCCATCGCAGTCGTTGTCCAGACCGTCGCATTCTTCTGCATCGACCCCTTCCCATTCATCGCAGACCTGAGGTAGGCCACCGACGCAGTTGGATACCGTGTGCTCGCACACGCCGAGCCCGCAGGTGGTTTCACCCAACTCCTCGTCCACCCAGCCGTCGCAGTCGTTGTCCAGGCCGTCGCAGATCTCCTCGCTTGCACCTTCCCATTCATCACAGACCTGGAGTACCCCGCCGAAGCAGTTCTCCACCGCATGGGTACACACGCCTTTGCCGCAGGCGGTGAGACCAAAATCCTCGTCGACGGCGCTGTCGCAGTCATCATCGAAGCCGTTGCACACCTCCTCCATGTCGGGATTGACCAGCGGGTTGAAAGGTTCGCAGTCCAGGCCGTCCCCTACCTCATCGTTGTCGTCATCCCAGTCGCACGCATCCCCGTACTGGTCCTGGTCGAAGTTCTCCTGGTCCGGGTTGGAAGTGATGGGGCAGTTGTCGATGAGGTCCAGGACTTTGTCGTCGTCGTCATCGTCGTCGACGCAGTCCGCGTCGCCGTCGAAATCCAGGTCCTGGAACAGGTCGTCGGTAAGGCCGTCGCAGTTGTTGTCCACGCCGTCGCAGATCTCCTCCGCCCCCGGATGGATGTCCGGGTCGAGGGGCTTGCAATCACCGAATTCGGGGGCGATGTACAGTTCGTAGGGCTCGCACAGGCATTTTCCCTGGGTTTCGGCGCCATACAAGTCCTGGTCGAGATCCAGATAGTAGAGTTGGCATCCTTCGGTGCCTTCTTCATCGACGTCGCCGTCGCAATCGTTGTCCTTTTCGTCGCACACTTCGGCAGCCGCCCCTTCGAGCGGGTCACAGGTGAACACCTGGGCGTCGACGCACACCTCCACCGTGTGCTCGCATTCACCCAGGCCGCAAGTCACCGAGCCGAACCCCTCGTCCACCTGGCCGTCGCAGTTGTTGTCCTTGGTGTCGCACAGTTCATCGGCGCCCGGATAGGCGTCGTCGTCCTTGGGCGCGCAGTCTTCGTCGTCGGGGGACTGGTCGTTGTCGTCATCCGTGTCGCACGCATCACCCTGGCTGTCCAGGTCGTTGTTGGCCTGGTCCTCGTTTTTCACGCCAACGCAATTGTCCGCGCTGTCCGGTATGCCGTCATTGTCGTCATCGTCGTCGAGGCAGTCGGCCATGCCGTCGCCGTCAGTGTCGTCGAAGCCTTCGTCAGTCTCGCCGTCGCAGTTGTCGTCAAGCCCGTTACATATTTCTGCGCCAACACCTTCCCATTCATCGCAGGCCAGAGGGATACCACCGACGCAATTGGAAACCGTGTGTTCGCAAACGCCCAGGCCGCAAGTGGTTTCCCCCAACTCCTCGTCGATTTCGCCGTTGCAGTCGTTATCCTCACCGTCGCACTCTTCCTCGATGGGAACAGGTGCGTCGCACAGGGCCGGTCCTTCTTCGAGGCATTGCACCAGGCCGTCGCAGGTGCCGAACTCGTTCTCCTTGTAGCAGTTGGTCCAGGCTCCCCTTTCCATAGCCAGATTTGAGCACTCGCAGACGGAGTCGGTGCGGGAGCACTGTTTGCCTTGCCCGCCTCCGAAGTAGGTGACTACCTCGCAAGTGTAGTCTTCCGGGCAATGGTCGTCGTTTTTGCATACCGCACCGCAGAATGCGCCTGCCTCACCGTGGTCGACGCACTTATCGCCCAGGTCGATGCCGGCCGGGTTGCACTCCAGGTGGGCTGAGCACGGGATGCAGAGGCGGGTGTGCCCGGGGACGCAGAGGTAGAGGAGGTCGGGGAGAGCGGACTGGTTCTGGACGCAGAACCAGTCTTTCGGGCATTCATCCATGCAGGCGACGGTGCACTGTGGCCCGTCTGCAGTTTCTATGCAGAAGCCGGAGTCGCATTCCCCGTTTTCTTCGCACGGCCAGCCAAATCCGCCTTCTTCGGGGCCCAGGTCCGGCAATTCCACAGACAACTCTACTTCAGTCACTTCGAGGACCCACAGGTCGACCACGTCCACCACACTTCGGTCCGCAAAGATGAGCTCGGGTGCGACCTCTTCAACGGTAGTATCGACACCCCGGTCAGCGGGTATATCGACGACAACGTCTTTGTCTGCCTCTTCCGTGCCCGGACCGCCACAGGCGGTCAGCAGCACCGCCATGGTCAGTATGAAACAGAGCCTGTTTCGCATGTAGTACCTCGCAGCGAGTCGCGAGACGTATTCTATCAGACGCGGCAATCGTTTGCCAAACGCAGTTGATAACTAGAACCAATGAGCAGCTCCAAAGGAGCAACGGCCATTAGCCCACATCGTGAGCTGTGGGAAACAAGTCGCATCGGCCGATCTGTGCCTCTCAGGGCCTACGGCCTGGGCTACTTGGGGAGCTACAAGATCAAGAAGACGCACGCCCCGTCCACACAGACGTCCTCGGTGTCGGCATTCCCGTCGTCACAGTCTTTTCCAAAGTGAACGCAGCCGGATTCCGGTTCGCACCAATCCAGGGTGCACAGGTCGTCGTCGTTGCAGTCAATCGCCTCGTAGTGGCACTCCCCCGTCTCCGGCTCGCAGAAGTCGACAGTGCACTCGTTTTCGTCGTCGCACCACGACACGCAGGTGCAGCCGATGTCCGGGTCACAGACATCGATCGAGCAGGGCGGGCACCAACACTGTGACGTATGATAGCAGCCGAATTCCGGACTACAGTGGTCCTCGGTACATTCGTTCCCATCAGAGCAGTCGACGTCGGTGTAGTAGCACTGCCCTGTTTCCGGCTGGCAAAGGTCGATAGTACAGAGGTCGAAATCAGTGCAGTTCTTCGGAAGCAGAAAGCACCCCAGATCCGGGTCATACCCCTCCTGCAGGCAGGCATTATCGTCGTCGCAGGCTATTACCTCGTACACGCACCAGCCGGTGTCGGGGTCGCAATAGTCCAACGTAGCAGCATCCTCATCGTCACAATACTCCAGCGTATGGATGCAAGCTCCCGTTTGGGCGTCGCAAGAGTCATTGGTGCACTTGTTGCCGTCGTCACAGTCCTTCAGTACCGGAACACATCCCAACTCCGGGTCAGGCCAATTCTCGACACAGAGGCTATTGTCGGAGCAGTCCGTCACAATGTGGAAGCACTCACCGTTGGTCGGATCGCACAGGTCCATGGTTGTGAAGTCCCCGTCATCGCAGTTCTTGGCGAAGTGAACACAGCCAGTCTCCGGCTCGCACGAATCCAGAGTGCACAGGTCGTCGTCGTTGCAGTCGACCGATTCGTGATAGCACTCCCCCGTCTCCTCCTCGCAGAAGTCCACGGTGCACTCGTTTTCGTCGTCGCACCACGATACACAGGTGCACCCGTTTACGGGGTCGCAAACAGAGAATCCGCACGGCCAGCAGCCGCAATCCGACGGCGGCACGTGATAGCAACCGTCTTCAGGTGAGCAGTAGTCGTTGGTGCACTGGTCTCCGTCAGAGCAGTCGATGTCAGTGTAGTAGCAGTGCCCTGTTTCGGCTTGGCATTGGTCTATTGTGCATGCGTCCCCATCGTCGCAGCCCTTGATATCGTGTTTACATGTCGCTGTTTCGGGATCGCACCAGTCGATGGTGCACTCGTTGTCATCGCTGCAGTCGAAGGGCACGCAGACGCAGCCGACCCCTGGAACACAGTCACAAGTTTCACAAGCGGAAGGAGAGCACGCCTCTGCGTCGAGTTCATGCAGGCACTCGCCGGTTAGCGGAAAGCACGAGTCAAAGGTGCACGGGTCGCCGTCGCTGCAGTAGACATACACGTTGAAGCACTTCGCTACTCCATCAACATTTTCGCAATGGTCGAGAGTGCATCCGTTGCTGTCGTCACAATCTTTCGGAATCGAAATGCATCCGGATTCCGGGTCGTAGGACGTTTCGACGCAGGGGTTTCCATCATCGCAGTCCTTCACAATGTGGTAGCAATCGCCGGTGCCGGAATCGCAAAGGTCGATGGTCATCGGGTCCTCGTCGTTGCACATGTCCGGCACCAACAGGCACTGTCCGTTTTCCGGGTCGCAGGAGTCGCTGGTACACGGGTTGCTGTCGTTGCAATCTATCGGCACATTGTCGCACCCGCTGTTGTGGTCGCACCAGTCGTAGGTGCACGGGTTCTGGTCGTCGCACTCTATGGGCAGGTGTGTGCACTCCTTGTCCGGGACGTCATTAGCGAGAAACAGGGTGCAGATGTCGGCGGTGCAGGCATTTCCGTCTTCGCACGCATTGCCGTAGGAGCAGGTAAGGTATTGCGGGTTGCACGCGTCCGTCGTGCACGGGTTGTGATCGTCGCACAGGAAGATATGCTCGCACACCGAGGTCCCGGCCACGGGCGTGCACGCGTCCACCGTGCACGGGTCCCCGTCGTCACAATCCTTCTGCGCGCTTCCGCAGCCCTTCAACGGGTCGCACGTATTGATGGTGCAGGGGTCGCCATCGTCGCAGAAGTCGGGGTCCGGAACGCATCCGATTTGAGGGTCGCAGTAGTATGCTCCGGAGCAGAAGTCGTCGCCATCGTAACAGTCGATGGTTGTGTGCTCGCAAGCTCCGGTCAGTGGGTCGCACCAGTCTATCGTGCATGCGTTGTCGTCGTCGCAATCGTCCCAGGTGGCGATGCATTGCCCGGTCGTCTTGAGGCACGCGGCGAGGGTGCAGAGCGGAGCGTCGTTGCATTTCGGCAGGAACGTGCATCCGGTGGCCGGGTCACATCCGTCGACTGTGCACGGGTCGTCATCCTGGCAGTTGACCGGGATCCCAGCGCACTTACCCTGGTAGCAACTGTCGTTCAGGGTGCACGCGTCCTGATCGTCACAATACTTGCCGTTGAAGAGAAGTGTGTCCACGCACGCTCCGCTGGAGGGGTTGCATTCGGTATGGAAGCAGTCGTCAGGGTTGTCGGGGCAGTACGACGGCTTCCCCGTGCATTCGCCCTGAGCGCACATGTCATCCAAAGTGCACTTGTTGCCGTCATCGCAGAGCTTGCCGTCGGCGACTGGCTGGTCGACGCAGGCTCCGATGTCGGGTTTGCAGACGGGTGTGAGGCAATCATCAGGCTCGTCGATGCAGTCCACCGATGAGCCGGGCGCCAGTTGACATTGGCCGTCGATGCATGCCAGATGACCGCTGCAGAGGTTGCCGTCCTCAAATTGCAGGCAGTCGGCATATGATTCGCACGGAAAGCAGACATAGTCCGGCCCCGGGAGGCACTCCCCTTCCAGGCACTGGTCGCCAAGCGTGCATGGGTCGTCATCGTCGCAGGCCTTTTCGTTGTCCTGGTAGACGCACCCTTCCACGCTGGCGCACGCTTCGTCGGTGCACGGGTTGCCGTCGTCGCAACCCTCGACCGGGCAGACGGGCTCGGCCCCCTCGGCGTCGGGTGTGGATTCCTCTGCTTCGCCCATGAATTCCGTAAACGTCTCTGCGAGAATCCCGGGTGAGGTTTCTTCCGTAGTGTCGTCGTCAGGCTCATCCGCCAGGTCACTGAATCCGCCCTCCTGCTCCGCGGCAACGTCGGCCAGGTCGGCCCAGCCTCCGGAGTCTGGGGTGGAAAGCTCCGCCACGTCGATGGCGGCGCTGTCGACGACTCCCGGCGGCAGCACGCCGCTGGTGCATGCGGCCAGAATCAGATACACGCCCAGGGTTGTTTGGTGCCTCATTCTCTTGCCTCTGGTGGTCTGATTTAAGGATACCAATCGGGGGGTACGTATCCCAAGTTCTTCCCGGGCTTACAGCCCAACCGAGGCGGACGTTTTTGGGGGGGGCCTGGACTTTGCTGAGGGCCGGCACTGAGTGTCAGTGTAGCGAAGTCGAACGTGATGACAGCGGGGTGCTAGTCGAGTTTGCCTTCCAGCTTCTTGTAGACTGAATTCACCAGTTCATCGATCTGCTCGAAGATGCCGGGGAGCCTGGTGGTCCAGGTGCCGTCGAATTCCCAGGAGAGGTTGTCCTTGATGCGGGTAATGGCGTCTTTGCTGGAGTATTTGAGATTGTGCAGCAGGCGGGCTCGTTCCAGCACTTCGCGTTTGAACATCTCTTCCGAGCGCACCAGTACTTTCTCGTTGAATGGCTCTGATAAGTTGGAGTTGAGGTAGTCAAATTCCTCTTTTCTCATGTCACCCTCCGTCGGGAGTTGCATACTAGCGCGAGCGCTCGTTCCGTGTCAACAGGACTTTTCTTTAACATAGGCCTTTTTTTACGGTGCACTGTTCTTCGCTTATTCTCGATCTGACAAAGCCAGGGGTGTGGTCTGCTCACCCTTTGCGGCGACGGGAGGCGGTAAGTGGAAGAAAACAGGAACACGGACAACGGCCTGGACGAAAAAGATGGCGGCGGCAAGAGGGCGGGGCTCGGGCGAAGGAAGCGGCTCAAGCGGGTGGCGTTTCGCGCGGGCGGAGCGGGCGCGTTTGGCGGGCTTGGGGTGGCTTCTCTGCTGCTTCTGGTCTACTTCCTCGGCGTGACCACCCCGGGAAGATCCTATCTGTCGGGTCTGGCTCGGGACGAGATTCATGGCGAAGCGGAGATTGGGGGGATTGAGGCCGACCCGGTGGATGGCTCGGTGACGCTGGTGAATGTAGCCGTACGGGACCAGCACAACGCTCCGGTGTTGGAAGTGGAGGGGCTCTACGCCGTTCCCACCACGTTTGAGCCTCCGGTCTTCGACCGGCTGACCCTGGACGGCGGCAAACTGTACTTGTCTCTCGACGAGCAGGGGCGGTTCAATCTCGACACCCTGTTCAAGAGTTCGGGGCCGTCCAACAAGCCGTCCAAACCGGATGTGTTCAGCCTGAGCGAAGTCTCCGTGTCCGATTTTAGCCTGGCGCTCACCACACCTTTCCTCGACCTCGACGTGGGGCCCGTGGGGGGCAACGGCTTCGCATGGCAGAAGGTGGACGGCTCCAGGGCCGGGACCATCGATGCCACCATAGAGACCTTCAGCGCCGAGCCGAAGCTGAAGGAACTGGCGTCTTATGCAGCCGCGCTGCTGGGGCGAACCGGGCCCCTGGTGTTCGGCCCCCTGGAAGGAGTGGTGGATTGGGTAGGCCCGAAGGTAACGCTGCGCCGGTTCAAGCTGGGGCTTGGAGGGTTTGACCTGATTATCCGGGGAGAGGTCGACGTCGACACGATGCTGGGCGAGGTGAGCCTGGCTTTGCGCGGCGCAGAGGTGGACACCGCGTCCATCGCCGCGAGGTCGGCCGAGGAAGGTTGGACCTTGTCCGGAGTGGTGAATAGAATCGACCTTCCCCGAACCTCCCTCGACGACCTCGAGATTCCCGCTGTGACCCTGGAGGGAGCCAACTTCAGCGCGGCCGGAGAGACCGCCTCCCTGTCTTTGAGCAGGCTCTTTGTGGACCGCATCGAGCAAGACGGCATCGCCGCGAAAGGCGTGGCCGTATCGGGCACCCTGAGATATCTGGCGTCTGCCCCCTTTGTGGCGCTGGTGCCGAAACTGGAGCAGGTGGAAGGGGAGTGGGACCGCATCGCCTACCTGCTCAAAGAGTGGAAGAAGGGGGAAATGGTCCTGTCGGTGCTGGTGGACGAGGTGGGATTCAAGGGGAAGAACGTTGTCGAGCCGATGCGGGTGAAATTCAATGCCCGGCCGGGGGCTGACGGAGTCTTCGACGCTAACCTCCAACTGGCGCTTCACCCGTTGGGCACCGTGAGTGTTGAGAGCATGCTCAAACCGGCGGGCGAATCGGGGCGAACGGCATATGGAGTGACGGTGAAAGTCGAGGCGCTGGACCTGGGCCCGCTGTTGGTTGCGGCAGACCCGCCCATGATGCTCAAGCGCATGTTGTCGGGCAAGCTGGAAGGCGGCATCTCCTTCCACGCTCCGGACCTCGGTTCGCCGGTGATTGTGGTGACGGAATGCCGGTTTGAGTTGGCTCAGGCCGGTGGCGGTATGGTGGTGTTCAGTATTCCCGAAGGGGAGCAGAAGTGGGACCTGTCTGTCGACCCCGAGGTTTCCCTTTTCAAAAAGGAGATCGCCTTTGGCGAAGGCAAACTGAAGTATGAAATGAAACAGGCGGTAGGAACTGAGAGGCGGTAGGCGGTAGGAACTGATGGCGAAGAAGACTACACGAAAGAAGGGCATCGGGCGCATGGCGCTTGCTGTCCTGGTGTGGTTGCTGTTGCTTCCGGTGCGGGTGCTGGAGGTGGCGTGGGGGCTGGCGTCCGCGCTGGTGCTGACCCTGGTCACCCTCTTCCTTGCCTCCTACTTTGTGCTTACCACTTTCGTTACTGGCGACGATGTCACCGCGATCCTCTCCGACAAATTGCTGGGCGAGTTCCACATCCACTACCTGGACATTCGGCCCTTTGCGCAGGAGGTGGAGCTGTTCGGGGTGGATATCCATCATCCTTCGGGCGAGCAGATGATCAGGGCGGGGAGGATACACGCCGAGATCGACATGATGGGGCTGGCATTCTGGGGTCTGAAGAAGGCGGTGGGGGTTTCCGCCTATATGCCGCTCCATTTCCGGGACGCCTGGGTGGACGACTACTACGTGCTGCTTCCCTTTGAACCCGACGGTTTCAAATTCCCTGACATGTTCCGGCCCTCTGTGGTGAAGCCATCCACGGGTCCATCCGGCCCCGCGCCGCGGCTGACGTTTACGCGCATACGATGTACCCGCGGAGACGTGGACCTGGTCTTTCCGAAATGGCGCATGGATGTTGCGGTGGACAACATCGCTGCGACCATGCGCATCGAGGGCGAGTCGTTGCAACTGAACAGCGAAAACGTGGAGGTTGGCTCGTTCACCATGACCGGCATCATGCCCGGCAACCTGGCCTTCGTGACCGAGGTGCCTTCGAGGGCGTCCATCGAGCGTTTCAAGATGGACCTGGAGGAGTTGGACGTGCGCCGGGTGGTCATTGAACATCCCGACTTTGATGCGGAAGCCAGCCTCACCTTCAGGTTCAGGGACCCCGAACTGCCTGCGGCAGGTGCGGTGTCGGTGTCGATGCACTCTCCCTTCCGGTTGGAGCAGCTCACCGGTGGGCAGATTTTCGGTGTGGCAGAAGCCGAGGTGGAGCTCTCCGGTTCCTTGAAGATGCCCGACCTGGCCGGGACGGTTTCTTCCCCCTTGCTCGTAGTGCAAGATCTGCCGGTAGAGAATGTGGCCGCGGACTTCGAGTTTTCCATGCATCACGGGCTCAAGGTCACGTCGAGCCGGTTGGTGGGAGAGTTGTGGGGCAGTTTGCTGGCAGTCTCCAACGCCCGCCTGGAGGTCCAGGCCGGCCCTGCCGTCGACCTCGAGTTCGACGCTTGTTTCGAGCCGGTGGCCCCTTCCCTGGTGGCCCAGCGCTTCGGGGTGGACGCCCTGGATATGATTTCAGATGCGACGGCCGGCGGCTGCTGCAAGGACTGCAGGTTGACGGTGGGCGGGGAAGGCCTCCTCCTCGAGGGTGATGTGGGGCTCGAAGTAGAGCCCGGCCGCCTGGCCTACGAGAGCGCCGGAGTCTCAACCGCGCTGATTGACGGGGACATAAAACTGACTACCGAAACATTGGCGTTCCGGCAACTTGAACTGGTCACCGACGTGGGGGATGTAGCCGTCGGGGGAAGGGTGTTCTGGGGTGGCGAGCAGTTGATGATCGACGCCCGGCTTCGGGGGAATTTCGAAGAGTTGGCCCTGGTTCCCGCACTGGCCGGCCTCGAAGTCGGCGGCGGGTTGGAGATCTATGAACTCACTTTTTCGGGAGAGCCTCTTCACCCCAAACTGTCGGCAGACCTGTTCCTGCGGGACGCAAACCTCATGGGGCAGCGCTTCGACAGTCTGGAACTCGACGTAACTTACGAGGAGGGGCGCGTCCTTGCCCGGCGGTTCTGCTTCGCCGCAGGCGGGAACACCGGGTGTCTGGCCGCCAATGTCGACCTGGGCAGTCTGCTGGCTGGGGACGAACTGGCGGTGCCGCTCAACCTGGATATCGACGAACCGATGCTGGTGAACCTGGACCAACTGCCTTTCATCAATCTTCCATTCTCCGGCGAGGTGCGTCTGGGACCGGCGGCTCTCACCGGAGTCGTGAGCCGGGACTTCGAGCGTACCCTGTCTTCCTTGGACGGCAGCGCCGAAGTGCACGCCTCCAACTTCGCCATGGGCGGCATGAGCCTGGGCACCGTGGCTGCCACAGTGGTGAAGAAGCGGTCCGCGGCCGCAGTATCTCCGTACGCCGGGCTTGATGTGCTGTTGGCGTTCAAAGAGGTGGACCTTACGGCAGCCACCATCGAATCGGGCGAAGTGGAGGTTTCCCTGCAAGATTTCCAACTGCCCGAAGTAGGCCGGCTCCTGCCGCTGCTGTCGGGGAGCGGTTCGGTGAAGCTCAAAGGGGTGGTGGTGGGGAAGAACCGGCTGGCGTCTCTGTCTGTTTCGCTGGCGTCAAAAGAGGGCTCGCACGATGTGGGTCTCAAGGGGCGGGTGAGCATCAACCGAGATACGGGAGTGGGCTTCTCGGGCACGCTGGAACCGGGGACGGACACCGCTTCCTTGAGGCTCGACTTCGATGCCCTTGCCATCTCCCAGTTGCCTTTCCTTCCCTCCTTGCCGATTCTGGACGAGTACTTCTCAGACACCCGGGTCAGCGGTCACCTGTCGGCTCGCCGGCTGGACCTGGCCGCCGCGGCCGGGGGCCGCTACCGTGACCTGTTCAAAGGGCTTTCGGGTGACGGCTACTTAGCGGTGAGCGGGCTTGGCGACCTTCCGGAGCCGGTGTCTTCGCTTACGTGCAAGCTGTCGGTGAAGAAGGGCCGCATAGCAGTCTCGCCGTTGCTGGTCAACCTGGACAACGGAACCAGGGCGCGGGCCAGGTTCACCTACAGCCCGCTGCGCTCCCGAATCTCGGGAAGCCTCTTCTTCTCCCCGACCTCATTGAAGTCCCTGAGGGTGTTCGCCAGGACCGGCCTGCCCCTGAGCGCCCAGGTATCGGGTACCGTAGCCTTCGAGGGCCGGTTGGACCAACTCGACGTGGACGGCAGGTTCTCCGTGCGCGGTTTCGACGCGGTGGGAATCAACCTGGGGGATGCGGAGTTGAGCCTCAAGGGCAAGATCGGAGAGGTGGTGACTCTGGGAAGTGAGCAGTTCTTCCCCGGCTTTGTACTCAACGGCGGAACCATCGATTTTGCAGGTGGTGGGGCGCCGAAGATCCTCCTCGACCTCGATTTCGACAAGTTCAACCTGGCCCGGGTGTTGGACGGTTTCCCCGAAATGGTGAGCGCCTCCGCCTCGGGTCACGCCACCCTCACCATCGACCCCTCCGACCTTGACAACCCGTTCTCTCTGGCGCTGGACATGGACAAGGAGAAACTCAACGCCTGCCTCAAGCTTGAGGCCTTCTCCTCCTGCATGCACAACCCGCTCCCTGCATCGGTCAAGGTCACTGCGGGGCAGGTGCACCTGGAAGGTCTGGCCCTGTCCGGGGACGGGCACAACTTGTCGGTGAAAGGCACCATAGACTTCAAGCACGGGTGGGATATCAGACTGTATGCGGGCATCGACATTTCCCGGATTCCCATGCTGGGCGACTCCCTGGCCAGCTACACGGGGATATTGGGAACCGGCGACGGGGGATTGCACCTGTCGGGTCCCCTTACAGCACCGCAACTGGACGGGCGGATTTCAATCCGCCAGGCTCAATTCCTGCCTCGGAACTTCGGCAGTGAAATAGAGTTGACCAGCGCCAGATTCCTGGTGACCGGCAACCTGGCCGATGGAGATATCCTGATCTTCATCGAGGAGGACGTACCTGTCTCCGGCACCATGGAGGAGGGCCGTTTCTCCGGCTACGGCTGGTTCAGAATCGCAGGCTTCAAGCCTGATTCAGGGATTCTCAATCTCACCGGACAGAACATCTTCTACCGTTCTCCCGGAGAGTACGAACTGCTCATGAGCCCCCGGCTCGAAGTAGAGATCACCAACATGTCTTCGGAAGACGAGGCCGCAGGGAAGATTTCCGGCGACCTGTTTGTGGCCGAGGGCGAATATACCCGGGACTTCGACATGCTGCTCGGCTCTTTTACCAGCGCGTTCGGGAGGTCCCAGGAACGTTACTCGAAGCCGATTACCGAGGTGCTCCCCTTCTTGAAGAAGACCGAACTGGACATCCGGGTGCAAGGGGGCAATTTCGATGTCTCGAGCCGTTTCCCATTCGGGGAGACCGAGCTTACGGTGAACCTCGATTTGAAGGTTACGGGCACGGTGGACAACCTGCAGCTGTACGATCGCATGTCGCTGGTGCCCGACGGCACCATCACCTACAAGGTGGTGAAGCGTGTGTTCGAAGTGGTCAAGGGCGCGGTGGATTTTAAGGGAGACCCGGCAAAGCCCCACCTGGAGGTGGAGGCCAAGACTCATGTTGCGTACAGTTCGGCCACTGACTCGGCCAGCTATGCGCAGCGTCCGGACAACATCTTTGATGAAGGGGTGGAGGTCCGGGTGCACCTGGAAGGAGTGTACCCCGACATCACGCCGACGTTTACGTCGCCCAGCCACCCCGAGTTCGACACTGCGGATCTGCAGATGCTTCTGTTGCTGGGCATGACTCGCCGGGACCTGGAAGGAAGGGGTGCCGACGGAGGGGGTGATGTCTCCATCAATGTGCTCACGGACGATGTGGCAGGATTGGTGAGCAAGCTGGTGCTGGCTCCCTTTGTGGATGCCGTGTCTCTGGGCTACGACCCCACGAGCGGCGGCTTCAGGGCAGAGGCCGCGACGCGGATCGGGCGGGCGATGCAGTTGCGGACGAAAGTCCAGCAGAAGGAGGAAGGCTCGGAGTACTCAGCAGGCTTCGAGTTCAGGATGACGGACTGGCTGTCCTTGGAGGGGAAGATGAAGACCATGCAGCAGGAGAACAGTGGCGAGGCGTCGAAAATCTTCGAGGGGAAGTTCAGGATCCTGTTGAGAAAGGACTAGGCGAAAGTGCGAAGACGAACTCACATATGGTTGCTGCTGGCGCTTCTGGCGCTGCCGTCGAGGGCATACGCGGAAGGGTGCGAAGGGCTCCTTGTAACCGCGGTGGAAATCGCCGGTTGCGGTGAGGGGCGTTGCGGCAAGAAGAAGGTGTTGGAGCGCCTGGTGAGCCTCTCTGACCTTGAAAGTGCAGCCTATGATGAAGACACGGTGGATCAGGCGGTGGAGAGGCTTTTGAAAACCGGCTACTTCGTCGAAGTAGAGGCCGACTGCACCCCGGGGGCGGGGGTCGAAGCGACAGTGAAGTTCACCGTCGTGCCCAGCCGCTACATAGACAAGGTGGAAATCGAGGGCACCAATGTGCTCTACTTGTCGGAACTCGAGAAGCGGCTCTATATCGGTAAGGGGAGTGTCTTCAACCCGGGCAGGAAGAAATCTCGGGAGCAGTTGGAGCGGCAGATTTCCACCCTGGAAACCTATGTGCGCAAGCAGGGCCTTGACAGCGCCAGGATAACATCCGGTACGAAGCTGAAAGCTCCTGACCTGGTGGACATCGTCATCACCGTTGACGAAGGTCGGGTAACACGGGTAGGCAATGTCAAGTTCGTCATCGACGGGCCGTGGGACAAGTCAGATGTGCCTCAGCAGTATCAATGCCCCCGCCTGAATGAGCGAGAACTCAGCCGCATAATCGACGTGGGCAGAGGGGACCTCTACACCAACCGGACTGCACGCACGGTGAAGAAGGTGGTGCGCTCTTTTGTGCAGCAGTATGGCTTCCAGTCTCCCAGGGTCAAGGTCAAATTCGATGCCGAGTCAGAGGAACTCAATATTTCGGTGAGAGTGACCCGCTGCTACTCCATTTTGCTTCACGAACGGGAAGATGCCGAGCCCTATGGAGCTGGTTACGGGAAAGTGGACAATCCGGAACTGTACGCTGCCCTGCCCTTCCGGGAGTCGGGTATTCTCGACGAGAGAGAGGCGCAGCGAGGCATAGAAGAGCTGTTGGTGTTCTACCGGCTGCGCGGGTTCCTGTTCGCCCATGTGGAGATGCAGTTTACCGACTACCGCACCATGTACCCCGGTTGGCCCTATCCGCTGATCGGCGGGGTCGTATACCGCATTACCCGGGGCCAACCGGCCGAGATCAGGGAGATCCGGTTCGAGGGCAATAAAGCGTTTACCGATGAAGAGTTGCTGGGCCTCATCGGCACTCGTCGCTACGATTTCTTCGACGTCGGGGGGTTCCTCCAGGTGGAGCAGCTATTTGGCGACCTGGACTCCATTCGGAGTGCGTATTGGGACCGGGGTTACTTCCGCCTCGAGTACCCCGATGCCCCGGGGGAAGAGAACTACGATATGCGGGTGCAACTCATTCGCAAAGACGACCAGGCCATCTATCGCTACGTCATGGGCGAGCGGGCTTTCGACGTCATCAAGCCGGATTGGGAAAACGCGGTGCGCATTGTCGTCCGCATCGACGAAGGAGAAGGGAGCCGCGTCAAGGCGCTGAGGATCGAAGGCATGACCGCTTTTTCGGCCGACGACGTGCTCATGAATCTGGAACTACAGCCCGGCGGCGCGTTCAGTCCGCAACTGGTGCGCAGTTCGGTGTATTCCCTGGAGGCAGTTTACCGGGAGCTGGGATACTCCATGCAGACCAAGGTCACCTGCCGTGGCCATGAACCCGAGGTGCCGGAGAGTGAATGCGATATGGAGAAGGTGCGGTCCCTCCGGGTCGATGTCACTATCCGGGTAGAGGAAGGAACCAGGCACCTCATGGGCGAGTTTCTGGTGGTCGGGAACTTGAAGACTACCTGGGGAGTAGTGGAAAGGGATTTCCCCCGGGAAGGGGAGCCGTTGGACCGCGGCAAGGTCGATGATGCTATGCGCCGGCTTCGCAACCTGGGAGTGTTTTCTTCGGTTCGCCTTACCATCATCGGTGAGGACGAAGAGCCGCCCCGTGAGAAGGTGGCGTTGGTTGTTACAGTGGAAGAAGCAGCTACCCGTTTCACCTATCTGTCCTTCGGATTCCAGACCATGCAGGCCTCCGGTTTCGGCCCCGAGTACCGCGAGACCGACGTTGAAATGCATCCCCTGGCCGCGGATGTGCTCTCCTCGTCGCTGCACAACACCGGTGCGCCCCTGTCCGGCGCGGCCAGTTTCCATGGGATTCTCTTCCCTGACGTGTTGCTCATGACCGAATTGTCTTATTCCGATTTCAACTTCATGGGGTTGGGCAAGACGGTATCGCTGCCGGTGAGCTACGGCATGTCCACCACCAACCCGTTCCGCTACTTTGCGTTTACCCCCTCCTACATCGACCGGCGCTTCCTGTCGTCGGACTTCACCATGCGGGTGACGCCTCTGTACATAGACGACAGGGTGCTCAAGGCGTTGGACACCAAGGAGTACGGAGTGGAGACCCAGTTCTCCAGGCCGTTGCTGGAAGGGGTCTTTCTGTCCCTGCGCACCAAGCTCTCCAACATCTCCTGGCTGGACCCGGACACCATGGAGGAGGAGCCCTACCAGTTCCAGGTGGAGGCTTCCCCGACGGTGCGGTTCGACTGGCGCGACAGCCCCATCAATCCGACATCGGGCACCCTGGTGTGGACCAGCGTGTCCTACATCAACGCCGCGGCCGAGGACTCCAGCGGGCGGCGGAGCCGGCAGAACTTCTGGAAGTATGAACTGGGCACGCAGCTTTACCTGTCGTTTAGAAAGGCGCTGGTGCTGGCCACTAACATCCACTATGGAGACAGCGTGTCGGAAGGGGGCGGCAATCTGCCTGACAACCAGCGTTTCTTGTTGGGCGGCACCAACGGCATGCGCGGCTTCCCCTCCGGCGGTGTGTTGCAGTACCACAAGGAAGGTGAACCTCAATCCAAGCTCGTGCTGAAAAGCGAGAAGAACGATGCTGAAGAGACGATTCAATACGAAGAGTTTGAACCCGTGGTGGGCGGCGACACCGTCGTAAACGGATCGATGGAGTTGAGGTTCCCGTTGCTTCGGGCTTCCGGGCTGTGGGCTGCCTCCTTCGTCGATGTGGGCGCGCTCAGCGACGGCCTGTCGGAGTTCCACGGCAACAGCTTCCGCTTCTCCATGGGCGCCGGCGTCCGCTGGCTCATTGGGGGCACCATCCCGTTGCGCCTCGACTACGGTTTCGTGCTGGACCGCCGCTGCGGAGACGTGGATCCGGTGGACGGCTCGTGCCTGGTAAAAGAGGAGCCGGGAGCGTTGGACTTTGGGCTTCTTTACTCCTTCTAGCGCCTTCCGGTTCCTTCATCGCGAACCCTCCCCTTTTTCGCTTGCAAGCAAGATCCAATGATGCTAGACCTTGATTTTGAGGGTTTCAAAGTGCTCAGATTCACCAGTCACATAGGGAGACATAAATGACAAAAGCGGAACTGATTGATGCGGTGCGAGGCGACCTCCCCCGGAGGTTCGCAGCAGACCTGGTCGACGCGGTGTTCGACGGACTGAAAGAATCCCTGGTCAATGACGGCCGGTTCGCATATCCGGGCTTCGGCACCTTCGCAGTAAAGACCCGGGCAGCCCGCAAGGGAAAGAATCCCCGGACTGGCGCCACCATCGACATCCCTGAGAGCAGAACCGTCGTATTTCGGCCCGCAGCTGCCTTTAAGGAAGAGCTTTAGCTCTCCCCTTGAGGAGACGCCGGCATCTCTTTTGAATGGCCAACAAGCGAACCACGAAGTTCATCTTCGTCACCGGGGGAGTGGTTTCTTCTCTGGGAAAAGGACTTACCGCGGCCAGCGCGGCTGCGATCCTCGAAGCTTCGGGCCTTAGAGTCTCACTCATCAAGGTCGACCCCTATATCAACGTAGACCCCGGGACCATGAGCCCGTACCAGCACGGCGAAGTGTTCGTCACGGAAGACGGCGCGGAAACCGACCTGGACCTGGGCCATTACGAGCGCTTCATCACCACCAACATGAGCCAGCTCAACAACTTCACCTCGGGCCAGGTGTACGAGACGGTGATCCGGCGAGAGCGGGCAGGGGAGTACTTAGGCGCTACGGTGCAGGTCATTCCTCACATCACCGACGAAATTAAGAGCCGCATCATCGAGGCGGGAAAGGGCCTTGACTGCGTCATGGTGGAAGTGGGCGGCACCGTGGGCGACATCGAAGGGTTGCCGTTTCTGGAGGCGATTCGCCAGGTGCGGCTTGACCTGGGAAGGGAGAACACCCTCTTCGTCCACCTTACCCTGGTGCCCTATATCAAGAGCGCCGGAGAGGTGAAGACCAAGCCGACCCAGCATTCGGTGGCCGCATTGAGGCAGATCGGTATCCAGCCCGATATCATCGTCTGCCGCACCGAGCAGGCGCTAACCGACGACTTGAAAGCCAAGATATCCTTGTTCTGCAACGTGCCGCGCCACTGTGTGATGGCCGCGCAGGATGTGGATTTCATTTATGAACTGCCTTCCCGCCTCCACGAGGAAGGGATCGACGAACGCATTACCGAGATGCTCAACATCTGGGCCCGGAAGCCGGACCTTTCCAGTTGGGAGAAGTTCGTTTCGGACTACAAGGATGCACCGGAGCGGGTAACCATCGGCATCGTCGGAAAATACACCGGTCTGGTGGAGAGCTACAAGAGCCTCAACGAGGCGCTGGTGCACGGCGGCGTGGCCAACGGCTGCCGGGTTGACCTGCATTACATCGACGCCGAGCGCCTTGAAAAGGGAAAGGACGAAGACCTTACCGAAATCGACGGGGTAGTGGTGCCCGGGGGCTTTGGCGTCCGCGGTGTGGAAGGGAAGATCAAGGCTGTGGAGCTGGTGCGCAGCCGCAAAGTGCCTTTCCTGGGGTTGTGCCTGGGCATGCAGTTAGCGGTTATCGAATATGCGCGCAACGTGCTGGGCCTTGAAGGCGCCAACTCCACTGAATTCGATGCGGACACTCCCTACCCTGTCATCGATATTCTGCCCGAGCAGTTGGACGAAATCGATATGGGCGGAACCATGCGCCTGGGCGGCTATCCCTGCGACCTCAAAGAAGGGTCGGCAGTGCGCGCCGCGTACGGAAAGGCGCAGGTGAGCGAACGACACCGCCACCGCTACGAAGTAAACCCGGACTACATTGAAAAACTGGAACAGGGCGAACTGGTGATAAGCGGCATCAGCCCCGACCGTCGCCTCGTCGAGATGGTGGAACTGTCCGACCAGCCCTGGTTCGTAGCCACCCAGGCCCATCCCGAATTCAAGTCACGGCCCTTGAAGCCGCACCCGCTCTTCGTCTCGTTTATCAAGTCTGCCCTGGAAAGAAAGAAGAACCGTTAGTCGTCAGGCTGTTGGCTGTTAGCAGTTAGTCGTTAGCAGTTAGCCGTTCCTACCGCCTACCGCCTATCCGTTGCTACCACCTGCCTACTTACACTCCGCATTCTGTTGTGCCCCGTCCCAACACGCCTTTTCGCCCTCGTTGAAGTCGGGGACGATCAGCCAGCCGGTGCCGTCGGAGAGGGACCATTCCGTGGTGTAGTCCAGCGCCTTGTCCTCGTCGTGGACCGACACGTGGGCGGTGTCGCCGTCCACCGAGTACTCGATAATGTCGCCGGCGTCTTCATGGCCGTCGGTGCGCAGGTTGGTGAAGATAAGGGACTTGTGGGTGTCGTCGGTGACGTCGTATTCGATCTTGATGAAGGTCTGGTCTTCCTGCGCAATTTCCGGGTTGAAGAACTGCCAGTGGCCGTCGGTGCCTGCGGTGTTGAATCTGCCGGTGTACCAGATGTAGTCTTCGGTAGGCACTTTGCACGTCTCGCAGGTGACCTTCATTTCAAGGTTGAGGAAGATCCCCTCCTTCAGCCCGCCGTCGAACCACCCTCTCAGCACCGCGCTGACTTCCTTGCCATCATTTGTCTTAGTGGAAAAATCCCAGAGCCACTCCCCGTCTGCGTATGACGGGTTGTCCGACAGTGCCGCGGCGAAGGTGACCACCGGGACCGCCAGGTTCAAGGCGATGGCGGTATTCAGCCACCACACTCGAATCGCGGCATTGTTGAAGTTGGCTTTTGGGCCCACTCCGTCGGCTTTGCCTTCATCGGTGGCCAGGTTCTCTCCCCCTTCGAACAGCGCCAGTTCGATGCGCATGGAGCCTTCCGGCGGCAGTGGCGGCCCCTCTTCCTGTTCTTCGTCGCCTCCGCACGACAGCGCGAACAGCCCCAGGCTGAGCGCAGAAACCAGAACCATCAATCGCCAGTTCTTGAATTGCTTCATCGTGTTCCTCCATTTCATGCCGACTCAACCCGGGTAATTGTACGCTGCTATTCGGGCTCACGCAAATCCGCTTACTCGAAGAAGTAGGGGAGGTATCCGTTGAAGTTGAGGTTGATGAAATAGACTGACTGGTAGTCGTCGGAGAGGGGGAAGCTGGCGCCTTCGGCGCAGGCTGAGAGGGAACGTTCCCGCGTGGTGCGGCGCTCAAGGCAAAGGGAGAAGCCGGCGTAGGGCGCACCCGACTCCAGGCCGGCTTCGGTGGAGTGAGTTGCCAGCCAGCCAGCGACCATTCCTACCGATGGTACCCACTGGGTCGCGTCGATAAGCAGGCGGAACGCGGCGTGGCCGCCGCCGAACTGCCGGTAGGCGCCATCTTCGGGCAGGCCGCCGTAGTAGAGGTCTGCTTCCAGCACCGAAAAATCGTTTACGAAATATCCATAGCCCAACGTCAGCGAAGGCGTGTGAAACGTGTCGTCGCCTATGGCCACCGGCATGTACTGTCCGCCCAGTGTCAGGTAGTGCTCGTTAGCTGAGGCGTTCGCAGCCATGGGCAGCAAACATACAGCAATCGCCAGCACTACGGCCCTCATTGGGTCCTCCGAAAATGTGCGTCCGCCGCGGCCAGCACCTCGACACTCCCGATGTCGAACCATTGCCCCGGCATCTCCAGTGTGTACGCGTCCCGGCGTTTTGCAAGCCATTTGATGAAGTTCCCCGCCTTATCGGGATCCCACCCCTGCCTCTCGTACTCGTCGAGATCGTCGACAATGTCGGGCGGAAACAGGTAGATGCAGGTGGCAAACAGCGGCGATGTCGGTGCGGCCGGTTTCTCCTCAAATGAAAGCAGGCGGCCTGCCTCGTCCAGGCCCACGTTGTTGTACATGCCGGCTTCCTCCACCGATTCCAGCCGGTAGAGAAGGATGAGCGGTTTTGACTCGCCCAGTTGCTGAAAGCCGTGGTACGCCGCGGTCAGGTGAAAATCAAACAGGTTGTCCCCGGCCAGAATGAAGAAAGGCACTCCCGGCGTCATGAGGCGGGCGCCCAACGCCATGTCTCCCACCGCACCTTTTTTGCCCTCCTCCGTGCTGACGCCGTTGCCTTCAATGACGACCGAGACGGGATACGGTCCGGTGAGGGTCTGGCGGAAGTCGTCGAGATACCTGTCGTTGGACAGAATCACGATGCGTTCCAGGCCGTGCTTCTTGAGGGGAAACAGGCTTTCCAGGATGTGCTCGACCGCGGGCCGTCCCGCAACCTCCAGCAGCGATTTGGCCCGGTTCTCGGTGAGGGGATACAGCCTGGTGGCGAAACCTGCGGCGAGAATCAGGGCTTCCATACTTCCACCCCCCGGGCAAAGCCGGGAATCCGGTAAACCGCCCCTTCTGGATTGGGCAGTGAAGCTTCCAGCTTTGGCAACACCGCCTCAAGCGAGGAGGCGGCAACCAGGGCCAACAGGCTGCCGCCCAGACCTGCACCGGTGAGGCGCATGCCGTACACGCCGGGAAGCGCCAGCGCGTTTTCGACGAACTGATCGATGGAAGGGGTGGAAACCTGGAACAAGGTGGACAAGCTCTGGTGGCCGAGGTTCAGCAGCGTTCCGGCCGCGTCGGCGTCTTTCTTCTCCAGTGCGTACCGCATGGCATGGACGCGATAGTTTTCGGCGCAGACGTGCTTCAACAGCCGCACCTCCTCTTCGTCCAGGGCCGCCTCCGGGGCCAGGGCGTCGATATCGTCATGGTGGAGGTACCGGGTGAAGTGGCTGTCGGGGCCGAGGCGCGAGTTGACCCGCTCGATGGCGTTATGCACGCCGGCCACCTTGTCCGCATAGCCCCCTTCGGCCAACTGCCGGCGGATGCCGGAGTTGATCACCACCCAGGCCGCGCCGCCAAGGGAGGACGGAACCTCCATGTGCGAGTTGTCACGGCAGTCCAGGAGCGTGGCGAAGCCGGGCATGGAGCACGCGCACGCAAACTGATCCATGAAGCCGCAGGGCACTCCCACGAACTTGTTCTCCACTTCCTGGGCGGCCAGGGCCACCTCAAAGGGAGTCCACTCTTCCCCGGTCATCTCCAGCAGGCAGGCGATGGTGGCGACCAGCAGGGAAGCGCTGGAAGACAGTCCCGCCTGGACCGGAAGGGTCGAGTAGATGTAGAGGTTGACGCCGGTTCCCCTGAGGTCAACATGTCGTACCGCACCGGCGAGGTAGTCTTCGAAGCCGCCTCGCTTGGACGGTCCTTCCCCGGGCACCCGGGCTCGGCCGAAAACCGATGACACGATGTCCAGATCCGGGCCCTGGTTGAGGCCCGCGGCCACCACGGTGTAGAGGGGAATGGCAGCGGGCAGCACGAAGCCGCCGGAATAATCGGTGTGTTCACCGATGATGTTCACGCGCCCCGGCGCGCAGGCCAGCGCGGCGGGCTCGCCCCCGAACGTAAGGCGGAAGGTGCGCGCGGCCTCGTCCATGAGGTCCCGGGGGTGCGAGGGGGGCAGATAGGTGGACATGGTCATGACGTCTCGACCTCTTCTCGGTGGAACCGCGACAGCACCCATACCATGCCGCCTACCAGCAGATAGGAGATGGTGAGGCGATACACTTGCGAAGCATCAGCGAGCGTCCAGGGCAGGTAGACGTCGCCGTGGGGCAGCACCGAGTGGATGAAGCCAAAGAAAGTAAGCGCCGCCATGATCAGGAAGTACAATACTGCGGGGTAAAAAGAACGGTCGATGAGCTTGGCCAATGCCGCGGCCCACAGCATGGAAGAGATGATGAAGCCGTGGCCCAGCAGGACCGCCACGTTGAACATCGATTGCGCATCTTCGCCGACCAGGGTACCGCCCCTCATGCCTTCGTCGAACATCACAGTTACCAGTGCGATGCGCACCAGCTCGCCAATGACGGGAAGGAGGGCGAAGAAGATGGCCGGATAGTGTTTGCGGGGACAGACATCGAACGCTTGCCCCGTGATCTCCAATCCCACAAACAGCAGGATGGGGGCGACTGCCGCGGCCGGGATCGCATCGACGATCCAGGAAACATATCCCAGCGCCCCTCCCAGCCCCACGAACAGTCCGCACGCAATAGTGTAGGCAGCCCTTCCGCCCATGGCCTTGTAGGCCGGATGGCCGATGTAGGGCGTGGATTGGACTACGCCACCGAACAACCCCGCGATCAGGGTCGCCCCAGCTTCGGTCAGGAGTATGTTTCTGGTGGAGAAATCGTCGCCTGCGCAACGGGCGCTTTCGGTGACGTTGATGCCGCCTACGATGGTGAGCAGGCCGAAGGGAATAGCGAAGGGCAGATATGCCAGCGCATCGCCGAGGTGGCTTGCCCAGGCCAGAGTCGGTAGCGGCAGCGCGAAGTGCAGGGTTGGGTCCGGCGTCTTGAACTCTACGGCCAGCAGGTCGAAGCTGCCCAAAACATAATAGAGAAGGGTGCCGGCCATCACCGCCGCAAAAGCGCCGGGAATCCTCCCCGGCAGCTTCAACCTCGCGACAATGGCGTAGAGAAGCAGCCCCAAAGCCACCAGCCCGATCACCGGGGTGTGGTAGACGTGCTTGAACGGAAGGAACCCGAGCAGGGTGATGCCGACTCCGGCCAGGGAGCCGAGCAGGCCTGCCTGGGGAACAACCTTGCGGATGTATTCACCGAAGAACGACGCGCCGGTTTTTACGATCCCCATGAAGATAAGCGTAGCCATGCCTACCTTCCAAGTGATCATGCCCGCCTCGTGGGGCGACATGCCGTTCTTCTTGGCGGCGATAAAGCAGGGGATGAGCACTGCCACGGCCACGCCGATAGTGGAGGGTGTGTCGAGGCCGAGGGGCATGGCGGTAACATCCCGGTTGCCGGTGCGTTTGGCGAGGCGGAAGGCCATCCAGGAGTAGACGAGGTCTCCCACCAGTACTCCCAGCGCGGTGCCGGGCACCATGAGGGTAAAAAAGATATCGCGGGGAAACCCCGCCCCGGCGAGGAGCACCCAGAGCAGCACCAGATTGGTCACGTTGTCCAGCATAAGGCCGAAGAACGCGTTGAGGTCGCCCCAGGTAGCCCACCGGTAACGGAAGGCGCGCTGGCTCATGAAACCTCCAGGTTGTCGGTTACGATGAGAGATGTGGAAGATGTATTCTAGTCAAGCGTGCTATTGAATTTCGCAGGTGCCTTCTTTCTGGCCCGGTGCGGCTTTACACCTTTGGCCTTCGGGGCAGTCGGCGTCAGCGGTACAGCAGTTAGGCGTGCCTTCACACTTGCCTTCGGTGCACTGGGTGCAGGCCGCGGTGCAGTTGGCGTCTTCCGCACATTCCGAGCAGATCTTGTTGTAGCAGAATTCGCCCTTGGCTTTGCAGTCAGCGTTGGATTCGCATGCGGGATATACGGGGCCCTTCTTGGCCGTATCGTTGCCACATCCGGCAGCAAAGAACATTGCGACCACTGCGATAACCATCAAACCGATAACTTTCTTCATCTGTCTCCTCCATTGGACATGTCTAAAGTCAGTCTTATCAAGATGATGCTCGAATATAGCAAGCGTTCCATTTCCTTTCAAGAGGTATTTACGGCGCCGTGTCCGGGTCGGTGTGAGACACCGGCTCGCAGCCGATTCTGGCGGCCTCCCAGGAGAAGGCAAATTCTTTACCCTCCCCTCGGCCGCGGCTTTCGATGGCTGTCGTAAGGGTGCGGATGCGTTCGGTGGTGTCGGGGTGGGTGGAGAGGAAGGAAGGGAGGGCGGCTCCCTTGGATTCTTGTTCCGCGGCTAGCTTTTCGAAGAAAGAGGGGAGGCCTGAGGGGTCTATTTGGGCCGCGTAGAGGAGGTCGAGGCCCAGGGCGTCGGCTTCCTCTTCCTGTTCCCGGGAAAACGAGAGCGCGGCGAGCTCGGATGAGGCGCCGATGATGAGGCCGCCCAGGCCTTCCAGGTCGCCGAGGAGAAGGCCTAAGATCAGCCCTATGCCGGCACGGCCCACCACGTTTTTCAGGCCGTGGCGCTTGAGCACGTGCTGGATTTCGTGGGCCAGGACGCCGGCCACCTCCTCGGGCGTTTCCGCTTTTTCGATGAGGCCGTAATTCACGAAAATATATCCGCCGGGAAGGGCGAACGCGTTGACGTCCGGGCTGTCGGTCACGAAAAAGGTGAACTTGCGGTCCGGAACTGCGGCCGCGTCAACCAGCCGCTTGCCCATCTCCTGAACCGCTTCGTTGACGCCCGGTGCGGAGCAGACTTTGTTCTTGCCTAAGATGTCGGCGGCGCCCATGCGGCCCAGTTCGGTTTCCCATTCGGCAGGCACCTGGTCCACGGCCAGGCCCGCGGCAGTGGAAAGGCCCCAGGTGAGAAGAAACCAGCCGAGCGCGGCGAGCACGGCCAGGCCGCCCACCAGCAACGCTATTTTCCTTATCCTTGCCCCTGAGCCGGTGAGGCGGGTGAGATCGTTCAGCAACCCGGGCGGAAGGCGGATGCCAGCCAACGCCTTCACAAAGGAGTCGTCCTCGAAATAGAGCGAGACTTCTCCCTCCCGCCCCTCCCCCGACAACACCAGCATCTTGTTGTTGAAGCCGCCCCTCGTGGCCTGCAGCAGATGATACGCCAGCTCCACCTGCACCGGCTCCCCGTCCCTCTCCGCCTCGACCTTCAGTCCCGTGGTCGTGGCCGTGACTGAGCCTGGAATGCCGGCCGCACCGCCCGGCAGGAACAGGTTGCATTTGTGTGCCGCCCTCATGGGCTTATGGTAGAGCGGCAATTATCAATTATCAATTACCAATGTTCAATTCACAAATCATAGACAATGGTACGCCCGGGACGTACCATTGTCTGTGGAGGAAGGGAGTCCATGGGGAAGAGAGAAGACATTCGATTGCTGGGGGTTGGGGCTAAGGCTTGCGACGACGAGTTGCGCGCCGCGTTCCGGACCCTTGCGATCAAGTGTCATCCCGACGTGGCCGGGGAGGAGTTTGCCGACGAGTTCATCCGGCTTAGAGAGGCGTATGAGCGGCTGCGGGACAATCATTGGGACGAGTCCACCAACACCGGCCCTGCGCCGGTAACCAGTGCCCCAACCGGCGCCTCCCGGGCACCAGGCAGTGGCGATTTTATCGACCTCTTCAACGGTCTCATGACCGGCGTCGGCCGCGGTTCAGGGCGCAAAGTGTTGGACCGTATTGAGTTGGAAGTGCCGGTCGATTTCCTGTTGTTCGGGGAAGATTTTTACCTCAACTACCCGGTTGCTTTTACCTGCCGGCACTGCCAGGGACGGGGGGTCACCATTCACCGTCAGGGGAGGGTAGACCGCTGCCGTGCCTGTGACGGCGGCGGCGACAAGGAAGTGGTGCTGAAGCTGGCGGTAAATATCGCGGCAGGCAGTCGGGCCGGCACCAGCATCGTTCTGCCCCTGGAGGAGTTCGGGCTGGCGGGTCGAGACCTCGTCCTTGACCTGTCGCTGCATCCCGTGGCATAAACTGGGGTCATGGGACGTGTTCTTGTCAGCATACTTCTGGTGTTCAGCGTAGCGACTGCGCCAAGTTTCGCGTTTGCCAACATGTTGGAGGTGTTCGGGACTTCGTCCCGCAGTCAGGGAATGGGTGGCGTGGGGGTCGCCTCGGCCAACGATTTCTCCGCGCTCTTCTACAATCCGGCGAGGCTGATGAAGGTCCCGACGTCGTTTTGTGTGGAGTTCCAACACGCCTATGCCGACCTTGGCGTTCTGCTCATGCCGCGTCCGGCCGGCTACGACCCGCAGTACTACGGATATCTGCTGAACCCGCGTGACGACACCGTAGAACTGCCCTCCATGTGGGGGGTGACCGTGGGCACTACCTTCGATTTCGGCAGCGACATCATCTCCGCCGGGTTCCTCGTTTTCGTCCCCTCTTCGGGGGTAGGCAACCAGGTGAGCCGTTATGCTAACGAGAAGGAGCAGTTTTTCTCCAACCGGGTGGGATTTGAGCTTATCGGGGAGCGGTTGCAGACCCAGAACATTATGTCCAGCCTGGCCCTTCGAGCCACGGAGTGGCTACAGTTGGGGATCGGGTTTTCCTTTGCCACCGCATCCAATTCCTCCACCATGGTATACACTCCCAATCCGGCCAACCCTTCCACCGTGGACATGAATCTGTCGGTGGAGCAGGATTCCAGGCTTTCGCTCATGGCGGGCCTCAACGTGGACTTTGCCCCCGGCTTTACCGCGGGCATGTCGCTGCGGGACGAACACGCCTATACAATGAGCGGTGTCAACGTTGTGCAGCTTCATGGCCTGGAGGGCAAAGACTCCTACGTCATGGAGCAGCCCATGGAGTTCACCCTGCATTTCTCACCGCGTACCTTTAGCGCCGGCTTAGGCTATGAAGGGGAGGAGCTGAGCCTGGCGGTTGACGGTAGCTATCTGTCGTGGAGCGGGTACAAGAATGCCGCGGGGGAAGACGCCGGGTTCAACGATTCCATTGATGTGGGTGCCGGCGCGGAGCTGAGGCTCGGGGGGCTTAAAACCAGGGTGGGCGCCCGCTACACGCCATCCTCGGTGCCGGAGCAGACCGGGCGTTCCAACTATGCGGACAACGACCGGGTAGTGGTTGCCTCCGGAGTGGGCGGCACGGTAGATGTTTTCGGCAACGACATCGGGGTGGATCTTCATGTGCAGCTACTGATGTTGCCTTCCACTACCCACCGGAAGGAAATCGCGGATAATTATGATTCGTGTGAATCCGATACCGCATCGCTGTGCGACGAGGACCTTGACAGCCCCGGTTTACAGACGGGGAATCCGGGGTTTCCCGGGTTTACCTCCGGCGGGTTTATCCTGGCCGGAGGGGTCACGGTGTCCTGGCTGTTCGGAAACGAAGAGGCGGAGGAATAGGTTGGCGGGACTGAGGCACATGGCGGTGGCCGCGATGCTGCTGGTTGTTGTTTGCGGCTGCCGCGCCGAGCGGGAAGAGGGGCTGTTTCCGGCCGTGGACCTGGTCTCTTCCGCGGATCTGTCCGGCGCAGACTTCGGCGGTTCTGATGTCGTTGATTCCGGGACCGCGCTTGCCGGCACCTGGGGCCTGCTGCTGCAGACTGCGACTTGCGTGAACGTGCTGGGCGCGACGGTCATCGAGAACCTTACCTGGACTTGGGCGTTGCTGGAAACGAAGCCGGCGGGGGCCGACTTCGATGGCGGACGGCTGTGGCTCGATGCGAGCATGCGCAACTGCCGCAAGGAGTTGACTCCCATCGTCATGGACCTGGCGGCCAACATTCCAACGGTGATCTTCGAAACCATGCCGGCTGTGGAGTTCAGGTGTGAGGTCGGCCTGGCCGGCGGCGCCCCGGACGGAGAAGTGGATCTTGCCGGCGCGTCGATATTGTGCGAGCCCATTGTCGAATTGTGGGGGCTCGAGCTTGATGAGCCGTTCACCGAGGAGCTGCCCGTGTCCGCGGATGACCCCCGGGTCACCGACCAGGACGGCGACGGCAACCCCGGCGTCACCCTCATTCTGGGTGAGGACGTGTGCGAGATGTACGTGGTCCAGCGCTCGGTCTCGGTGTACCAGGGTGAGTTCGAGGGTGCGGAATCAGCGTCCGGACCTTTTCAGGCCGGCTCAAAACAGAACCTCCTGGGAGGCAGCCAGCCGCTGTGCCAGAGCGAAAACGTAACCGTTGTCAACCAGGAGCGCAACCGGCTATACTTGGTCCGGCTGGACGGCTACGGCGGTGCTTACAATGCTGACCTGGATCACGATGGCGCCATATCGTGTGACGAGCTTGTCGCCGAAGGCGAAAATCTGTCCGCAAGCTACGGCGTGGTTTTCGACGAGCCGGATAATGCGTACTGCGACTGAGGGGTAACGGGCCTTGTACCTGTGGCTTGATGTCATCAGTTTCCAACACTACACCGGGGCGATCCCTGCGGCAGCCGGAGAACTTTTGGCTGCATGCATCGTAATATGCGGTGTCTTGTGGGCCGGAGTCGGCCGGCAAGCGAGCGCACCGGGGCAGTCACCGGATGTAACTGATGAGGAACTGATGAAGCGGTTCGCAACAGGAGATGCTGAGGCTTTCAACGTTCTCATGGAACGTTACCAGCGTCGCGTGTATGCGTTCATCTATCGAAATGTGTACAACAAGGACAAAGCGGCGGAGCTGTTCCAGGATTCGTTTTACAAGGTTATCAGGGCCGCGAAGACGTTCAACCCGAACCAGAAGTTTTCAACCTGGCTGTTCACTGTGGTTCGGAACACGCTCATCGATTATTACAAGAAGAAGAAGTTGCGGACCGTGTCGTTGTCGGCTCCTTTGCGCCCGGGAGAGGAGAAGGGGACGTTGGCCGACGTGATCCCGGATCCCCGGGGAGCGGACGGGGAGCGCTATGCCGCGCAGCGGCAGTTGGAGGAGCGGCTGGAGAGTGCGCTGGAGACGCTGAACCCGGACCAGAAGGAAGTGTTCATGATGAGGCAGTTTCAGGGGCTGCCTTTTGCTGAGATAGCCGAAATCACGGGTTGCCCTGTGAACACGGCCAAGACAAGAATGAGGTACGCGCTGGAAGCGCTGAGGAGGGAGCTGGCGGATTTCGCCTGAGCGAATCATGAGCCGCGATTTTACACATATGGGGCACGACGAGCTCAAAGAACTTCTGGTGGACTACCTTTACGGGGAGTTGCCGCCGGAAGAGGTGGCCGGGTTTGAAAAGGCTCTGGCCGCACACCCTGAGCTTCGGGCGGAGGCTGAGGAGTTGAAGAGCCTCCTGTTCCGGCTGGACGAGTTGGAAGGCCCGGAGCCGCCGGCAGACGTGGTCGCCGACGTGCTGGCTGCGGCCCAGGACGCGTGCCGCCCGGTTGAGGCGTCGTCACCCTCGCTGGTGGAGACGGTGCTTTACTGGCTGACCCGGCCCCAGATGGGATTGGGGTTTGCCGCGGTGCTGGTGGTGGCGGTGGGTGTGTACATGATGCAGGAAGCCCGCAAACCCACCGCGCCTGATTCTCGGGAGAGGATAGCCGAAGAATTCAGCGGCCTGCCGGCCAAGGACAAGGAAATGTCGCCGGCCAAGGGGGAAGAGGAGCCTCCGCAGGCTGCGCCGGAGCCGGCGACCGTGGTGAGTGCTGCGGACGAAGCGCAGCCGGCCGATCAGGCGGAGGAGAAGCCGACGCTTCCCGAACAGGAACTGCCGGTGACGACAAAGGCCGAAAAGGCGGCGGAGAGTCCGCGCCCGGCCGAGGCCCCTGCAGACGACGGCGATTCCATCCGGACGGGATTGAACCGGGACCGGACCATCGACGGGGCAGGCCTGGACGAGGTGAAGCAACTCGTGGAAGGTCGTCGGGGTCTAAGGTCCGGCGGTGACGGGGCCGCCGCGGCCGCCGCGGTTGGCGGGCAGGCGGGAAGCAAGGTGGTAGACACGTCGACCGACGACGTGGCGGCAGTTGCGGAGAAGGTTCACTACAAGCAGAGCGGAAAGAAGGAGCCGTCTTCAGGCGCGCAGAAGGCCGACAAGAAGCTCCGGGCGGAGAAGGAAGAGGCGGGGCTCGAAAAGAAGGAGGCGGTCGCAAAGAAGGAGGCAGGGGAGGTCCGCAAGAAGAAGAAGATCAAGGAAAAGAAGAAAAAGACGCAGGCCAGGAAAGTCAAGAAGGCGGGGGCCGACTGGGGCGGCAAAGGCGCGGAGGGCACCGCCTCAAACATCGCTACCGGGGACATTCCTCCCCGGGTCTCCGGAGAGTCTCAGGTCAAGAAATTGCCTGCAAAGGACGAACCGAAGGCCGAAGACCAATTGACGGTTGCGAAACCGGCGGAGCCGTCCCCGGATGACGGCAAGGCGCAGAGAGAGAGGGCGGCGGGCTACTGGTACGAAGAGGAGAAGAAGAGGGAATCGGAACGCACGGTTCTGGAAGCAAAAAAGGAGGAGGCTCCGGCCGGGGCTGACCGGCGGGAGCAGGACAAGGATTTGGGTGCCGGGGGCGTTGCCCCCAATCGAGCGCAGCCTGCAGAGGCGCCGCTGATGCCGGTGAAGCCGGCCGAGATGCCGGCCCCGGCGCTGGTGCCTGCGGTAGCTGCGGACGACAACTATGTCGCTGAAGACGCTGAAGGTATCGGCGAGTTCAGCAGCGTGAGTCGAGTTGACTCCTCGGTTCATTCAGACTCAACCCTGGTTGACCCCGCGCCGGTGTTGGCGAAGTCGGTGCAGGATGGCGAGGACAGCGCCGGTTCCACGGGAGGTGGAGACCTTGACGAGGCGGCTGCGGAAGGGAAGCTGGCGCCCATGGCTGCAGTAGCGGCGGGACCACCCGAGGAAGAGGATGCCGGGGAAACGGAGAAGTCCAAGGTCAGCTTCGCAATAACCGAGACTGCCGTGGCAGAGCCGGCTGACGCTGGAGTTATTGCCGAAGTCGCGCCTGAGGTTGCCGCTCCGGTTATGAAGGAAGCGGCAAAGAAGAAGACCAAGGCCGAAGCGCCGTCCCACGGGGCGGAACTCAAGGCTGTGGCAGAGGAGCAGAAGAAGGACCGCACGGTGGAATGCGCCGGGTTGTGGCAGAAGATGGTCGAGTTGAAGAAGAGAGGCGAGCACGCCGCCGCGCTGAACGTCCTCAAGCAATTCCGCTCCGGCGTTTGCGCAGAGTATCGCACCGCAGGCAAAGTGGACTTGATGGAGGCGGAACTCCTCATCGAGATGGACCGCCCCGTCGAGGCCAAGAAACGCCTCCAAAGGGCTGCAGAGCAGGAAGATACCGAGCAGGAAGCGATCCACATGATGGATAATCTGGAATAGCAACTTGCCAGAACATCGGTTTGTACGGTACACTCCGCGATAAACGCGGAGGTCACGGATGAGGTACGTGCTTGCCATATTGCTCCTCGCCATGGGCGTGATGTGGGGATGTTCGTCGGAGACCGGCGGAACCCTGGCGACGGAGTGGGAAGATTGCCAGATCACCGGTGCTACAGGGTGCGGTAAGTCGGAAGAGGGTGAGCCGGCGGTGCTGATCTGCTCAGAGACTGGAGTGTGGCTGGTCAGCGAGGCCTGCCCCGGCGGTTGCGATACGGAGACCGCTTCCTGTCAGGGGGTCGTTACGCCTCCGGACGTAGAAGACAAGCCCGACGTGGTAACACCTCTTCCCGACGCCGGTGGAGACACGGGAGGGAAGCAGGACACCGGGAAAGATCAGATCGTTCCTGAAGATACGCCGGTGTTTCCCACCGACGTAGAGGTTGTTTTTGTGGACCTGATTCCCGACTTCGAGCCGCCGTGGGTGGAATCGACATCTCCGGCTGACGACGAAATGGGTGTGGCGTTGCCCGGTGAAGGCGAGGATTTTGTAGTCACAGTAGTGTTCACCGAGCCGATCCACGAACCTACCATTGCGGACACGACGGTAAAGGTTAAGGATGCGGTAGGCACGCTTCTGAACCTCGACTACCAGTTCACTGACGACGACACCACCACCCTGCAAATCACTTTCAAGGGTGCGGTCTTCCCGTCTTCTCCCTACACCGTGATCCTTGAGCCGATGATCAAGGATCTGGCCGGCAATCAGATGGGGAACACCTACCAGTTCACTTTCTACACCGCGGCCACCAACACTTTGACCAAGTACTTCGAGCTGGCGGCCAAATTTGCCCCCGCCATCTACCAGGAGACCAATTCAAGTCATCCGGAATACGACTATCCGACGAAGTACGACCTTGACGGTGACTGGGTGGCCGCGGACAACGTGGACTACATAGTCATCGATGCGGTGAAGGTTGAGCCCCACGTCTACTACTCGGTCATCGAGACCAAGAGCCATTTCTTCATCCAGTACATTTTCTACTGGCCGTATCGTTATGCCGAATCCGAGAGCAGTCGTTTCGGTAACGACGTGGCAGGTGCGATGGTGCTGGTGCGCAAGTCCGACGAGGCGCCCATTGCACTGGAAACCTATTTCAAGAAGGACCTGGATGAACGCTCGCTTTCATTCGTGACCACCGATTCGGGGTTGATCAGTGCGGACGGCACTTTCACGTCCCACAAGTTCGACGGCAGTTACGAAGCCGCGGACCTGTTTCCCAACGGTCACTACGTGGCGTACCTGAGTGCGCAGGAGCACGAGTCGTGCCTCTGGCTCGATGAGAACAACAACTACATGGACGGCTGTGTCATCAACGCGGGCGTGAAAGCGTCCATGAAGAAGATCGAGTTGAAGTACAAGGGTGCGGCCACCCCCATAGAAAAGACCGGCGGCAAGTTCCCGGAGGCGCTCACCGATGTCGGGTACAGCCTCTCCCACCTCCTGGAAGGTTGGTGGCCGCGGCGCAACGATGTTGGCGACAACAAGATGTGGGGCTCCACCTATTCTTACGAGCCGTTTATCAGCACCATTTTCAAAAACCGGCCGGGGATCAAGGAGCCGATGCCGTCGGTGTTTGTAGACCCCATCGGCAACGACAACGGCCGTCCCCCGTGGGCCTGGCGCTACTATCCCCAGAACGGAACGACTTTCTACGAAATGCCTCGTGGCGTGTGGTTCCTCGATGCCGCGGTACATTTCAAGCAGCGCCACGATCAGGGCAACAAGTGGGCGGACTTCGACGGGGAGTCGGGATGGTCCATCGAGTACTGCTACAATCCGTACTTCAACCTGGATTTCCGCAACATCTGGCCTGAGTGCACAACCAACTAGGATCCTATGCGTTGGAACTGGATGGCTTTCTGGGGCGTAGCCGGCATCGGCATGCTCGTGTCTTCACTCTGGCTGGATTGGTTCGTGGTGGACCTTACCCTTTTCAAGGTCAATGTCGGCTGGTTCGCAGTGGTTTATGCATCGCTCCTGCTGATCATTAATGTGCAGTTGAAGAAGGAGATCGCCATGACTCCCCGGGAGCTTCATGACTGGGGGGGGATTTTGTCAGAGGTGACTCCGTTCATAATCGAGCAGGCTGAGGCGGGGAAGAGGCCGAAGCAGATCGCAGCTTTGCTGGAGGCGGACCGGAAGATTCCGCCTATCGTGTCGCTGAAGTTTATGGTGGCGTTGTCGAAAGAGCTGAAGAAAGCTAAGGAAGAACAGGGGCAGCCGCCCCCGGCAGACTAGTCGAGCGCGGACGAAAACAGGTTCACGACCAACAGCCCGATAGACAGTCCCAACATCACCAGCAGCAGCATCAACAATCCGTAGCGGCGCTCCGGCGGCGGGCGGTTTCCGATATGGAACAGCAACTCCACATCCCCGACGCGGATCCGCTCTCCTCCCTTGACCAGGGATTGGGTGACCATTGCCTCGTCGACGTAGGTGCCGTTGGCGCTCTCCATGTCCTCCACCATCCAGCCGCGGGTCTCATCGGAGAACCTGAGCAAGGTGTTGGCCCTGGAGACCGTGGGGTGGTTGACCTGCAGGTCTGCGGTGTGGCTGCGGCCGATTACTCCGGTAGCCGAAGTAATGTGGAACAGTCGGCCTTTCAGCGATGTATTGAGTACTTCAAGCCACGCTTCGGGCACCGGCCCCGCCTCACCCGCCCGGCGGGGCACGATCCTCACTTCCAGTTCGCCGAGGCTCAACACCTGGCCCGGGTTGAGGGCCGAGGATGCCTCCAGTTGCTGGCCGGAGAGAAAGGTGCCGTTGAGGCTGTCGAGGTCGGTGACCTCGGCGCGGCCCTGGTCAACCGTCAGCTTGACGTGGCGGCGGGAAATTGACGATACGGGGACCGAGATTTCGCAGGAGGCGCTCCTGCCGATAACGTAGACGCCGTCGCTAAGCGGATAATGCCGGTCTGGTTCGCCCTGTCTGCTTACTACAAGTTCGAGAGGGTATCGGTCGGAGGCCATTAGCCGGTGACGGGAACCAGTTTGCCGTGGTCGCCGTGGGTGGAGAAGAGGTAGAGACCCTCGATACGGTCGACGCCATCCGCGTCTCTGCGAGTCGACACGACCACGGGGCCCACGGTGTTGATGTACTGGGAGATCTTATCGGGCTCACCCGCTGCGGCCCGTAAAGTTGCGAAGGTGTTGCCCGGGCTGTTCATCCTCATGGACAGGATAAACGGCACCTGGTGGACCGCACCGAGCTTGAGTACTGCGCACGCAGCTTCCCCGCCGCAATTATCTGCGGCTACCCAGTGGCAGTCCATCACGGAAATGGCATCGGCGAAATTGGGCGAGGTGAGGGCAGTGGCATTGAAGAGAAGGAAATGCTCGCCTGCGGCGCTGCCGGAGAACCTGTCGCCGCACACCAGCACCTTGCGGTGGGCCGGTATCGATGCGGTCATTGAGGAGACCACGATGGCGTTGGTTTGCGACTCGCGGCCAACCACGATGATGCTACGCTGTCCGTCAAGGGCCTGTTGCAGCCTGCTGACCTGGTCTGCGGAGCCCACTCCGCTTTCCACCAGTTTCTTCAACGAAAGCTCAGTCTGGAACGGTTTCACGAATCTAATGCCCGGTTCTTCGGCGGCGAAGGGTGAAGAGAGCACCCGCACCGCAGTGCCGTCCGGCAGCCGCGTTTCCAGGAAGCCTTCCGTCTCCGGTCCACCGGCGTCAGCGCCGAGCCTGTCGGCCAGCCGCTGGGTGGCCGCGGAGCAGGAAAGGGCGGCGTCGGTGTCGACGATTCCGCCCCGCCAGTCGTAAGCTATGAGGCGCCCCGAAGGTGCGACGAAGATCTCGCCGACCTTGCCGTTGTCAAGCAGCTTGGCCGCGGCGCCCAGGCCCGTGAGTTCTCCTGCAACCTGGCGCGACACTTGATCGATGACTTCGGGACCGGCCTCGTTCTTGAGTGCTCCGGCAAGCTGCCGGGAGACAAAATCGAGGGCCTGGCCTTCGTTGTAGTCCTTGGCGCCGGCAGCCCACTCGTCGAATTCTGCGGCTACCCGTGCGTAGCTGCGCCCCAACCGCTCCCGCACTGAAGGTTCGGGGGCCGTTTCAGGCACAAACGGCTTGATTACGCCGGTGATGGAAGGCGGAGGTTTTACCACGGCCGGCTCCAGAATTGCCTCTTGCGGCGGCTCCAGCGGTTCAGCCGGTGTAGGTTCCGGCTCAGGTTCCGGCTCGGGTTCCGGTTCCGGCTCGGGTTCCGGTTCAGGTTCCGGCTCAGGTTCCGGCTCAGGTTCCGGCTCAGGTTCTTCTTCCAGCAATGGGATATCGATAAGCTCTTCTTCCGGCTCTTCCAGGTCTTCGGGAAGATCGTTGACCCTCAAGGTCATGGCGTCGGTTTCTTCTGCGTTCGGGTCGGCTGCTTTGAGGCCGGTGGACGTCTGCGGGCCCGGGAGGTCATCACCCGGCAGCTCGAGATCAGGCGGCAGCTCGGAGGGTACTTCAGACGGGTCGACCACTACCGTGGCGGGTCCCGCCGAACCGTCGTCCTCTTCGGGCAACCCAAGGCGCTGCAGTTCCTCTTCGAGCAGGTCGGAGTCGATTTCAGCCACTGTGGGCTTGTCCGGGGCTTCGCCGTCGGCCTCAAGACCACCGAGATCGGTCATCCCTGCGTCTTCGATAGCGGATTTGTCGCTCATTACCTCGATCTGAAGGATGTAGTCGCCCATGAAGACTTTGTCTTCCGGGGACACTTGGACCTCCTCCATGATCCGCTTTCCGTTGATGAACGAGCCGTTGGTGCTTCCGAGGTCTGAGAGTAGGACCGCAGAATCGGATCCTTCAGCAATCTGGGCATGTTTCTTCGAGATGTTACGCTTAGGCAGAATGATGTCATTGGCCCTCAGGCGGCCAACGGTGATCTTCTCTTTCCTGAACGTGAACTTGTGCTCTTCTTTGCCCCTTTCCCGAACCGAGACAACAAACATGGAATTCCTCCCCTGGAGAATAAGGACGACGTATCTCCCGGTTTAAATAGCCTGCGGATACAATGAAAACTCACGTTAGGGTAAATGTCAAGAAGATCAACGTTAAGAAAAGAGAAGGATTTGCCCAAGGTCGGAGCGGGTGTTGCCGGTGGCTACTCTTCCGGCGGCGGGGGGGGCAGGAGAGCAACTTCGACGTCTTTCCAGTATGCCGGGGAGCCTTCCAGAGAGCCGCCGGCCTGATAGGCTTCAGCCGTGTTGAAGAGAACCTCGAAGCGGGTGAGCTTGCCGAGACCCGAGATCGTCCCGATGGAAGGGATTACCAGATCGATGTCGGTGGCCGGCGAAATGTCCATAACGAGGCAGGAAACACGATTGTCCAGTCCTCCCGATTTCCCCAGGAGTTGCCACGGCAGCGGTATGGTGTCTTCAGAAGAGAAGAAGTGGCCGTGGGATAGATCTGCGAGGAGTTGCCGGGTGCCCACCCCTTGGACCAACTCGGAATGCAGCCCCTGGCTGATGGATTCCTCGTCGGAGGCCCACACTCCGATAGGCAGGCCGTTGAGGAAAACCATGGCCAATGCGCTGCGACCGGCGATAGCCAACTCGAAGCCGCCTTCGGCGGTGAGCTGCTCCGATGAGAACGAGCGCGTGACCCAGGTGAACTGCCCTTCGAGAAGTGGAAGGGAGATCTCCTCGGTGATTTCGGGTACCGGGTTGAAGCCGTTGTTGGTGGCCGCAGATTCAGCGGGCGCCAGGCTGTGCCAACCCTGCAACATGCCCAATGTTCTGCCGGTGCCGTTGGCATCGCCGACGGACACGGTCCAGGGGCCGGGCAACGGCGTAGAAGACACACCGACGGTGATAGTCGCGGAGCCTTGCACGCCCTTGCCGGCAACAGGGTTGAGCCCGGCGATGGCCAGGTGCGGAATCACTGCTGCAAACGGGTCGAGTTCCGGTGGCAGGAGCGGTGCGGCCGAGTAGACCATGGGCAAGCCGGCGGTGGGGTGACCCCAGGTAAAGACCCTTAGCGCCACGGTGTTGAGCCCCTGCTGCAGCAGGCCTCCGGGAATGCGGAAGCCGGCCGCGGGCAAGCCCATGGAAACGTCCATGGGCGTCATGGGGCTGTTGCCGAGGCCCATGGAAGAACCAACGTAGGTGCCGTTGAGGAAGACGGAAACCAGGTCTGAGACCCCCTCCACTTTGAGGAATCCCTGCTGGCCTGGCGGAATCGGCCCGAGGGTGACCTCGGTGACGTACCATGCCACACCATTGGTTACCGAGATGCCGGGAGTCTGCAGCGCCGGAGGCAGGCCGTCCATGGTCGTGAACGCGTCGGGAGCATAATCGATACCCAGTTCCGACGGGCTGCCGGTGTAGCTTTCCTGCTTCATGTAGGTTTCACCCTGGGAGGCAGAGCCTTCCAAGGGAGCATCAGGCTGAACCTCACAATCCAGCAGCAGCGTGTCCTGGTCGTATTCGCAGTCCACCTCTTTCCCGTCTACTTCCACAGTGTAGGGAGGGGCGGTGGTGAGCATGGCGATGCGGTCGGTTGCAGGGTCGATCTTCCCCTTGACGATGAGGCCCCCCTCGATTCCCTCGGTTTCCTCAACTCTCAACAGGCCGAAGATGGCGATCTTCGAAAAGTCGAAGTTGGTAGCAAAGTGGATCGTTTTGGCCAGATCCGTGGTGGTGGCCATTACCTCCAGTTGCTGGCCTCCGGGTAGGGAAATGGTGAGGAAGCCGGTCTCGTCGTGTTGGAACTGGACCGCAAGTTTGCCTCCCGTGTCGGCGAACACACCGCCCCCGTTCAGCGAGTTATGAACCACGTCGGGAATTCCCCCGAAATTGGCCAGCGAGATTTCGCCGGCCTCAGTGAAGAAGATCCCTTCCGATTTGATGGTGGGCTTTCCGTGGAGGACCATGAGGAGCCGGTCGTTAAACTCCTCAATGGCTGCAATGTTGGCCGTGGAATACTCAAGGGTGGGATAGCCCGGGCCCAGCGGGTGATTGATGACCAGGAATTTGCCGCCCCAGCCCAGGTAAGGCTCGCCCGACGCAATGTCGTCCGACGCGGGCACCACGATGTTGGAGTGGCGGGGAATCTCTGAGCCGTTGAACACCACCTTGGTGATGAGGTCTTGCCGCTCATGCTTGTTCTTGTCGCCGTCCAGGCCGTCCAGGTTGAGGAGGTGCACCAGCAGGGTTCCGTCCGAGGAGTCGAAGAAGTAGGTCGCTCTTCCGGTGGCCTCGGTGGTGAACTGGAACCAATCGGCGAAGTTGTCGGCCATCACCTCCTGGATGCCCAGGCCCATACCGGCTTCCGGCCAGGTCCAATGGTCCTCGATGGCGCCGACTTCCTCGTTGAGGACTTCCAATTCGAAAGGAGACACCGACTTGTTGGGGCCGATGCGCATGGGCTGGTCGCGGCCGGCGAATGCCGGTCCGAATCGTTCCATGAACAGGTTGAGCATACGGAATTCGAAATAAGAGTCTCTGGGTACGCCCGACGCGGTGAGCAGAGCCGGGTAGTCCTCCAGCGCGGGGCCGAACGCGACGTCAGCCGACTCCAGATCCGAGAAGAGTCCGGTGCCTGATGTGTTGAGGCCAAGGGTCGCATCCTCCAAAGGAAGAAGCGCGGCCGCAAATCCCTTCACGACCACCGCGTCGGCGCCGCCCATGAGGGTCCGGGCCAGGTGCGTGGCTGAGGGCAGAACGCCCACCGCAACCCCCGGGGCTGCTTCGTAGGTCTTACTGTGCAGCGAGTAGGTGCGCATCTCCTTTCGGATCTGGGCCAGCTTCAACTCCATCGCTTTGTATGGCGAGCGGGTATCCATGATGAAAGCGGGGAGAATTCCGGGAGTGTCTCCGGTCCCGAAAACGTGCTTGCCACCGTTTTCAAAGTCGCCGGTAATGGAGGTCAGCAGCGGCAGGGTGATGCCGTCCATGGTAACCGCTTCCTTCAACTGGGCCAGGTAGAGGCCGGCGTTGAGCGGCGGGACGGGAATGCCGAGCATTTCCTGACTGATTTTGGCCTCGGCGTCCTTGAGGAAGTAGAAGACGTCATAAGCGGATTCGAGCTGGTAGAAGAGCACGTAGCCTTGCTGAAAACCGGTCCATTGCCGCGCACCGACTATGGGGTTGAGCTGGTCGAAGTACATGGAGACCAGACCGGTGAAGTCGGCATCGCTTATTCTCAGGGCCAACTTGCCGTCCGCCACCGGCGACGGGAGGTTGCCCGCCTGGGAGGTGAGCCAGTCAGGCATGCAGCCCAACGCTTCGCCGTCGATCCAGGGCCCGGCGTAGAAGTAGACGTACAATCCCCGGGCCGCGGCTTTGTCCAGGAAGTCCCCGAGTGCCAGATTGCCGGTGGTGAAGTCGAAGATCCCCTGTGCCTTTTCGTGGCGGCGCCAGCAAGCCGCGGTTGCGATGCCGTTGAAACCCGCCTCATCCGCCATGTCCATGAGGTAGTCCCAGCGCTCAGCCGGGAATTTCCAATAGTCGACGCGGGCGAATCTGAGTTGTTCGTACTGGCCCCCGATGAGGATGCCCTTGGGGCTGATGGTCATGGAGCCGTAGTTCCCGAATCCCGGCTCGATGAGCGCGGTGAGGTCCTGCTCTACTGTTTCAACCTCCTCAGTTTCGATCTCCACGCTATCTATGAGAGGAACATCGATTTCCGGGTAGAATATGTCGGGCAGGTCTGTGAGGTCCGGTTCGAAGAGGTCTGTTTCCGGCGCGCCGGCGTCATCGATTTCGGTGACCACGTCGATCGGTTGTACGTCTTTCTTCGGCGGCTGCTTCATGTCGAACGGCATGAAGATGTGTTCGTCCTTCTCCGCCTCCTCTCCACCCGAGGAGCAGGCGAGAAGGAACAAGGCAAGGAAGAAGGTCAGGGGCGCACGTTTCATGCGGGCCTCCGTCGCAGGATAGTTACATATATACGTACCAGAACTTGCCGGATCGGTCAAAGGTACTACAGCACATACTTGGACATATCTTCATCTTCGATTATGTCCTTGAGCGTCCTTTCCACCTCGGTGCGGTTGAAGGGGATCTTGCTGCCGGCCATCTCCGGGGCGTCATAGGAGATCTCCTCCAGCAACTTCTCCATGAGCGTGTAGAGACGCCTCGCCCCGATGTTCTCCATGCGGTCGTTGGCCTGCACAGCCAGCTCGGCCAGGCAGTCGATGCCGTCATCCTGAAACACCAGGTGAACCTGCTCGGTTTTCAATAGTGCGGTGTACTGCTTGATGAGGGAGTTCTCCGGCTCCACCAGGATCCGGCGGAACTCGTCTTTCCCCAGGGACGACAGCTCCACCCGGATGGGGAATCTCCCCTGCAGTTCGGGGATCATGTCGGAAGGGGTGGTGACATGAAACGCGCCGGCCGCAATAAACAGGATGTGGTCCGTCTTCACCGGCCCGTACTTGGTGGCCACGGTGGTGCCTTCGATGATGGGCAACAGGTCTCGCTGCACTCCCTCTCTTGAAACGTCGGGCCCGTGCCCCCCTTCCCGGCCTGCGATCTTGTCGATTTCGTCCAGGAAGATGATGCCCGTTTGCTCCACCCGCCGGCGGGCCTCCTCCACCACCTTGTCATCGTCCACCAGTTTTTGAGCTTCCTGCTGCTCCAGGAGTTTTATCGCTTCCTTCACCGTTGTGGTCTTTTCCTTCTGCCGGCCGGGGAACATGTTGGAGAAGGTGTTCTGGAGGTTCATTCCCATCTCTTCCATGCCTGAGGCGCTGAAAATCTCCATCATGGGCATGCCGCCCTTCTCCTGGACCGAGATGGTGACTTCCCGGTCGTCCAACGAGCCGTTTTTCAGCAACAACCTGACCTTTTCCCGCCGCCGGGAGTCGCCGTCTTCCGCACCCGCTTCTTCGAAGGAAGGCCGCGGCGAGAGGATGTCGACGATCCGATCCTGCGCCGCTTCTTCCGCTTTGGTGCGCACCCTCTCTTCCGCTTCTGTTCTGGCCATGCGGACCCCAGCCTCCATGAGGTCGCGGATCATGGAGTCCACGTCCCGGCCCACGTATCCCACCTCGGTGAATTTGGACGCTTCGATCTTGAGGAACGGAAGGTTGGCGACCTTGGCCAGGCGACGCGCGATTTCAGTCTTGCCGACACCGGTGGGACCGATCATGACGATGTTCTTCGGCAGAATGTCTTCACCCAGCTCCGGCGGCACCATTTTGCGCCGCCAGCGATTCCGCAACGCGATGGCCACCGCCTTCTTGGCGTCGTTCTGGCCTACGATATACCTGTCCAGGGTGCGGACGATCTCTTTTGGGGTCAGTCCAGCTTCCTTCTCTTCGCTGATAGTAGGTAAGGTCATGCCGATTCCTCCCTGGCAAGCTCTTCGGTGATGAATGAGTCGTTGGTGTAGATGCAGAGGTTGGCCGCGATGTCCATGGCGGCTACGGTGATTTCGCCCGCGGCCAACTCGGTGTGGCGGGCCAGAGCTCTGGCTGCGGCCACCGCATATGGCCCGCCCGACCCGATGGCTGCGATCCCTTCTTCCGGCTCTACCACGTCGCCGTTGCCGGTGATGAGCAGCAGGTCCTTGGCGTTGGCCACGAGGAGCATGGCCTCGAGGCGCCGCAGCGCCCGGTCGGTGCGCCACTCCTTGGCCAACTCCACGGCCGCGCGCATGAGGTTGCCGCTGTAGTCCTTCAGCTTTGCTTCGAATCGCTCGAACAGCGAGAAGGCGTCGGCGGTGGAGCCGGCAAAGCCGGCCAGGACGCGGCCGTCATGAAGAAGCCGCACCTTCCGGGCCGTACTCTTGAGCACGGTGTCTCCGAAGGTCACCTGCCCGTCTCCGGTCATTGCAACTTTGTCCTTGCGCATAACTGCCAGTACGGTTGTGCTTTGCACGGTCACTCCTCCTCTCTGGGGTGGGCCTTTTTGTAAGCCTTCACGATGGCGGCCAGGTCCATGTGAGTGTATTTCTGAGTCGTGCTGAGGCTTGCGTGGCCCAGCAACTCCTGGATGGTGCGGATATCTGCCCCTTGCTCCAGCATGTGGGTTGCGAAGGAGTGCCTTAGCATGTGGGGGTGCACCGGCTTGCCGATGCTTGGTGAGAAGCGGTCGAGGGCGCGGCGGATCGAGCGGTCGGAAATCCGGTTGCCCCGCTTGCCGAAGAACAGGGCGTCGCTGGGCCGGTCTGCGCGCCACTGCAGCCGTGTCGGAAGGTAGGCTGTGAGCGCGACCCGGGCCGGCTCACCGAAGAAGGCGACCCGTTCCCGCCTTCCCTTGCCCCGGCGGATGCGCGCCTCGAGACGGTCGAAGTCGAGGTCGCCGACGTCCAGCGCAGCTAATTCGGAGACACGCATCCCGGTGGCGTAGAGCAGTTCGACCATGGCCCGGTTCCTCAGCGTGTCGAGGGGGTCGGTTCCGGCGCGGCCGGCCATGAGGGATTCAGCCTCGCCCCTGGTCAGGACGCCGGGGAGGGGTTTAGGCAACCGGGTGGAGGGAAGCAGCGCCGCAGGGCTGTCCTTCAGTTCACCTTCCCGCACCAGGAAACGGTAGAAAGTTTTGATGGAGGCCTTGCGCCGGGCAACCGTGGCCGGCGCGTAGCGCACCGCCTGCAGGCCGATGAACTCCCTGAGCGCCTTCGGGTTGGCCCCGGCCAGGGACGACCGGCGGTGAGCAAGGAAGTCAGCCAGCGCGTTGAGGTCGGCGAAGTAGTTCCGGATGGTGTGGACGGAGTATCCCCTCTCCACCTTGAGGTAGGTTTCAAAAGCGGAAAGCAGCCGTTCGCGCTGGCTCAAGCGGTTCCTCCGAGAAGACCGGATTCTAATATATGGCGCTCCAACCGAAATGCAATGTGGAAAGGCAGTTATCAATTATCAATGCTCAATCATCAATTACCAATGCTCAATTTCGGAGGCAAAGTCCATGGCCAGGCTCCATGGCCAGGGGGCAGTCATTGAAAATTGAAAATTGGTAATTGGAAATTGCCTCTAAAGCAGTTTCTTCTTCGGCAGTGATTCAAGTCGGGGCGGGACGATGAAACATCGATCGGAGTACATGTCGGCGTTGCGGCAGGCGCAAATGAGGGCCCTCATGCCCAGGCGGTCGGCGCTTTCCTTGAACTCTTCGTATTTCCGGCGCCGGTATTTGCGGTCGAGGAGCCGCTCGAGCCGGCCTTCCGACGACTTGTACCAGTGCCCCAACATAGAGGCCTGGACCCGATTGACGCGGTCTCTCATCCTCGTGGCGACTTCGGGGGTCATTTGCAGATAGCTCACCACCACTTCCCTGACCCCGGCATCCCGGTACATTGAGAGGAGCCGCTCCACCTGCTCCCGGGAGTCATTTTCCATGGGCATGAGGGGTTCGATGCGGCCCCTTAGCGGTACTCCCCTGGCCCCTACTGCTTTTATCGCTGCGAGCCGTTGAGCCAGCGGCGGCACACGCGGCTCGAAGTTCCGCTGGAAGCTCTCGCTCACCGCGGCCAGGTTACAGCTCACGATGACGCGGTGGGGCCGGTTGGCGAGGATGTCCAGCACGTCCGGGGGGATGAGCCCCTTGGTGGCGACGCTCACATGGATGTCGTTGTCGAGGAGGGTCTGGATACACCGAGCTGCAATCTCGTTGGCCTGAGCATTTCCGAAGAACGCATCGGAAGCGCTATTGAACAGCACCATGCGGAATTCGGTGCCCCGTCGTTTGAGCCCTTCCACCTCCTCTTCCAACTGCTCGGGGAGTTCGGTATAGAGCACCACCGAGTCGGCCGGCGTCTGCTTTCTTGCCCGGAACTTGCAGTAAGCGCATTCGTAGGCGCATCCGCTCACCACGTTGAGGGAGTAGACTCCCATACGGGCCAGACACTGAGGCACACCGGTGCCGAGAGCTCGACTCTTGCGTTTCTTCTTCTGCACCTGGATCTGGACAGAGATCACCTTACGCCCCGCACAAGCCCGTTTAGAATCGATTATAGGGGCCGATCCGTTGCAGAGCCAAAAAAGTAACGATTCATCGACCAACTGTGTTGTTTGAGGTTTTCAACCTTGAACTTTCCTGCTATATTACGCAGCATGAAATGTGTCGCGTTTGCAGGTACACATCCAGGTTATCTTCGCTCCAATAATGAGGATGCCCATCTTCTCCTGCCGGAACGGGGGATGTATGTGGTCGCAGACGGCATGGCCGGGCACCGTTTCGGCGAGTTGGCTTCCGCGATCGCGGCGAACACCATGCGCCGGTTCTATCTTAGCGATGAACTTGACACCCTTCTGGCCGCTCAGTTCAGGCGGGCCAAGAAGGCCAACCTGGAGCCGAAGCAGTACCCGTACGAGCAGTTCAAGCTGCGGCGCTCCATAGAAGAAGCCAACCTGGCGATTTTCAATACCGCGCGGCGGAATCCCCAATACGAGACCATGGGGACAACCCTGGTGGCCACCGTTTTTACTGACAAGAACGTATTCATCGCCCACGTCGGCGACAGCAGGATCTACCGGGTGCGGGATGGAAAGTTGACCCAGTTGACCGCGGACCACAGCCTTCTTAATGAGTACATACGGATGAACTTTGTGCAGAAGGACGAAGCTGACAGTTTTCCGCTGAAAAACGTCATCGTCCGGGCGCTCGGGTTGTCCGATTTTGTTGAAGTAGACGTGGCGCGCAAGACGGCCAAACCAGGGGATCTGTTCCTGCTCTGCACGGACGGTCTTAGCGACCTGGTGCCCGATGACCAGATTGCCGAAGCTCTGGAAGGGGCGGTGGCAAGCCAGGAGGGCGTGGACAAGCTGATTCAGTTGGCCCTGGATGCCGGCGGTGTCGACAACATCACGGTGGCCCTGATAGGAGTTGAGGAAGAAGAATGATGAGGGTTGCGTCACTTGTCTGCTTTTTGCTAGCATCAGTGGCGGTGGGGTGTGGCAACGAATGCGCTGATCTCGCCGAACGGGCGTGCGAACGAAACGGTGAGGAGTCGGTGGTTTGCATTTCCCGCATCAACGAGTTGGAAAATGTTTCGTCGACCAAGGCGACGCTGTGCAAGCGGGCCCTGCTGCTTTACACGAGCCTTTCGGATAGTGAGTTGAGCCAATGAAGCCCTTGCAAGTTTTGGGCAAGTACGAGTTGCTCGAGAAGATCGGAAGCGGAGGTATGGCCGAGGTCTACAGGGCCCGGCAAACCGGCGTGGAAGGGTTCGAGAAGATCGTGGTTGTCAAGAAGGTCCTTCCCGGCTACGCCCGCAACCTCTCCTTTATCAAGATGCTCATCGAAGAGGCCAAGCTCACCTCGGTACTTCAGCACCCCAACATCGTCCAGATTTTTGAGTTGGACAGTGTCGAGAATCAGTACTACATGGCCATGGAGTGGGTCGACGGCAAGGACCTGCTGAAACTGCTGGCCAAGTGCGCGGAAAGCAAGCGCCTCTTTCCGCCCGACATCGCCTGCTATATCGCGGCCGAGGTCTGTAAGGGGTTGCACTATGCGCACAACGCCCGGGACATCTACGGCAAACCTCTCAACATAATTCACCGGGACGTGTCACCTTCCAATGTCATCATCTCGCGGCAGGGGCACATCAAGATCATGGACTTTGGCGTAGCCAAGGCCCAGACCCAGGACACCAAGGGGTCCAAGCACGTGCTGCGGGGCAAGCTTGGGTATATGTCACCGGAGCAGGTCAAAGGAGAAGAGATTGACCACCGGTCGGACATCTTCTCCCTGGGCATCGTGCTCTTCGAGTCGCTGACGTTGAAGCGCCTGTTTCTGGGGCGCACTGATCTCGAGACTCTCATCAACATCCGCGATGCGGATATCGAAAAGAAATTCAAGAAGTACCCGAAGCTCGATGAGGGGCTGAAAGAAGTTCTGCGCAAGGCGTTGGCCCGAGATCGGGATGAGCGTTTTGCCACGGCGCAGGAATACCACGACGCTTTGAACGACTACCTGTTCCAGAAGGGGCAGCGGGTCGACACCGCCATGATTTCCGCGTTCCTGACCTCTCTGTTCGGGGAAGGCACGGAAGTTTCCTCCCTCACCGCGGTGGAAAGCTCCGAACGCGACGACATGGGAGTAACATCGTCAACCATGGTGAGCCGGCCGGCCACTGCACCCAATGTACCGCAGATCGAGCAGTTGCAGGAGCTCGAGGAAGCGGCGGGCGTTTCCGACGATGCAGAGGAGAGCAGGGAGGTAGCTGAGGATTCGGAAGCGACCCCCGTCGAAGTGGTGGCTGAAGCGGAAGCCGAGGTTTCGGAAGAGGTGGCAGCGGAACCTCAACCGGTGGAAGAGGAAGCAGAAGAGGAAGCAGAAGCAGAAGAGGAAGCAGAAGAGGAAGCAGAAGAGGAAGAGGAGATTGAACCGTTTCCCGAGGAGGAGTCCTCGCCGAAAGTGGGCATGGAACCGCCGCCGGTGTCGTCGAGTCTTGCCGGCCATGAGTTCAAGCTGAAGAACACTGCCGGTTACGTCTTCGGGCCGGTGGACTACGGCAACCTCGTGAACCTGGTGCAAACCGGGGCTGTATCCGAAGAGGAGTTCGTCTCCATCGATGGTGGCGACTGGAAGAAGGTGAAGGAGATTACCGCAGTGCGGACCCTCTCCCCCAGCGAAGCGTTGAGGGTCAAGGGGATCTCCCCGATCTACTCCGGGACGTTGTCGGCCACCGGTATCTTGCGGGTGTTCTACCAGATTACCTCTCGCCAGCTCTCCGGCAAGTTGCGGCTTGCCAAGGGAAGCAGCCAGAAGGAATTCTACTTCCGCAAGGGGCAGCCGAAACACGTTTCAACCAACCTGAAGCAGGAACTGCTCGGGCCCTTCCTGTTGCGCCGCGGCGTAGTCACCGAAGAGCAGATGAACGAAGCGATCAGCAAGTCGGTGGAGTTCGGCGGCAGGCTGGGTGACGCGTTGGTCTCCCTCGGATTCGTCAAACCTCACGAGCTTTACTGGCTTCTGGATCAGCAGTTTAAGGAAAAATTCATCCAGATTTTCACCTGGAAGGGCGGGAACTACGAGTTCTTCGAAGGGGTCCCGTGCCCCATCGAAATGGCTCCCTCCGACGCCAATGTCTACCGCTACATCATGGACGGCGTCAGAAAGTGTCTCACCATGGCGGACCTGAAGCCGTTCTTCGACCAGTACGTCGATACGCCAATCCGTGAGCGGGACAACCCCTATCTTAGAGTTGAGAACCTGCCGTTCAATTCCAAAGAGCAGCGGCTGTGGGGTCAGTTGGAGCGGAACCACACCTTCGGCCGGGTGTTGAGGGAAGTCTGCAAGAACGATGAAGAGCGTACGAGTCTGTACCAGCTTGTCCTGGTGCTCTACCAGTTGGAGCTCATTTTGTTCCAGGCAGGCTGATTTATCCAGCCAGGTTGAGCGTTGTCCTCCCGGCCTTTGCACCCGACGAGGGGGTTGATGGGTCAGTCACAATATGTTTGCACTTTGTGCAACATCGACTTCACGGTAGAACTTCCTGCTGAAGCGCGCTGTCCCCGCTGTCTCAGGTTGACCGGAGTGGTCCGCACTGATGAAGCAGACCGTGCCGTCGGTCCGTCCCGGCGGGTGAAATCGCGCCGCCTGCGACTGGCGGTCCTGGCACTGGGTGCGGCCGGGGTGCTGGCCGTCGCGCTCTACTTTGCAATCACGCTGGCGGTCGGCGTCGGGCCCTACCAGGCTCTTCTCGAGGAGGGCCGGGAAAAGGACCTGCCCGTACCCTGGGCTGGATTCGAGGCCTGGGGGCAAAGCTGCTCCGTAACCTCTTTCGCTGGCCTGGCTGATGGCGCGGCCAGAGCCGGATTCTCCCCGCTGCCCGCCGGGGAGCGCCCGGAGAGGATTCTCACCGGGGAGGAGTTGGCGGGTGGAGGGGCGGATGCAGTGACGAGTGTGGAGGCCGCCGGATTTCTCCTGGGTTGCGCCCTGGCTTCGAAGGTCGCTGCGACTCCCTGCCGAAAGAAGGGGGCGGGGCTGACCGTCCCGTTTATTTTTCGACAATACGCGCTGTGCCGCGCCGAGAACGGTGACTTGACCGCGGTGGCCCCGCCGTTCGGCGAGGCGGGAGACCTGGCGGACTGGGAGCTCATGGAGCCGGGTGCGTTTTTTGCCCATTTTCTGGCCGCTGCCGGGGAGATCGCGGTTGACCCGAGAGAAGCGTACCGCCTGTTCGGGGCCGCCCTGGAATTCAAGGACGAGCCGGCTCTTTTCTTCAGCCGCGGGCTGGTCAAAGTGAGGAACGGCGTCGTGGAATTCGGTGTCGACGACATGCGCAAAGCGGTGTCGTTTGAAACTGATGCGGAGGCGTTGGTGAAGATGGGAGAGATCCTCATGGAGCGAGGCGATGTCGGCGGTGCACTCCAGGAATTCTCCCGGGCGCACACACTCGACGCCGGGAATGTAGTGGCGCGCTACGGACTGGCCCGCGCTCGTCTGGCCACGGGCGCGTCGGACAAGGCACTTCCGATTCTCGATGAATTGCTGGCTGAGGGCGTAGATCTGCCCGGGCTGAAAACCACGTTGGCCAACACGTACCTTCACCTGGCCCGGCACGCAGAAGAGGTCGACGAGGCGTTCGCTCTCCTCGAGAAAGGGCTGACCCGGGCGCCCGGAGAGCTGAAGCTTTACCTCGGTCTCTATATGATGTATCAATGGCACGAACGTGGCGACCTCGCCGAGCAAGTGAAGACACGGGCCTATGACCACTTTGGTGAAGAGGAACGTGGTGACCTCGTCAAGTTGTTCAGCGAACTCCAGGAGCGGGTAGAAAGAGCCCGCGCTCAGCGGCAGAAGGCGGCGGAAGAATGAAGTTGCTAACCAGTCTCATCTGTTTGTTATTTATCGCAGCGGCGTCCGCTCCCTGTGGGGCGCAGCCTGAGCCGAAGCCCCTTCCTCCTTTGCCCATGGACGACGAGGACGTGGTTGAAGAGCCCGACGTCGAAGTCGAGACGAGTGCGGTCCCCGATTCCGGAACGGCGGTGGATCCTGATGTTGTTCCAGATGTGATTGAAAACGCGGAAGTAGAAAGCTCCGGCGAGGTGGTCTGCAACGTCGACCTTCCCGCGGCGGACTCCGACAAGATCGAGCGCCGTATCAACAGGGTGTTGAAGTCGAAACACCTCATAGGCGCCCGCATTGGCGTTCTGGCCATGACCTATCCTGAGGGGAAGGTGCTCTACAAGCGGAACGCAAACGAACTGTTCAATCCCGCTTCAGTGATGAAGATGTTTACCACCGCAGCGGCCATGATAAACATCGGCACTGATGCCCGGTATGAGACCGCGGTGTCGGTGGGCCCCGGGGAGTGCCCGGGATTGTATCTGGTCGGTGGCGGAGATCCCGGACTCGGCAATTCGGAGGTCAGGGGGTTGGCCAAGAAGGTGGCCGCTGAAGGTGTCGACTGCGTCGACGCGGTGTATTACGATTCTTCGCTCTTCGACGGGCAGGCATTGGCTCCTCACTTCGACGAGAAGCAGTCGGATGCGCACTGGCGCCCGCGGGTGGGTGCCGTGGGAATGGATGACGGGGCCTTTTCGGCGCGAGTCAAGCCGGGTGATTACCAGGGGGCAGCCCCGGTGGTGGAACTGAAGCCGGATACGGGCTGCTTGCTGGTGGACAGCCGGGCGGTGACTGTGGACGTTCCCGGCAAGAACAAACTGTGGGTTTCCGTCTCCACTCTCGACGGTAAAGTGGTTGTGAACGTTTCCGGCGAGTCACCCATGACGGACCCGGGCGGAGCGGAGTTCAAGAAGGCCGTTCCCGACCCGGATCTGTTCACCGCCTGCTACTTTGCAGAGCAGTTGGCCCGCCGGGGTGTCCAGATTCGAGACCGGGCGCTTCGAAAAGGCAAGGCGCCCGCGGGCTCGCGCCGGGTCGCCGCGGTAGAGTCCGGACCGTTGAAAGACGATCTCAAACGCATGCAGCGGTGGAGCCGCAACTTTGTTGCTGAGCAGCTAGTCAAGCTGATGGCGCCCGCGGATTGCCGGCCGGCCACCTTTGCTTGCGGCCTGGCTGAGTTGCGTCGCGCGCTGCAGACTCTAAACCTCGAGCCATCGTGTATGACGCTGGGCAACGGCTCCGGGTTGTTCAACGCCAACCGCGTCTCTCCAGTTCAGGTGGTGCGCCTCCTGGTCGAGCTTGCGGGGCGGGAGGACTTGGGGTCTTCTTACCGGGGTTTTCTGGCCGCGGCCGGGGCTAGCGGCACGCTCATGGAGCGGATGCGCAAGTTGCACAAAAAGGTGTTGGGCAAGACCGGCACCCTTGACGGCGTGTCCGCCCTCGCCGGCTATCACTTGCGCGGCAAGGGCCGGTTCACCGTTTTCGCGATCATCTTCAATGATGCTGCGGCCCCGGTGTTCCATTTGCGCAAACTCCAGGATCGGGTCGTGGAAATTCTGACGACCTGGAAGTAGCCCCTCGAAAATCGTTGCATTCTCTCTTCGCGCTGCACATAATCATCGAACGGATTCACTGACAACGGGAGGAGGGAGAGATGAGAAACAACCGTTTGGCAAGCATCGCCGTGTTCACCTTTGTGCTGCTGGTGCCTGTATTCGCCTTCGGGCAGTTCGGCGGACTGACGAAGAAGAAGAAGAAATTCAACACCAAGCCGGCCAAAGCGCTGCTGAAGAAGATGGATGGCACCGTGGCAAAATATGAGGAAGGGACCCTCAAGGTGCGCACTGCGACCGAGACTACGCAGACGCTGGTTGACCAGTATGCCGATGGGGATTTCCCCGTGTTGACCCAGACCTGGGCCAACGTCAAAAAGTCCATCGACGAAGCGAAGGACGAAGCCCAGAAATCTGCGGCCTTCAAGCTGCGGGACGACTACTTCCGGGAGATGGCCGAGCGTAAGAAGGCCATGGATGCAGCCCTTGCCGATCCGGTAAAAGCAGCAGATCTGGGTTCGAAGTTCCAGGCACCGGAAAAAGAACAGCTCGCCAAAATCGCCAAGGAGCTCAAAGGGGTGCCGGAAAAGGACGCCGCGATCTTGAAGGACTCGAAGGGTCATATCAAGGAAGCGACCAAGGTGATGAAGAGCCTCACCAAGCAGGCAGCCACCGATCCCCTTCGGGCCAAGGATTACACCTCGCTCAACGGCAAACTCAAGGACGGAGTCGAAAAGCTGGGCAAGATCAACGGCGAACTCGATAAGCAGGTCAAGGCGGTCAACGATCTCATCGGGAATATCGGCAAGCTCATCAAGTAAGTTCCCCACCGGAATTTCGGGCAGTTTCCCAAGTATCAACATATCCTACACATGGATCTTGCAATCTGGATTCCCTTGCGTAGAATATCCGTACGATTGTGAAGCGGTGCGTTATCTGTCTCGATAGCAGAGGAGGTTTGGAAATGAGAGTTGTATGTCTTGCTGGCCTGATTTTGGCTGTTTCCCTGGCGTGGTCCTGTTCGAGCGGGGAAACGTCTGGTGTAGCGTTGACTCCGTGCGAGACCATCGGCGATTGCGGTCCGGGCGAGAAATGCGAAGCGACCGACCCTGCGAAACCTGAAGAAAAGTTTTGCATCCCCCTGTGCGAGGTTGCCGCAGATTGCCCACAGGCATATGTCTGCGAGGAAGGCCAGTGCGTGCAGAAGGAGTGCACCGAGGTTACGGTTTGCCCGGGACAAGAGAACGAGGAGACTTACTGCGCTCCGGCTGGTGTGGAGGCCACGCAGCCTTCCACTCAGTTCTGCTCGCCCATCCAGTGCAAGGACAGTGCTGACTGCACCAAATATGGGGCGAACTTCGTCTGCAACGAGTACTTCTACTGTGTGGAAGGAGAAGGCGGCCAGGACGTGATTACGGACACCGGCGGCACAGACGTGGTAACTCAGGATTCGACGCCCAGCAGCGGCGACCCCTGCTCCGTCTGCTCCTCCGACGCTGAGTGCGGCAGCCTCAAGTGCTACCCGCTAGGCGGCGGAACCCACTGCTTTGGAGCTTGCCAGACCAACGACGACTGCCCCACCGGCTGGATGTGCTATGCGTTGAGCAACGACGGACAGCAGTGTATCCCGCTGTCGTTCTCGTGTGACAGCGGTTGCCTGCTCGACGGTTGCCCCATCGGCCAGGTATGCAACCAGGAAACCGGCGCTTGCGTCACCGGCGGCGCTGCCTGTGCGCCCTGCGCCCAGGAATGGGACTGCGCCGAGGGCCTCAGGTGCTACCAGGACGGCAAATACTGCGCTCCTTCCTGCGTCGGCGGCAACTGTGAACAGAATTCCACCTGCTCGACGGTCAATGCGATTCCGGTGAACCTGTGCGTCAGCCAGTCACCGGCTTGCTGCTACGGCGCCGACTGCACCGGCGGTTGCGAAGACCCGGCATTGCCCTACCCGTGTGGCGACGCATGCTGTGCGTGCACCAGCGACAACCACTGCCCCCAGGATCAGACCTGCCAGGACAACCAGTGCGTCTCCGGCCAGTGCCAGGACCCGGCCAAGCCCCATCTGTGCGGCGATGGCACTTGCAACCAGTGCTGCACTTCCGCCCATTGTGCGGATCTCGGCGCAGGCTATGTGTGCACCCCGGAGAACACCTGTTTCCTCGACGACCAGCCGGAAGAGTGCTCCTACTGCGAGGACCCCTACCCGGCGTGCACCCAGATCAACGGTATCTGGTCTTGCGTTCAGTGCACCGTGGACACCGACTGCCCGGGAGACGCCACCTGCGACCTGACGCTGTTCGCGTGCTCAGGCGGCAACGGCGGTCCGGTGGGTAGCTGCCCCGGCTGCACCAATGCTGCGGATTGTTTCTCATCCCAGGGCACTGTGCTTGAGTGCGATGCGGCTGCGGGTTGCTGCTACGACCCGGCCGGTTGGTGCGACGGTGTTGAGTCGTTCTGCAATGCGCCCGCCGGCAGTGAGTGCAAGGGCCTCATGGACTTCCTGGGCGGCGGGCTGCCGATCCCGGGTATGCCCACAGACATGGCTATCGGCATTTGCACCTGCAACGAGCCCCTGGACATGATGACCCTGATGATGTGCATGCTGGGCGGTTGCCCCGGCGGCGGCTGCTACGGCGAGGCCGTTTGCATCGACCCGGCTATTCTCACCGACCTTCTCGGTGGCGGCGGCTTGCCCATGCCTACCGGCGACGGCTTCTGCATCAACCTTTCGTCCCTCCTCGGCGGCCTCTTCCCTTAGGCGTCCGGAAGAGTCGCACCTTCTTCGTTTATCAACTCACTCCTTCCCTGCCTAAGTTTGTCTTGAATGTGGCCCGGAAAAGGGGTAAGACAGGAGTACCTTGAATCTGTTGGCAGGGAGGATTTTACCTATGACCAAGGCATCGTTTGAGTTGAGGACTTACACCTTCATCGATAACCTGCAGCCGCAGTTGGCTCAGTTCATCGCCAAGGACAACCGTGTGTACGACCCATCGGAGTACGACGCGGCGCTTTTCCTCGAACTGGCCCCGGCCATGGAGATTCACCGCATGATCGACCTTGTGCTCAAGCGCACTAAGGTGAGGCTGGGCTCCCTGGTTACCGAGCGGCATTTCGGGCTCATGCAGATCCAGCACGCGGACCAGGGTGAGGTGATGGAGGCGGGCCGCATGGTCTTCGACGTAACGGGCCTTTCCGTAGCCAACCGGGCCGAGGTGAAGATTCTGGCGAATCACATCATTCGCGGCGTTGAGCAGGACCACGCCATTTCCTTCACCGGCCTGGCCAAGGGGAACATGGTGGTCGCGGGTGAATCCATGCTCATCATGGAGGCTACTCCTGCCGCGTACCTGGCCATCGCTTGTAACGAGGCGCTCAAGGCCGCCACCGTCAAGCTGATTACCGTGAGGCCCTTTGGTGCCACGGGTCGGCTCATCATGAGCGGCCCCGAGTCGGAGATCGACTCCGCAGCCGAGGCGGCGGTCGGCATCCTTCAGATGCTCAACGACGAGCGTGCCGCAGCCGCCTGATTCTTATTTCTTCGCCTTCACTACCGCCTACCGCCTACTTTTTTGACCCCCCTTCGGGGCGCTGGTACACTTCACAAAGGCGTGTGCTGTATTGTTCAATCGGAGGAAGTCATGAGAGTTGGAATCGTCCTAGCCGCAACGGTGCTGCTGTTTGCATGTGAGCGGGCAGTAGACTCACCTGAGCCCTACGGTGTTGGGAGTGGTTATGGTGGCCCCGTCAACGCTTATGCCAGCAGCAGCGGAGGTTCGGTGTTTCTCGTTGTGCCGACGGATGCGACCGACTTCATTGCCCAGGCCGACGCTCCCGGCGCGGATGGAGCCAACGCAGACGTGCCCTACGACCTGGGGTTTGAAACATTTGCGGCTGCGAAAGAATGCCTCGACGAGCATGCCGGGGGATGGGAGGAGTTCTGCGCTTGCGAATATGACCCCGAGAAACCTGAGCTGCAACACGACGACTTCTGCCGGTGCAAGTTCCTGGTGTGCATGGAGGACGAAGAACAGCACTCGTCGGTTATCGGCGACGGGTGGGAGGTCCCATGCATTGACGCCCTCGAAGCGGCTGGAGAACTTCCCGGTAGTTGTGTCCAGTAGTCCCCCTTCCTGGGCTTTTCCCTTGCAATTCGGTCACTGATTCGCAATATAGAGAGGAACTAGGCGCGTGTGGAGGTGTGCGTGATGGAAAACAACGAAATGCTCACGAAGGTTCAAGACACAATCGAGTCGTTGCGGCCGTATCTGCAGATGGATGGCGGCGACATGGAGTTTGTGGAACTTACCGAAGAGAACGTGGTTAAGGTCAAGCTCAAAGGCGCCTGTGCCGGTTGCCCCGGTGCGGCCTATACCCTGAAACTCGGGGTCGAAAGGAAGCTGAAAGAAGTTGTTCCTGAGGTCGAGTCGGTAGAAGCGGTGCCCTTCTAAGCAGTAAGCTTTCAACCTACAAGTCGAGAATCATCCCTTCCTTTGCTACCAGTAGATTGGAGAATTCCTTGGCCGCATCCGCGCCGATGGCGTCCATTTGGTCGTCGTCGTGGCTGGGGTCGTGATGGAACAGCACGAGTTTCTTGACGTTCGCGGCCTTGGCGATGTCGGTGGCATGACGCCAGGAGGAGTGCCCCCAGCCGACGACGTTGGGGTACTCGTCGGGGGTGAACATGGTATCCATGGACAAAAGGTCGGCACCGTCGCAAAACGCGATTATGGAGTCGTCGAATTCAGGGATGTGCTCATGGTCGGTGAGGTGGACGAAGGCTTTGCCCTGCCAGTCGAATCTTACTCCCATGGCGCCGTTGGGATGATTGAGCGCCACCGTCGACAGGCGTGCACCGGGTACGTCGAACGTATCGCCGGTGTGAACCTCGTTGAAATGTAGCGCAGCGGGGAGTTTCGACAGGTCCACCGGGAAATTCGGTTCCTGCATCTGGCCCCTCAGTACCGACTCCAGGCTGACATCAGCCTTGTGGTCTGAGAAGACGTTGATGGAAAAGCCGTTGCGGTATATGGGGGCGAAGAATGGGAAACCCTGGATGTGGTCCCAGTGCAGGTGGGTGAACACCATGTAGATGTCCTCAGGGTCTTTTACCGTGTTACCCAGTAGCCTGAGCCCTGTCCCGCCGTCGACAATCACGCGGCCTGCCGAGGTCCGCACCTCCACACAACTGGTGTTGCCGCCGTAGCGGGCAGTGGGATCGCCCGGGACCGGCACGCTACCCCTTACTCCCCAGTACCTTATGCTGAACTGAGACATCGATTTCACTCCAGGCCCCGCAAGATCGGGGCACATATTTCATCCGATTATACGATGGGTAAACTAGAGTGTAAAAAAGTTTTTTCCCATCAGTCTCCGACGAAGGTAACCTTGTCCTTCACCATCGCGGCCAGTTTCTCCTTCGCACCGGCCACATCTCCCCCATCCAGCTCGCCGATGACTGAGTTCAGGGTCTCGATGTCATCCCGGTGTTTACTGCGTATCCCGTCGGTGAGTTCCCGAAAAGCGGTTGAAAGGTGGACGAACTCATCGCCTTTTCTGAACGGCCTGATGGACTGCCAGTTTCCGGCGCGCGCCGCGTCCATGAAGCGGTGTAACGCGAACATGGGCCCGGCCACCCGGTGAGTGAGGTAAATGCCCGCGGTGGCAAGGAGGACTACGAGTATGATCACCGCCACGGTCATCAATATCAGCGCCCGGGTGTCCCTCGCCCCGGTCAGGCCTGCAGCCTTCGGGTCGAACGACTTGAGGTCCTCAACTTCCGCCAGCTCCTCCTCCCGGTTTTCCAGTTCGCCCACCAGCTCGTCGTTGAACGATTCGGCGTAGTCGGAATCTACTCCCTCGGGTGGGGCTTCGCTCTTGTCTTCTCCCTCGGGCAGATGCCGTTCCAGAATCGAGTTGATGTCCATGATCTCGGTGGAGGTCTGCCGTTCCTGGTAGTAGGACCAGCCGTACCTGCTGGCGATCTGGCGCTCCTTGAAGTAGAAACTTCCGAGCACGATGAAGATAGCGATGGATACCCCGACGACAAACAGGGTGTATTTCAACTGAAAACGTTTGTCGATGAGCAGGTTCTTCATGCTTCGTTTGTACTGTTTGGCTGCCATGTTCTTCCCTCTACTTGCCGTCCTTGAGTTTCAGGAACCGGGCCATCTTTGCAAAAGCCCTGTCCACCGCCTTGTCCAGCGCCTCTTTCTGCGCTTCCACCAGCGGGTCGTCGGCCCACGGGTCGGAAGGTTTGGGCCCGCCCACAAAATCGGCGGCTCCGCTGAACCCCTTGGCCTTGAGCGCTTCCTGGCCAACCGGTTCCAATTTAAGCATGAAGTCAACGTGGACCTTGATCTTGCCCGCTCCCCTTTTCTCGGGAGCCTCGATCTTACGCACCCCTCCGGAGAGTGAGAAGCTCACCACCGGAGTGTAGTCATCAGGGAGGTCCGGCAACTCGCCGTCCTCCTCGATGTTCATTTCGGAACCCGGCTCGATATTGTCAAACTTCACCATCCGGTCGAGGAAGTATTGTTGCACCCACTTGGTGAGTTCCCTGTCCGAAGTGACGTGATCTTTGAGCCCTTCGAGAGAGATCCGGTAGTGAGCGTTGTCACCGTCGGGCAGGTTGTCGGGGAATGACGAGAGGATGTGATTGAGGGCCCGCTTAGCCTGCTTCTTCACCATGCCCACATCCTTGCTCTTGGCCCTGGCAAGGTCTTGCACCGCACCGGGATGGTTGATGGCGCCTAGAGACCAGGCGCATGCCGCTCGCACCACCTGGTCGGGGTCCTTGCGCATAGCCCGCAAGATGTGGGGCATGGCCGCGGGGTCGCGTAACATCCCCAACGCCCGGCACGCCTGAATTCTGGTCTTGTAAGACCTGGCCTCCTTCAGCATGTGGGCCAACTTGTCGAGATCCTTTCGGGAGATCGGCGAGGTGCCGGCAAAGCCGGAGCCGATGAAGGACGCCAACAGCAAGAGCGTGCCCAATAGCAACGCTAATCTCCCGGGGTAGTGCTTCTGCTTGCTCATCTCAGCGATCGTCCTCACTTTGTCCATGGTTTCTGAGCCCGGCCAGCAGGCCTGCGGAGGTCAACTCCACGAGGGTCCGAGCCAGTCTCGCAATGTCCTCATCTTCCTTTCTTGCAACCAGTTCTTTGCACACTTCGCGGGCTCCGCCGAAGACAAAATGTGTGGCTATGTCTCCCGGCACTTCCCGCACCAGTCCAATGCTGCGTCCCGTGGCCAGCGAGCGGGACACCAGCTCCCTGACCTCGTGGAAAAAACGGTCCACCCGGGCCTTGACCTCAGGGTCCGGAGCCTCGATGCTGCCCAATACCATGATCGCGATGTCGCGGTACTCCCGGATGGCCGTCATGGCGCGCTGAAGGTTCTCTTCCAACTGCGTCAGGGGCGGCGTTTCGCTCCCCAGATCAATGCGGCGAATGCCTTCCATCAGCTTGCCCAGGAAAAGCTTGAGCAATTCGTCGAATACCTGCCGCTTGCTCTCGAAATAGAGGTAGAACGTTCCCCTTGCTACCCCGGCCTCGTCGATAATGTCCGACACATGCGCGCGGTGATAGCCCTTAGAGGCAAAAATGGCAGCAGAAATGTGCAGCAGTTGCTCGCGCCGCTCGGGGGACCGCGTCCTCACCATCGGGACACTCCTTGCCTTTGGCAATCACGCCGATAATAGATGTCCCCGTCGGGGAATGCAAACAGAAACGAACTTCTTGACAACTGGCATTTTTGGGAGGAGCATTCTTGCCCCGGGTTGTCCTTCGCACACAAGCGCCCGCGCGGCGTTCGGGACACCCCAACATGCAAACCAGGAGGTATGCAGATGCTGGAACAATGTATGCAAATTCTCAAAGGAAAGGACCTGCTGTGCACACAGGATTGGTCCGTCGACGAACTCACCGCGGTGCTGGACCTGGCCGACGACATGAAGAAGGAGCGTTTTTCGGGCAAATATTTCGAAGTGCTCAGGAACCGGACCTTCTTCATGTTCTTCTACAATCCGTCCGTCAGGACCCGCCAATCCTTCGAGTGTGCCGCTACCGAATTAGGCGGCCACGCCCAGTTCCTCGAACCGAAATCCATGCGGCTGAAGACTGCTACCTCCGCCGGAGAAACGGTGGAGGACGCGGCCAACGTCATGAGTCGGTACGCGGCCGGCATCGGTATCCGCATCCTTGAAGACAAGGTGCCGGCGTATGGCGAGGGCTACAAGCTGCTCAAAGAGTACGCCAAGTGGGCGACGGTCCCGGTGGTCAGCATGGCCGATGACCGCTTCCATCCGTTCCAGGGACTGGCAGATATGATGGGATTGCGCCAGCGCATGGGCAACAATCTCAAGGGCAAGAAAGCTCTGCTTACCTGGGGACACGGTGCGCTGGCCCGTTCCTGGTGCTCGGTGCAGGAATTCATGCTTATAGCCAGCCGTCTCGGCATGGATGTGACGGTCGCGAATCCGGAAGGTTACGATCTTGATCCCGAAGTTGTCGCTGAGACGGAACGCAACTGCCGTGAAAACGGCATGGGCTTCTCCCAGACCAACGACGTTCGGGAAGGGTACCACGGCGCCAACGTGGTCTACTCCCGCAACTGGATGAGCCCCAACGCGTACAGCCCTTCCGGCGATTTTCTGAAGGCGCAGGAAGTTGAAAGAGCTTTGCAACACCCTGACTGGATCTGCGATGAGGAGAAGATGAAACTCTCCGATAGCGGTTTGTACCTGCATCCCATGCCCATCGACCGTGGGCACGAGGTGACCGACGAAGTGGCTTCCGGCCCGCGCTCCATTTGTGTCGATGTGGCGGAAAACCGGCTGCATGTGCAAAAGGCCGTCATGGCCGCGACCATGGGGTAACGCAATGAGCAAAAAACTCGCGATTATTGCGGTCGGTGGGAATTCGCTGGTCAAGGACAAAGATCACCAGACCGTCGAGGATCAGTATATGGCCGTGGGGGAAACCTGCGTCCACGTGGCCGATCTTCTGGAGGAAGGGTGGGAGGTCGTAGTGACCCATGGCAACGGTCCCCAGGTGGGGTTCATCCTGTTGCGTTCCGATCTGGCCAAACACCAGCTACACGAGGTCCCTCTCGACTCCTGTGGAGCGGACACACAGGGCGCCATCGGCTATCACATTCAGCAGCACCTGTGCAACGAGCTGGCCCGCCGGGGCCATAACAAACCTGTGGCCACCGTGGTGACCCAGGTACTCGTGAACAAGGATGACCCCTCATTTGAAACCCCTTCCAAGCCCATCGGTCCGTTTTACACCGCAGAAGAGGCTGAAGTGTACCGCCGGGAGAAAGGGTGGGCGGTGGTCGAGGATGCCGGCCGCGGCTGGCGGCGGGTGGTGGCCTCTCCGGCGCCCCTGCGCATCGTTGAGTTGGGGGCGATTACCAGCCTCATTGACAGCGGTGTAGCCGTAATTGCCGTGGGCGGGGGTGGCATTCCCGTCGTCGAAAATGACGAGGGCGAATTGCACGGAGTGCCCGCGGTGATCGACAAGGACCGCGCGTCGGCACTGCTGGCCCACAAACTCGGGGCGACCCACCTCATAATCTCTACCGCGATCGATAAAGCCTATCTGAACTTCGGCACCCCGGAGCAGCGGGCCATCGACCAGGCCACCGTGGCTGAAATCAGAGGCTACATGGCAGAAGGGCACTTCAAGCCGGGCTCCATGCTGCCCAAAATGGATGCAGCCTGTAAGTTCCTCGAGCGGGGCGGTGAAAGGGTGATCATCACGACACCGGAGAACCTGCTGGAAGCGGTGCACGGAAAGACCGGTACGCACATAGTGCCGTAAATTGCGCAATCTCCATTCTCCTGTAGCATCGAATCAAGGAAGTTTAAAGGAGAGCCTTGATCGATGCATAAGTTCTGTCGCACGTGCCTGAAGGGACTTGACACCGACCGGGACGAATGCCCGCAGTGCGGCGCCGGCCTGGTGCCCCTCGATGACGAAAGCCTTCTCGGGCGGGTGCTGGACGACCGCTACGAGTTGCTGGATGTCGTGGGTTCCGGCGGCATGGGAGTGGTCTACAGGGCAAAACAGCGCTACCTGGATCGTGAAGTTGCGTTGAAGGTGCTCCGCCGTGATCTCCTTATCCAGGGGGACTCGGTGAGCAGATTCATGATCGAGGCCAAAGCTGCGTCAGCGCTGAAAAGCCCCCACACCGTAACCATCCATGATTTCGGACTCACTGACGACGGACTGTTCTACTTCACCATGGAGCTGCTGGAAGGGGAGCCGCTAAGTGATCTTCTGGCGCGGGAAGGGCCGCAGTCACCGGCGAAAGCCGTGAATGTGGTGTCCCAGGTGTGCAAGTCGCTGGCAGAGGCCCACGAGTGTAAGATCTGGCACCGGGACCTCAAGCCGGAGAACATCTTCCTCACCCGGGACCAGGAAGGCCGCCAACTGGTCCAGGTGCTGGATTTTGGAATTGCCAAGGTGGAGAACTCCGGCGAGCGGGTGACCGCGACCGGCGTTGTTTGCGGTACGCCCCAGTACCTGAGCCCAGACCAGGCGCGGGGCCAGAAAGCTGACCATCGAACCGACATTTACTCCCTGGGGATCGTGTTATACGAAATGCTGGCCGGCTCTCCTCCTTTCGACGGGGAAACGCCGGTGGAAGTGGTGATGTTGCACATCAATGAACCGCCTCCGCCACTGGCCGATCGTGATCCGCCGGTGGTGGTTCCCCTTGAGTTGGAAAGGGTGCTGAAGTGGGCTTTGGCCAAGAACCCTGCAGACCGCCCCGGCTCGGTGGCGGAGTTCGCCGCGGCGTTGCAGACGGCAGTAGGGGAGCAGACACGGTTGGAAAAACTGGCGACGTCGAAGCAGACCGCAGCCGGAGAAGAGTGGAAGGCGGAGGAGGCTCGTCGAGACAAATCGACGGGCGCGTTTATCGATACTGCGAAGCTTGCGTTCAAGGCCCGGACCAGGAGTTTCCTGGCGGCGGGAGTGGTAGTGGGGATGGGGTTGGCATTGTTGCTCATCTTTCGGCCCTGGGAGCAGCAGCCGGCCGCAGAACACATCGGTACCCCGAGAGCGAGCGAGGGGTCTGCGAGAGCAGAAGAAAGGCTGGCGGAATCGGATGCGGCTCCTGAGTTGGATGCGGCTCCTGAACTGGAGCCGCGGGTAGAGGCGAGGCCGGCGACGGCGACGGCTACGGCGACGGCTACGGCGCCTGATGTGGCGGGAGAGGCGGAAACGGCTGGGGCAACGGAAACGGCTACGGCGCCTGATGTGGCGGGAGAGGCGGAAACGGCTACGGAGACGGCTGAGGCAATGGAAACGGCTGCGGCGCCTGATGCGGCGGGAGAGGGGCTGGGGTTAGGGCACGGAGATGGGGGTACCCCGAGGGCGAGCGAGGGGCCTGCGGAAGCAGACAAGAAGACCGACAAAGGAAGAAAGAAGAAGGCCGACCGAAAGGCCGAAAAGAAGGCCGAACCAAAGGCTGAACCGAAGGCCGAATCAAAGGCCGAATCAAAGGCCGAACCAAAGGCTGAACCAAAGGCCGGACCAAAGGCCGAACCAAAGGCCGAGCCGAAAGAAGAGTTCCTGGAACTCGCCGAACCGAAAGAAGAGAAGCCCGACGAATTTGTTATTCTGCCGGAAGGGGGAGAAGCCCCATGAGAAGTTGCTTTATCAAGGCGGTCCTGGTCGTCGTCTTTCTGCTGCCTGCGGCGTGGGCTGCGGCCGACGACAAAGGGACGGTGGAGGCGCGTAACAATCAGGCTGCGCAGTTTGCGGGGAAAGGTGAGTTTGGCAAGGCGCTGGAAATCTGGGAGAGTTTGCTTCAGGAGGTGGGGCCCGACTACAAGCATCGCTGGGCTTTCCACCTCAATGCGGGGAGGTGTTGCCAGAAGCTCGGCTGGCTTGCAGAGGCTGCCTGGCACTATTCGACTTGCCTGGAGATCGTGGGGAAGGGGAACGAGCGTGCCGAAGAATGGAAGGCGGAAGTGGAGAAGAAGCTCTCCGGTGAGCGCTCCAAAGTGGTGATCAAAACCGGGGTGGTGGGATCAGAGTTAAGGCCCGAATCCTCCCGCCCCGGCAGATGGTATCCCGCGCCTCTGACCTGGTGGCTGAAGCCCGGGACCTACAAGTTGTCGGCCCGGGCGCCGGGGTATCAGGAAACCGTGGCCAATATGCGAATAGGCGACAAGGGCGGCGCGCTGACGGTGAAGATGAAGGCGGCCGCACCAAAGATCATGCCGCCGGTAGCAACCCCCGGGGTGGCGACCTGGAAGTGGGTGGCCCTGGGGTCCAGTGCAGTTCTGGCGGTCGCAGGCGGGGTCCTCTATTACGTGGCCGGGGATAATCTGGACAGTGAACGCAAGGAGTTGATGGACAAGTACGCACCGACGGGCAGCGTCCAGCCGGAAGATAAGGCGCAGATGGATGACGAGTGGGAGCAGCGCAAAGCCGATCACGTGACCCCGTACGAAGTGGCCGGTTATGCGCTGTGGGGCGCGGCCGGTGTCGGCGCCGCGGTGAGCGCGGTGCTCATCTACTCAGATCTGTCGGCGGACGGCAGCGGTGAAACCAAAGCGGCCGGCGGGCTCAGACCGTTGTTTCTCCCCGGCGGCGGAGGTATCTCCGGGGAGTGGCGTTTTTAACCCGTCGTGACTTTGCAGGCGGAGCAGGCATGAAGAAAGAAAACAGAGCAGTTCGAGTTGGTCGTCTGGTGAGCGTCATACTGCCGGGCTTGTTCGCCCTGGTTGGCGGTTGTGCGTCAGGCGACACGGTGGCCGGCGGCAAGGACGATGATGCAGTGTCCGAGGTAGTGGAGATGTTGGCCGAGTTGCCTGCCGAGGAAGCCGCCAATTTGCCGGAGGTCTCCGGTTGCACACCGGGACAGGCCGACCTCGGGTGCAGTTGCACCGATGATGATGATTGTGCCTGGGGATGGTGCGTGCTCCATTTCGGGGAAACGGTCTGTTCCCGGGGTTGCGCCGGTGGCTGCCCGGAAGGGTGGTCGTGTGAGCAGGGCGACGAGGGGGAACAACCGGGTCTCGCCTGCCTCTCTCTCTACCCTTCCCTTTGTTTGCCCTGCACCGGCAGTGATGACTGCCACGGAGCGGGTGAGAGGTGTGTTTCGTACGGCGCGGCTCAAGGTTCGTTTTGTGCGTCCTCCTGCACTGACGGCGATTGCCCCGACGACTACGATTGTTTGTCCAAAGTGACTGCTGAAGGGGATGAAACCGCGGCTTGCGTCCATGTCACTATGGAGTGCGACTGCACCGGTTACGCGGTCGCAGCGGGCCTCGGCACCCCTTGTCGGGTGGAGAATCAGTGGGGAGAGTGCACCGGTTGGAAGGCTTGCCAGGCCACCGGGTTGGGGGAGTGCAGCGCGGCCGAACCCGCACTCGAAGAGTGCAACGGCGCGGATGATGATTGCGACGGGATGGTCGATGAAGAGGTGGAATGCGCCGATGACAATGACTGCACCTTCGACGCATGCAAAGGGACGGAAGGTTGTGCGCACGAGCCGCTGACCGGCACCGGCTGCGTCGACGGCGATCTTTGTACCTACGACGATCATTGCGACGACGGCCTGTGCGCGGGGCAGCCGATTGAGTGCCACGACGGCAACATCTGCACCGACGATAGCTGCGACCCGGTAGAAGGCTGTGTCTTTCACGCCAATAACCTTCCTTGCGATGACGGTGATGCGTGTACCCTGGCAGATCAGTGCTCAGAAGGTGAATGCAAGGCGGGGCCTCCTTCCCCTGAATGCGTCTCGGTATGCGGAGATGGCAAGTGTACGGTGGGCGAGGGTTCGGAGATTTGCCCCGAGGATTGCGGGCCGTGTGGTGATGGCGTGTGCGGGCTTCACGAAAACGGTCCTTCCGGCGGAACGTGCCCCTTCGATTGCCTGAGTGCCTGCGGTGACGGGAAGTGTGTGGGCGGTGAAAATGCCTCCTCCTGCCCCGTGGATTGCGGGGTGTGCGGCGATGGCGTGTGCGGACTCAACGAGTCCCATGACTCCTGCCCGGCCGACTGCTCCACCGCTTGCGGCAACGGCAGTTGCGAAGGGGGCGAGACCATGTATGTCTGCCCCATCGATTGCCTCCCCCCTTGCGGCAACCAGATTTGCGAACTGGGCGAAGATGCCTACGCCTGCCCCGATGACTGCTCCGTCTGCGGAGACGGCATCTGCGTGCAGGAAGAGTCCAAGGAATCCTGCCCTTCCGACTGCGTGACCCCCTGCGGCAACGGCGTGTGCGAGGGCGGAGAGAACCCCGAAGAGTGCGCGGTGGACTGCGGCTGGTGCGGGGACGGGGTGTGTGGATTTGCCGAGAAGGGATTCACCTGTCCGGCGGATTGTCTTCCCAGTTGCGGAGATGGCCAGTGCGACGGGCAGTTCGAAGAAAGTGTCGAGTCGTGCATAGCCGACTGCGTGGTGGACAAAGATGCCGACGGGATCGAGGACGATGAAGACAACTGTCCCCACAACCACAACCCCGCCCAGGAAGACTACGACGCTGACGCTAAGGGGGATGCTTGCGACGCGGACGACGACAACGATGGCGAAAACGACGCCACCGACTGCGGACCAACCGACGCTGAGGTGTCTCACCTCCTGCCCGAAGTTTGCGACGGCAAGGACAACGATTGTGACGGCGCCACGGACGAAGAGACATGCGACGACGGCAACCCCTGCACCGATGACTCCTGCGACCCTTCCTCCGGCTGTTTTTTTACACCGAACACCGTACCCTGCGATGACGGTAGTGCCTGTACCATCGGCGATGTCTGCGAAGGCGCAGAGTGTACGGCAGGGGAGGGGCTGGAGTGCGATGACGGGAATCCGTGCACCGCGGATGTCTGCGACCCTGAAACCGGCCAGTGCATTGCCGCGCCGGACTTCGACGGCTTCCCTTGTGACGACGGCAACTTGTGCACTTTCGGTTCCGTGTGTGCGGGCGGGCTGTGCGCGGGAGGAAAGGGCCTCGATTGCGACGACGGCAATCCGTGCAGCGACGAAGGTTGCGACCCCGACGAGGGCTGCATTTTCTCTACCAACACACTTCTTTGCGACGACGGCAACGCCTGTACGGCGGAAGATATCTGTATGGGCGGGGAGTGTCTGCCGGGGGAGGCGGTGGATTGCGACGACGGCAACGCGTGTACTGATGATTCGTGCGAGGAGTCGTCGGGATGCAAGTTCGAGGCAAACAGCGATCCTTGCGACGATGGCAACGCGTGCACCGTGATGGGCGTGTGCACCGCTGGATGGTGCGTGTCCGCTGAGATGCTCGAGTGCAACGACGGCAATCTGTGTACCGACGATAGTTGCGACCCCGATTCAGGCTGCGTCTTTTACGCCAACACCGATCCTTGCAATGACGGAGATCTTTGTACCACCGACGATGAGTGCAGCAGCGGCGAGTGCCTGGGCGGGGAACCTCTGGCGTGCAATGACGGCAACGTCTGCACTGATGATTCCTGCGATTCGTCCGCAGGGTGCCTGTTCGAGCCAAATTCGGCGGACTGCAGCGACGACAACCCGTGCACCACCGGCGACCACTGTGCGGGCGGCGTGTGTGCCTCCACGGGGCTGCAGGAGTGCGACGACGGCAATCCGTGTACCGGGGACAGTTGCGACCTGGAGGCAGGTTGCGAGCATCCACCTTACGACGATGGCACCCCTTGTCCCGGCGGACCCCAGTGGGTCTGCCTGGAAGGAGAGTGTGCGTGCCAGCCCGAATGCGAGGGTAAGCAGTGCGGGCAGGATGGCTGCGGCGGTAGCTGTGGTGTGTGCGGTGAGGGCCACTACTGCGTGGGTCATGCCTGTGCCTGTACCGACCCTTCGAGTCCGGCAGTGGAGTGGAGTTCCGCGTTTGGCGGTGAGGCGTGGGATCAGGCCAACTCCCTGGCTGCCACCAGCGATGGTGGGTTTGTGATGGCGGGGTCAACCTGGTCCGAAGGGGAAGGCGGCTGGGACGCCTGGGTCGTGAGGACCGACTCTGAAGGTGAGCTGGTCTGGGCCAACAGTTATGGAACGGAGGCGTGGGAAACCGCCACCGCGGTGGTGGCTCTGGATGACGGTTTTGCGGTGGCTGGGCTGGCCAACTGTGACGGTTTCGAATGTGTGACCGACAAGGGCAACGGGGACTTCTGGCTGTTCCGCACTGATTTGGATGGGACGCTGTTGTGGGAGCAAACTTACGGCGGGGACGGCGACGACCGGGCTTCTGCCTTGGCTGCCATCCCCTCGGGTGGCTTTGCCCTGGCCGGCAAAACCCTGTCCAAAGGTGCGGGGTGGGCCGACTACTGGCTGGTGCGCACCGATGCTGATGGTGATCACGTATGGGACAAGACCTACGGTGGCCCGGAGGACGACGAGGCCGGGGCGCTGGCGGCTCTTGACGACGGCGGCTTTGTGTTGGCGGGACAGACGTGGTCCAAGGGCGCGGGGTGGGCCGACTACTGGCTGGTGCGCACCGACGCCTCCGGCGCGCCCATGTGGGATCAGACCTTCGGCGGTAGCTACATTGACGAGGCCCGGGCTGTAGTCTCCCTGCCCGACGGCGGTTTTGCCCTAGCGGGAGAGACGTGGTCCAAGGGCGCGGGGTGGGCCGACTACTGGTTGGTGCGCACCGACAGCAGCGGCAACCTGGTGTGGGATCAGACTTACGGCGGGTCCGGCTGGGAAGGGGCCTCGGCCCTGGCAGTGTTGTCGGACGGGGGCTTTGCCCTGGCCGGCTATACCGATTCAGAAGGTGGTGGCGGTAAGGATTTCTGGCTGGTGCGGACAGACAGTCAGGGCGGTGAGGTGTGGGATGCCGCAATGGGCGGGTCCTTGGGCGAATCGGCGCAGGGGCTGAGTCCCTTCGGCGATGGCAGCTTCGCCCTGGCAGGTTACACAGCCTCATCGGGGGCGGGAGACAAGGACTTCTGGCTCGTGCGCACCGGTAGCGAGTGCGGGGATAACTGATGAAGAGAATGAAATGGCTGTCGGCCCTCTTCTTCGTCGTTGCTTTGACGACGGCTTGTCTTGACAAGGGGCTGGATGTGCCGGTGGCCGAGGTGACGGTCGACGTTGCGGAGGTGGGGACAGACCTGTTGCCGGAAATAGTCGACATCGTCGAAGGCAAGGGCGACGAGGTGGAGGTCGGCGATGTGGGGACAGACCTCGCTGATGCCGCCGTCGAGGCTTTGGACCAGCAAGAGGAAATCCCGGACGCAACCGAGACAGAGGCGGATTTGGAGTCGGATCTGGAGGCAGGGGAGCCAGGCTGCCTTGTGAATTGTGACGACGGGAACCCCTGCACCGACGATTTGTGCCTCGATGACGGCTGTGCCTATGAGTTCAACTCCGACCCGTGCGACGATGGCGAACCGTGCACCCTGGAAGATGCGTGCCTGCAGGGGATGTGTTCGCCCGGCAGCCTGCATCCCGACTGCCAGCCCCCTTGCGGCGATGGCAAGTGCACGTTTGGCGAGGGGGCCGACGAGTGCCCCGTTGATTGCGGCCCGTGTGGTGATGGCGTGTGCGGCCAGCATGAAAACGGGCCCGACGGGGGGACCTGCCCGTTGGATTGTCTACCCGTCTGTGGCGATGGCGATTGCCAGGGCGGTGAGGGGGCCAACGAGTGTCCCGTCGACTGCGGGTACTGTGGTGACGACGTGTGCGGGCTCAACGAGTCGCTGCAGAGTTGTATCCTGGATTGCGACCTTGCGTGCGGCGACGGCGATTGCCAGGGCGGCGAGTCGATGTTCACCTGCCCGGTGGATTGTCTGCCGGAGTGCGGGAACGACATATGTGAGGAGTGGGAGAGCGGGTATAACTGCCCCACCGACTGCAAGGTGTGTGGCGATGGCATCTGTATTGAAGGCGAGGAGGCAACCTGCGACGCGGATTGCGTCAACCCTTGTGGTGACAAGCTGTGCGAGGGCGGCGAGAACCCGGACAACTGTGCCGTGGACTGCGGGCCGTGCGGGGATGGAGTTTGCGCCGCGGCGGAAACCCCCGAGAACTGTCCTGCCGACTGCTTGTTCTCGTGTGGTGACGGGCTCTGCCAGGGAGTGGAGACGGGTAACAATTGCCCGAAGGACTGCGCTTGCACGCCCCAATGTGAGGGTAAGGAGTGTGGTTCCGACGACTGCGGGGGGTTGTGCGGAGTGTGTCCGGATTCAACGGTGTGCAACGGGGCAGTTTGCGCTTGAGATCGATGTGGGCTGGTTTGCATACGCATAGTCCACTGCATACAATTAGGGCGAGGCAGGTAGAATAATGAGAGCGACACGACGAGAAAATGGAAAATGGGCGGTGCCGGCAGCGATCTTTGCGTTGCTGCTTTGCCCCGGTTTTTCTCCCTGCGTTCTGGCTGATGATTTCGACGGATTTGGTGAGCCGGTGGCGGTCCAGGCCTTGCTGGTTACTGAAGTGATGTACAACCAGCCTGCGGATCTGGAGTTCCCTTTGGGACAGTGGTTCGAAGTGCACAACCCGGCCGACGATCCGGTGACCCTTGCAGGACTCGAGATACTGGTGTTGGGCGAGGAAGACAAGGACAAGGGCCAATACGTGATAATAGCGCCCGACGCACCGGTGGTGCCTCCCCACGGGTTTCTGGTGGTGGGAGCGAGCAAGGCGCTGGCTTTGAACGGCGGCGTGCCGGTGGAATACGCGTACGGCGAATCGTTCAAACTGCCGAAGCAGGGCGGAGTGTTGAGTGTCTCATTCAACGGAGAGCTGCTCGACGCAGTCAGCTTCGGCCCCTCCTGGGGCGTGGTAGTGCCTCCCGGCGCGTCTTTGAACCTCGAGCCTTCCGGCATGGACGCCATGAAAAACGACGAGCCTCACTACTGGTGCCAGAGTAAGTGGGTTATCGACGCGGCCACCGTGTCTCTTACGGGAACGCCCGGCGAACTGGGGCACGCGTGCGACAGCGATGGCGACGGCCTGGACGAAAGCGAGGGGGACTGCCAGGACTTTGACCCCCTGGTGGCACCGGGGGTGCAGGAGAAGTGCAACGGGCAGGACGACAACTGCGATGGAGATATTGACGAGGGGCCGCTTTCAGGCGTGCCGCAGTGGAACTACTCCGGAGTGTGCGCCGCGGGCGGGCCTCTGTGTGAAGATGGCGAGTGGATCTACCTCGACCTCGAAGGATACGAAGAAGAGGAAGTGACTTGCGACGGCATGGACAATGACTGCGACGATGAGACCGACGAAGGTCTCACCAACGAGTGTGGCACGTGCGGCGAGATCGTCGATCTTTGCGACGGCCAGGATAACGACTGCGACGGGGACATAGATGAGGATGCCGCGGCCAACCTGCCCACCGATCTCCTCTGTGAGTTGCCGGCCGTGGGTTTGTGCGAACAGTCGGTGCCCCAATGCGACTCCGTGGCGGGCGAATGGTTCTGTCCCGACCCCCCTCTAGGCTACGAGGTCGAGGAGGTGACTTGCGATGGGGTCGACAACGACTGCGACGGTGAAACCGACGAAGGTTTCGAGATCGGGCAGTCCTGCATGGACGGTCAGGGCATGTGTCGCAACGAGGGGATTCTCGTGTGCTCCCACGACGGGCTGGACGTAGTGTGCGAAACTGTTGGCGATGTCGGGGTGGTGGAAGTCTGCGGCGATAACATCGACAACGACTGCGACGGCGAAACCGACGAGGGTTTCGCAGTGGGTGAATCGTGTACCGCGGGCCAGGGGGCCTGTCAGGTAACCGGCAAGCTGTTCTGCTCTCCCGATGACGGGCAGGCCGTGCTCTGCTCGGTCCAGCCCCTGGAGCCCATCGACGAACTGTGCGAGAACGGCGAAGATGATGATTGCGATGGCGAGACCGATGAGCCTGCCTGCCTGGTCGCGCCCAACGGAGGGTCTCAGGGATGTGCAGCCGGGACCGACTCCTCTTCCTCCGTCTTGACAATTCTCCTCCTTCTGGCTATTGCTTGCCTGCTGATTCCAGGCGCCGGCCTCTTGCGTCGAGCCTGAGAACGGCGAGTAACCCTTACTTCCGGATAGCTCCATGTCTGAGAAGCCTTCCCGGGTAGCCATAGCCATGAGCGGCGGCGTCGACAGCAGTGTTGCCGCCGCGCTGCTTCAGGAGGAAGGTCTGGATGTCTTGGGAGTAACCTTCCGGCTTTTCGGATGTGAAATCGCCAGCCCCGATAACCGCGGCTGCTGCAGCCAGCAGGACGTGGCCGACGCGATGCGGGTAGCCAATGCGCTGGGCATCGAGCACGAGGTGGTGGATTTTTCACCCCAGTTTGCCGAGCATATCATCGGTCCGTTTATCGAGGGATACCGCCGGGGCGAGACTCCTAACCCGTGTATCCCGTGCAACGAGCACATAAAGTTCGACGCGCTTGTTGAGTGGGCCCGCGCTCGAGGCGTTGACATGGTGGCTACCGGCCATCACGCCGAAATCAAGCAGGTGGACGGGCGCTGGGCCCTGGCCAAGGGGACGGACCCGGCCAAAGATCAGTCCTACTTCCTGTTTCCCCTTACCCAGCGCACCCTTCCCATGGTGCTTTTTCCCGTCGGCCGCCTCACCAAGCCCCAGGTGCGGGACAAGGCGGCCCAATTGGGCCTTCCGGTGGCGCAGAAGCGTGAGAGCCAGGATATCTGTTTTGCCGCAGGCCAGTTCTATACCACATTCCTGGAAGGATACGGCGGCGTGGCGCCGTCACCGGGCAAAATCATCTTGGAAGACGGCTCGCTCCTGGGCGAACACCGGGGGCTGCATCGCTACACCATCGGCCAGCGTAAAGGGCTGGAGGTGGCGTATCGGCACGCCTTGTACGTCGTGGAAAAACGGGTAGATGAGAACGAACTTGTCGTGGGTCCCAAAGAGGCTCTCGCCTGCACGATCGTTACCGCGCGTGACCCCATTTGGACCTGCGGAGAAGCGCCCCGGGCAGGCGAGACAGTTCTGGCCAGGATTCGATACCGGTCGCCGGAGCAACCTGCGGTTGTGGACGAGGTTTCCCCTTCCGGAATACGGATTACGTTCGTCGATCCGGTTTACGGCGTCGCTCCCGGCCAGGCCGTAGTGTTGTACGGAGAGGATGAGGTGATCGGCGGCGGCTGGATCGTTTCATGAGAGTTTACATCGACACCTACGGTTGCCGTACCAACCTGGCAGACTCATCGCTGCTGGCGAGCGAACTTGTTCAGCAGGGGATTCAATTGGCGACCACCGTGGCGGAAGCCGACGTGGTGGTGGTGAATTCCTGCACGGTTACCCATGGGGCGGACCGAGATGCGGGCAAGGCGTTGCGTCGGGCCCGGCGGGTGAATCCCGGCGTGTTGCTGGTGGTGGCGGGGTGTATTCCGGCTGCCTATCCGGAGCACGTCGTGCTGGGGTTTGCTGATGTCGTGGTGGTGGGGAACCGGCCTCGGGACGTTGTGGACGCAGTCGTCGCACACGCACAGGCAAACGGACATGCAGACAGGCCCCGGGAAGGGCAGCGCTTTGCTCTTGAGGGGTTGCAGAATCTCTCACGAGCCAACATCAAGATCGGGGAGGGGTGCGATGAGGGCTGTGCGTATTGTATCGTGCCACGAGCCCGGGGCAAGCCGGTGAGCCGGCCGTTTGACGAGGTGCTCGGCGATGTGGCGGCTGCGGTCGCGGCGGGGTTTACTGAAGTTGTGCTCACCGCGACCCACGTGGCCAAATACGGAAAGGACTTCACTCCACCCGCCAGCCTTGTCGGCCTGATGACCGCGCTGGAAGAGGCCCGGCACCCTTGCCGGGTGCGGCTCAGTTCCATGGAGCCGGACGAACACTTGTTTCCGGTGTTGGAGAAGATGGGCGGGAAAGGGAGCTGGTGTCGCCACGCACACATCGCGCTGCAGCACTGCTCCGACACGGTTCTTTCGGCCATGGGCCGCAAGTACCGCTGGAAGGATGCTGAGCGACTGGTGCTTGGGGCTGCTGAAATGGTCCCGGGAATCGGCATAGGCCTGGATGTAATAACCGGATTCCCGGGAGAAACGAAGGCCGCGTTTGATGAAGGGTGCGAGCGTCTGGAGCAGCTCCCCTTTGCCTACCTTCATGTCTTCTCCTTTTCCCCGCGGCCGGGTACGCAGGCCGAACAAGGTGTTGTCCCGGATGTACGAGTCGTCAAGGAGAGATCTGAACAGCTCAGACAACTATCGGCAACGAAAAAGCTGTCTTTCGCCGCCGGTTTTATAGGCCGGCGGTTGCAGGTCATGGTAGAGAAGCGCCGGGAGCGTGCGGGGTCCAGGCTAATCGGCTTGACAGACAATTACCTGAGGGTATACATGGAAGGGCCCGACGGGCTCATGGGTCGCCTCGTGGAGTGCGAGGTCACCGGAACCGAAGGTCCGGTGCTGACGGCGGAACCGCTTCGGGAGAACGAATTTGTCGCATGAAGAACAACAGTTTGACGCCGGGCTCGAGCTTCTGGAGCAGCGCATTGACCACCGTTTCGAAAAACGGGATCTACTGGTGCGCGCACTCGTCCACCGTTCGTACAGGAACGAAAACGAAGAGGTGCCGGGCGACAACGAACGGCTGGAGTTCTTAGGCGACGCGGTGCTCGAACTCATCGTCTCCTACCGGTTGTTGAACATCTTTCCCGAGATGAAAGAAGGGGAACTGTCCCGGGCGCGGTCTCGTATCGTGAGGGCAGAGACCCTGGCCGAGGTTGGCCGGGGGCTGGGCCTGGGCGAGATCCTGCGTCTGGGAAGGGGAGAGTTGGGCACCGGGGGGAGGGGCAAGACCACGGTGCTGGCAGACGCATTCGAGGCGCTGGTTGGGGCGGTTTACCTGGATTCGGGATTGGATGAGACCACCAGAGTTGTAGAGGCTCTCCTGGCCGATAAGTTCTGTTGGCCGGCTCCTCTGCTCACCGAACGCGATCCCAAGAGCAAGCTGCAGGTGTTGGTGCAGGACCAGGGTTCTCCAGTCCCCGTCTACCAGTTGCTGGAGGAAACCGGGCCCCCTCACGACAAGAGCTTCACGGTCGGGGTCAAAGTGGACGGGCGGCAACTGGCAGTGGCGGAAGGCAAGTCCAAGAAGGACGCCGAGACCGAGGCTGCTACCCTGGCGCTGGAAAAACTGGTCGACGACGACGACTCCACGGGTCTGGAGAGCCCCGGCGATGACGGCTAAAATTCTCCCCTTTTTCTTCCCAAATTCCGGTTGCCCTTCCCGCTGCGTGTATTGCGACCAGTCTAGAACCATGGGAAACGCGCTGGCCTTGCCGGCTGTGCACGACGTACGCAGGTACGCCGAACAAGCGCGGGCGGAATCGGTCGCCGGCCGCGGTCCGGTCCGCTTGGAAGCTGCATATTTCGGTGGCACGTTCACCGCGCTCTCCCTGGAATTGCAGCACAAGTACCTGGGGGCGGCCGCGGCCCTGAAGGCAGAGGGTGTGATTGACGCGGTCAGGGTCTCCACTCACCCTTCGTATGTCGACCGTGAGATCGCCGACCGGCTTTCAGCCAGTGGCGTGGACACCGTGGAATTGGGTATCCAATCCTTTGCCGACCGCGTGCTCACGCGATGCGGAAGGGGGTACGACGAAACAGAGGCGCGTTCAGCGTGCCGTGAGGTCAAGGCCGCCGGGCTGGATCTGGTTGTTCAGTTGATGCCGTTTTTGCCTGGTGCGGATGAAAACGACGACCTCTGCTCCGCCAGGGTGACCGCCGCGCTTGAACCCGGGGCCGTGCGCATCTTTCCCACCGTGGTGATCGAAGGGACACGTTTGCACGGATGGTGGCAACAAGGGGACTACCGGGCCGCGACCGTTCCCGACGCGGTGGATCGGGTGGCGAAGATGCTGAAGATTATCGTCAGCGCGCACATCCCCGTGATTCGCATCGGCCTCCAGGTAAGCGAGGTTACCGACGGGGCCGTGGTAGCCGGCCCGTACCATCCGGCCCTGGGGGAGCTGTGCCATTCCGGCCTCCTCGTCGATGTCATCGCTGAACATGCCGGGGGCGACGATCTGGCAGTGATCGTGGATCCGGCCCTGGCCAGTCTACTTACCGGACATGGACGCGCGGGCGAGACGAGGCTTGAGAGCCTGCTGCCGGCTCGTCGTGTAACCGTGGAAGTGGGCGACGCGTCGGCTGCTCCGCCGGAGGCTGAAACGGTGTGGTCATGTGACAGGTTTATGCTTATGAAGTATAATAAAGTGGCGTATGTTAAACGACGCACAGCCCATGGGGCGGATGGATGACTTCGGCAAGACGGCATATAGTAGCGAGATTGGTCACGGTGGCGCTCTTCGCCCTCCTGGCCATGCCGGCTCCGGCGTTGCCCAGCGACACAGTCATGTCTGAGGGCCCGGGGGAGTCGGTTTCCGTCCTCATGGAGCAGGCGGAGCAGGTGAAGGCCGAGGCCCAGGCAAAGGAGGCCGAGGCGGAAGCGGCCATGGAGCGTGAGCACTACCCGGATGCATATGATCAGTACCGTGAAACCATGACCCTGATCAGGAAGAGGGCGGAGCTGCTGAAGGATGCGGCCCGCAAGGCGGAGTCTGCCAAGACACTGCAGGAGATCAACAAGTCGTTCCGGGAAAACGAGCAGTGGCGGCGAAACGTCAAGGAGATCATCGATCTCCTCAAACTATCCCAATAGCCGGATCGTATGGAAATGCACGACAGATTGCACAGAGGAACGACGGCCCCTGCCCACTGGCGCGGGTGCTGCCTTTCCCTGGGCAATTTCGACGGTGTGCACCTGGGTCACCGGGCACTATTGGAGAGCCTGGCCGCCATGTCCCGCCGGCGCGGAACTAAAGGGGTGGTAATGACTTTTCATCCCCATCCCGCCGAGGTGATGGGCAAGAAGAAACCCCGCCGCCTGCTGCCGCTCGACGATCGAATCCGGCTGCTCCTGGCCATGGGGGCCGACGGGGTGTGGGTCCGCCCCTTCGACCGGGAAGTCGCCTCGATGAGCGCGGACATGTTCATTGAAGAACACCTGCTGGCCGGGCTGGAGATTCAAGGCATGGTGGTAGGTCCCGACTGCCGGTTTGGTGCAGGAAGGAAGGGCGACGGCCGAATGCTGGCCCGTTATGCGGCGGATGGGGGATTCGACCTCGAAGAGTTGTCGCCTCTGGAAATCGACGGCGACCGGGTCTCGAGTTCCCTGGTGCGGGAGTTGCTGATCCAGGGGAAAGTGCAGCGTGCCGCAATGATGTTGGGAAGGGACTACCGGGTGAAAGGGGAGGTGATTCACGGGGTGAAGATGGGGCGGAAGCTCGGGTTTCCCACCGCCAATCTGTCACTTTTCGAAGATGTTCTCACGCCGGCGGAAGGGATTTACGTCATCCAGCTTCGCATCGGCGCCGACCCGGAGGCCGCAACGGCCTTGAAGGGGGTCGTGAGCATCGGCAGACGACCCACTTTCGAGTCCGGCGGCAAGGTCGCAGTGGAGGCCCACCTGTTCGACTTCAGCGACTCCATCTACGGGGAAACCGTGACCATGGAGTTCCTCCGGCACATCCGGGGCCAGCAGCGCTTCGACGGAGTCGCCGCGCTCAAGGAAGCTATCGAAAGCGATATTCGATTCGCCCGAGCGCACTTCGCCGCAACCGGGTAAGCCAAAGTCTCGTGAGCTTCAGCCGCGACCGGGCTAGTGGAAGGTCACTTCCGTTTCACCGTAGGTGAACGTGCCTGGCTGGCCCGGGACGGGCAGGAACTCGGGGATGCCGTCCATGTCGACGTCGATCGGTTCGGTGGCGCCGGGGTCGCCGGGGCCGGGGTATTTGTCGTAGACGTTCTCCAGGCTGCCGGTCTGGTAGACCACGCCCTGGTACAGGCCGTCCTCATAGAGGTCGCCGGTGGCTCCCGGATATTCGCCGCCATTGATCCAGATTTGCTCCAGCACCGTGTCGGTGGCTTCGTCGGAGATGTGGCCCAGGTCCATGACCAACTGGTTGTAACCCAGCCAGTGGGTGTAGTCCGGGTTCTGGTGGAAAGCTCCCTTCCATGCCATTACCGCATCGTATTTCATCGCGGTGAAATACAGTTTCTCCACTTCGGAGAGGTTCCTGGTCTTCATGTTGGCGCCGTACGTGTCGGTGGTGCCCGTCTCCGGATTGACCGGTGTGTCTTCCGTCGGGATGTCCTGGTTCCCGGTTACCGCCAGCGCTCTTACCATGTCCCACCCCTCGGACAGGATCGTCCTGGTGTTCTCATGCACGAGGTCGGCCACCAGCAGCCACTCGTCGGAGTAGTTCTTGCCGTGGCACTGTCCGCACACTTCGTCCCGCATGAACTCACGGCTCTCCTGGAGTTTCTCCGGAGAGTCAACCGGCTGGTACAAAGCGTAGTCCTGCTTGCCGTTGCCGCCTGCGTCCGCGACGCTCATGTCGTACAGGTTGTTGAAGATCACGGCGCCGTCTTCCGCGGCGTCGTAAACGTGGCCGTCGTAACGATCCAGCCACAACTGATCGTAGAGGGCGTCGGTGTCCCGTGCGTTCATCTGCACTCTTCCGGTGTCCGGGTCGGTGACAAAGCCCTTTCGTTTGGCGCCTCCGCCCACCGGGCCGTATGCGATGCCGCGGCTCAAGTTGTGGTCGGTGTACTCGGTGCCGTCCTCGGCCACCTTCTTGCCCAGCATCTGCTCGTTGTGGGGCATGTGGCAGTCGACGCAGGTCGCGGTTGATTCGGTGTCCCCGAAGGTTGCGAACCGCACTCCGTGTCGGGAGGACTCATACATTTCTATTTGGGGATGGTCGGGTCCCATGTGGCAGGTGCCGCAAGTCATGGGCTCCCGGGCCTGATGAGGGGAGAAACGGTGCCGCCCGTGGCATGAATCGCAACGATTCTCCACTACGTGACACTGCCCGCACTTGGCCATGGAGGTGATATTCATCTGGGCGGGTGTGCCCATGGAGCTGGTGTTCATCAACTCCTGCAACTGCTCTACGTCTTCCTCGGTGAAGTGGTAGCCGGAGCCGACTCCGAATTCCTTTGGGAAGTCGTCATATCGGCCGCACTCGAGCATGCGGATGAACCCCACCGAATGCCGGTTGGCGCGGTGGCCGTCGTACTGATTGGGGTGGCAGCCGCCGCAAGTCTCAGGCGCCGGCATCAGGCGATGCCCCTCGCCGGGACCGGCCGAATCTTCATTCTTCAAGTGGCAGTCGTCGCAGCCCACACCGACTTTGGCCATCTTGGACATGCTGAAGTCTTCGACCATCTTGGAGGCCAGGGTGTTGTGGCACGACAGGCACCCGGCGTTTTGCTCCTGGAACGCGGCCCACTCTTCTTCAGTCATGGGCTCTTCCGGGGCTGCGCCAACGCCCGGCTTTCCTTGCTCGCCCTGTTCTCCCGGCTGCCCCGGTTCTCCCGGTTTCCCCGGCTCCCCGGGTTCTCCCTGCTCACCAACGTCGCCCTTCAGCCCCGGTTCCCCCGGTTCCCCCGGCATCCCTTGTTCCCCTGCGTCTCCCTGAAGGCCCTGTTCCCCCTGTTCTCCCTGCTCTCCGGTACACGCCAACTGGAACGAGACACACAGCGCAATAGCGAAAAAGAGTCTGCCCACCTTCTTTCTCATGATCTTCCTCCCGACAAAGTAACAACCAACTCTAGAGACCATTGGATATTTAGGTATTTTTATCGGGTTGTCAAGGGGAAATGGCATATTACGGGGAAGTACCCCAAAATCAGAAGGAGGAGCTGAACAGAAAAGTTGCGTCGCCCTCGGCAGAAAGAGCGGGAATGAAGACGGTTGCGGCAGGAGAATCGTCCAGCAGTATCATTGCGGCTCCTGCGGCCAATGCGGCTCCGCCTGCAACAAAGAGGCCGATGGAGAGCCGGTTTTTCGGCTGCACTGTGTCGCGAAAGTAGTCATCCTTCCAGTCCGCGGCTGCGTCCAGTTGCCACCCTTCCTCGTCCACCTTGCGCTGGGCCTCGGCCACCGTGTCGTCCCAGTCGTTGGATGTGGTGTAGAGCAGCACGCCGCCCCCACCGGCGAGGGCCGCGCCGGCCCCCAGCGCGATCCATGGCCAGGGGCCGAATCGAGTTGAAGGTTGAGCCGGGTCTTCGGGGGCAACGGGTTTGGCGATCTCGACCGGTTTTTCCGGCTCCAGCGTTTCGAGGGCAACGGTCAATACCCGGGTCGCGCCCGCCTTTGCGGTGACCTTCTCGGTATGATCCTTAAAACCTTGGCGGATAATGCGTAGCTGGTGCTCTCCGGGAGGAAGAAAGAGTATGGCCGGGGTTTTGTACGAGCGGTTGCCGCTTTTGTCGTCGAGGTAGACTCTGGCATCGCCGGGTTCGCTCGTCAGGGTGATTCTGGAGTGCGTCTTCGCCAGTTTGCCGGACAGTTTGTGGAGTGCGCTGGCCGCCTTGGCAGCCCTTTTCGGATAGCTGTTTCCCCTGCGAGTGTTGAAGTAGGAGAGGAAGTAGAAGGCCTCGGCATCTTCACCCAGCTTGAAATAGGCGATCCCCAGATTGATGGCGAGTTTTACCTCCACCTCACCTGACGCGTGGGAGAAGGCCTGCCGCCAGACTTCCGCCGCCTTTTTGCGTTTTCCCTCCTTGAAGAGGGCTCGGCCTTGTTCGAGGGCAGCCGCAACATCGGGTTTATCGTCGGCCTGAGCCGGAGAAGAGACACTGCACAATACGACGACCGCGAGGGCTGTGGCCAGAGTTTGGACAATGGATGATGCGTTATGGGTATGCCTGTCCTTTGACTTCATGGCCTTCGCTACAGGATGTCATCTTCGCCGAACGGGTCCTTCTTTTTCTGGCATTTCCTGATGAGTGCGTCAACGGCTTTCTTGTCTGCGCCCAGGCGTCGCGCCTTATTAAACAGGCGGAGGGCTTTGTCCCAATCCTCGGCAGCCATGGCCTCTTTGCCCCGGGCTACCCACTTTCGCGCTCGCTCCCGGCGCGCTTTTCGTTCCTGCTCAGCTTCTTGGGCAGCCTGCTCTTCGGTGTCGACTTGGGTGGGCGGCACCGTGGGCGGAGGCTCCGTCGTTGGTTCCGGCAGGGAGGCCGGCTTCAATTCCGGCGTCAGTTCCGGTGTCAGCTCCCGCCTGATTTCCTGCCTGATCTCCGGCTTGATTTCCTGCTTGATCTCCGGCGCTGCTGGTGAGGCGGTGATGTCTGCCGGGTCGGGTGCGGCTCTCAAGTCCGGTTTGGGCGGCGACGGAAACTCGGCGACGGTGGTTTTGACCTCATGGGCCGGTGAAGTGCCGGCGTCCGCGGGTTGCGGCGCAGGCAGTCTGAGAACATCGGCAGCAGTTGCCACATCGAGGGCTGCTGCAGGCGTCGGTGAAACCTCGACCGGGTGCTCCGCTTCCTTTGCCCTGTCGGGCGCCTGTGCGCTACCTCTTCCAAGATCTTCCGTCTGTTCTCCCACTGTTTTTGCAGAGTCTGTTCCCAGCGGCCCCCAGAGTACGAGGGCTCCGAGCAGCGCGAGGGCAGCCAGTCCCGCCAGTCCGTAGAGCGCGGCTTTTCGTTTTCCGCTTTGCAGTGGTGGTTCGGTCCAGCGGGTGGGGGCGGCTTGTTGTGGAGCTTTTCGGCGCTGGGGTTCTGTGGGCGCTTCGGTTTCCGGGGTCTGCACCGTTTGTGGGGATTGCTCAGGTTCGGGCGGTTCCTCAGTTTTTGGCGGGGCGGCGGGCGTGAGCATGTCGGGAGTATAGAGCGCGGTTTCGCCGGTGCCGCTCTTCCCATCCTCGATGGCCGCCAACTCTTTTCGCACTTCCGCCGCGTCTGAAGGCCGTTCAGCCTGGTCTTTGGCCAGCAACCGCACCAGCAACTCCTCCAGCGCCTCGGGGATGTCGGCCGCGGCGGCCGCATTTCGCACCGGCTCCGGTATGTCGTTGACGTGCTTCATGAGTACCAGCACCGGGGTGTCCGCCTTGAAGGGAGGTTTCCCGGCCACCATTTCGTACAGCAGGATTCCCAGGGAGTAGAGGTCGGCGGCCGGGCCCAACGGTCTGCCGGTAGCCTGCTCCGGGCTCATGTATTCCGGCGTGCCGCATACCATGCCGGTGACGGTCAGGGTGGTGTCGTCATCATCCTTGGTCAGAAGCTTGGCGATGCCGAAGTCCAGGACCTTGGCCAGCTCTTCGCTGTCCTCCTCCACCAACATGATGTTATCGGGCTTGAGGTCCCGGTGGACGATCCCCTTGCCGTGGGCTTCCTCGAGGGAGCGGCACACGTCCATAGCGATACGGATGGCTCGCTGGAATGGAATGGGGCCGGAGCCTTTCAAGAGTGAAGCCAGGGACTGACCTTCCAGCAACTCCATGGTGTAGAAGAGCAGGTTTTCCCGGGACAGGCCGAAGTCGTATAGCAGCACGCTGTTGCGGCAGCGAAGCTGGGACGCGGCGCGGGCCTCCACGAAGAACCGCTTGGCCGCATTGAGATTCCGGGCGAAGTCGGACCTTAGAACCTTGAGGGCTACTTCCCTATTGATCAGCTTCTGTTTCACCCGGTAGACGGTGCCCATGCCGCCCCTTCCGAGCTGCTCGAGCACTCGGTACTTACCGTCAACTTCAGACCCGACCAGAGATTCCTCAGAGGGAAGGGTGATCAGCTCTTCGTTGTGGCTCGGACAGTGCGATACGGAGGGTGAGAAACTCTCGAAGCACTCCGGACAGTATTTGCGGTCATTCACTTCCGTCAGGTCCTTCTTCTGTCGACACGTCATGTTAGCACGGACCAGCGTATTTTGAAACAGCCCCCTGAGGGCGAGCGAGGGGGCCTGCACCGGTCCGGCACTGTTGTCACCCCACGCGATATTCTGCTAAACTGGCGTCTGTCAGCGTTTGAGGAGCGTTTATGGGCCGGTTGTTCTTATGTCTTTTGCTATGTGCGTCGTTTGCCACGGCTTGCATCAAGAACCCCGCGTTGACTCCAAAGGGCGATGCGAAGGCGGTGGAGGATGTGGCGCAGAAGGACGGCCCCGGCCCCGTCGACGGAACGGTTGAACTGACTGCAGATGCCACCCTCGCCGATGTCCGGGAAGTCGGGGAAACGTTGGCGGATGTGAGCCCTGACAAGCCGGGCAGTCCCGACGTGCCCCCGGATGATGTTGCCGACACAGCCGAGATTGCTGACGACCTTCCTCTTGCTCCCGATCTTACTGACCTTGCAATCGAAGAGTTCGAATTGTTGCCTGAGACAATCGATCCGAACCCGGAATTGCCGGACCTGCCGTCAGAAATAGAAGAGGTTGTGTCCGAAGATATTGAACCGGTCGATCTGGTTGAGGAGTTGCCGCCTTTGCCGACGTGCGGCGACGGAGATTGCAACGGTGCGGAGGACTGCTTTCAGTGCCCGGAGGATTGCTTCCAATGTTGCGGCAACGGCGATTGCGAGCAAGGGATAGGCGAGATGTGTGAGACTTGCCCTGAGGATTGCGGCCCGTGCTGTATTCCCGAGTGCACGGGGAAGTTCTGCGGTTCGGACCTTTGCGGGGGAAGCTGCGGGGAATGCCCGGTCGGGCACGCGTGTGCCGGGGGCGCCTGCGAGGAGTACCAGGAAAAGCTGGGGGACATAGTTATCACCGAAATGATGCCCAATCCGCCTGCATCGGTAGGTGCCCTCGGAGAGTACATTGAATTGTACAACGCCGGCGACGCCGACCTCAATCTCAACGGGATGCTAATCTACACGCCGGGGCCCGGTGACAGCATCTTCCTGCTGCAATCGGCTGAACCGCCGATTTTGCCGGCCAAAGGCCACTTGGTTTTCGGCCGCAGTTTGAACCCGGATGAGAACGGAGGAGTGCCAGTCGACTTCATCTTCAGTAAGGCCAATTTTGCGGTTGATGGAGAGCTCACCGCGACCTGGGACGACGCAATCGACACAGTCAACTTCGCGGCATACTCGTCTCAACCCGGAGTAGCCATGAACCTGGACGCGGGCTCAATAGATACTGTCAGCAACGACAACATGAGCGCGTGGTGCAACGCCACGGTGGAGTTTGCGCCGGGGATGAAGGGCTCTCCGGGCCAGCCCAACGAAGAGTGTGCGCCGGTGTGCTCCGACGGCTCGTGCAACGGTGCCGAGACGTGTGAGACCTGCCCTGCGGACTGCGCCTGCGGGCTCGAAGCTTTCTGCTACCAGGGCGATTGCTGTGTTCCCAACTGTGGCCCCGGGGTGTGTGGAGACGATGGCTGCGGCAGTGATTGTGGTGGGTGCGCGCTGGGGTTTGCCTGCGTGCAGGGGGTGTGCACCTGGTATACCCCCCAGGACGGGGATGTTTTCATCACCGAGGTGATGTACTCCCCCGATTCCGACCTGGGCGGACCGGCCGAGTGGTTCGAAATCCACAACGGTAGTGGTGTGGATCTGGACCTGCAGGGTTGGTACTTCATGAACACCATCGGGGGTGTCCACTACATTGCGGGCCCCCTTCCATTTCCTGCCGGCGGGCACGTGGTGTTGGGGGCTAATGCCGACCAGGCGTTCAACGGCGGGGTACCGGTTGACGACGCCTACGGCGGATTCCTGGCGTCGACGTTCAAGCTGTCAGCGTCCGAGTTCATCTTCATGTATGCACCGCCCCCGGCCGACGGCCAACCGCCCCTGGCCTGTGAACTGAATGTTGAGGCCTTAAGGGAGGAATTCGGCTTCCCCAACGGGGCGAGTGTGATGCTCAAACCGGCCAAATACGGGTTGTCTACCGCGAATGTCGCAAACTGGTGTGTCGCGGCCGATCAGTTCTCCGAAGAGGTGATGGGAACGCCGGGGCAGTTGAACACCACTTGCCAGTAGGTTCGCAAACAGCAACGAGGAGGAAGCTGTGCGATTATCTTTCCTGCGCCTGATGTCGCGCCTCATATGTGTCTTCGCCATGCTGGCGGCAGCATCGACAGCATACGCCCAGCCGTTGGAATATCCCCCGGCAAAACGGCTGGACCTGGTGGAGGACTATCACGGCACGAAAGTGGCGGCCCCCTACCGCTGGCTGGAAGAAGACAGTTCCCCTGAAACCAGGGCGTGGGTGGAGGCCCAGAATCGCTTGACGTTCGGGTACCTGGAGAAGCTCCCCCAGCGGGCGAAGCTACAGAAACGTCTCACAGAGATCTGGAACGCTCCGAGGTACTCTGCACCCGAAAAGCGCGGCGACCGGTATTTTTACACCAACAACAGTGGGCTGCAGAATCAGGATGTACTGTACATGCAGGAGTCACTACAGGCTGAGCCTGAGGTGGTTCTTGACCCCAACAAGCTGAGCGACGATGGTACCGCGGCTCTCACCGGAGCTTTCTACAGCCGGGACGGCAAGTACCTCGCCTATGGCGTCTCCCTCCACGGCAGCGACAAGCAGATTTTTTACGCTCTCAAGCTGGACGGGAAGGAGAAACTCAAGGACAAGTTGGAATGGTGCAAGTTCACCAGCATTGCCTGGGTGCCTGACTCTTCCGGCTTCTACTACAACCGCTATTCAAAGCCGGGAACAGTGGCGGAAGAAGACGAGAACAAATACAACCGGGTCTACTGGCACCGCCTGGGCACATCTCAGGACCAGGACCGCCTGATCTTCGAGTACCCGGAGGAAAAGGAGTTCGGTTTCCAGCCCTCGGTTTCGGACGATGGGAAGTTTCTCGTTTTGACCGTGTGGGTGGGTACCGATCCGAAGTACGGCCTCTACTTCATGCCCCTCGATGAGAAAGGTCAGCCCGCGGAAGAAGAGTTCACCCGCATGATTGAGCCGGGTGAGGCGCTATACGAGTTCATCGAGAACGATGGCCCCATCTTCTTCCTGCGCACCGATCGTAATGCGCCCCGTGGGCGAATCATCGCAGTTGACAGTCGCACCCGGGATCCAAAAGGGCGCCGGGAGATTGTTCCCGAGAGCGCGGACGAGGTGATCGGTTTTGCGGCCATGGCCTACCGTCATCTGGTGGTGGCGTACATGAAGGACGCACACCACGTGTTGAGGAGCTTCACACTGGATGGCAAAGCTGCCGGGGGCATTGAGTTGCCGGGGCTCGGGTCTGTGCGGGGGTTATCGGCGAGCAAAGAAGACCCGGAGGTGTTCTTTCCGTACACCTCGTTCCTGCAGCCGCCGGTGCTCTACCGTTACGATTTCACTGCCGGAAAGAGTTCGGTGTTCAAGGAGCCCGAGGTCCCTTTCGACCCTTCCGGATACGAAACCCGGCAGGTGTTTTTCAAGTCGAAAGATGGCACCCGCGTGCCCATGTTCCTGACCCACAGGAAGGGGTTAAAACCCGATGGCAACACGCCGGTGCTGATGTACGGTTATGGCGGCTTCAATATCAATCTTACCCCGTACTACAGCAGCTCCCGCCTGGTCTTTCTGGAGGCGGGCGGCATATACGCGCTGGTGAACCTCAGGGGCGGGTCTGAGTACGGTGAGGACTGGCATCGGGAAGGGATGCTGGGCAACAAGCAGAACGTATTCGACGATTTCATCGCCGCGGCCGAATCGCTTGTGTCCAGCGGCTATACCAGATCAGAGAAACTGGCTATTTTGGGCGGCAGCAACGGCGGCCTTCTCGTGACGGCATGTATGCTTCAACGCCCCGACCTGTTCGGTGCAGTGGTGGCCGCGGTTCCGGTGACCGACATGCTGCGATATCACAGGTTCACCGTGGGTCACTACTGGACTCCGGAGTACGGCAATGCAGAGAAAGACCCCTTCCATTTCGAGTTCCTCCACGCCTATTCTCCGCTTCACAACATCCCTTCCGGCGTGAAGTCGCCCCCGATTCTGGTGACCACCGCGGATACCGACGACAGGGTGGTGCCTTCCCACTCCCGCAAGTTTGTGGCGGCCATGCAGCATGCGGCCGCGGGGGAGAATCCTGTTCTCATCCGAATTGAGACCAAAGCAGGCCACGGCCGGGGCAAGCCCACGGCCAAGCGGATTGAGGAAGCCGCGGACATGTACAGCTTTATCTTCCACCACCTGGGAATGGAGTGATGACCTTGAGAATTCGCGCACAGATTCTATTGGCCGGGTTATGCTTGATCGGGTGCGGTTCAAATAGCGAAGGCCCGCATGATGTGGGCGGCGAGGATTCGGTAGTAGAGGCTGAGGTGAAACCCGGTCCCGAAGAATGGGCCCAGGCCAACGAGGGGTGGTTCGGCGGTGAGTGTGGGGAGGCTTCCAACTGCAACTACGCGGGCGGAGCCTGTTTCTTTCCCGCGGACATGAATCCCGATGATCCGGTGGGACTGTGCTCTCAACTTTGCGAGCAGGACTGCCCTGCCCCGACGGGCGGCCCCATGCAATACGAGACATTTTGCGCCGAACTGGTCGAAGGAAAAGGGTACTGCGTACCCAAATGCTCACCCACCGTTCCCTGTCCGTTGAATTTCGAGTGCTGGCTTACTCCCCGCTTCGACGACCCCCAGACTGAAGTCTACGCCTGCATGCCCCCGGCGGGAAATGAGTAGTAACGATGTCGCCCGCCTGATGCCGGCCTGTTTGCTGGCTGTTTCGCTGGCCTGCGCCGGAGACCCAACGGCCGGGAAGGAAGAAGTTGTTGCCGACACAGCCTCGGAAATAATTACTTGTGCCGACGGTCTGGTGCGGCATGAGGAGGACGGGATTTGCGCTCCTCGCCTGGATGAGTGCGAGCATCCCTGGGAGCTCCCCCTCGTCGTCGGCGGTTGCCTGGCCATAGGGCCCCGGGCCTGCCCGCGTGGGTGGACCCCTCATGCCGGCGTAGATTGCAAGGCCGGGGAGTTGATGGATTACGACGGGAGCGCGTGTCCGGAAGGTTATGTTCTTACGAAGGACGAAGTCGCCTGCATCCCGTTTTTCGAGGAGAATTGCGGGGCAACGGAAATCCCGATAATGGGCGGCGGCTGCCGGAAGGTGGGGCCTGATTTCGGCGGGGACGGGGGGCCGTATTTTGACCACTGCGAACCCGGTCACCTGGCGTTGCCCGGAGGCGGGTGCGCTCAGGTGGGCCCGCGCGGCTGCCCGAAGTTGTGGGAGTCTGACTCAGATTTGAATTGCCAGGTGGGCGACCTGTTGTCCTGTCCGGAAGGATGGGCGGAGAGCAAAGACGGTTTGAGCTGCGATCCTGGTCTTGCTGAATGCGGCCCGGGCGAGCGGGCTCTCCCGGGGGGCGATTGCCGGCGGATCGTACAGGTGTCCCAGGAGTGCCCTCCCGGGCCGTTTCCGGAAGCGCCTGAAGGCGCGGGCGAGGTCGTGTACGTAAGTGCGGCAAGCTCATGCACCGAGGGGTGCGGCAGTTCTGAGACCCCATTCTCCGACATCACATCTGCGTTGGCCGCAGCTCCTCCCGGAGGCTACGTCTTGGTGGGTGAAGGAGATTATCCGGAAGGGATCGCCATTGACAAGCCGGTGCATGTCATTGGCCTTTGCTCGGCCAGGGTCACGTTGTCCGGCTCGGTCAATGTGCCTCACGTCGAGAGCAGGGCCCCCATGGCCGGGATCGCAATTTCCCATACAGCCGATGTCGAGGTTGGCCGCGTCAGGATCACCTCCCCGGACGTCGGCGTGGCCGTGGTGGAGGCGACGGGAGTCAAACTGGATCGTATGGAATTGTCCGGCGGTGCCGGCCTCTATGCCGGCCCGGATAGCGAGATTCAGGTCCAAGACCTGTGGGTCCACAACACGACAGCCTCTACGGACTTCAGCTTTACGAGCGGCTATGGCATCTGGGCCAGCGGCGGTACCGTTCTGGCCGTGACTGAGGCTCTCGTGGATTCGGTGCGGGGGGTCGGAATCTACATTACGGATCCGGGGACTGCAGTAGAAGTGACCCACTCCGAGATCAGGAACACCCTTCCCCTGGGCGACGGCTCCCGGGGAAGGGGGCTCATGGTGACCGACGCGGCCACGGTCCAGATTGAGCATGTCCTTGTCGACGGCAACAGAGAGGTCGGCCTGCTCGCTTTGGGGGAAGCGGGCCTGACCGCAACGTTCTCGGTCATCCGCGGTACGAAGCCGAACCAGAACGGGGATTACGGCTGGGGAATGCAAGGCAGCGACGCGGCTGTGGTGACGCTTTCGGATTGTGTGCTCGAAGGAAATACGCACGTCGCGGTAGCTGCCTTCCACTCAGAGACGCAGTTGGACCTTGCGAGGACGGTGGTTCGTGAAACCAAGCCTCATGAGAAGGGGAAGCTCGCCATGGGTATATTGATGCAGCTTGGTGGGAAGGCGACGTTTTCGGGCTGCCTGCTGGAAGAGAATGCTGACCTGGGCGTAGCCGTATTCCAGCCCGGTTCCTGGGCCGGGCTTTCGGGCACCGTGATTCGGGGGACCAAGCTCGATAAGCAGGGAGGGTTCGGCAGCGGAGTAGAGGTGCAGAAAGGTGGCTCTGCGACGCTCTTGGATTGCCTGTTTGAAGGCAATGCCGGAGCAGGTGTCGCGGCCTTTGACCCCGGCTCGCAGCTCGGGCTTTCCGGGACAGTGGTGCGAAACCGGGAGCCTGACGAGGGCGGTGATTCTGCCATTGGGCTGGCCGCCGGAGCCGGGGCCCTTGTAGAGGCATCCGCCTGCCTGTTCGAAGCCAACATCACCGGCGGCGTCACCATCTTCAATGCCGGCACGCGCGCCACGCTTTCCGATACGGTCGTGCGAGAGACGAAAGCCAATGGGCAGGGGGTGTTCGGTTATGGAGTGCAGGTGCTTCAGGGAGCGTCTGCCTTGCTTTCAAATTGTCTGTTGGAAGGAAACACGGAGATGGGCATTGTGGCCTTCACTTCCGGCACACAAGTGCAACTGCTGGATACTGTGGTGCGGGACACCAGGCCGGATCAGCATGGACAGTTCGGAAGGGGATTACAGGTTGCGATGAGCGCTGCGGCTACGGTTTCAGGTTGTTTGTTTGACGAAAACGAGCAGGTAGGCGTGGTTGTGGCTCATCCGGGCACCCGGGTGGATTTTGCGGGCTCCGTGGTGCGGGGTACGAGACCGAACCAGGGGGACGTTTTCGGCACTGGTGTGCAGGTAACTGAGGGCGCCGCGGTGTCGCTTTCCGGCTGTCTGTTGGAAGGGAATAACGAGAGCGGTATCGCAGCTTTCGATTCCGGCACTGAAGTGGAGCTTTCGGCTACAGTCGTACGGGACACAAGTTCGCATGAAAACGGAGCTGCCGGCTTTGGAGTTGAGGCGGGCAAAGGTGCGGCGGTGACTGTCTCCGACTGTCTGATTTCGGGGAATGCGAAGGTTGGTGTAGCAGTGTTCGATTCGGGCACCAAAGTGGGCCTTACAGGCACGGTGGTAGAGGGGCATGAGCCAGGCGCAGAGGGAGCCGGATTGGGTATGCAGGTGAGTCTCGGCTCTGTTGCGATGGTTTCCGGATGCCTGTTGGAAAGAAATGCCACCGTTGGTGCAATTGTCGTTCAAGAGGGTTCTGAGGCGGTCTTTTTGGGCACGATCGTGCGGGATACCGCACCCAACGAATCCGGGAGTTTCGGCCCGGGCCTTGGAGTTGCACAGCGAGCCCGGGCTACCGCGTCGGCGTGCCTGTTTGAGAGCAACACCACCGGCGGTGTGGCCACCGCGCACGAGGGGACCGTCGTGTCTCTGGATAGATGCGCGGTTCTGGATACGCAGAAGGGAGGAATGACGGTGGAGGCGGAGGAGGGGTGGGAGGTGCAGGTGTTTGGCGATGGAGTTCTGGCCGCAGAGGGGGCCACGTTGGAGGTGATTTCTACAATTGTGATGGGCAACGAGCGGACCGGAGCATATTTCCATGGTTCCTCCGGGCGGCTGGAGGATTCCGTGGTGGTTGCCAATTCCTCCTATGGCTTAGCCATGGAAAACAGCGCCGAGGACGTTGATTTCCTGGATAAAGGCAACTTCATATTCGGCAACAGTCTGAACATGCCGGCCAGCGGAGCCGCCGACATAACTGCGAGTCCCAAGGGATTGCCCGTGCCACCGCCGCCGGAGTTGGTGGGCGTGCCCGATCGAGGTGAACAATGACGGCGCCACGCCTCCGCCTTACCTGACCCACATCAACAAGTTGTTGTTGTAGCCGCATCCCTGGGGGGCGCCGGACTGGACTACGCCGCCGGCGTGGCCGAGTGCGTTACCCTGGTAGTTGTCGACGACGCAGGCGTTGCCCCGGGAGTTGTCGCTGTGGGTTTTCACCACGTTGGTATAGCCGCTGGTGCCGCCGCAGCCGTACCAGGCGTCGAGGCCGCCCGCGGCCCCGCCCCAGTTGGTGCACTGGATGTAAGAGGGGTTGTTGGAATCTGTGTAGGTGTACAGGTACCTGCGGCATTCGGTTTTGTCGTGGGCCTCGTGGTAGTAGCCGCACGACGAGGAGAAGAAGTAGTCGTGGGGCACCGTGGGCGACGTGCATCGATAGCCGATGCGGTTGTCGTTGTAGGCTCTAAGTGAGTTGATCACCGAGTCGGAGTACTTGGCGCTGCCACCGCCGACTGACTGGAGTGAGGCGACATTGCCTTGCTGGCCCTCGTTGTGGGGCTGAAGCGCGCTGGAGATGTTGTTGCGGTAGACCAAAGTCCAGCCGCCGTCGTCCGCGGTCATGTCACAGTACACGTCGAACGGTGCGTTGCCGCCATCGCCGTCGGGGTCCACGGTGTAGACCCCGTCCGGGGCGGCGGGGTTGTCCAGCTTCCACCCCAGGCACGAAGCCTGCGAGTCCGACTTGCACAGCCCCGATTCGCAGATTTTCCCCGGCCCGCACTCGGTACCATCAGGCAGAATCTCGTGCTCGCATCCTATCTGCGGGGCGCACGTGTCGGTGGTGCACGGTTTCAGGTCGTCGCAGTCCAGGTCGCCGGCGCCGGGCAGGCACGCGCCGCCGCCGCACGCGTCCCCGGTAGTACAGGCATTTCCGTCATCGCAGGGTACGGTGTTGGTGTCAAAAACGCAGCCGGTGGCGGGCTCGCAGGTGTTGTCGGTGCACAGGTTGTCGTCTTCGCACACTACCGGCGCGCCCGGGACGCATGCGCCGCCGGCGCACGCGTCGACGTCGGTGCACGCGTCGAGGTCGTCGCAGCCGTCTGAGTTGTTCTCATAAAAACAGCCGGTATCCGGGTCGCAGAAGTCATCGGTGCACGGGTTGCCGTCGGCGCAGGCCACCTGGACCGCGCCGAAGCACTGTCCCAGGAGGCACTGATCGCCGGTTGTGCACGCGCTTCCGTCATCGCAGGGCAGTGCGTTGGTGTCAAAAACGCACCCCTCGACGGGGTCGCAGGAATCGTCGGTGCAAATGTTGCCATCGTCGCAAGTAACCGGCGTCAACCCGGCGCACCAGCCGTTGTCGCACTTGTCGTCCGCAGTACACGCATTGCCGTCATCGCAAGGGAGACTGTTGGCGTTAAAAATGCAGCCGGTCTGCGGCGAACAGCCGTCGTCGGTGCACACGTTGCCGTCATCGCACGGGTAGTCGCCGCCACCGATGCACTGACCCAGGTGGCAGTGGTCCTGGATGGTGCACAAATCGGCATCATCGCAAGGCGCTTCGTTCAGTGTGTGCACGCACCCCTGAACCGGGTCGCATGCGTCATCGGTGCAGATGTTGTCATCGTTGCAGTCCATCAAACTGCCGGGTGTGCACTCTCCGTTTTTGCACTGCTCGTCTTCGGTGCAGGCGTTGCCGTCATCGCATTCGCCGGCCATCGGTTCGTGGAGGCAGCCGCCGCCGGGGGCGCAACTGTCAGCGGTGCATTCGTTGCCGTCGTTGCACTGGGCGCCGGCGCCGGGAAGGCACACTCCGTCCGCACAGGTGTCGCCGGCAGTGCACTCGTCGCCGTCGTCGCAGGGCGCGGTGTTGTTCACGTGGAGGCAGCCGGCGACCGGGTCGCATTGGTCATCGGTGCAGATGTTGCCGTCGTTGCACTCCAGCGCATCGGCGAATGTGCATGCGCCTGCGGCGCACACATCCCCGGTGGTACAGGCATTGCCGTCGTCGCAGGGGAGTGTGTTGGGTTCGAAAATGCAGCCTTGCAGAGGGTCGCACGAGTCGTCTGTGCAAACGTTTTCATCGTTGCACGCCTTTGGCGCGCCGCCAAGGCAGTCGCCTTCGAAGCAGGCGTCTGACGTCGTGCACGCATCCCCATCCTGGCAGGGTGCGAGGTTGTTGACGTGAAGGCAGCCGACCCCCGGGTCGCAGGAGTCATCGGTGCAGGGGTTGTCGTCGGCGCAATTGGAAGGGACGCCGGGCGAGCACGCACCCGCGACGCACTTGTCCCCGACCGTACACGGATCCGCATCGTCGCACGCGAAGCCTTCGTGGTCCGGCGCGAGGCTGCACTCACCGGTATCCGGGTCGCACATCGCTTGCAGGCAAACTGCGTCCAGCCCTTCCGGTGCGGGGCAATCCACTATCGAACCGGGCACTACTGCGCACTGGTACGGTAGAGCGGCGGTGTCACAGAAGAGGTCGCCGGTGCATGCGTCTGCGTCGTCGAACTGTGCACAGTCCTCATCGCTCTGGCAATCGCAGGAGACCGCTACGCCATGGCACTCACCATCGGCGCACAAATCGCCGACGGTACACGGGTCTCCGTCATCGCAGGGTTCGGTGTTGGTGTGGAAAAGACACCCGCCCAGTCCGTCGCACGAGTCGTCGGTACACGGGTTGTCGTCATCGCAAGCGATGGGACTCCCTACACACTCTCCTGCCTCGCAGTGGTCTCCAATGGTGCAGGAGTCTCCGTCGAGACACTCACCCTCGGTGAGGGGATCGTGGGAGCAGCCGTCCTCTCCGTTGCATGCATCTGTCGTGCACGAGTTTTCGTCGTCGCAGGTGTCTTCGTCCACCTGACCGTCACAGTTGTCGTCCGTGCCGTTACACGTCTCCTCCGCCGGGACAGTGGCGTCGCAGTCGGAGAGTCCCTCTTCGGTGCACACGCGTTTTCCCGTGCAAAGCCCCCAGTCATTTGCTTGCTCGCAGGAGGTCCAAAGGCCCAGTTCCACCGATTTCGCAGTACAGGGGCAGACGCCCGCGTCGGCTACGCACTGCTGAAGGACGACTCCGTCCACCGTCTCCGCCTCCTGGCAGGTAAACCCCCACGGACATTCTTTACCCTCGCTCGCCTCGCAAGCCGATCCACAGAAGTTTTCACCCGCCCCGTACGCTACGCATGCAGCCTCAACGCCGGCCGCACCGTCGCAGTCCCCCGCGGTGGCGCACGGCCTGCACAGCGTCGAGTGGTCGGAGATGCAGATGTAGACCACGTCAGGGCCGGTGCCCATCACCTGGTTGCACGACCAGCCCTCGGGGCATTCGTCCTGGCAGGAGATGGTGCACACCCCTTCTCCCATGTGGTCCACGCACCAGCCGGAGAGGCAGTTGCTGTTTTCGGTGCACTGGTCGAGGAAGCACCCTTCGCCGGGTTCACACTCTTGCACCGCAAAGACATCCGTACTGTCGGGTAGAAAAAGGTCCAGAGTGTCTTTGGTCACAAGTTCAGGAGCTACTGTTCCCGGGTCGGCTGTCGCATCCTCGACGGGCCTGCCACCAAAGTCCTCGGTTACTTCCGGAATCAGGTCGGTGGTTCCTTCCGTGCCGCAAGCAGTCAGGAGATGGGCTGTCAGAATGAGCAACAGGGTCTTTTTCATGAGTTCCTCAGCGGTGATCAGTGATGACTGGATTGCTGCGGGAAGAAGATCAATTCGCCGCACACTCCTGGTACTGGGCGTTGCAAGCGCCCATGAACGACTGGAACATGCACATGGCTGAGGGCGGCATTCCGCACTGCCCGAAGACGCAGGTCATGAGGTTCCAGAACAGGGGTTGCGCTTCCGCACTCCCGTTGTTGTAGCATTCCAGGACGCACCCGAAATCGCCGCCGCAGGTGGTGGTGCAGGTGAGAATCTCTGAGCAGGAATCCCCGCCTCCACCGCCAACGCAGATGCCTAGGGGGGTGCACATGGCGCCCGGCTGGCACACGCCGCAAACGTCGCCGCAGCCGTCGGGCCCGCACTCTTTGCCTGCGCAGTCGGGTATGCAGCCGCACGGTCCGCAGTCCGGTTCGCAGGTTTCGCAATCCTCGTCGTACCACGGCTCGCACTGGCCGTTGCCGCAGCATTGACCGCAGTCCCATGGGCAGCTTTCGCAGGTCTCCCCGTCGGCGTCACACTCCCCGTCGCCGCACATTACCCCGCCGCCGCACGTGCCGCAGTTCAAGCCCTCTACTTCGTCTGCGCAGATGCCGTCCCACTGCACATTGCAGCAGTACGGGTCTGAGGCGCACACGCACCCCTGGATCTTGGCGTCTTCGCAGCCGGGAGTGCCGTTGGCTTCGCAGCATTCACCTTCGCACCCGCCGCAGTCGTCGGGGCAACTGGCGCAGGTTTCATCGTCCCAGGCGGAGCACTGTCCGTCACCGCAGCCGCCGGGGCAGACCCCGCAGTCGGTGGCGCAGTTGACGCAAGTTTCACCCAACTCCTCTTCGCAAAGCCCGTCGCCGCACTGTGCGGGGCAGGGCCCGCAGTCCATGGGACAGTTGGAGCAGGTTTCGTCAAGCTGTACATCGCAGAAGCCGTTACCGCAGCACTCGTCGCAATCCTGGGGACACGCCTGACAGTTTTCAGCGAACTGCGGCTCGCACGAGCCGTTGCCGCAGCACTCACCGCAGTCGTCCGGGCAAGCGTCGCAGTCTTCACCGATGAAGCCCATGCAGTTGCCGTCCCCGCACAGGGGAGTGACGTACTTGCATTTGCCCGATGCGGTGCAGGTCTGGAACTGAGCGCACTGGCCGCATTCTCCGCCGCAGCCGTCGGGCCCGCACTCCTTGTACGCACAGTCGGGCACGCAGGTGCACTGGCCCTGTGAGTTGCATTGGCTGCCTGAAGGGCACTCGCCGCACTCACCGCCGCAGCCGTCGGCGCCGCACTCTTTGCCCTCACACTTGGGCTCGCAGAAGACGATGCATTCTCCGTCAGCATTGCAATACGACCCCGGGGCGCAGTTGCCGCACCCGCCGCCGCAGCCGTCGGGCCCGCACTCTTTGCCCACACAACTGGGCGTACAGCCGCAGTCGGCGTCGCACTGGTTGATAGCCTGGTCGGCGCACAGCCCGTCCCAGTTTACGTCGCAGCAGAATGGATCCATGCTGCAGACGCACTTGGTGACCACGATATCGTCGCAGCCTACCGAGTCGTGAGCCTCACAGCAATTGCCGGTGCAGGCGCCGCAGTCCTGGGGGCAGGTGAGGCAGTTCTCTTCCCCCTGGCAGATGTCGTTGCCACACACCGGACCGATCTGTTGGCACTGGCCGTCGGGATTGCATACCAGCCCCGGCGGGCAGGCGCCGCACAGCTTGCCGCAGCCGTCGGGACCGCACTGCTTGCCCCAACAATCGGGCACACACTCTTCCTGGCAGATGCCGAATTTGCACGTCTCGCCCGGCCCACACTGTCCGCAAGAACCGCCGCATCCGTCGGGGCCGCACTCGCTGTTCAGGCAGTCGGGGAGGCACACGCAGTTGCCCCAGGCGTTGCACTGGAAGCCGTCGGGGCATTCCCCGCACAAGCCGCCGCAACCGTCGGGGCCGCACTCGTTGTCGCCGCACTGCGGAATGCAGTCGCAATAGCCGTAGATATCGCAGTTGTACCCGGGCGGGCACTGGCCGCATGAGCCGCCGCATCCGTCGGGGCCGCACTGCTTGCCGGTGCATGACGGAGTGCATCCCAGGCACGCTTCATACTCGTCGTTGCATTCGCCGATGAGAATCGCCTGGCCGGGGCACGGCTCCACGGGCTCGGGTCCGCAAACTTCGAGGACACACTGCCAGATGGAGATGTACTGCTCTTGAGCCTCCGGGCTGGCGTTGGCCCAGCAGGCGTTGTTACACTCTTCGTCACCCTCAGGACAACCCCAGGCGCAGTTGAGGAGTTGCTGGCAGTCCCAGGCGACAATACAGTTGCCGTTGAGGCAGGCCTCGTCCGGGCCGCACAGGCCGCACAGGCCGTTGCATCCATCGGGCCCGCACTCCTTGCCTGAGCAGTTGGGAGTGCATACCGGCTCACACAGGCTGGAGCCGTTGCAGAAGAAGCCGTCGGGGCACTTGCCGCACGAACCGCCGCAACCGTCGGGACCGCACTGCTTGCCCATGCATGAAGGATAGCAGATGTATTCGCACTCCCCGTTCTTGCACAGGTAGTCGGGCGGGCAGACGCCGCACTTACCGCCGCAGCCGTCGTCACCGCACTCCTTGCCGTTGCAGTCGGGCTCGCAACCGCAGCCGCCACACTCGTAGCACTCGTCCACGCAAATGCCGTCCCACTGAGCTTCGCAACAGTAGGGGTCCATGTCGCAGACGCACTCTTCGCAGGAGCAGCCGTTGCAGCCGGGGAACGGCGTGGTCACGCAGCCGTCGCCGCACTTGCCGCAGTCCTTGGGGCAGCTCGTGCAGTCTTCGCCATCCCAGAAGTCACATTCACCGTCTCCGCACATGGGACCCACCGGAATACAGGTTCCGAAGAGGGAACAGGTGAAGTCGGGCGGGCAGATGCCGCATTGGCCGCCGCATCCATCGGCCCCGCACTGCTTGCCGCCGCAGTTGGGGGTGCAGATGGGGACGCACTTGTGATTCTGGCACTCCTCGTCATCGTCGCACTGGCCGCACGAGCCGCCGCACCCGTTGTCGCCGCATTCGTACGTCACGCCCGCGGCGTCGGTGCAGGAAGGTTCACAGATGTACTTGCACTTGTAGTTGTCGCAATACCACTGGTCCGGGCACTGTCCACAAGAGCCGCCGCAGCCGTTGGGCCCGCACTCCTTGCCCGCACAATCGGGGCTGCACTGCATGCACTGGTAGTACTCGCTCTGGCAAGACGAAGTCATGGCGCTCACCAGGCAGTCGGGAGAGAGGTCGAAGCCGCAGGCGAAGACCACGCACTGGACCAAGTCTGCGAACTCGAGTTGTGCTTCCGGCGTGCCCTGGTCGAGGCATCCATACATGCACTGGAGGCCCTCGTCCTGGATGCAGTCAATGGAGCAGTCTATGAGGGCGGCGCACGGCAGGCCCGCAAAGCAGCTCGCGTTTTTGCAGGTTTCCTCTGGTGGGCAGACGCCGCAAATACCGTTGCACCCGTCGGAGCCGCACTCTTTGAAATCGCAGTCAGGTACGCAAATGGGCACACAGTCTCCACCGTCGCACTTGTGATCCGCGGGGCAGGTGCCGCAGGAGCCGCCGCAGCCGTTGGGCCCGCACTCCTTGCCTGCGCACGACGGCTGGCAGCAGCCTCCGCAGTCGTCTTTGCACTCGTTGACGCAGATGAGGTCCCAGGCCACTTCGCAGCAGAAGGGATCCTGGGCGCAGACGCACTCTTCGCACGGGCAGCCGCCGCAGCCGGGCCACTGGGTCGGCTCGCAACCGTCGGAGCACGGCCCGCAGTCGTCGGGGCAGGTGGTGCAGTCTTCGCCGAAGGGCGGATCGCACACCAGGTCACCGCAGAATTTCTCCGCCTGGCACATGCCGGCGTCGTTGCAGAAACCGCCGGGGGGGGCGAGCCCCCCCCCCCACCCCCCCCCCCCCCCGCCCCCCCCCGTTGCCAAGAACGGGGGGGGGGAGGGGTTTTTTGCGGCGGCGGGCCCTGGGGGGGGGGTTCCCACAACCCGCGGGGCGGCCATCCCCCGCACAACTCGCCGCAGCCGTCGGAGCCGCACTCTTTGCCCATGCAGTTGGGCTGGCAGGGGAACTCGCACTTGCCGTTCTTGCACTCGAACCCCGGCGCGCACACGCCGCACAGGCCGGCGCAGCCGTTGTCTCCGCACTCCTTCACCTCCCCGTTGGGAAGGTCGCAGTTGGGAATACACACGGGAATACAGATGCCGGCCTGGCAGTCATGATTATCGGGGCACGCGCCGCAACTGCCGCCGCAATTGTCGGGCCCACACTCCTTGTTCTCGCACGACGGAGTACACGATACGCAGGCCAGGTAGTTCTGGTAGCAGGCCCCCAGCAGCGCACCCTTCACACAAGAGGGGTCACCCGAATCGGCACACACCAGAGACAGGCAATCCCATACGGCCTTGAACTTGGAGTACTCGCCTCCGCTCGCACCAGCCGAGCACATGGCGAAGCACTCCTCACCGATGAAGAAGCAGTTTTCGGCGCAAGCGAGCATCAACTCGCATGTGGGCGGCACGATGCACTGGCCGTCCAGGCAGGTCTCGTTGGCCGCGCACAGGCCGCACACTCCGTCGCAGTTATCGTCGCCGCACTCCTTCTTCTGTCCGTCGGCGGTGAAGCATTCCGGGACGCACACATCGAGGCAGATACCGTTGTCGCAGATGGCGCCGGGAACGCAGAGGCCGCATTCGCCGCCGCATCCGTCGCCGCCGCACTCTTTGCCAGTGCAATCGGGTTCGCAGTAGCAGTTGAGGGGGAACTCTCCGCCCGGGTCGGCCCCCTGGCCGCCGCATTCATAGCCGACGCCGGGAAGCCAGCCGCAACCCATGTTGCCGCACTGTTCCACCAGGACCGAGTTGCCGATACACTTCATCAGCACGTTGCCGTCGCAGCAGCCTACGTCGGGAATGCCGCCGCACCCGGCGTTGGGCACGCACTTACCCTGCTGGCACACTGTGCCGGCGGGACATAACTCAGGGGCCAGCCAGCCGGCTCCGTTATCCGCGCACTCGCTGATCCCGTTGCCTTCGCAGATCGTCTCTCCCGGCGTACAGAGCCACGGCATACACGCGCCGTCCTTGCAGTACGCTCCAGCGGGGCAAAGGCCCAGCGAGATCCACTCCTGACCATCCTGGGAGCACATAAGCAGTTCGTTGCCGTCACACTCCATCTGGCCCGGCGTGCAATTCCCGAACGGAATGCAGCTGCCGTTGTCCGTGCAGTACTGGCCGGGCTGGCAGAAGCCGCAGGTTCCACCGCATTCGTCCCCGCCGCAATCTTTGTTGACGCAGTCGGGGGTACAGGTGCATTTGCCGAAGGGAGTGCACTGGAAGTTGTCGGGGCAAATACCGCACAGGCCGGAGCACTGGTCCGGTCCACATTCCTTTTCGGAGCAGTCGGGAATGCAGACGCACTGCCCGTTGTCGCAGTCCCACCCTTCTTCACAGAAGCCGCACCAGCCGCCGCAGCCGTCCTCGCCGCACTCTTTGCCGATGCACGACGGCACGCACTCTTTGCACTGCTCGAAAAGCTCGGCGCAGGCGGTCTGCACGGCCAACTGGTAGCACTGGGTATAGGGAACGAATTCGCCACACGCTTCCTGTACGCAGGTGGCCAGCTTCAGGAACTGGGCCTGGGCGTCGGGCCCAGCCTGGGACAGGCACATGGGGATAGAGATATCGGGAGGAGCTTCGCTGGTTTCGATGCAAGTAAGAATCTCATCGCAGCCGCCGGAACCGACGCACTGATTGTTGGTGCATGCGAAGCCTGGCGGACACATCCCGCAGGAACCGCCACAGTCGTCGGCGCCGCACTCCTTGCCGAAGCAGCTCGGCTGGCAGTCGAAGCACTGGAACGCGTATTTCTCGCACATGGCTGCAGATGCCTGGGCCGCGCATTCCGGGGTCACGAACTCGCCGCAAACCGACGTGATGCACTCGAACAGGTCGAGGAGCGGGATCTGGTCTTCGGGGTTGGTCGCGCCGATGCACTGCATGAGGCAGTTTTCGTCGAAGGGCGGACAGTCGAGGATGCATTGGTACCCTTCAGCGCAGTTGTAGCCGACGTAGATGCACTGGCCGACCACGCAGTTGAAGCCGACTTCGCAATCGCCGCACCACTCCCCGCAGCCATTGTCTCCGCATTCTTTGTTTTCGCAGGAGCAATCGGGGAGGCACTCCACAATGGTTCCAGGCGGGAGGCCGGCCGTGCCTTCGGGGCAGTAGTAACCGGGCATGCACAGGTCGCAAAGCCCCATGCAGCCGTCGGGAAGGCAGGCGTTGTCCACCATTACCGGACCGCACTCGGGGATGCACTGTGGTACGCAGGTGGCGTGCCCGTCCGCGCCATCTTCACACGTCTGGTTTGCAGGGCATTCGACGGTATCCCAACTTGCACCGTTGGCCGCGCACACCTTGTAGGCGTACTGGGTCAGGCAGTAGGACTCACCGGGGGTGCAAACCGCGACAGGAACGCACTCGCCGTTTTCGCAATAGGTTCCTTCGGGGCACACGAGGGTATCGCTGTATCCCGAGCCGTTTTCCACACACTCTTTTACACCGCCGGCCACGCACACCAGCTCTCCCGGCGGGCAGACGTCGTCCTGGCAGTTGCCGGTTTCAAGGTCGCACCATTGTTCGGGAGGGCAGTGGTCATCTTCCAGGCACTCTTCGCACACGTTCTTGTGCGCGTTGCAGTGGGTCCCCTCGGGGCAGTCGTCATCGGTCTCGCAGGGAGCCTTGCACTGCTGGTCGACGCACAGGAAGGGCTCGGGGCAGTCTTCGTCAGAGAGGCACTCGACGCACAAGCCGCTTTCCAGATCGCACACCAGCCCGTCCGGGCAGGTCTTGTCCTCGGTGCATTGCGGTTGGTCGTAGCATGTGTTGTTGACGCACATGCCGCCTTCGTGGCAGTGAGAATTCTCATAGCACTCTACGCAGGTCCAGGTCGCCGGGTCGCAAACGCCCCCTTCACAATCTGCGTCGGAGCCGCACGGGATCACGGGCACGTCGGGAAGGTCAGTGGGGATGACCGTGTCTCCATGTGCGATGTCATGGGGCGGCCATTTGTGGCCGTCCGGCAACAGGATGCTCTTGCCGCCCCGGCTTGAGCCCGGACAACCGGTAAAGTAAAATGCCGACACCAGCAACAGCGCCACGATCAGAGTGCGTCTCATATCGACCTCCGAATGAATCTCCAGCCCTTGTTTCTATGAAGTTCTCCCCTTATCATTGCGTACAGTATACCTTCGCGGTAGAACCGGATCAACAGGAGTAAGAGCATCATGTCGGATATATCTTTTACACAGGTTAAGTGGGGGTCATTCGTGCTCGACGGCGGGGCCATGTTCGGGATAGTCCCAAGGCCTCTGTGGGCCCGGCTCGTAGCTCCCGACGAGCGCAACGGTATTACCCTGGCGGCCCGATCGCTGGTGCTTAGGGGCGATGACAGGGTGGTGCTGGTAGACTGCGGGTTCTGGGAGTATTTTTCACCCAAACTGGCGTCGAAGGTCTATTCGGTTCATCAGTCGGATATGGCTGCCACCCTGGTCGAGCAAACGGGGCTGTCGCCCGCTGATGTTACCGACGTCATTGCCACCCATCTGCACTTCGACCACGTGGGCGGCTTCCTGGAGAAGAACGCGGCGGGAGAGCTACAGGCCCGCTTTCCCAACGCTGCGTTTCATGTACAGAGCGGGCAGTTGGAGTGGGCAAACAGTCCGTCGGACAAAGACCGGGGCAGCTACGTGCCGGAACTGATCGCGGGGATCGTCGGCTATGAGAATCTGGTCGCGCACGACGGCCCGTGGCAACTCGAACCGTGGCTGGATGTTCAGATCGCCCACGGGCATACCCCTTTCATGCAGATAGTCCATGCCAGGGCTCACGGCCGCACCGTAATTCACACTGCGGACATGATCCCCACCTCTTCCCACGTGCCGGTGCCCTATATCATGGGCTATGATAACGAGCCGCTGAAAACCGCTGCGGAGAAGAAGGAGTTATATGCCGACAACTCCCCTGATACTGTCTATTTCTTCGAGCACGATCCGGAGCGCCCGTTCTGGACCTTGCAGCAAACCGAGAAGGGCTTTGTCCGCGGTGAGGCTGTTCAGGAGAACGGTTCCTGCTTTGAGAAATCAGGGTTGTAGTACTCGCTGCTTTCGAGCTGTTGGATGTAGACGTTGGTGAGGCCCAGTTGGCGGGCGGCGTCGACGTAGAATTCGTACTCATCAGGGGCAAGTGTGCGGTTCAGTTCCGGGAACAATCCGTCTGCAGCCTGGTAAGCCGGGGTGTATTGGCTCATGAGAGAGAGGTGGACCGTTTTGGGGAGATTCCGGGCGATCCAGCCGAGTACTTCCACCGTATCCGACGCCCCTCCCGGCAAAGGAAGGTGGCGGATGAGCATGCCTTTCCTGGCGATGCCCTCGGGGTCCAGGTCGAGCCCACCCACCTGCCGAAACATCTCCAGCACTGCCGCGTGATTCACGGCCACGTAGTCCGTCACTCCAGAATAGACTTTTGCCGCCTCGCTGCTGGCATATTTCATGTCGGGCAGATAGACATCCACCAGCCCTTCGAGGAGCTCAAGAGCCGCCACCGTTTCGTAGCCGCCCGAGTTGTATACCACCGGGATTTTCAACTCGTCCCGCACTAACATCAGAGCAGGGATGACGGTGGTCAGGTGGGAGGCGGCGGAGACCAGGCCGATGGCGTGCACGCCTTGTGCCTGAAGCCTTAGCATCTCGGCGGCCATTTCTGCAGCGTTTATCTTCCGGGGTTCAACTTCTTTGGAGTTGCTGATTTGCCAGTTCTGGCAGAAGACGCAAGCCAACCCGCAGTGTTGAAAGAAGAAGTTTCCGCATCCACGGCTGCCGGAGATAGGGGGTTCTTCGCCCTGATGCACCACGATGCGGGCGACCTCGGCCACCGCTTCGGCCCCGCAAATGCTGGCCTCGGCGCCTCTCTCCACTGCGCACAGGTTTCCGCACAACCGGCACGATTTTGCGTGTTGCTGCAGCCTGGCCAGTCGTTCGCTTTCGGATACCATCCACCCCCCGAGGTGCGTCTTCCTTTCAGATACTGCGGACAGGCGGCCCGCATTTCAAGGTAATTGCGAAAAGCGGGTCTTTATGGTATCGATATACCGCCTAGGCGTTGGTCCCCGCCGCCCGGACCCGAACCTCATGGATACCGGCATGGATTGCCTGCTGTTGCACGTACCCAAATTCAGACATCGCTACGGCCCTTTTGGTCCCGCCATGTTCATCAACAGCATGGCCGCCGGACTGCTCTCCATCGCGGCTGAAGTCCAGAAGGGCGGGTACAACGTGGAGATTCTCCACCTGGGAGTGGAGCGGATCGCGGATCCCCGGTTCGACCTGGTCTCCTACCTGAAAAACAGCCGGCCGAAGGTGGTTGGGCTTTCTCTTAATTGGCACCACCAGGCCCCCGACACCATGGACGCGGCGCTGACGGTCCGGGAAACCCTCCCGGACGCGTTCGTAGTTCTGGGCGGACACACGGCGAGCAGCTTTGCCCGGGAGATCCTGGAGAGCCATCCCCATATCGACGCGGTGGTCAAGGGAGAAGGGGAAGCGCCGATGGTGGGCCTGATGAAGGCGCTCGATGGCTCCTCGCCGCTGTCGGAGGTTCCCAACCTGTGGTGGCGGGAAGGCGGGGAGGTGGTCGAGAACGAGCCTCGATGGTGCGCGGGCGGCGACGAGCTTTCAACTTTCAGTTTTGCCGATTTTTCATCCCTGTCAAATGCCGAGAAATATCCTCATCTTTTCCCTTTCATGTTCCCGCCCGAACGACGCTTTTTGAATCGCCTGCTCTTCGACATGAAAAGCACGGCTGCGTTCGCCTTGCCATTGGGGCGGGGGTGCATGAACAACTGCGCCTGGTGCGGCGGCGGAGTTCACGCGACCCGAAAGCTCTACGGGCGCAAAAAGATCGATTGCATCGCGCCGGAAGCAGCGGTGGAGCACATGGAAAGGGCGATGCAGTTCGGCTACACCGGTGTGTCCACCGATTTCAACGGCCCGGGGGTGGAGGAGGTGGTGTACGAGATCCTCGCCAGGTGCCGGCGTAAGGGGTTCAAGCCCCGGTGGGCTATGGATACCTGGATGTTGCCGTCGAAAGAGTTCGTGGATGCTTTTGCGGCCACGGTGGCGCCGGGGTCGTCGCTTCAGTTTTCACCCGATTTTGCGGTGGAGGAGCTCAGGGAACGATACAAGGGGTACCGTTTCTCCAACGCCGAACTGTTCGACACTCTGGACCATCTCGAAAAACGTGAGGTTCCGGTAGGGCTGCATTTCATTTACGGTCTTCCCGGTGCTGAACAGCACCAACGGGAATCGCGTGCGATCATCGACCGTATCTACGGCTATCCCTGCGTGGCCCGGGTCCAGCAGCATGCGTGTGAGCTTGATCCGATGTCGCCCCTTTTCCTGGAGCCGGAGAAATTCGGGATCGTTCCTTCCCTGCGGACCTTCGGGGACTATCTCGACGCTCACCGGGGCGAGTTTCTAATGGGCTTCAGCCATCCGGACTGCACCGAAAAGGAGATCCATGACAAGCGGTGCGATTCGGTGTGCCTCCTGGGTCGGTACGGCAAGCAGAAATGCGCGATGTCCAGGGCTGTGACGTCCATGCCGGCTCTCGACATTCTCTTATACGCTGCAGGCAAGACGTTGTGGGGGCTAAGGTACGATTCGAAAATTTCGGGCCTCTTTTCGCCAGGGGCTAAGTAGCCAAACCGCAACCTGGAGGTTGGCCGTAACTGATAGCTGACCGCTGATAGCCCACTTACCGCTTGCGGTAGAGCAGCTTCTTCAGTTCGTCCAACGGCAATGTGTTAGCCACGTTAGCGGCTTCCAGCCAGCCGCGGCGGGCCTGGGTGACGCCGAAGTGGATGTTGTCCAGTTGCTGGACGGAGTGGGCGTCGGTGGAGATGACGATATGGACGCCGGCGTTGGCTGCTTGACGGCAGTGCTGGGAGTTCAGGTCCAGCCGTTCCGGGTTGGAGTTGAGCTCCAGCATGGTACCTGTGGCAGCCGCGTGTTCGATTACTTTGTCGACGTCCAGTGGCAAGGGGCTGCGACTGCCGATGAGCCGGCAGGTGGGATGTGCCAGCACGTTAACGAACGGGTTGTCCAGCGCCCGTTTGACCCGGTCCGTCATCTCTTCTTCGGGGAGGTTGAAATGGCTGTGCACCGATGCGATCACTACGTCCATGCGCGTCAGCAGTTCATCCGGCAGGTCGAGGCTGCCGTCCTTGAGAATATCCACCTCGATCCCTTTTAGCAGAGAGATCCCTTCGAGGCGTGCCGCCAACGCCTCTATCTCGTCGAGATAGCGGGCGGTGCGCTCTGCGTTCATACCGTTGGCGATGGCCACGTTCTGGGTGTGGTCGGTAAACGCGAGATATTCGTATCCCAGTTCGCGCGCGGTTCTGACCATCGCGCCCAGCGGGTCTCTGCCGTCCGAATAGGGGGTGTGCATGTGCAGGTCGCCCCGGATGTCGCCGGTGGTCAGCAGTTGAGGCAACCGCCCATTTTGCGCCGCCTCGATCTCGCCCGCCCCCTGCCGCAGTTCGGGAGGTATGGAAGGCAGCCCCAACGTTTCATAGAAGAGTTGTTCGGTAGGCGTCGGGATCGGCCCTTCGGGGCCTATCAATGAGAAGTGGTCGAAACTGTACTCTCGTCCGGCCGCCAGTTCAGCGAGTTTGGTGTTGTGGTCGCCGGAGCCGGTGAGCAGATGCAAGGCTGCTCCCAGGTCTGCGGCGGGGACCATGTACAGGTCAACGGTGGGGCCTTCGGGGGGTCTGAACGAGATGGCGGCATCGGTGCGCCTGAGTACCTGCTCCACCTCTTCGAGGGCCTGGACTGCGTCCATCGCAGCCTGGGGGTCGGGCGCGACCGCGACCAGGTCGATGTTGAGCACCGTCTCTTCCCCTCGCCGGTAGCTTCCGGCCATCATCAGCGTGTCGAAAAGACCGGTTTTTTCCATGCGGGCGAGCAGCGGCTCCACCACCAGCGCGGCGCGGGCGCGTAGGGTCCGCCCCCTGTGCTTCAGGTATTCTCCGAGGCTGCGCCTGACCCTGTCTGCGGTGCGCAATCCGAGGCCCTTGAGAGAGTGTGCGTCCCCTTTGTCCAGGATCTCTTTGAGCCCGTCCACGGTGTCGATGCCCGAGTCCTCCAGGAGCAGTCGCACCTTGGCAGGCCCCAGGCCTCTAATGCGTAGCAGTTCCAGGGCGTGGTCCGGGATCTGCTCCCGCAGCCGCTCCAGCAGATCCAGGGTACCGGTTTCGGCGATGGTTCGGATCTTGAGGCGCAGCACTTCCCCGATACCGGGCAGGTCCGGAAGTGGGCGCCCTGCAGCCAGTGCCGACGCAAGCTGGACTTCGCAACGCAGCACCTCCTGGGCCGCCTTCCGGTAGGCTCGGGAGCGGAAGGGGTTCTCGCCGGAGATCTCCAGCCGGATGGCGATTTGATCGAAGACTCCTGCGATATGTCGGTTCGACACTGCCATCGCACCATTATGCGCCTCCAGCAGGCGCTGCGCAATAGCGGATGCGCGCCTGAATGCAACTCTCAAATTGCAATCGGGTCGCTAGAATGTTAAAATGCTCAGGCAGTATGTGGATATGCTTTTGAAAAGACGCGTCAGGCGCGCCTTTGGGGGGTCACATGAGAAGACGCTGGATATTGACGGTACTTGGGCTTACGTTACTCCTGGTTCTGTCCGGCTGTGGGTCGAAAGACACCGATTCTATCGGCAAGTTTGCCGCTGATTCGGAGGACGCCAGGGGTTCCGACGCCCAGGCCGGTGATGAAGATGTCCTGGTGGATGCCGGCTTTAATTTCGATAAGTACAGCAAGCCTGAAGACGACTGGTGGCTCGAAGTCGGCGGTGACGTCGAGACCGGTTCTTCTCTGGGAGTGCTCGGTGACCCATGTTCGAGCAACGAAGCGTGCCAGAGCGGTTTCTGCCTCGTGGGCCCGGAAGGGGGCGTGTGCACCGACATGTGCATCGAGGATTGCCCCGCGGGTTGGACCTGCCAGTTCATGGATGTATTTGGACCGGACCCGGTGTCGGTTTGCGTGCCCCTCCATTTCGACCAGTGCAAGGCGTGCTCCAAGCACAGCGAGTGCGGGTCTACCAAGGACTATTGCGTGCAGCAAGGGGAGGAGGGGAAATTCTGCGCCATGAGCTGCAAGGACGTGGAGTGCCCGGAATCGTACCTGTGCACCGAAGTCACCGTTCCTGACCTCAGTAATCCGGTGAATCTGTGCCTGCCGGAGAGCGGTAGCTGTTCGTGCAATTCCAAGACCTCCGGCTCGGAGAAAGACTGCAAGAAGCAAAACGATTACGGCCTTTGCACCGGGTCCCAGGTGTGCGACGCGGATACGGGCTGGAGCGAGTGCTCAGCCCTGCTGCCCGCCCCCGAGGAGTGCAACGGTATCGACGATAACTGCAACGGTTCTATCGATGAGGGCTTCAACGATCAGGACACCGACAGCATTGCCGACTGTGTGGACGAGGACGATGACAACGACGGCGATCCGGACGATACCGACTGCGAGCCGCTGGACCCAGCCATCTTCCACGGTGCGATAGAAGCGTGTGACGGGCTGGACAACGATTGTGACGGCGAAATCGACGAAGACGATTTCGACACCGACGAGGACGGCATTCCGGACTGCCTGGACCCGGACGACGACGATGACGGTGTGCTCGACCCCAATGACAATTGCCAGCTCAAGTACAACCCGGACCAGCTCGATTCCGACGAAGATACTTTGGGCAATGCCTGTGACACCGACGACGACAACGATGGGATCGGGGACCTGCTGGACAACTGTCCGCTGGAGCAGAATGTGGGGCAGCTTGACTTCGATCTGGACGGCCAGGGTGATGCTTGTGACGACGACAAAGACGGTGACGGGGACCTGGCCTCCAACGATTGTGACGACTTCAACGTTGACGTGCACTCGGGTGCGCTGGAGACCTGTGATGGGTTGGACAACAACTGCAACGGCGGCATTGATGAGGGCATGCCCGATAGTGACCTTGACGGTTTGAAGAACTGCGTGGACAAGGATGACGACGGCGACGAAGACCCGGACGAAACCGACTGCGCCCCCCTGGATGCAACCATCTCGCACACGTCCATGGAGTTGTGCGACGGCATCGACAACAACTGCGACGGCAAGGTCGACGAAGGGTTTCCGGACGAAGACGGCAACGGCGTGGCCGACTGTGAAGACATCGACGACGATGGCGATGGCGATCCGGACGCCACCGACTGTGCGCCGTCCGACCCGGAGATCTTTCACAACGCCATAGAGTTGTGCGACAGCGTGGATAACAACTGCAACGGCCAGATTGATGAGTCTTTCCCGGACAGTGACAATGACGGGTTGGCCAACTGCATGGACCTCGATGATGACAACGACGAGATTCCGGACCTCGCGGATAACTGCCCCAGCGTATGGAACCAGAGCCAGGGTGATTTCGACGGTGACGGTCAGGGCGACGCTTGTGACGACGATGATGACAACGACGGCGACCTGGATGAAACCGACTGTGCGCCCAAGGACCCGGAAGTGAACACCCAGGCGGTGGAGGTTTGCAATGGCAAGGATGACGACTGCGACGGCTCTGTAGACGAAGAGAATGCGATCAGTTGTGTCACCTACTACTATGATGGCGACAACGACGGCTTTGGTAACGATGCGCAGGTAAAATGCCTGTGTGATTCGGCGGGCAAGTATTCGACCATGGTGGGCGGGGACTGCAACGACACCAACATTGTCGCGTTCCCCGGCGCCTCGGAGTTGTGCAACGGTTCCGATGATGATTGCGATGGTCTCGTCGATGAGCAGGGTGCCACCGGCTGCATGCCTCTGTACGAGGACAAAGACGACGACGGCTACGGTTTCGGAGCGCCTTTGTGCATCTGCCAGCAGGAGGGGGACTACACCTCGTTCATGGGCGGCGACTGCGACGACCTGAACAACCAGGCCTACCCGGGTTCGCCCGAGGTTTGTGACGCCGTCGACAACGACTGTGACGGCATTGCCGACGAGCAGGGTGCGGGCGGCTGCAGCTTCTACTTCGGGGACAACGACGGAGACGGCTGGGGAGTTCCGGGAGACATGTTGTGTTTGTGTGAAGCCCAGGGCAACTACACCGCGTTCAAGGGCGGCGATTGCGACGATGCAAACCCCAACACTCTGCCCGGTGCGTTTGAGAAGTGCGACGGCCTCGACAACAACTGCAACTCCCTCGTTGACGAGGGCTATCCGGATGTGGACGGAGATAACCAGGCGGACTGCCTGGACCAGGATGACGACAACGACGGAATTGCCGACGGCCTGGACAATTGCCCCAACCTGGCCAATGAGGACCAGGCCAACTTCGACAATGACGAAGACGGCGACCTGTGCGACCTGGATGACGACAACGATGGTGTCGGCGACCTGGCCGATTGCGACCAGTTCGACGGAGATGTCTATCCCGGGGCCGAGGAGACGTGCAACGGAAAAGACGACGACTGTGACTTGAGCATCGACGAAGACGGAGCTTCAGGGTGCCAGAACTACTATAAGGACAAGGACGACGACGGCTTTGGTATGGACGGTCAGTTCCAGTGTCTGTGCGAACCATCGGGCCAGTTCACTGCGCTGCAGGATGGCGACTGCGACGACTCGTCCTGGCCGACTCACCCGGGTGTGCCCGAGGTGTGCAACGGTGCGGATGATGACTGCGACGGAGTGTCGGACAACGAAGGCTCTCAGGGATGCTTCAAGCTATATGAGGACAAGGACGGCGATGCGTACGGTGTGACAGAGTCTGAGAAATGCCTCTGTGCGGTTCAGGGATTCTACTCCGCGACCTTCTCCGGCGATTGTGACGATCTTAACCAGCTTATCCATCCGGTGGCCGAAGAGACGTGCGACTTTGTCGACAACGACTGCGACGAGCAGATCGACGAGGGGGTTGGCTCCACCTGTGGGAACTGCGACCCGGCATGCCACGAGACTTCGGTTGGTGACGAAGGGGACGAGGCATGGTCACCGGAAGACGAAACCTCCAGTGCGGTGTCAGTGGACGAAGACGGCAACCTGGTGATGAGCAGCGAGGAAGTAAACCTGGCGTTTATCTGGGTGGCCAACTCCGGCGAGGATACCGTGTCCAAGGTAGACACCGGCACGGGCAAGGAGCTGGGGCGGTATCGGGTTTGCGACAACCCGTCGCGGACGTCCGTCGACCTCTACGGGGATGTATGGGCCGGCTGCCGTAACGACGGCGGCGTCGCCAAGATCGCAGTGTACGAGCAGAACTGCATCGACAAGAACCAGGACGGCATCATCCAGACCGCACGGGACGACAACAACAACGGCAAGATCGACGGTAATGAGATCTACGCCAAGGGGCAGGACGAGTGCCTACTGTTCATCACCTATCCCGGCGGCGCAGTGCAGCGGTCGGTGGGAGTTGACAAAGACAATTATGCCTGGGTGGGAGAGTGGAACGGCCGCATCCTGCGTCGCTTGAACTCCCAGACGGGCCAGGTGGTGGATTCCATCAGCATCAACCCCTCCCGCCCGTACGGCCTGGTTATTGATGGAGACGGTATTATCTGGGTGTCGGGTCGTAGCGTGTGCTACGTCACCCGGGTCGATCCGGAGACTCACCAGGTGAACCACTATGCGGTGCCCAGTTGCAGCGGCAGCTTGTACGGCATTGCGGTCGACAACAACGGCAAGGTGTGGGTAGCCAACAGCCATGCCAACGGCAATCTGTACAAGTTCGATCCGGTGACCCAGGCGTTTACCACGGTGCCTACCAACTGGGGCTACGGGTACACCCGCGGCGTGGCGGCTTCTCAGGATGGCTACCTGTACGTGGGCCACCACACCTGGACTTGTGGAAACGGCCGCTGGATCACGAAGATCGATGTGGACACCAACCAGGTGGTGGCAGTGTTCGCCACCGCGGGCTCCGGCGTCACCGGCCCCACCGGCGTAGCCCTCGACTACGACGGCTATGTCTGGGGCGTCAATCAGTGCACCAACTCGGTGACCAAGCTCGACCCGGACACGGGACAGATCTTGGGCACCTTCCCGGTGGGCAGCGCGCCATATACGTACAGCGACATGACCGGGTATTCCCTCCACTCCTACACTGCGCCCCAGGGGTACTACCAGCACGTCATTCCCGGCGGCTCGGTAGGCGGCACCACCTGGACGGAGCTGGTGGTGGACTTCACCGCGGAGGGAGACAGCCTCATCAAGATCAAGTTGAGGGCCGCGGACACCGTCGGCTCCCTGTCGCAGACCGAGTGGCTAGGGCCCTACGGGCCGTTCCCGCCCAACACGTTCCCCCTTGATTTGGAGAATATCGACGGCCTTAGCGGCAAGTACCTCCAGGTAGAGTTCATTCTCATCGCGGACGACGCCGGCAACGCCCCGCTGATCAAGTCTTTCGCAGTCCAGTATATGGACGAGTAAAGCCCTCTTATTAATCCTTGACTACCAGTTTGGGTCGTTCTAACATGGCCATCTTAGGTTTATGCTGACAGTTAAATAGTTCTGATAGATTCTGAACGAGGGCATCATGATTTATGACGACGAAAAGAAGGTTCCCGGCGACGAGCAGGAGGACGATGTCGAGCAGACACGCGAATTCGATGTCGACGAAGCCATAGGCGCCGCGGGTGATGATGATGAGGTAGAGGCGTCCGAGGACGAAGCCGAAGCCGAGCCCGAAGAGGAGCCTGCGGCAGAGGAAGCGGCCGACGAGCCGGAGGAAGAAGAAGCAGAGGAAGTCGCTGCTGAAGTGGCGCCCCCGCCCGTACCGCCCAGGGAAGAGACGGTCCTCGACGACGTCAAGGCCTTCCTCTCCTCCGAAGACCAGGAAGAGACTTTCGACCTGACCCAGGACCTCGACGACGACCTCGACGATCTCATGAGGACGAAGAAGAGCAACGTCAGCCTCGTCCTGTTTCTGGTGGGCCTCTTCATTATCCTCGGCGTCCTCGGGTTCGTTCTCGTCAACGAAGAAGCCCGGACCAAGGTCTCCGCGTTTATTCGCGGCGACCTGTTCAAGATGGAAAAACAGCGCTCCGAGGATCTGCGGACCCTCTATATGGAGAAGATGGAGCTTCTGGGAGAGAAGTATGGCGACATCCGCCTGCAGTACTTCCCGAGGGACACCCAGGTCCACATTATCAAGCGTATCTTCCGGTATGACGACATCAACGACAAGACTCCCGAACCGTGGGGGGAAGCCGGCGAGGTGGTCGACGGCAATAAGAGCCTGGAACTGGAGGAGGGCGAAGAGTTGCCCTACCTGGGCATCGAGAACCTGCCTGTACGTGAAAAGGGGATGATGTGTGTGAAGAACGGCCAGTTCTACCCTGCCAGCCAGGGTTTCTGCCCCGAATATGCGGAGAAGTGCCGGAAGGCAGTGGCTGAAACCGCAGAGGGTGTAGGCCAGGAGTGCGTGGACAACTCGTTGAAGTCGGTGCAGTATTGCCCCGAGGATGAGAAATACTATGTCGAGGATACGGGCGGCATCATGGTCTGTGCGGACGGCAAGACCCTCATGGACCCGTCCAAGGTCCCGATTTTTGTAGTGCGCTACGAGTTCCTGTTCCAGCGCAAAGACTTTGTCCCCCAGGTGGTTGCCTACTCGGAGAACGACTGGATCCACCTCGGCTCCGGCAAGTACATCATCCCCTTCCCCAAGGACTTCGCGCTGATCAGGGCGTGGGGTCCGGTGCGGAAGAAGTATGCCGCGGCCCGGGAGAAAATGCGTTGCTGGCGTTCCCACTGGGAGTCCTACTGGGAAGACTACAAGCGGGGGCGCGTCATAGCCCTGGTCAAGGAGAAGCTGGCTGAGGCAGCCAAGAAGAAGGAAGAGAAGACCGTGGTCTTCAAGAAAGTAAAGGCGCAGTATCAGGAAGCCGTGGACGCCCTCGACGTGGTGCGCAGGGTGAAGGGGATGGCCACTATTCGCCGGGGAATGGCGGAGATCTTCTACTACTGCCCGACCTCCGGCAAGTGCGATCCTGCCAGGATGCCTGAGCTGAAGACTCTCAACGAAGATGCCTATTGGGGAGTCCTCGAGGCGATGGGCAACGCGCACAAGAAATGGCCGGGCCTCGAAGAGTATCTCGCCACCCGTCCCATCGCCAAAGTGGGGCTGCTGTGCCTCCAGAAGTGGATACCAGGCCAGAAGGAAGGCCAGTTCATTCCCATGAAGAACAAGGAGTGCCTGGAAGCGCTGGAAGGATTGCGCAACGTCAACGAGTTCGCATATAACGCTCTGGCTACCATGTTCCTTGACCCCTTGACGGTCAAGCCGGTACTCCAGACCTACAAGACCGATATGGACGCCTATCTGCAGTCGGTGGACGACTACGCCGGCACGGACAGCTACGACGACCTGTTGTTCCGCATCGACAGTAGCGGCCGCTTCCTCGAATACCTGATTCTGGCCTTCCTGTATGACTATGATGCGTTCAATGACGCACTCACCAGGTACGCCAAGTCCCGTCACATCAACTATCGCCGGGATTGCGAGAAACGCCAGGTGATACCCTCGGATGCGTTCAGGGGCATGAAGGGCGCCATGGAGATGGCGTGGTGGACAGGAAGTAAGGTGGCCTTTGACGAGTGGTACTACCGTCTGTGGGCCCAGGATGTGCAAAGCTGCCTCCTGTTCGTCAAGGACAACGACGAGGAACGGTACGAGGAAGACCTCAAGAAGTTCGAGGACATGGTGGGCAAGGAGAAGGAAGGGCTGCGGGCTCAGGCCCGTGGTTTCAAGGACTTCCTAACGTCTTTGCGGGCGTTCGAGGTGGTGAGACCCCAGTTGAAGGAGGCCCACGCTCTGTATCGCAAGGACCGCAAGGCGTTTTTCGCCAAGTATCCCGAGACGGTGCTGGCCCAGATCAAGATAGATTCTCCTTACCTGTACAACGGGCTGGCCCATATCTCCAGCCCGAAGACCGGCAAGGCGTATTTCGACGGGCTCTCCACCCTTCCCGAAGTGCAGGAATGGGAAACGCCCAAGCAGCCCGGGGACCAGCCCAGCTACCACAAGTACCTGGCCTACATGGACGTATTCGCGCCCAAGAAGCTCGAGGCGGGCCTCAAGGTCCTGACGACGCGTATGGCTCCCATGTTCTCCAACGAGACCGACTACAACAAACTGCGGGAAGACAATCCCGACCTGCCCACCTACCGTGAGGCGATTCGTGACATCGTCAATCACGATATCCACCTGAAGTACTTCTGGCTGTTGAAGCTCCTCGAATCGCCCAGCAAATTCGGGCGTGAGTTCTCCAGGCTCGACCTGAGGGAGGCGCGGGAAGTGGCCAAGTGGGTTGACCCGGAACGGTACACCTACCTTGCGGACCTGATCTGGTACAAGGAGATGGTTAGTCGCTACGGGGATTCGGTCCCGGCGCTCATGGATTCGCTCATGGTGGACTTCAACCTCTACTCCCAGCAGTTCGAGCATCTGAAGAACTGGAGCAAGACCAAGTCGAAAATCGTCAAGAAGTACCGCCGCGGAAGGCGGCTGGCAGAGTCGCTGCTCAAAGAGCCGGCCATGGTGGAGCGGGCGCTCACCAAGGGGCTGAAGATGGCCAACCGCTTTGCGTTGCTGGCCAAGAACCTCGAGGACTACGAAGAAGCGGTCATTTCAACCATCACCGCGTCTGCCATGGAAGAACTCAGGGACGAAGTAGACACCGCACAGCGGGAGAGCTACAACGACTTCGTGGAGACCAACAACGAGGCGATCAGGCTTGCGGCAGGCTTCAACAAGAAGGAGTGGGAGACCATCAGCAAGGAGTTCGAAAAGACCGCGGCCAACGCCGAATGGTACTCAGCCTTGAGCGAGAGACTTGCCAAGAAGCGCCTCGATTGCAGCAAAGTGGACTTCCCGCAGCCGGAGAAGTGGAAGCTGGAAGACCAGGAGTAGAAGGCCCGCCTACAGCCTACAGCCTACCGCCTGAATTTCGTAAGTTTGTCTTCGATGTTCTTGATATGCCATGCAAAGGTCCACCATCCCTTCTTGGGTTGGCCACTGCTGTCTACCAGGCCGAAGTAGGGCTCGGCGGGTCCGAAGTAGCCGAAGTGTTTGGGATCGTCGAACAGCATGAAATAGAGGATGCCGAATACGCCTTGTGCCTGTAACTGGGGGGCGGAAGCATAAAGATGTGAGACAACGTCGGCCTGGTGTTGCTCCCACTTGCCATGTTCAGGATCATAGGTGGACACCGCAACATAGCTCAGCAGCACAGGTTTTCCGAACGTCTCGTGAAGCCAGGTTGCGTATCCCAAGGCCCGGTCGGTCACGTCTTCGTAATCGTCGGTGATCAGGCTCGGCTTGGTTGAGGCTCGCATTTCCTGGTAGGCGATGAAGTCCGAGTATTCGGCCACCTCTCCGATGGATGACTCCAGGTCTTGCTTGCCAAAGTCTCCCGGGCAGATTCCCACCAGGACGTTGGGGGCCAGGCTGCGCAGGATGTAGATGCCGTCAATGACGATCTCGTTGAAGCCGGGCCACGAGAGAATGAGGGTCTTGTCGTGGTTGGATTCGTCGTTGAACTCCGGTTCAAGCACCACCAGCACCGGGTAGTCGATGGCCGCGATGGCCGCGACTTTCAGCAGGTAGAAGTACCAGTCCTTCCTCTGGCGCACCACATTTTCACGGGAGATTTCGTCCCCCCAGTAGTAGAGGATGAGAACCGGCACGACCCCTTCTTCGGCCATGCGCTGGAGGTCGCGGCGGCTGACCCAGGATTCGTTCCAATCCCGTGTCAACCAGATCGCCTGGGCGTTGACCGGCGCCCCGTTCTTGCGCGCCCATTTGTGTAGCACCACCGAGCCCTTTTTCCCGGTCAGCCCGGTACGGAAGCGGTCGCCAACGCCCGCGAGGAAGCCGTTCAGTATTGCCTCGAAGCGGTCCCGGAAACTGCTGCGTTGCCCCACCAGCCGGGGTCTGGGGAGTTGCTGGTAGTCGCTGGCCAGCAAGCATTCCTCCACCGGTGGGCAGTTGGGTCCGGAGATGCTGGGACAGCACCCCTGTGTGACCAGGATGAGGGTGGCCAGAAGCAGCCGGACGATGAGGTCGGTCTGTCGCATGTCGCTCATATCTTATTGGAGCAGTATCTCTTTCTCTTCTCCGGCTCTCAGATCCACAATGATGACGAAGCCCTCACGGGGGGCTTTTAGCACCTTGACTCCGTTATTCGGCGTGGCCACCAACTTGATTTCACTTGAGTCGGTAGGTGGAAAATAGTGGATGGCAAAGTCCTTCACCGGTGTCGTGGCAGTATTGCCAACTGTTATTCGTACCGTCCTTTCATCCATGCTTGCCGCTACTTTCACGTGGCGCCGCGCTTCCACCCATCTGATAATGTCTCCAAAGGTGGTCAGGAGGATCTTCTTCTTCTTGATGATTCGAATCATGGAGCGCACGACATCCACGGAATCCTTGAGCGCCAGGTAGTTGGTGTGGAAGCTGAATGGGAACAGTCCACCAATTTCATTGAGTCGCACTAACTCCCGTACGTACTCTTTTCGATACCCGGCCATGTCGGCCACCTTCAGCTCCACCACCAGGTTGTAATCGTCGGGCACGATACGGGCGAACTGGTAGATGTTCGAGCCGTTGGCCCGCTTGATGATGGGGTAGGCGCGGTCGTAGTGGAGGTTGCCGTAGATGAAGCCCAGACCGGCCGCGGCCACCGCTCTTAGCGTGTTATCGTCGAATTCCTCCATGGGCGGCCTGAACCCCTGAACGTTAGTTACGCCCAGGTCGACGAGGGTGAGCTTGCCCTGGTTCAATTCGGCGAGTTGGTCGGCAAAGGGCACTTCCTTGAACGATTCGTGCCGCATGCTGTGGGTGCCGATCTCTCCATTCTGGGCGAGTGCTGACACCACTTCCGGATAGTCCGGCGCCATGGAACCTACCAGGAAGAAGGAGCCCCTGGTTTTTTCTTTGTGCAGCGCCAGTGCAATCGCATCACCGTTGCCGAACTGGTCTTCCACGTCCGCGGTGACCACCGCGGCGGACAGGTGGCATCCGGGCCAGTGGCAGGCTGCTGCGACAGGCCGCCTGGCAGCCCACTTGAGTACGTTTATCACGGTGCTGCGAAGCAGCTTCAACTGCTCCGGGTGTTCCGTTATCACCGCGTCAGGATTGACACCAAACCAGACAAGACGGGACTTGCCTACCGTCCTGAGGGCCACGACCGCATTGTTTCCCGGCTCCTGCCGGTCGGGATAGGGGTACAGGGTCCAGTCGACGTTGATGGCCTGAGCGTGAGTAGTCCTGGCCACGGTATATCGCCCTTCCCAGTCGAATTCGAACCGATAGCCCGGCTCGTTGCCCAGCGCCATGAGCGTTCCGCCGCGGGCGACAAAGTAGGCCGACTCTTTCGGCGCGTAGTCCAGCGGAGCCCTCAGGTCGAACCATTGTTCAGACAGAGACACCCGAGGGGTGCCGGCCAGGTCTTTCCCGCCTACCATGCCAACCAGTATCATGGAGGCTCCGTCGGCCAGCAGTGCGGAAAGGTTTTTCATTTGGGTTTCGGAAAGCTGCTCGGTGAGGTGGAGCAGGTACACCCGGCTTTCCCGGGGGCCGATTTCCAATTCGTAGTCGCCGGCGATGCGGTAACTGATGCCTGCTTCTTCGCACAAGGAGGACCAGAACTTGATGCCGCTGCGGTAATCCTTGCCCAGTTTCTCGAACGCCAGTTGGTTGGCTCTTGAGCTGACCACAGTAATGTCCGCGACGTCCTGTTGCTGGCACAAACCTGCCGCGGGTCCGAGCAGGACCAGCAGGGCAGAAAACAGGATTGCCGCGGCGCGGGTCATTATTGGCCCTCCTGCTTCTTGTCGTGACTGTATTTTTCGAATAGGACCGGCTCCAGAAACGAGCCGTCTTCACCCAGGATTGGAGAGGGCGCCGACGCCCGGGGTCCCTTACGCGCGTTGCGCACCTTGTATGCCGCGTACGTGACGATGGCCAGGACGATGGTGGCGATAATTGTAAAGAAGATGACCTTGGAAAGAAGATCGATAAATTCTTGCATTGCTGTCTACCCCGCTCCGGATCTTGTCAGCTTGCCCCAAGTCATTCTGAAACCTAAGACCTCTTCTACCGTCGCCAGCACCTTGCACACATCAATGATCAAGATGAAGAATACACGGTAGACTATGGCGAGGGGGACCAGTTTCAGGTCTTCCTCCTCCACCGAGACGCAGTAAACCGCTGCGACCAGGTCGAGGATGGTCAACTGAAGGAACCAGAAGACCAGCAGGCCCACCATGCCGTAGGCGAGGTTCATGCCGATAAGAAACACGTTTGCGAATATGTTCATGACCGGCCATAGTATGGCTTCAAACATCATGTACCAAAGTATAAAGAAGGTGGTGAAGCTCTTCCAGGGTTGGAGCAGGATTTCCGGCCTCTTCTTCATGGACTGGAGGATTCCTCTCGTCCAACGATAGCGCTGTTTGATGAGGTCGAGAAGTTCCGTCGGCGCCTCCGTATAGGAAATGGCGCGAGGCTCGTATCGGATGCCGTAGCCGAAGCTCACCAGTTTCAGGGTGAGGTCGGCGTCTTCGGCGAAAGTGTCGCTTTCGTAGCCGCCGACATTGAGCAGGATCTCCCGGCGGAACATGCCCACCGGGCCCGGAATGATGTTCACTGAGCGGAAGAACCCCTGCGCCTGGCGCACCATGTTCAGGCCCTCAATGTACTCAAGGGCCTGGAGACGCGTCCACAGGTTGACCCGGTTTCTCACCTTGACGTTGCCGGCCACAGCCGCAACTTCACGGTCGGTGAAGTGAGATACCATGGCCGCGATGGTCCCGGGTGCGAGCTCCGAATCGGCGTCCATGCACAGCACCAGTTCGCCGCGGGCCACGGATACTCCCATATTCAGAGCCGCGGCCTTGCCCCGGTTCGGTTGCCTCAACACCTGTACGTTGGCGGTTCCATAGTCCCCTGCCAACTCGTTGGCCCGGGCCAGGGTTTGATCCGTGGAGCCGTCATCTATAACGATCACCTCGAATTTGGGATACTCCTGCTTGAGCAGCGATTCGAGGGACCTCGCGATTACCCGTTCTTCGTTGAAGGAAGGCACCAGCACCGTGACCAGGGGGAAGTAGCCTCCCGGATCGGTCTCCCGCATGAACTCAATCTGCTGGATGAAGGAAAACCACAACAAAAACAGGTAACGCATAATCAGCATGAAGAGGAAGAAGATCAGCATACTGATGGACAGCGTGATGAACAGGCTGCGCTGTCCGAAATAGTATCCCCTCACCTCGGTCACGGCGTGGACGAAGATGGCGGCAAACAGAGAGACCAATATGACGGTGACGAACAGGATCGGGTAGATGCGTTTCTTAGAACTCATGTTCTACCACCGATAAGACAGGTTCATGTCCGCGGCCCACAGGAAATAGTCGTGTGAGCCTCTCTGCGTGGCGGCCATCCACGCCCCCAGGGCCGTACTCAGCCTGGTGGTCCAATTCGTGGAGAGTCCTGCTCCGCCGCCGTATGTCGGGAAGAAGTCCCAATGTTTGTCCTCTTCCAGCGTCGTGCCTACGCCCGACGCCGGGACCAGTTCGTGCCCAAAGCCGCCGCTGGCCTCCAGGTAGTACTGGCTGTTGCCGAAGGCATCTCCCTCAAGTCTGGCCGCCAACTGGTGAGAAAAATGTCTGGCCGGAGACCAGTACAGGTCGTCTGGTGCAGGCTCGGTATGGCCGGTGTACCAGTGGCGAGTTCCGAGAAAGAACCGCGGATCTTCGCCGAATAATCTCAGCCGGGGGTAAAGCAACGCCGACGTCACGATGTCAACTTGTTCACCGTCAAGAACCAGCGAACCGGCGCTCATGGAGCCGTACGCGGCAAAATCGCCGGTGCTATAGGAGGCCGAGGCGTTGCCACGCCAGATTCTGACGCCCGCTTCGAGTGAGGCTGCGGACTGGGACATCATGCCGTAGCTGGCGGTATCGAGGCCCGCTTCGAGATACACTGAATCCCATGGGGTCCAGGACACCGTCAACTCGCCGCCCCAATCGACGAACGGGTCGCGGCCGCCGGTGACGTAGGCGGTATCCCCCCGTGCGTTCAGAGTCAAATCGTCGGTGGTGGCCCACCTGCCGGCAAGTCCGCCGCCAAGGGCGTACAGTGGCCCCGTCCCGTCATCGGCAACGTGCGCCTGGGAGAGAAAAGGCTTGAGCGCGAAGCCGGCGGTGAGGGGAAGCCACACTCCCTCCGACGCGCCGAGGAAGAGGTAGCCGCCGTTGTCCTGAGCATAACTTAGCAGCAACTCCAGCACCGGGCTCAATTCGCGGCGCACTTCCTGCCGGCCTTTCCTTGCCGAAGGGTTGTCCGGATCGAGTTTGAGGATCCAGTTATATACCTCTTTTGCTTCCCGCTTCTTCCCCTGCCATTCGAGCACGCCTGCCAGTAGGAGGTTGGCGTCGATGTTCTCCGGCTCCCGCTGAAGTATCTTTCGAACCTCAGCTTCTGCCTCGGGGTATTTTCCCTGCCATGCGATCACCTGGGCCCGCTCCACCGCGACGTCCACGTCGTAAGAGAACTGCTCGAGGTAGATGGTGAAGTACTGGAGCGATTCATCGTAGCGAGCCTGCCAGGAAAGCACTCTCGCCAGATCACGGATGGCGGCTTCGTTTTCAGGTTCCAACACAACATATTGGCGCAGCAGTTTGTCTGCTTCCTTGTAGTCGCCCTTGCCGATGGCGTCCTGTGCGCGGTCCCACAGCAACTCTACTTCCGGGTCGGGAGGTTGGCTAGCGATGGTGGCCGGCGCGACGAAAAAAAAAAGTAATGCGGCAATGCCGGAGAACAGTGTTCTGCTCCGGTGCAACCCCGGCAAACCCGCTGGCATTCCGTTAGAGCGCGACATGTTCCGGCTCCTCCAACATCCTGTTGGAGCAGGCCTGAATCAGTGCGTCGCCATCCGAGCCGTTGCGGGGATAGGAAACCACCGCATAGGCGAATGAACTGACCCTGCCCTGGATCTTTTCTCCGGCCACCTGCACCAATCTGGAGACAAACTGCCTGGCCTCAAACGCTCCTCCCTGCCCCAGGAAGATGAGGAACGTATCGTTGGGCAGCAGGGTGATGAGGTCCTCGGCTCGCAGTTGCTCTCTGAGCAGCTCGCGGGCGATATCGAAAGCATCGTCCCCGCCCGCAGCTTTCAAGGCCACGAGGCTGCAAGGGTATCCGGCCATCTTTGCTTTAAATAGTTCATGCTCCAGCGCAGAGGAGAAGAACTGGTATGATGCCAGCCCGGTCTCCGGGTCCATGCGCTTGAGCTTCTTCAGCTTCTGCCACAGCCGTTTCTGGACGCCGATGTATTCGGCGATCTCTTCCAGCGGGAAGCCCAGGGAGGTTCGGCGCATGATGCTCGATATCCGCGACATCAGCTCGATGGTTGAGTAGGGGCGGGGGATGAAGTCGTCCACACCCTGCAGCAGGATCGAGGCGCGCTCTGCGGCCCGTCGCTTCTGTGAGCTTACCAGCACGATGGGAAGGTGGATGCGCTGGCTGCGCATGTAGCGGCAGAACGCCATGGCCCGTTCGTTGTTCTGGAGCGCCACCAGCACTAGCCCACAGGATGGCCCGAGGACGTGAGACATGGCCTCGGTTTCCCCCCGGGCGACATCGAGAGCGAACAGCGGTTCCATTTCCTGCTTCAGCCGGACGATCTCTTCTTCGTCGTCTGCCACCAGGAGAAGGTTGCGCCCTTCCTGGCCGCTGGAATCGCGGCTGAATTCCTCTTCGTCGGTCTCCACCGCCTGAACGCCGACGCTACGTTGGATGAAGTAAACCCAGCGCATGCCCCGCTCTCTCTCGAGCCAGTCCTTTTCCAGGGTCAGTTGACGGGTGCCGTCGGGGCCGATGCCGGCGCGGAAGGTGCCGTCCAGCCGGCGGCGCATTTCGGCCACCACGTACAATTCTTCTCCGCCCGCGGTCTTGGCAGGCTCTGCAACCATCACGGTGGACGGGATCATCTCCAACGCTTCGCACACCATCCGGGTAGACTGCATCAGTTGTTCAGGCGTGGATTGGCTGAGCAGGCTGCCGGCCGGGAAAACGCCGATGCGTTGAGGCAGAGGCGACCCCAGAAGGTATCGCATCTCCTGGCTCATGCGGCGGGCGCCACCCAACTGGACCAGTTTCTCCCCGAAGAACGGTTTGCACTGCAGAATCACGATTTGATCACGACGAATATCTTTTTCCAGGTCCATGCCCAGGAAACGGGCGACCTGCTCTACGTTTTCAGGCTCCTCAGAGGTCAGAAACGCCACGCGCTGCTTGTGCCTGAGCCCGGTAATGAGGAAGGTCACTATCATCGCCAGGAGATCAAACTGCGAGTCTCCATACAGGAAGTACTTCCGGCCTTCCTCCAGCCCTCTCAAGGCGTTGTCTAATGTCTTTATTCCCCAGCGTTCCAGTTTCTTCCCTCTCTTTCAGTGGAGATAAGACCCCATGTATGTCATCTATGTTGTATGACACAAAATGCCGGTCACCGCAACTAATTAGATCTCGGCGACCTTCCTTGTTTCTTGAGCGAAAAAGTAAGGAATGTGCAGGTTTGGCGAGGCTACAGGCTGGTAGGGATGAGCTTTCGCATTTCAGGTGCGGAGATGTCGCCCACGACCGCGTTGGTGAATCCCGGGCTTTCGTACAGGGTTACCGAGTGACCGTTGCGGTCGCCGTTGTACAGAACGCGCAGCGCGTCCGCGCCTACGCCGCCACCAGGCTGATAAGCAGCTTCAGCAGCCTGCCGGGGTAGCTGCACCACCGAGATCGGTCGTCCGTTGTGAAGGTACTTGTAGACGATGGCTTTGGAGTTGCCCACTCGGGCGAAGCGAATGCCCATGAGCCGTGTATTCTTGTTCTCCACCAGCGGGGGGGCGGACGGAACGTCGGTCTTCTCAGCCACGAATCCCTTCACCTTGTCGCCGTCTCCCTCAAAGTCGAGAGGAAGGCCGACTTCGTGAACTGCGACCGACTCGGCGACGATGTGGGAGACATCGTCCTGGGCGGGCCAGAACCGATAGACTCCCATGGCGCCGATGAGCAGCATGGCAACGCTCGCCGCGACCACTGCGGGCAGGGACATAGACCATCGGTTTGCAGCCGGGGCCTCGACGAAAACCGCGTCAATCACCCGCTGCCTGGCCGCAGCCGGCATCTTGGGCGGGCCGAGTTTTCGTCGCAACGCCTCCTGGAACGCGAGCAGCGCGTTGACTTCCTGGTGGCACGATTCACAAGATGCCAGGTGCTCCTCAAAAAGTGCAGCCTCACGGTCGTCGAACTCGCCGTCGATGTACAGGTCAGCGAATTTCCTTATCTCATCACACTTCACTGCCTAGTCTCCTTTCGCCTCACCGCTTCTGTCGCGGTAGGCGGAAATCGGTGTTACGTTCTCCAGGTTTTCTTCCGCATCCGGAGTTTCTTCCGAGTCTGCAGATGCGGCCTCTACGAGGCCCAACTCCCTGGCCCAGCTCAAGAGCAGGGTTCGAAGCAGCTTGCGCCCGCGGTGCAGACGGCTCATCACCGTGCCGATAGGGCAGGAGAGAACCTCGGCGATCTCCCTGTAGGAGAGCCCTTCCAGGTCGGCAAGCACTACCACGGCGCGGAATTCAGAAGGCAGCTTCTCCACCGCTTCTCGCACCTTGCTGCGTGAAAGCTGGGTTACGAAGCTCTCTTCCGGGGTGCGGCTGGCGCGCACCACCGACGCCAGATCCTCACCCTCATTCACCGACGGGTACAGATGTTCACGCAGCTCCACCCGGGTGTCCTTGCGCCGCAACTTGTTGAGCCTCGTGTTGGTCGCGATGCGAAAGAGCCAGGCCTTGCAGTTGGTTCCGGCACGATATGACTGGAACGACTTGACCGCCTTCAGCATGGTCTCCTGGACAAGCTCCTCAGCTTCGACCTTGTCCCGGGTCAGGTAAAGCGAATAGCGGAAGAGCGCGTTCATCTGCGGGAGAAGCTCTTCCTTCATTGATGCGAGTTGTTGTTCTTGCCTGCCCACATTCCCCTCCGTCTGACCCAATAACACAGGGCCGCCGGGAGTTATTCCCCTGAACGGGCCGACAGGGTGTCCCGGCTAGAGCAGCTCGTCGAGAGGAGTATACGGAAGGGAAAGGGCCTCGGCAACCGGAAGATTGGTTACCTTGCCACGGTAGGTGTTCATGCCGGGGGCCAGCTCGGGGTGCTTGGCGATGGCTCCCTTGACGCCGAGGTTGGCCAGCTTCACCGCATACCGGCTGGTTGCGTTGTTGAGTGCGAAGGTGGACGTACGGGCCACCGCACCGGGCATGTTGGCGACGCAGTAGTGCACCACTCCGTGGACGACATAGGTGGGCTCCTCGTGGGTGGTGGGCCGGCAGGTTTCGATGCAGCCGCCCTGGTCCACCGCCACATCCACGATCACCGTGCCATCCTCCATATCCTTCAGCATCTCTTCAGTGACCAGTTGGGGAGCCCTCGCACCTGCGATGAGTACGGCGCCAACCAGCAGGTCGCACCACTCCACACTATCTTCAATGTTGGCCGGATCGGAATAGAGCGTCGTGATCCGCCCCTGGAAGATGTCGTCCAGGTAACGAAGGCGGTCGAGGTCCACGTCCAACATGCGTACTCGTGCACCCATCCCCAGCGCCATCTTGGCCGCGTTGGTTCCCACGGTGCCGCCGCCGATAATCACCACTCTTCCCGGCCTCACTCCCGGGACGCCCCCGAGCAGCACGCCCTTGCCGCCGCGCTCTTTCTCAAGGCAGGCGGCTCCAACCTGGACAGCCATGCGCCCCGCTACTTCACTCATGGGCTGCAGCAACGGCAAAGAACCGTTGGGGAGCTGGATCGTCTCATAGGCTACGGAGCTGATGTTCTTCTCCAGCAACGGAGGAGCAAGCTCCGGGACCGCCGCAAGATGAAAATAGGTGTAGATTGTTTGCCCGTTCTGGAAGCGGTCGTACTCGGGGGCGATGGGCTCCTTGACCTTGATGATCATCTCCGATTCGCGCCACACTTCATCCGCAGCATCGATGATCCGGGCGCCCCGCCTGATGTAATCTTCATCGCTAAGCCCGCTGCCGAGGCCGGCGCCCCTCTGCACCAGTACGGTATGACCGTCATCAACCAGCTTCTGCACGCCGGCGGGAACAAGGCCGACCCGGTACTCCTGAACTTTGATTTCCGACGGGACTCCGACGATCATTCCAGCACCTCCCTGTTATACGGGCCGAACCGCAGGTTGCATGTCGACCGAACCGCGTATAACAACCCCGCGTACAAAAAGAAAGCAGTTTCTTGTACTCCAAAAGGGGAAGGAAATTATTATTTTCTTTGTGGCGGATCAGGGGCGTCGGGGTCACGCTGGTGTAGAAAAGCTCCACACTCTCGCCGTTGAACTTGTGGCCGCCAGAATCCCGCAAACGAGGCTCCTCGACGAGAAATCGTCTCCGGGGCCGCAACTCAAGGAGGCTCAGGATCTGGTCTGGAAATTGCAAGTAGAACCCCCGGCCGCCAACGGAGGTTTTAATGGGAAATAAGCAAGCACCGGTTACCAGCAGGCAAGTAAGTCACGCCGGAACCGATGGCGAAAAGGTGCTATCCGCCAAGAAAACGTCCCGCCCGAAAACCAAAGCTCTGCCGAGACATCGCCCCGCAGGCAGACCCAAAACACGCCAGGTCGAATTGAAGACCGGCAATTCTCTGATGCTCTACCTCAAGCGTATCGGCGCAGTCCCGCTGCTCACTCGTGAGCAGGAGGCCGAACTGGCGCGGCAGATGGAGACCGGACGCATCGAGATCCTTAATTCTCTGATCTCAGTGCCCTGGGCCCGCAAGCAACTCTTCAAGTTGTTCGAGGAGTACGCGTCCGGGGTGCGCAGCGAAGTTGAAATCATTGAGTTGACCACTGACTTCGTCACTTTCGAAAGGCGAAATTGCCTCGAAGAGATTGAGTTCCTTTGCCGTGACGTAGTTGCCCAGTTGGGCGTTTTCGGCATAACGGGTTCCGGCGGCTCACGCCGGAGAAAGCGGTCGGTACTCAACGAAGAAGATGCCGAGACGGTGTATCAGATCTTCCGGGTCAGCCCGGTGGGGCATCGCCTGATCCATGTGCTCTCCCGCGAATTCCGTACTCGGGCGCTTAACTACCTGAGCGGAGTGGAAGACGAAATTACCGACGGAAAATGTCGCCCCGAAGCCCCCAAGAAGAGCGGTAAGATTCGAGAATTCGGCGTCACCCTCGAGGAACTCAAAGAGGTGCTCGAGATCATGGAGATGGGCGAGCGCCAGGCGATTCGCGCCCGCAGCAAGATGATCCGCTCCAACTTGAGACTGGTGGTGAACATGGCCAAGCGGTACATGGGACACGGCCTCCAACTCCTCGACCTCATTCAGGAAGGCAACATCGGCCTCATGAAGGCGGTGGAGAAATTCGACTACCGGCGCGGACACAAGTTCTCAACTTACGCGACCTGGTGGATCAGGCAGTGCATCACCCGTACCATCGCTGACCAGGGAAAGGCTATTCGCGTACCGGTGCACCTGGTGGAGAATTTCGGGCGCATTCATCGCTCCCGGACGACGCTGAAACAACAGCTCGACCGCGAGCCCACCGAGCACGAGATCGCTGAACTGTGCGGGCTCTCCGCAACCCAGGTGGCTCGCACCTTGAGCCTCACCAGCGAGCCTCTTCCCCTGGACATGCAGGTGGGAGACAACTCCTCCGAGCTGAAGGACTTCATCAAGAACGAAAATGCTCCCGACCCTCTCGACAGCGTTGTTGATAAGAACCTGAAAGAGATTACCACCCGGGTGCTCAAGTCGCTCCATCCCAGGGAAGAGAAGATTTTGCGCATGCGCTTCGGTATCGGCGAAGCCCGCACGTTTACTCTCGAGGAAGTCGGGCAGAGCTTTCAGTTGACCCGGGAGCGGATCCGCCAGATCGAGATCAAGGCGCTTGAGAAACTCCGCCTCTCAGGACGGAAAGAAGTGTTGCTGCAATTCCTGGAAGAATAGAGAGTGAGGCAATCTTCAAGTATCAATTTTCAAGTATCAATTGGTAACTGCCTCTAAAAGGCCATTCCTACCGTTACGGACAGCAGTTGCGCCATACCTTGATAGTTGGCGGGGAAGGGGTTGTTGGTCCAGTTTCTGGAGCCGTCTGCCTTGAATTCGGGCAACTCGTTGCCGGCTGAGTCGGTGCACGGGGCCTCCTGGGTGCAGGGGGTCCCTTCCACGGTGCGCTCCCGGAAGTAGGTCAGCTCATAGGCCACGTCGAGCCTGAGTCCCATGTCGAGTTTGTACCCGGCGCCCACTGAGCCGAAAATGCGATCGGCGTCAGGCAGCATTGGTGACAGATAATCATCGGGAATGGGGTTTTGATCATAGCCGATGCCGCCTCGCAGCGTGAGCGCTTCGTTGACCGGCACCTCGTTGCCCAACCGGAAAGTGAAGCCCCCCTCCCAATGTTCGGGGATCTCCTGGGAAAGTTTGCCCGTGGTGTCTTCCGGGAAGTCCAGGGGGATCGTATCGAAGACTGCCCAGAATGCATAGTCCACGTCGAATTCCATGTACCAGGCTTTGAGGATCTGGTAGCCGATGCCGAAGGCCAGTTTGTCCGGGAGTTCGAACTTCGTCTCAACCTTCTGGTCGGGGAATCCCGACTTGTCGCTGAGGCCCGGGATCTCGAAGTGAGCGTCGCCCTCCATTTCGATGGTGATACCACTGCGATAGGCCAGGCCGAGATAGAGGCGGTCGATGGGCCTGGCCTGAATACCTGCGGCAAAGCCGAATCCCCAGCCGGCCCCGGCCATTTCTACAAACGCGTCATCGATGGGCTGGCCGTCATCTCCCACCAGGCCGAACTTCTGGCCCAGGAAACGCTTGAGGTAGACGCTGGCAGGCGACGCTACGAACGCGGCGCCGATGGACACTTGTTTTACCGGCGAATAAGCTGCCCCTAGAGTGATTTCCGGGCACATGAGGGCCGACTCCTGCACCAGGTGCCGGCCGGAGAAATCTTCGGGCCAGATAAGAGTCAGGCCGAACGGGATGTTAACACCCAGGCCGACCCCGAGGCGGCTGTCTCCGCCCAGGCTCATGCCGTACGCCGCGTACGCATGGGGTGGCGGCACCACCGCGTTGGTAGTGTTGGAGTCAGGGTTCACACCTGTCGGGTCGCTGTACTTGAAGCTGGGAAAGGCCATGGTGTCTCCCAGCGCAAACGAAAACCCGTCCAGATAGGCGAGACCTGCGGCGTTGTAGAACACGGTGGAGGGGTCGTTGAGCAGCGCCCGCACCGCCAGTACCCTTCCCTGGGCTACCGCGGACTGTTCCTCCAGTTCGATTCCTGCCGCCATGGCGTTGGAGGCGCCAACCAGGATGACCAATGCGATAATATTCGGTATCAGTTTTTTCATGGCGCCACCTCCTATAGTCCTTCGCAGGGCAGATCTTTGCCCGGCGTGGAATCATCCACCTGAACGCCGTCCGGTGAGTGGAGGGTGTCGAAGAACTGGATGGCGTCTTCGGCAGCCTTCACCGCAGCATCGCCCAGGTCGGCGTCACTCCCGCACGGATTGAAGAAGAAGCCGTGGCATTCCGGCTCGTACTCTTTGTATAGAGGCGCAGTGCCGCCGTTGCGTGCCGCACACGCCAGTTCCAGGGTGGTGCCCTCGGGAAAGAGGCTGTCGTCCTTGGCCCTCATCATGAAGATCGGTTTTGGGTCCTGGCCGTCGAGGGGCATCTTCGACAGGTGGCGGGCGTAGTGCACCGGGTCCCCGCGGTCGAGAAGCGTCTGGGCTGTTTCCAGGAACTGGTAGTAGCCCGGCGTCCCTTCTTCGTAGCCCATGGCTGCCAGCGCAGTGACGATGGGCTCCTTGAAGTCTTCGTCCGGAGTCTCAGCCAGCACCCGGGTGAGATTGCCGCCGGTGGCCACGAACACCGCGGCGTCGATGTCTTTCGACACCGCCACTGCGGGAATCCCCACCAGCGCTCCGAGGGAGTGCCCTACAAAGTAGATCTCGTCGGTATCCAGCAGGTTCAGGTCTTCCGTCTTGCCGTCCAGTCCGTCCATGAGTCCCGACGGCCCCTTATCGGACAGCATGGCCGCAAGCTGCACCAGGTTGAGGGAGGCCTGCACGATGTGGTCCCGGGTCGCGGCTGCGTCTGCGGACAGGAAACCGGCGCTGTCTTCGCCGCCCTCGGCAACCAGGTCGCCATGGAGCACGATGTCCGTGGCCACCACCGCATAGCCGGCGGCCAGGAATCGATCCACCTGTGATTTCACGTGGCCCTTATGTCCCCCAAGGCCGTGCTGGAGAATGACGATTGGATAGCCGTTGCCGGCTTCCACCTGTTCCGGGTCCGGGATGAAGAGCAGGAAGGGAAGGGTGTTTGTCGTCCACACCGGATCGCCCTTGTCGTTGAAGACCATGCGGCCGAAGTCCGGTGGGTCGGCCGCCAGGTTGGTCTCGGCCAGGGCGGTGTATCCGGAGAAGGTGCCATTGAGTACCACCGTACCCGCGTGAGGCATGGAGTAGTCGCCCAGGTCCGCGTCTGCCGGGGCCTGTGCGGTACCGGTGATGGTCTCCGCCAGGGTCATGGTGGCCAGGTCCTTTCTGATGTCCACGAGCCACTCGCCGATTCGCTGGGTGGTGAAGGTCCAGAACATGAGCACCCGCGCCCGTTCTACCCCTAAGGGGGAGTCGAGAGCGGAAAAGATCGGTTCGTAGTTCAGTCGCAACTGCTCCAACTGCGCCGCATCTGCGTCGCTGAGCGTGGAGGGCACGTTGCTCTTGCCTTCCTCGTTCACCAGGGGGAATTCCGAGCGGGCCAGGTAGTACGCCGGTCCCACTGCAATGGGATAGGGGTTGCCATCCGCGTCCTTGTCCACGGACTCCAGGTTGTCAAATGCCAGCACCATGTAGCGGCGGCCGGCCCGCAACGGCTGGCCGGGTTCTGCGACAATGGAGAGCTGGTCGTTTTCGAACCATGCTTTGACTTCACCCTCAGTGTACATGTTGTCCGCCATGAGCAGCGGCTGGAGGGCCACCATCGGGTCCTCGGCGGTGAGGTCCACTTCGGTGACGTCCGCCATGGCCAGGGAGACGTCGCCCAGACCTTTCTGCAGCACTCCCAGCAGCCCCTGGGAAGGCACGTCGGACAACCAGACGAAGGAGTTTTCGTTGAGGGGCCTGAGGAACCGGGTGCGCACCGGTGTGAGCGGGGAGAAGCCGTCCAGCTTGTTCATCTGCTCCACCACGTCTTTCTGGGCGTCCGGCCACGAGGGGTCAATGGGGAGGTTGACGTTGGTAGGATTGCCGCCGGCATCCAGAGCCATGAGCACGTCGTTGGGGAAGGGCACAATGCCTGCGGTCGGGTCGAACATCGCCTCGTTGCCACTCTGGACCCTGAAGCTCCAAACGCCGGCGATATCGGCACGGGAGTCGCTGAGCCCAACCGCAGTTATCACCGCGTTCACGCCTAGCCGGATCGCTTCAAGCAGGACGGCGTCGTCATCGGTGATGCCCACTTCAGCCAGTTGGCTTTCGCCCGCGTCGTTGACCACCGCCTCGGTGAGCTTGGAGATAGCGGTTACGTCGGACGGCGACACCTTGAAGCTGGTGCCTGCGGTGTCGATGCCCCGGGTGATGACGGCTGCGTATGAGGTCGCAGCTTCCAGGGTTTCGGCGGACACCATCGTCAGCCCTGTCCCGGCTTCATTCAGGGTCAGTGACGCGCCGATCTTCTCGCTGGCTCCCGTGGCGTCGATCTTGAACAGGTGCACCGATTCAGCCGTGACGCTGGCCGGGTCTACCGGCAGAGAGAAGTTGGCGGCCAGCGTCATCGATGCAGGCCACCCGTCCAGCGAGTTCATGTAAGCCACAAAATCCTTCGACGCGTCGGCGTCGTTTTCACAGTCGATGGGGAGGCACAGGTGCCCTTCCAGGCAGTCGGCTGAACCGTCCGCATCGCAGTCGTGCTGAGAGCCGGCGGCAGATGTCATTACCAGGTCGTTGGGGGTAGGAAGCAGGCCCACGCTCGGGTCGTTTACTACGAACGCCCCGGGCCGGATGGATATCGTCCACGCCAGCGCGATGTCGACCCGGGCAATCTGCTCGGCGCCGGCAGCTTCGCTGGCCAGAAAGTCGAACAGGGGAGCCAGCCCTTTTCTGAACGCCTCGAGCTGCACCGCGTCTTTGTCGGGCAGTGCGGAAACGCTGAAGCCGTCTTCCTCCAACGCCTCGGTGCCCTTGAGCAGGTTGAACGCATAGCTGGACTTGATGCCTGCGCCGTCCACGTTCTTCACGCCGGTGGTGATTATCATGGCGTAGACGTGTGCCTGGGTCCAGCCGGAAGGGGGCGGGCCGATGGTCAACGGGGTGACTCCCGATTCGGCATCGTATTCGCCCGGGGTGATTACCACGCCTTCGACGCGGGTAGCAGCGTTTTCGGCAATCCCGGTTATGTCAAGGACGTAGACGTTCTCGTCAGTGAGGGTGGTCTCGTCTATGGCAGCCCCTTTGAACGAGGTGGCGACCGGCAATATGGTGATGAAACCCGACAGGGTGTTGAGATAGCTCTCAACGAATTGCACTGTCGCCGCGGCGTTGAATGCGGGAACCGGCACCGGGTCATCTTTGCCCAGAACATCAAGCTCGACCTCCAGGGGAAGACTCACCTTCGGGAGGTTGTCAGGACCTGTAACGATGAGCAGGTCACTGGGAGTGGGGACTGCGGGAAAAAGCAGGTGTTGCTCGTCGGGCGACATCGGAGCCGGGTCGAACTCGGCCACGGTCACGTTAGTAGGCTCTACCGTGTCCACTCCCTTGCAACTACACAGCAGGCCGACGCTCAGAATCAACGTAAGTGCGATCTTAATTCTCATGGTTATCCCCCATGTAAACATTGGCCTTATCTTACGAAAAGATCTGGATACGGCAAGAAGAAAGCAGCAAGCGGTGGAAAGGAAAGGCACAAGGCGGTAAAAGAAAGGGAGTTGCTGCTAGCGGTTTTCCAGAATCTGCAGAACCGCTTTTTTGCCCAGCTTGGTGGACAGGGCAGTGAGAAGGACGCGCAGGGACTGGGCCATGCGCCCTTCCCTGCCGATGACTTTGCCGATGTCGCTGTCATCGGCGGACAGTTCCACAACGACCATGCTGCCGCTCTCCAGCAAGGACACCTTGACGCTATCGGGATGGTCGACGATTGCTCTTACCACGGTTTCGACGAAAGCACTGATTTCTTGTCCCGGATTGGTGTCCATGGTCCTCCTCGTGTGAGCTCGTGCCGCGTTCCGTGGTCAGTTGTGGACGGTCTTCCTCGTCCCTAATCCTATCGTAATGCAAAGATTGGTAGGTTTCAACGAAATTCTTAATCTGGTTTGCGAGGTACGATGCACCGTATCTGACGAGGCGCCGCGGCTGTGGAGAAGCGGGCAATCTGCTGGACGCCGGGAGATGGGGAAGGTATGGTCGAGTCACGAGCCACCGGAAGTCCCTCGCCTTGATGTTTCCCGGCCTTGCGGTGGAAGACTCGGCGAAGCTGACTAACAGTGAAGAGGTGGCTCCCGTGCGCAATCGCCATACCATCGTTCCTGCTGTGCTTCTTGTCTTGAGCCTGGTCGCCTGTTCCTCCGGCCCCAACGATACCGATTCTCCTGCGGATGCCCTGGACATCTCCGAGAGCGTCGAGCCGGCTGACGCCGTGGCGGACCGTGTCGAAGAGGTCGCTGTCACCGATGGCGCCCGCGGCGTTGATCAGCCCGTCATCAACGATGTGGCCGTTGACGCGACGCTGGCCGACGGTGAGAATGACTGGGGCGCGCCGGAGACCGCGGACACGCCCACAATCGACCCCGGCCCGGCCGGACCCTGCTTGCTGGCCGAAAAGGCCGGGCGCTTCGAAATCGCCGATTTCGATATCTTCGCTGCCGTCATGGGCACGGTAAACAGCGGCGTGATACCTCTTACCGTGCTGGAAGAGGTCGGCAAGGCGGGCGACTGCAGGCTCATGAACAAGACCATTCCGTTGTGCAACCCACCGTGCACCCCGGGCGACCTCTGCACAGGCGACGGCTCGTGCATTCCCTTCCCCTTCCCTCAGGATGTCGGCACGGTAACCGTGACCGGGCTTGTTCAGCCCGTCGAAATCGAGGTGGGCCCGGGCAACGATTATTACGACACGACGTTGCCCTCACCACCGTGGGAGCCGGGGTCACACGTGGTGCTCTCGGCTGCGGGCGGTGCGTACTCGGCCTTCGAGTTGGAGGTCGATGCGGTGGAGCCCATAACCGGTGTCAACGAGAAGTGGTCCATCGATCCGGGAGAGCCGCTGGAGATTAGCTGGACCCCGTCGGAGGGACCGGGTCGCATCTACATCTACGTCAACGTGGATCAGCACGGGGTCTCCCCGGTTACCCTCTTCTGCGATACAGAGGACACCGGCAGCCTCACGGTGGACGCCACACTTATCGACCAGTTCCTGAGCTTTGGGGTCTCGGGCTTCGCAGTAGGTGAACTGCGTCGGCGCTCCGTCGATTCGGTCACCATAGAACCCGGCTGCGTGGAGCTATCGATTTTCGATGGATTCGTTCCCCTCCCTGTGGTCGGAGGTCACACGCCCTGCAACAGCACTGCCGACTGCCCGGAGGGGCAGAAGTGCAACGTGATGATCAATACGTGCATTGACGAGTAGCTTGTGGCCTGACTAAGGGAAAGGCACCTTCTTGCCCGGGACCCCGAGGGAGAGTTCCAGAACCTCGAAGGTCGCACCGTTGGGTACGAACATGTGGTTGGGATTCCACCCTCCGGTGCCCTGACCCCAGGCCATGTTTGGAATCCAGAAGCTCTCGTCGACAACGATCTCGAACGAGGCGCCGTCCGGCGGCAGCCGGATCATACCGCCGGCGGAGTAGTCGTTGACGTACAGGTTCCCGCAGATGTCGACCTCAAGGCCGTCGAGGCCGTTGCCGAGTTGCATGGACCACTTGTGCGGCGGCTGGAACGTGCCGTCCGGGTTCTTGTCGATGGCCCAGATGAATCCGTCCCCTTGCCACCCCGCGACGTAGAGGCGCTCGTACTTGGGGTCGAAGGTTACGCCGTTGGGGTGCAGGATCGTGCCGTCGCTCAGCACCTCGTAGTCGTTGAAGCCGTAGGGGTCCACCTTGAGCACAAGGCTTTGCGTCTCGTCGGAAACGTAGGCGAAACCGTCCAGGTCGGCGGTGAGCCCGTTGGGGTAGATGAGGCCGGTGACGATGGGAGTCTTTGCTCCGTCCTGGCTGACCCGGTAAACGGTGCCGGTGAAGTTGTCGTTGACGATGAGTTCACCGGACGGGATGAAGACGATTCCCGCCCGCTGCTTAAGGCCGGGGACGAACACCTCGGCCTCACCGTAGTAGCTGCTCTTGAAAATGTGCTGAATGTTCGAGCCGACGAGGTAGCCCTTTTCGTCCATGGCGATGCCTTCCGATGCGATGGCACCCGGCACAAGCACCGGATCGAACGGTCCCTGAGGCAGGTCGGCGCAGTTGACCGGGCAGGGGCAGAACCCGTCGCACCCGTCGGAAACGCACGGTACATCTTCTATGCAGTCAGGCACACATACCTCGCATGCCCCGGCGTCGTTGCAGATAGTTCCTTCCCCGCACGTCCCGCAGTCTCCGCCGCAGCCGTCGGCTCCGCACTGTTTGCCGTCGCAATCTGCGGTACAGTCCACGCACTGGAACTCGGTGCAAATGGTGCCCGGTTCGCAAACGCCGCAGAAGTCGCCGCAGCCATCATCCCCACAGGTCTTGCCCTCGCAGTCCGGCACGCAGCACCCGGATAATTCCGGGCAGGCTACACACACATTGTCGCAGCAGTCGCCATAGTCAAAGCACAGCTCGTCGCAGAAGCAGCCGTCGATGGACCCGCCGCACTGGCCGACACAGCCGCCCGAGGCGCAGACAAAGTCTATGCAGACCTCGCTCTTGCTTTCGCACTCGCCGCAACTCCCTTCGCAGCCGTCATCTCCGCACTGTTTGTCGTCGCAGTCCGGCTGGCAGGAGTCCTCGCAGAGCCCCTCGTCACAAACCTCTCCCGGCTCGCAGACCCCGCAGGCCCCGCCGCAGCCGTCATCGCCGCATTCCTTGCCGGCACAGTCCGGCTGGCATTCGGGTTGGCACTTCCCGTCCTGGCAAATCTCCCCTTCAGCGCATTCTCCGCACGAGCCTCCGCACCCGTCGTCACCGCACTTTATGGCGTGGCAGTACGGTTTGCAGTAGGGCTCGCAGAGCCCGTCTTCGCAAATCTTAGCTTCCCCACACGTGCCGCACTCTCCGCCGCAGCCGTCCTCCCCGCACATCTTGTCTTCGCATTCCGGCTGGCACACATCGGGATTTTCGGTTTCGTGCTCCGGGACCACGTCCTCCGGGCCCGCTTCCGGCAGTGTGTCTTGCACTTCCACGGTTTCAGGCGCAGTCTGTGCGTCCTGCATGTCCGTGGAATCCTGCGCAACCTCGGCGATCTGATCCGGGATTGTCGTATCCGCATCGCCCTTCCCCGCGCTGCAGGCTACCCCGAAAGTGAGGAACAGGAGCGCAACAGTAGCATTCTTCCATCTTGTCATAGCCGCCTCCGGCGAGATTCTCCACCGATGCTGATGATAGAGAAGAGGGTCTGTTTCCTCAAGGTTATTCGACGCCCATACTGCCTGAGCCTGGTGGTAAGGGAAATGATGTACGTTGCAGGAGCACGTCCTGCCATTTGTACCAGCGGTCACGGACCTGGCCGGAGAGGTATACGGAGCCGGTTACAAGAATCAGGTCCTCGGGGTCAGCGATGTCAAGGGCGAGTTGGATTGCGGCCCGTGGGTTGGGAGCGGTTTTTGTCACTGGTGCGAACCTCCGGGCGCGCCGGGCCAGTTCTTCGGGCGGCACAGTCTTCTTGCCGTAGAGTTGAGGACGGGTTGTGATCACCACGTCGGGTTTGCGGGACAACGCGCTGAGCATTTCCGGTCCACGGCTGATTCCGGTGGCTCCGAAAACGATGAAAAGGCGCTTGCCCGCGTTGGTCAGGGACCTGCCCAAGGCTGCCATCTTCTGCTCGTTATGGGCCGCGTCGAGAATCACCGTAGGGTTCTCCTGCAGAACCTCCATCCTGCCGGGGAGGGGGCGGCCGGTAAGGCCTTCAGCGATGGCCGCAGGGGTTACCGGGCATCCCGACTCGGCCAGCGCGTCGGCTGCCGAGGCCGCGACCGCCATGTTGCGCACCGGGTAGCCGGACAGTTCCTCCGGGCGGCGGATCTCCACGTCGCCCAGGCCGGGGAGGCTGAAAACCAGCGTCTCGGCTCCATCCCGGGTCGCGTTGCGTACTACCTTGTCGGGATGCAGCGGTCTCAGTTCGCAACCCTGCCGCCGGGCCTCGTCCTCGAACACTCGCCACACCTCCCTCGAGTACACTGCCAGGGCCAGCGGTGCGCCCGCCATGATGCCCGCCTTGTGCCACGCGATGTCCTTGAGGCCGGGGCCCAGGCTTTCAATGTGGTCGAAGCCGATGTCGGTGATTACCGCCAATCGCCGGTCCAGCCCCTGGACCAGGTCGAACCTCCCTCCCAGCCCCGTCTCCATGACGCACCAGTCGATGGCCTCTCGCCGGAATGCGCAGTACGACAAAGCCAGGGACGCCATACCGTGGACGGAGGCGGGGCAATCGTGACGGTATCGGAAAGCTTCCGTCACAGGCTTCACCTCCCGGTAAGCCCGATGAAACTGCTCGGGGGAGGCGTACTTTCCATCCACCCAGGTTTTTTCTGTTGCCACCTGCAGATAGGGGGATATGTGCAGCCCGGTCTTCTGTCCCGCGGCGTAAAGAATGCGGCTCAAATAGTGTGCAACCGACCCTTTGCCCGAGGTGCCCGCGATTTGAACCGATGGGTAGGCAGCTTGCGGATTCGACAGGCAGCCGTTGAACTTCAGCGCGGTTGCCACCTTGCCGGCCGGGGTTCTAAGCCTAGGGGTGTGCCGCAGAATTTCAGCATCGATGTAGTTGCGGGCTTCGAGGTAGAGGTTTACCGGGGAGAGACCTTGAGGAGGGGACGTCATTAACGGGCCGTGACTCGCATGAGCGGGCCCAACTCCTTCATCAGGACGTCCACGGCAAAGAACAGGTTGTCTACCTGCACTGAAAGGGTCTGCCCGCCCCCCTCTCCCGGCGAGTCGAGGATGATGTTTACCAGAATCTCCCGGTCGATCTCCTTGGCCGCGTTCTTGAGCATGGTAAGCGCCATGCCCATGCCCAGGCCTGCTTCGTCGGGCAGCACGATGCGCTGCAGGATGGCGGGCACCGAGATTCGCACCGCGGCCCTGCCCGGGTTTTCGAGAGTCAGTCGCAGGAACGGTTTCTCAACCCCCGGCCGGGTGTACATGTCCTCCGCCAACAGGCGCAGAGTATTGGACGCCTTGGAGATGTAGTAGGTGCCGTCCTTGAAGAACCAGGCCAGGCGTTCATTGGTCTTTCCCTTCTTCGGGCGACCGCGGCGTATCGCCTTGGTTACCTCCTCTCCGGTTCTTAATTCCGTTTTGTCGAAGCGAAAGTACTTGGTCGAGAAGATGTGCCGCATCCGTTTCTCGAACAGCTTGGTGTCAGTTGGCTGGAACAGGTAGACGAACGCGTTGTCCGGCTTGGCCACGCTGATCTTCCCTACCACCGCGATTCCCACGATTCCGGACGCCAGTTCCAGAAGCTGGGTGCGCCAGGTGTCATCCAGCGCCTTCTTCAGGCGCACTCCGGGGGCGGCAGCCCACTTCACGCGCCAGAAAGCATCGAGCTTTTCCGCAGTTGCCTTGGCCTCGTGTACCGACGTGAAACCAACTGCGGGCGTACCTTCCGGCAGCCGTACCGGCTGCTCGGGCGGGAGGAAGAAGGTGTTGAGCCCATCGAGCACACCGCTGTTGTGAGCGCTCAAGGACAGGTCCAGGCGGTCGGGGGTCTCCGTCAGGGTCAGAGCGAGTCTTTCGAATCTCAGGAACTCTTCAGGGAAGACCGCCCAGAAGAAGGTTGAACCCACGGTTTCTTCCAGTAGTCCCACCATTCGTTTCAAGCCCAGGCGCACCTGGAGCAGCGCCGGCCCTTGCTTCTGTTTCTCTTCCCAGCGGGCCACAAATCCGTCGTCGCCGGCCTTTGGCCGGTTGCCGCCAACCGCGCAAACGACCAGCTCACCCTGGGCCGAGCAGTTCGGGGCGTTGCCCTCGCCCGCAGGCAGCGGCAAACGCTTCAGCAGCTTTTCCCAGCGGGCAGCTTCGTCGGCAATGCTGGGGCCTGCCCCGGGCCGGAAGAGGAGCCGGGCTTCAAGGCGGCTCAATATCGGGTCGTCGGTCTCCGGGGCGACGTCCAATAGCAGGTCCCGCACCTCCAGGTAGACTTTCTCAGGGACTTTCAATTCCTCAATCAGCCCGCTGATGCGGGCGCCGGTTTCGTTGTCCAGCAGCAGCAGAACCGGCGTTTGCAGGCGGGTCACCAGCCGGCGAGGGTCGGAAGAGTACACCGACAACAACTCCGGGGCGGGCGCGGGCTGTTCCTCCGCCTGCGGCAGGGCGGCCGTGGCGGCCAGTTGAGACAGGGGAGTCTTGACCTCTTCTTTGCAGCCTGCGGTCAGCGCCAGAGCGGCGGCCGTTACAAGGCAGAGTAGGAGTGGTAATCGTCTGGTCATGTTTATTCCCACCGTCCGGGGGTTTTCACATCTGTGGCCGCGGCAAACGAGGTGGCTTCCTCGTACCCGGCATCATGGTGTCGCAGCACTCCCATGAGGGGGTCCCCGGTGAGCACCCGGGAAAGGCGCGCCCGGGCCGAACTTGTGCCGTCGGCCACTACCACCATGCCGGCATGGAGAGAATAGCCGATGCCCACGCCGCCGCCGTGATGGAAAGACACCCAGGTGGCGCCGTTGGCCGTATTGAGCATGAGGTTGAGCAGCGGCCAGTCGGCGACTGCGTCTGAGCCGTCCTTCATGCCCTCGGTTTCCCGGTTTGGGGAGGCCACCGAACCGCAGTCCAAGTGGTCCCTTCCGATGACGATGGGGGCTTTCACCCGCCCCGAGCGCACCAGTTCGTTGAACGCCAGCCCAGCCTTCTCCCGCTCACCGTACCCCAGCCAGCAGATACGGGAAGGAAGCCCTTGGAAGGCCACCTTCTCCCTGGCCAGCTTGATCCACCGCACCAGCGCCTCATTCTCGGGGAACAACTCGATAATTGCCTCATCGGTTGCGTATATGTCGGCAGGATCGCCCGACAGAGCGGCCCAACGGAACGGCCCTTTGCCCAGGCAGAACAGAGGCCGAATATATGCTGGTACGAAGCCGGGGAAATCGAACGCGTCGGTGACGCCGTGGTCAAACGCGAACTGGCGGATGTTGTTACCATAATCGAACACATGGGAGCCGAGGCGTTTGAACTCGAGCATCGCGCTTACGTGCGCGGCCATGGAGTCCAGGGCCATGGTCTTGTACCTGTCCGGGTCAGAGTCTCGCAAGGCCAGCGCGTCTTCGAAGGGAATGCCGTGGGGCACGTAACCATGCAGGGGGTCGTGCGCCGACGTCTGGTCGGTGACCAGGTCGGGTACTATCCCCAGTCTCGCAAGCTCCGTGTGGGTCTCAGCCGCGTTGCCCAGCAGGCCGATGGAGAGCGGGGTTCCGGCCCGCCGGGCTTCATCGACCCAGCGCAGCGCCTCGTCCAGGTCCCGGGTCCACCGGTCCAGGTAGGCGGTTTCGATCCGCCGTTGGATGCGGCCCTGGTCAACCTCCACCGCCAGGCAGATGCCGTTGTTCATGGTGACGGCCAGGGGCTGGGCGCCGCCCATGCCGCCCAGGCCCGCGGTGAGCACCAGGCGGCCGGACAGGTCCGCGTTGAAGTGCCGACGACCAGCTTCAGCCAGGGTTTCGTAGGTGCCCTGCAGGATCCCCTGAGTGCCGATGTAGATCCAACTGCCGGCGGTCATCTGGCCGTACATCATGAGCCCCAGCTTCTCCAACTCCCGGAAATGCTCCCAGTTGCCCCAGGCGGGCACCAGATTGGAGTTAGCGATAAACACCCGCGGGGCATCCTCATGAGTTCGGGCGATTCCCACCGGCTTTCCCGACTGAACCAGAAGGGTCTCGTTGTTCTCGAGTTCCTTCAGCCCGGCCAGAATCGACTTGAACGCGGCCACTGAGCGGGCCGCCCTTCCAGTGCCGCCGTAGACAATGAGGTTCTCAGGGTCTTCGGCAACTTCGGGGTCCAGGTTGTTGAGTAGCATGCGGTACGCGGCCTCTTGCTGCCACCCCTTGCAAGTCAACTCCGTACCGCCCGGTTTTTTCCATCCTTCCAGCATGGTCAGAGGCCTCTCTTCTACATCTTGTATTTGCCGAAGTCGTCGTCTTCGAGATTCTCCAGGATTTCCTTCCAGACGTCTTCCTCGCCCGTGTTGGGAACGGCATGGGAGCTTTTTTCAAAAACCCGTTCGTGCACAGTTATTTCGGCCCCGCACCTGAGCGCCAGAGCGATAGAGTCCGAAGGTCTCGCATCAATGGCGGCCATCCGGTCCTTGATTCGAATGTGGAGGAGCGCATAGAACGTGTCGTTTATCAGGTCAGTGACCTCAATCTTCTCCAGCTCTCCGCCCAACTCCTTGAGCACCGACGTCATCAGGTCGTGGGTCATGGGTCGTGGGAAGTCCACCCCCTCCAACTGGGCTGCGATGGAACTGGCCTCCATGATGCCGATAACGATAGGCAACACCTTCTTGCCGGTGTCGTCTTTGAGGACCACGATGGGGGCCTTGCTTTTTTCATCCAGGGCCAGGCCTGCCACCTTCATAGTGATTAACATCAACTCCTCCTGCCGGTCCGTAGTGGTTCGCCGGCCATTTCACCCATGAGGCTGTGGGTCCTGGCCCCGGTGATGCGCACTCGAACCAGCTTGCCAACGAGGTCGTCCCCGTCTTCCGGGGAGGGGAAGTTGGCAACATAGTTCGTGGCGGTCCGACCCGTCAACTGGATCCTTGTCTCGTCCTCGGCCTCGTAAATCCGCCGGGCCTCCACCAGAACTTGCGCCTCGCTGCCCACGTGGGCGCGAAGCGCCTCTGTCATGCCAGCATACAGGATTGCCTGCAGTTGCGAAAGCCGGGATTTTTTCACCTCTCCCGGAACGTCGTCCGTCAGGTCCGCGGCGGCTGTTCCCGGCCGGGGGCTGTATTTGAACGAATAGGCGCTGCCCCATTTGATGGTGCGTGCGGCATCAAGAGTAGCCTCGAAATCTGCATCGGTTTCGCCCGGGAATCCAACGATCAGGTCCGTCGACAGGTGGATGGCAGGGTCGATGCTGCGGGCCAGGTCCACCAGCTTTGAGTAATGCTCGAAAGAGTACCGGCGGTTCATTTTGGAGAGTATGCGGTCGGAACCTGCCTGGAGGGGGAAATGGAGGTATGGGCACAGTTTCTCCACTGTCCCGAACGCGCTGATCAGCTCCTCGGTACAATCAGCCGGGTGGGAGGTGAGAAATCGCAGCCTCTCCAGACCCTCGACCTTGCCGACCATGGCCAGCAGTTCATGGAACCGAGGGTAGCCGCTTGCGCCCATGCCGTACCGGTTGACATTTTGACCCAGCAGCGTCACTTCTTTCACCCCGGCGTTGACCAGGCGCCCCACCTCCGCCACAACTTCGTCCGCAGGTTTGCTGATCTCGCGGCCCCGGGTGTACGGAACGATGCAATAGGCGCAATACTGGTTGCACCCTTTCATGACCGTGACAAAAGCCGAGGCCTGTGATTCCTGCAGCGGCATCGCCTCAGGGAACACCTCCCGACCTTCCTTGAACGTGGTGGCCACTACCTGGCGCCCCGTACGTTGCGCCTGTTCCACCAGTTCTACGATTTCGCCAACGTGGTCGGGACCGAGCACAATATCGACGTATGGCACTCTTCGGGCCAGCGCTTCCTGTTCTTGTTGGGCCACGCAACCTGCCACCGCAAATAGCACGTCCCTTCCCCGTTTTTTGTGCTTTCGCAGCCGGCCCAATTTGCTGAACACTTTCTGGGCCGGGTTTTCTCTAACGGAGCAGGTGTTCAGGATGATGAGGTCGGCCTCGCCGTCAGTTTCGGTTTGTTCGTAGCCTGCACGGCAAAGATGCTCGGCCAGTCGTTGAGAATCGTAGACATTCATCTGGCAGCCGTAGGTGAATATCTTTACTTTTTTGACCTCGTGCATAGCGAATAGAAAATATACCCATCGAGGCGGGGGCGTCAAGGCCCCGGCTGAAAGCGCTGGATTCCGGCCTTGAAAGAGGCTACGGAAGTGTAGTATCGTAGCGCTTGAGGTTTGGACGGAGGATATCATGATATGTGTCCATTGTGGACGGGAGTCGGACCCGCTGTTCAAGTTCTGTCTGCACTGCGGGAAGGAACTGTCCGCGCCGAAGGAGGATAAGCCCGCGGCCGCCCCTGCGCCGCCTCCGGAAGAGGTGGCGGAGCCGGTTGCTGAACCCTCCTTTGAAGAGGAAGTCTCCGCGGCGGAAGAACCGTTGGAGGAGCCTGCCGTTTCGGAACCCGACCTTGCGGAAGAGCCCGAACCGGAGCCCGCCGAAGAGGCCCAGGCCGAGCCTGCTGAGGAGGCTCAGGCTGAGCCTGCTGAAGAGGCGTCCCAGGAAGCCGAGGCGGAACCCGCCAAGGCGGCTCGCTGCAGCCGATGCCGGGCCAAGCTCGAGCCCAACGCCAATGTTTGTCACCTGTGCGGACATCACGTAGGAGACGAGGTCGTACCGGGACGCGATGAGGCCGAGCGGGGAAGGGACACCGCTAAGATCAGCCTGAAGCGAAAGCCCGCCGGCTACCTCATCTCCGTGAGTTCGGTAGATGGACGGGAGACGGTGAAGGTGCCAATCTTTGTAGGCAAGAACACCCTTGGGCGGGAGAACTGCGACCTGCAGTTCCCCGAGGACGACCTGCTGTCGCCCACTCACCTGCTGTTGGAGGTGGGAGTCGAAAACGTCAACCTCAGTTGTCCCGGCTCTCGCAACGGCACTTATGTCCGCATGAGTGATCAGGTCAAGCTGGACCACGGCGATCTGTTCCGGTTGGGCCAGCAGCTTCTCAAATTCGAAGAGCTTGAGAAACTGGCTGCAGTGATCGCTTCATCCGAGGACGGGGTGCAGGTGCTGGGAAGTCCGGCCGGACCCAAGGCCTGGGGCCGACTCACCCAGGTGATTACCGACGACGAAAACGGCTCCTCTTTCCTGCTCACAAGTGAAAACGTGTTCCTGGGGCGGGAGCGGGGCAACATAACTTTCCCCGGCGATCGCTATATCTCCGGCACCCACGCGGTTATCGCCAGGCGCGCCGATGGAACCTACCTCAGAGATGTAGGCTCGAGTAATGGCACATATATTCGGGTACCGGGGGACATGGTCATCGAATCTGGCCAGTATTTCCTGGCGGGCCGCCAGCTTTTCAAGCTCTACATCGAGCGCCAATAATTCAGTTGACACCCAACCGTCGCGGAATATAATCACGCCCGCCTTGTTTGTAAGCAAATGAATGTTGACGGCAATATGGAGGGAAATCCATGAGAAACTTTAGGCTGCTCGTTCTGGCTCTGATCGCTTTGGCGCTCGTGCTGGCCGGATGCAAGGGCAAGGAAACCACGAAGAAGGCCGCCAAGAAGGGGCAGAAGGTGGAGAAGAAGGAAGGCGCCAAGGCTGAAGAGCCGGCCGCGGAGGAAGAGAGCGAAGAGGCCGCGGAAGAGGAAGAGGCCGAAGAAGAGGCGGAGGAAGAAGAAGAAGCCGAGGCCGAGGAAGAAGCCGCCTCACCCACCGAAGAGGCTGCGCCCGCCGAGGAAGCCAAAGACGGGGAAAAGGGTGACGATGAACTCACCGACACCGTAGTGGCCAAGGTCAACGGCTCGGAAATTGACGCCAAGGATTACGTGGCCCGCCTCAAACGCCTCACCAAGGGCAAGGTCACCCGGTCAATGCTCAAGAAGACCGTTATTGACCGCATGATCAACGATGAGCTTCTTCACCAGGAGATCGAGAAGCTGAAGATCTCGGTGTCCGATGAGGAAATCGCTGAAGCGATGAACATGGACATGGAGCGTTACAACAAGCAGAAGGAGAGCATGGCCGCCCGGGTGAAGGCATTTTCCGAGCGGGTCGCGGTCCGCAAGCTGCTCCAGGCCCGCGGACTCCTGGCAGAGCCGACGGATCAGGAACTTCAGAAAGAGTACGAGCGGCGGTTCGGGCTCAAGATCGACACCGTGACCATGGCCGTAGCTCCCGGCGCCACCGATGAGGAATCGGCAGCGGCCGATGAATCGGCGAAAAAGATTCTGGAGGCGGTTCAGACCGGCCAGACTCTGCGGGAAGCTGTGAAGGATAAGAAAGACGCGGCCGGCCGGCGGATCATCGTCAAGCCGATGTTCATCAAGAAGGGCGACGAAAGGCACAAGGAGTTGTGGGAAGCAGCGAACCCTCTGGAAGAAAAGGGGATTGCAGGCCCGGTGAAGACGCGGCACGGTTTTGTGGTTCTCCAGCTTGCCAAGCGCATCGAGCCGCGCCAGCCGTTCGATCAGATGAAGGCGAAGCTGAAGAAGTCTGCCATGAACATGAAGACCGCCCAGGCCAAGCACCGCCTGCTCGAAGACCTGCGCAAGGAAGCGAAGGTCGAGTATCTCATTGAGTTCAAGGCCCAGCAGAGGCCGGGCACCCGTTCCCTCAAGGGCGGTCGGCTCAATCCGAACCTGCGCCCTGCAGTACCCCAGCCGCTTCGGGTGCCCCCCACAGCCGTGAGGCCTGGTGCCGGAGCTGCCACCGCACCGGCGGAAAAACCCGCCGCCGCAGCAGAGAAGCCGGCCGAACCCGCAGCAGCCCCCGCAGAACCCGCAGCAGCCCCCGCAGAACCCGCAGCAGCCCCCGCAGAGAAACCCGCAGAATAAGCAGTTCCTGCAGCCTACCGCCTTTCCTTTGCTACCGTCTGGTTTGCTACCGCCTAGATTGAAGTAAGATAATTGTCCATCCGGCGAACGCCTTCCCGGATGTTCTCTTCGGTAACTGCGAAACTCAGGCGCAGGTAGCCGGGAGCGCCGAACGCCTCGCAGGGAACTGCGCCCACACCACCATCAACCAGCAGCCCCTCCGACAGGTCCAGAGTGGAGGCCGGGCCGCCGGCTTTGCCCAGGTAGGCAGAGACATCGACGAACAGGTAGAAAGCGCCCTGGGGCGTCACCGCGGTGACACCGGGAATGGCGGTGAGGAGGGAGATCATCAAGTCGCGGCGCGCTCCCAACGAGGCAACCCACTCTGCGGTGAGGGAGTGCCCCTGGCGCAGCGCCTCGGCCGCGGCCTTCTGGCCAACCGCGTTGGGGCACGAGGTGGAGTGATCCTGGATTTTGGTCATGGCCGCGATCAGCTCCCTGGGGCCGGCGGCAAACCCGATTCGCCAACCGGTCATGGACCAGGTCTTGGAGACCCCGTTGATGATGAGGGTGCGGTCCTTGAATCCCGGAATCTGCGCCATGGTCGCGAACTCATGCCCGTCGAAGAGCAGCGCGCAATAGATATCGTCCGACAGAATCCAGATGTCGTGGGGTTTCAACACCTCGGCCAGCTCTTCGAGATCCTTGCGGGAGTAGGCTACGCCGGTGGGGTTGGAAGGGGAGTTCAGAAGCACCGCGGTGGACCGCGGCGTAATCGCCTTCTCCAGCGCCTCAGGAGTCATTTTGAACTGATTCTCCGCCACCGTCTCGACCATTACGGCCTTAGCATCGGCCAGACTGATGAATTCCGGATACGAGGTCCAGTAAGGCACGGGCAGGATAAATTCGTCGCCTCTGCCTGCCGTGGCCAGGATCGCGTTGTAGAGCACCTGTTTGCCGCCCGCACTCGCCATTACGCAGTTGGTTTCGTAGCTCAGGCCGTATACGTCCTCGACGTAACCGCAAATAGCCTCCCGAAGCTCGGGGGTCCCGGCGGTGGCCGTGTAGCGAACGATGCAGTCGTCAATGGCCGCCTTGCCCGCATCGCACACGGCGCGGGGGGTATTGATGTCCGGCTCTCCCACGCCAAAGGCGATAATGTCCCGCCCCTGGGCTTTCAACTCCAGGGTCCGCGCGTTGAGGCCCAGAGTGATGGAAGGCGTGATTCTGGAAATTCGTTCCGCCAGTTTCATTGCTCGTCTCCATATTTATTGAGAAGTCTTACCCTCACAGTCTCGGGAACGAGGTCGGTGAGGCAGCCGCCCAAAGAGGCAATCTCTTTCACCAATCTCGAGCTTACGTAGAAATGGTCCTGGCCGGTCATGAGGAAGAAAGTCTCCGCATCCGGGTAGAGCTTCCGGTTCATGTTGGCCATCTGGAATTCGTATTCAAAGTCGGACACCGCTCTGAGACCCCGCACCACTGCGCGGGCCTGGCGCCGGCGCAAGTAGTCCACCAGGAGACCGGTGAATGAGTCCACCTCCACCCGGGGTTCTCCCGCGTAAACTTCCTCGATCATCTCCACCCTTTCGGCAAGGGTGAACAGTGAGGTCTTTTCACTGTTTGTGGCGATGGCCACCACGAGACGGTCGAACACCTTCAGCGCCCTGTCGATGATGTCTTTGTGCCCGCAGGTGAAGGGGTCGAACGACCCCGGATAGACTGCTATTCCCATTCTTCCTCCCCCCCGATAAACGGTGAGTAGATGCTGATGGTGGTGTCACCGTACTTCCGACGGTCGATGCGGAACAGGTGGCCAACCTCCCGGGGCGGTTTGAACCGGGTTTCATGCTCGGCCACGACCCTGCATTCCGGGGCCAGCATGTTGAGCCGGCACAAGGCTTCCAGGGTCTTGGGCACCAGTCCCCGTCCGTAGGGAGGATCCATGAAAACCAGGTTGAACACAAGCCCCTTGCGGGCCAGGCCCGGGAGTACTCGTTCCACCGGGCCCTGGTGCAGGTTGAAATCCGCGCCCGGCAACATTTCGAGGTTGCTGTTCAGGACATCTATTGCCCGACGGCTCTTTTCGATGAAATGGGCAACCGCAGCGCCCCGACTCAAAGCCTCGATGCCCAGCGCCCCGGAACCGGCGAACAGATCCAACACTGCCGCATCGTCCACGTGCGCGGACAGGATGGAGAACAGCGCCTCCCTCACCCGGTCCATGGTTGGACGGGTTTCATCGCCTGACAGGGTACGCAGTCGCTTACCCTTGTATCTGCCCGTTATTATGCGCACGCACCCTCCCGGCCGAAACAAAGGCAGTTTGTAACACCAAGTCACTCAAAGATCAACCTAACGTCCCTTGACACCTGATCGACCACCGTCTATGATCCGGTTGCGAGAGTCCTTTGCGGAGTGCGACAGATGGCCACGGCCCTGCCGGTGCTTAGAAAGTACCAGCTTTTTAAAATTGCCTCACGACTGAAGTCGCAGGAGTTCACCGGCTCCATCATTCTGGAGGAGCCGGAGGGCCGCACAGTTATTCTGTTTAGCGACGGTGAGCCTACCCTCGCGTCCAGCACCCAGATAGCCCTTTCCTTTCCTGCATTTCTGCTGCGCAAGCGCCGCCTGGCCCGCCAGCGACTGAAGGAAATGCTGGAGGAATGCTCCCAACGGGGCATTGGCGTAGAGGAGCTACTGTCTGCCAAAGGGCTGCTCTCTCCCAAGGACATTCTGAGACTTAAGCGAGAATTGAGCGTTTTTGTCTTTTCCGTCGCTTTTCAAAAGGACGGAGTGCAATATCGCATCATTCCGGAGGAAACATCAACGGACGAAACGGCCGGCGGGGACTCGCTGGAGCTGTATGAGGGGTTGTTCCGAGCCGTTTCCGCAGACAAGGATGTTGACTATTTCATGCGGATGTTCCGCGACCGGTGGAATGCCACGCTGAACAAGACCGCGGATTTCTATCGCTACCTCATTCAGTTCCGGTCGGTGTTTTATGGAGAGGACATTACCGAGTTGCTCATGGAGCCGGAACCCACCCCCAAGTCGGTGGTGGACGATGCTTCCGACCGGGAGTCGGCTGCCCGTCAACTGTACGCGCTTTGCTATTCCGGCATGCTCACGTTCGAGTCTGCGGGGGCTGAAAGTGCGGGCGGAGAACTGTTTACCGAAGCCGGGGCAGGGGATGCGGAAGCCAGCAAGACCGTGGTGATCCTCCCGCAGGAAAAGAAGGGCGGCTCCATAACCAGTTTTATCGTGGGCGAAGAGACGCCGTTCCAGAAGGAAGAAGAGAAGAAGGAGGAGCCCCCTGCCAAAGAGCCTGCTGCGGACGTCCCGCGCGATGATTTCGAGCAGTTCCTCCAGCAGGGATTCTACTATCGGGAACCGGAGAAGGACGAGGCCGACAAGCCCGCGGCAGAGCCTGAACCTACCCCGCCGCCCGAACCGATAGAGTCCCGGGAAGAGCCGGCACAGGAAAGTCCGGTCACGGAGATACTCGACGGTCAATATGATCCTACTGAGCGCATGTCCGTACCGAGCGACTTGGAGGAAGAAGAGGTTCTTGAACAGGAGCACGAGGAGACCGCCGACATCGAGCAGGTCGCAACTTCCGCCAAGGATGTCGACGAAGAGCCTGAAGAGCCTGCCGAGGAAGCACCGGCGCATCCCGCCGACGCCCGGCTGCCCCACCCCGACGATGACGACGAGCCCGTACTGACGCCCACCGTGATAGCTACTCCCGATGTCATCGCAGACGATGTCGACGAACTGCTGAAGAAGGCGGTGGAAGAAGCCGAAAAGGCGGTCGCCGAAAGGGAGCGCAAGGAAGCCGAAGAGAAGGCCTCTGCGACCCCGGACGAGACGATTCATGATGCCGGAACCGAGGACAGTATCGAGTTCGATGGTCAAGAGCCGGATGAGGCCGTCGGCGAGGAGAAGGAAGAGGACAAGGGAATCGGGGACCTTGATGACCTGGGGCCGCTTCCTGAGTTGCCGGACGTTGCTGAGCCGCTGGCTCCGCCCGCGTTGCGGGAGCCGCCACCGCTACCCGAGCGGCCCGCAATTCCCGAGGCTGGAACCGATGAGAACATGGAGCGGATCCTGGAGGATGTCTACCGCAGCATGTTGGCCAGAAACTTGTACGAGATTCTTACTGTAACCCCCTTCTCTCCGCTGTCGGCCATACGCGAGTCGGCGACCCGGCTGGGAGCGAAGTACGACCCGGCTCAGTTTGTTGGCTACATGCTCTCAAGCAGAGCCCAGGAGTTATTGGGGTACGTCGGTGATGAAATCCGTCGGGCCGGCGAGGTTCTCACCGACTCCAAGGAGCGGGCCATCTACGACAACCGGATGTCCACTGATTACGGTCAGGATCGCCGGGTGGCGCTGTCCTACCTGTTTGAGGCCGAGGGAGCTTATCAGGCCGGTCAGCAAGCAGAAGAAGTGGAGAACTGGCCCGAAGCGCTGATTCAGTTCACCAAGGCTGCGGAGACCAATCCCCGGGACCCGGAATATCTTGCGTGCAAGGGCTGGGCTACCTATCAGGCGCTGAAGAGCGGGCAGAGCAGCGACAGCTTCGCACCAAACAAGGCTCGCAACATCATGGAGCGGGCCCTCGCCGTCGACGCTCGGCACTTCAAGGCGATGTTGTTCCTGGCTCGCATCGAGCGCGATATGGGCAACACCGAAACCGCGCGGGGCTGGTACGAGCGCCTTCACAAACTCGATCCTGCCAACGACGAAGTCGCGGCGGCCCTGGATTTTCTCAAAATGTCTCCCCGACTTGACCGCAAGCCTGACGAAGCCGGTGTTTGGAACCGATTCAAAGACATTTTCAAGAAGAAATAGCTCACTGCTGACCGCTGACCGCTGATAGCCGCCTCTACGGTTTTCGCCAGAGCCGCCGGTAGGAGGAGAAGATTGCGGTTGCAGTGGTCCAATCGGCGGGAGGAGAGTCTGTGCGGGGGCACTTGAGAAGGGCCGCGACAATGTCCTTGTCGGAGCGGGCGAAAACCGCCTGCACCCGGCGGCCCCAGTCCCGCTGGGAATACTCCCCGGCTACCGCACCATCGGCCCACTTCAAGGAGGCCGAAACCTCTTTTGAACACTCTTTGGAAATGCCGTTCTTGCCCAGGTAGAGCCGTTCGTACAGGCTGGCCGCGTGCTGGGGGTCCAGGAGGTCCGGGCAGCGCACGATCTCCAGCCGGCACTCGCCAACCTCATCGGTGATGGTGAGGCCATCACTGAATTCTTCCACAACCGGCTGCCAGCTTTCCGGGATCAGGATGGAAATCCCACTCTTCTGAGACAGCACCGGCTTCATAGACGGGGCTTTGCCCGCGCATCGGTCGCCGGCGGACACAGCCGCAGCCGCGGTCACGAGACTTAGCGCTGCTACCACCAGGCTTCTCATTTCTTGCTCCCCAGCATTTCTATAGCGGCCGCTGCCTTGCGCCGCACGCTCGGGATCCGGCTGGTCTCCTGAGCGGCTATCGCCTCGGCGAGCTTTTCGTCCCGGCATTGCAGCGCCATGGCCGCACCTATCGCTTCCTTCTTCAAGAATATGTCGTTGTGCAATACCGAATGCACCAGGTCGGGGCACGCCTGCTTCAACCCGAGGTCGGCCGCGGCAAATGCCGCAATCCGGGTGTAGCCCCAGTTGATACTCCCCACGCTTTCTTCGGTCAGCCCTTTCAAAAGGATCGCACTTCCCCCCCCGGCGCCAAGCTTCTCAACCGCGTACGCCAGCGCATACAGGAAGCCGAAATCCCTTCCGCCCGAGTGCTTCCTCAGCAGGCGCTTCAAAAGCCCCAGCTTGCTCACTGCCTTGAGTCTGGCCAGAGCGATGGCAGCATTGGCTCTGGCGTTCCAGTGGGGGTCAGTGAGGCGTTCTTCCAAGAATGGGAGCACCTCCGGGGCTGAGACATAGCCGAGGATTTCGATGAGGTGGAATTTCTGGTAGGAAGGCCGGCCCAGGGTCCGGTAGCGTTGTATGATCGGTTTCGCCGCCGGTGCGCCGATGGCGACCAGGCCGTCCTTGGCTTCGCATCCCATGACGATATTGCACGTTCGCCGGTCCGATACCAGGTCCAGCAGTTCGTCCAGGGTACGGGAAGGCCCGGAACGCGGTTTCTCAACCAGGCTCTTGATGTCATCCTGAGCCCGGTCGAAGGATCCGGTTTCCCGTTTCTCGTTTTTCGTGTCGGGTTTTTCGCTCCGGACTTCGGGTCGAACTGCGAGCGTTTCGGGTTTGGGGTTCTTCTTGACTTCTTCTGCCGGTCCTTCTGCCGGGGTTTTGGTCGGTGTTTCCGCTTTCCTGCAGCCAGGAGCTGCAAGCAGGAGAGAAACGAGCAGAGCATAAATGAATCTCATGGACTTCTCCATCCCGGAAACAGGGCAAACGGGTCGATGCATTCTCTCCTGGAGCACACCAGCACCCGGGAAGGGATTGAGGCGTCTTCCTCGAAAGACTTCTCCTGTTCCACCCGGTTGCCCGGCCCCAGGGAGAAGCTGAGGGCGAAGGCCTCGAGCTTTCGTCGCCGCGAAGTGAGTTTGGCCTTCACCGGCAGTCCTTCCAAGTCGGAAAACAGCAGCCTGTCCGGGGTAGAGAACCGGCCGTATTCCCAAGCCCGGCAGTGAAAGCCCGAGGCTTTTTTCGCGGCGGCCAGCGCAGGCTGGCCCTGACTGTCGAAGAGGCAGGCCCGCGTCAAGCGTCCGGCATCGTCGAACTGACGTTTCTCGGAGGCGAAACCCAGGCGGGTGTCGACCGGCTTGGCGTCTCTTCCAACGTATAGAGCCTCCTCGAGTCGTCCCTGGTTGTCATACTTGTATTGCAGGCCGCTGGCGCCGCCCCAAAACGAGGTCAAGGCGCCGCCGCGATCATAGTATAGTTCCCGCACCAGGCGCCGGCGGTCGTCGTAGGCCAGAGCCTTTCGATGGAATGCGGTGTCGCCCTTTGAGGCCACTGCCTTCCCCGATGAGGACCAACAGGAGACAGCGCTGATCATTCCCTCCGGCGTGTACTCGTAGAGATAGCGGTTTACCCCGTCGGCATCGGCTACCTCCGAGTAGTCCCTTCCGGCAAAGCTCTGAGAAACAATGTCGCCCCAGGAGTTGTTCTCCAACCGCTCGATGTGGATTCGCCCGGAGGCCGCGGCCGCCCGGTCTTCAGCGTCGAAAAACTTACGTACAGCCAGGAAGCCGTTGTCGTCATACTGCATGCGCACGATCGCGACCTGGTTGACACTACCCGGCTTTACCTCGCCATCGGGGCCCAGGTAGCGCTGTTCCGAACGGGAACCGTCGGCGGCGTACTCATATTCTACCGCCGCGACACCGTCCGGGTTGAGAACCGGCTCCCCGGCTTTGCCCAGGAACTGCTCTTTCTCCACCAGGCCCTTCCGGTTGATGGAGTAGTCGATCCTCGCCGCGTTGCGACCCCGGTTGATGGTGGGGTTCTGCCGGGCGTCCACGTAGGTAATGGACTTCACCAACCCGTCCAGGTTCAGCTCGTATTTCTCACCGTGGACAGCCCGGTAGTCAAGTACGGGCTGGCCGTCCTTATCGAAGAAATTGCGGCCGATTGTCCGCCCCAGCAGGTCCCGACTGTAGACGGTGACCACCACTCCTCCGGCATCCGGCCGGGGCCGGCTTTCGGGTCCGAGGCAGGTTTCCCGGACGACGTATCCGCTTGGGCCCACCTGCCGTTCCAGGGCGTGGCACCCCCTGAGAAAGGAGGCTCCGGTTATCAGCTTCCACGTGAACCGTGTAAGCCGTTCGCCGAACTCGCCGATGCCGGTTTCAGCTCCCATCTTGTTGCTGACGCGGAACCGGGCCGGCAGGTTCCCGCCGTCATACTCGTAGTCCCGGCTTTCCGTGATTCGCCCTCTTCCGTCGAGTTCCAGCAACCGGACCACCTTGCCGCCGTGAACTACTATCTTCACGTGAGGCCTCACCACCTTGTCTGCCGGTTCGACTTTGCGCAGCCCCATGGGGACGCCAAACCGCTCCACATAGCGCCAGAAACTGTACTCTCCATCGGGGTAGATGATGGGCTTGATAGGTGGGGGAGCAGTCTTCACCGGTTTGACTTCCGGCTTGACTTCCGCACGGACCTCTGCTGCCGGTGCACTGTCGAGAATCGTCTCGAGCCGCACGTCGGGCTCACCCCGGACCTCAGGGCGGACATCCTTGGCTTTCTCCACCGGCGCGGGGGTCGGCCTCACGTCGGGGGCTTTCTCGTCTTCTTTGCAGCCGCCGGTGAATAGTGGCATCGCTGACAGCATCAGAACCGCGGCCAGTCCTCGCATTGTCTTCGCCTGCATTTTCAGGTCAGTCTCTCCCTGTTCACTGCAGTTCTATCGGATTGACCATATCACAAAATAGTGCGCCGGCGTAATGCCAGAAGGGCAAAGAAAAGCAACATCAGCGGCAGGGCCGCGGGTGATGCGTGTGACCGCGTCGACGAGCAGCCGTCGCCGCCCTTGGAGATGGGTACGTTGGGCTCTTCCCCTGCTTCGGGACCGGGGCCGGGGCCCGGGCCGCTGTTGTCAGGGGCGGGGGCGTACAGATCTTGTTCAGAGGTGATGTCGGGGCTGACGGGGACCGACACGTCTGCCTCCGGTTCCGGCTGCTGGACCACGTCCGGGTCCGGCTGTACCTGGCAGGCCGGGGAGTTGCAGACACACACTCCGTGGCGGGGGTCGTTGTTCATGTTGAGGCCGAGGCAGGCCTCGAGGCTGCTGCAACCCAGGCCCGATGAGTTGTCGCAGTCCTTGTGGCATTTGGGCCCGCCGCCGCCCACGTTGATACAAACCAGGTTGGGCAGGCACGGGTCGTATACGAGGTTGCACTCTTCGCCAACTCCCTTACCGTTGTTATTCGGGAGACACTCGCCGGCAATGGTGTCGGTCCAGGCTGTGTAATGCCACGCGCACTCATAGTTCTCGCTGCAGCCGAGGTCGGCAAAGGGGTTGCACTTCAACACGCATTGGCCATCCAGGTCGTTTTGACTGGCCATCTTGCAGAAGAAGCCGCTCGGGCAGTTCGAATCAGAGGTACATTCACCGGTCGGCACGCTGCTGATTTTGGAACAGAATCCGCCTGACTTGCACGAACTGCCTTCCGGGCAGCCCGCGCCGGTGTCCTCGTTGCAGAACTGGGAGCAGTACTTGCTGCTCCCGGAGCCTTTGCAGAACCCGCTCTGGCAATCAAGGTGGGATTGGCAATCGCCGCCAAACGGGGTGTTGCCCGGGGGCACGCACAATTCATAGGTGCACGGGTCGTTGCCGGGGCAGTCGCTGTTTTTTTCGCACTCCTTGGTGCAGATTGCGTCTTCCATCGCGCCCAGAGAAGTGCAGTTCACCGTCTCGCACTCCATGTCGGTATCGCAGTTGGCCCCGTACTTCGTGGAGCCGCCGCCCAGGCAGTGGCCGGAAATGCAGCCGAAGTTGCCGGGGCACTGGTTGTCGCTGTAGCACTCCTGGGTGCACACCGCATTGTCGCCGCCGATTCCCATGCACATGGCGGTCTGGCAGTCGGAGTGGTTCTCGCAGCTTCCGCCCAGAGGCGTGCTTCCGCCCTGAATGCAGTAGTCGGAAATGCACTTCATGGAACCGGGGCAGTTAGCGTCGGAGTTGCACTCCTTGGAGCAGTAGGCGTCCCCGGGCAGGGCCAGGCAGAGGCTCGTTTCGCAGGTCGCATGGCCGTAGCAGAAGTAGCCGATGGGGATGTTGCCCCCCTGCTGGTTGCAATAGCCGTTGAACGCGGCACACTGATCGGTGCCTCCCTGGATGTCGTAGCAGTAGGTGTTTTCCGGGCAGTTGTTGTCAGACGTGCAGTTCTTTCCGCAGTAGTCAAACCCGTCCGGGTACTCCAGGCAGTAGCCCGATTGGCAGTTGTTGTCCGACTTGCAACTGTCGCACGGTTTGCCCTGGGAAAAGTTGCTGTAGATGTAGCAGATGCCGTCCTTGTCATCCTGCTCAAGAGTTCTCAACTCGGCGTCGTCGCCGGAGAAGAACATGGTCGCTTCCAGGTGCCGGGAGTGACCCAGGCCCAGGCAGTGCCCCAACTCGTGGGTGCCCACCCCCTGGACGTCGCTCTTGAACGAGAAGTAGTCCTGGGCATCCGTGGTCGACCAGACGATGTCCTTGCCGTTGAACACAACGACTCCGTTGGTGATGGTGCCGTTGACGTTCTTCCAGGTCTGAGCATAAGCTGCGGCGTCACCCACGGTGGGATCCCAGGAGTTCTCCATGAACTTGATGAAGATGCCGTTCTGGGGGTCTGAAGTCTTGGTGCCGCCGTAGGAGAAGCTCTTACTGAAACAGGGCGTCGCTTTCCAGGTGGCGAAGGCCGCCGACATTGCGTTCTTCAACTCGTTGAAGGTGACGTCGGCGCTGCCGTTGGGATGAAGGTACCAGGGAATGGAACTCTTGGTCCATTTTATCTCGTAGCCGAAGCCGGCCTTGAGGGTGACGTAGGCTCGGGCCGGCGCCGGTACGATGGCCAGCAGGGAGACGCAGGCAATGAGCAGACTCAGGTGGGCGGCGGTGCGATTCATCTGGCCTCCTCCCCGGTCATTTTGTCCAGCAGTTCCTGGAGAGGAATCTCCCCTTCCTGCCTGGGAAGGTTACCCAGTGCCGGACCCCGGAAAACGTGGTTGACACCGCCGTGGCGGCGCACGGTCCATTTGCCCTGGGACATGCCGACCAGGGTGTGGAAGCCCTGGTTGGCGCGCAGGCAGAGCAGCACTCGTTCTCCGACTTCGAACCGGGCATTCCCTGACACCAGCAACTCCCGCTCTCCTACCGCCCCGCCCATGAGTCTGACCGTCAGGGTTTTACCGCCCGCTCCCTTACTCCTGCCTTCCACCTGCACGGTGTAGTCGGTGTATATGGTGTCATGGGCTTCGTTCCAGAAACTGTTCGCGTCAGTGACTTTGCCCGTGATCACTTCGTCTGCGGTGCGGTGCAATTCCTGGAGAGAAAAGGCTCTGATGAGAGTGGCCTCGGCCGCAGCCGGCAGAAAGAGTGGGCCGAGCAACAAGAGCGGCAAGAGCTTTCTAAACAGCGTCATCGAGAATCTCCGTTGAGTTTGGCCGAGGTGGTTCCGTGCAGGCCCCTAGCTCGTACTCGGGGTACTGTTATTTGGGTTCGCAGAACCCGTCGATGCATTTTTCGCCCTTGGGACATTCCACTTCCATGCAGTTAAGGAAGCCCTGGCAGCCCCACGCCGTGGGCGGGACGCATACGTCGCCGCCCGATTCGCCGTGATTGGGAGCGCAGAACAGGCCCGGTGGGCAACCTTCCACCGGCCATTCGCCCTTGTCGCAGGGGAAGGTGCAGAAGTACTTGTTCTCTACCGGGTAGTTGTAGCACAGCCCGCTCGTGCACTCGTAGTCCTTCATGCACGGTTCGCAGAACGCTTTGTTGCCCTTGTAGCAGGTCTCAACGGGTTCCCCGTCGATTTCCATGGTACACAGGGGATATTGCTCCCCGGTGAGTTCGTAACAACCGAATCCCTTGGGGCAGTCCATCTTGGTCTGGCACACCTTGCCGCAATACTTCTCGTGAGTGTACGGGTTTTCGTGGCACTCGTGGCCTTTGGAGCAGTCGCCGTCGCTCTGGCACGGTGTACAGTGGCTGCCATCACCCTTGCAGGTGCCGAACATGGGGAAACAGAAGAACTCTTCGAGACCGACTCCCATCTGCTTGCACAGATTGCCGGCTTCGCATGAGTCCTTGTTATCCTTGATGCACTTGGGCGAGCAGAAGTTCATTCCGGAGTTGTCTTCGATGCACCTGAAACTGGGGTCTCCGCACTGGGAGTCGTTTTCGCACTCGTCACAGTAGCCCGCCACGAGGCATACCTTGTCATCGCCCTTCTTCTTGCACACCATCTTGTCGGGGCAGTCCCCGTTCAAGGTGCAGGCGTTGGAGCAGATGGCATACATGTCGGTGGGGCCCTCGGAGAAACATTCGAGTCCGTACTGGGTGCAGTCACCATCGGTGAGGCACGGCTCGTTGTACCCCGGCGGCAGTTGGGGCCCCGTGGACGTGTCTTCGGGCGTGACCTGATCCAAAGGGGTCTTGGTGTCCTTGTCCTCGGGAGAGGTTTCCCCCCAGCGGACCGGAATATCGGGACCCGTGGGTTCGGTGCCGGAGTCTACCTGAGTCGATGTTCCGGCGCTGCTGCAGCCGGCGAGGAACAGTGCAACCAGCAACATTTCTAGGGCTCTAGTCATGGCGAACGCCTCCAGCAGACATAAATGCGGCTGCATGATACCAAAAGTCGGTGTGTTGGACAAATGATGAAAGACAGAACTGAGAGAATTGATAATTGGAAATTGGAAATTGGAAATTGAGAGGAAGGTCTAGTCCTTCTCCTCATCCTCTTCCGCTTCTTCGGCCAGCGCTTCCAATTC
>CAZVFX010000002.1:0-3761 GCA_964626565.1 uncultured Myxococcales bacterium
CACTCGCTGCCTGAAACACGGCCGACATTCTCACCCCAGGTGAACGGTTACGATTAATTGATAGTCCGGGGAGTGTGCGATTGTGAAAGCTGTGACAAAGAGTCTCAAGAATCTGGGGGGCAAAATGATGGTGAAGTCCGACTGGCGCACCTTTTTCTCGACGTTTGTTGGTGTGTGCATTCTGCTGGGGGTACAGCCTGTGCTGGCCCTGGGGATCGGCGTGGACCGGACCCCGGTGCCGCCGGGATGCATCCTGAACGATGGCGCCGGCGTCGAGGTGTACGATTGGGAGATCCAGTTTGACAGCACCCCGGACCATTACCTGGAAATCATGTTGGACCCCGATGGGGAATTGATCTACTGCGTGTACCACGACCTTATCGGCTGGGGTTTTCCCCCCGCCCCGCCGTGGGATCAGTGCTCGTACGTTGATGAATCCGCCACCTGGCCGCAGCCGAGCCCCGTTCTCGGCGCCAACTCCTGGAATGCCCCTCTGGGAGCAAAGCTCGGCCGGTATGAATTGCGTATTCAGTACTTCTCCATCGAAGTTGGAGAAATGTGGGAAGCGGAAGGTGCGGTGACTTTCTATGTCTGCCAGGCTACCGGTTCCCTGCAGTTCCAGAAGTTCCATGACCTCAACGCCAACGGCGTCAAGGACCCGGGCGAAGAAGGGCTGCCCATGTGGAAGCTCAGCTTTACAGATCCTTTTGGTTCCACCTTCCACCGTCTCACCGATGCGAACGGGTACGTAAACGAAGCCAGCATACCCATCGGCGACTACGTCGCGTGGGAGACCATGAAGCCCGGCTGGGTAAATGCCACCCCCCTTACTCAGTCCGAGTACGTATCTACGGACGAGACTTTTATCGCCGAGTTTGGCAACTACGAGGGAGGCTGTATCGGCGATTACGTGTATTACGACGATGATCAGGATGGAGAGTTGGACGGTGCGGAGGGAGGTATCGAGGGCGTAACCCTGCAGTTGTACCTCGACTCCGACGGCAACGGTGACTATGAGACGCTGTACGATGAAGTGACCACCAACGTGGACGGCTACTACCTGTTTGAGAACCTTCCCTTTGGCTCCTACCTGGTGGACATTGTCGAGGCGACTCTTCCGGCCGGGCAGCTTCTGCTCACCACTCCGCCGGAGCCGGTTTACGTCGAGATAACGCCTGAGGAGTGTAACCTGGAAATCGATTTCGGTTACTTCCAGTGCGGGCCTGAGCTGTGCGACGGTATCGACAACGACTGCGACGGCTCGGTCGACGAGGACTTCCCCGAGCTGGGGAACGCGTGCGACGACGATGACTCGGACGAATGTGCGTTCGGCACGTACGAGTGCTCGCCGCCGGCCCGCTGCCGCGGCCGCGACTGCGATTTCTCACCGTACCTCTGCGTTGGCGATGACCCGTCCGACATCGTTGAAGTTTGTGACGGCGTGGACAACGACTGCGACGGCGAAATCGATGAAGATTTCCCCACCAAGGGACTGGCCTGCGACGGCGACGATTCGGATCTGTGTGAGAACGGCACCTACACCTGCACCGCAGATGAATCGGGCGTCGAATGCGTCAACGAAACCGACCAGAACATCCAGGAGTTGTGCAACAATGTCGACGATGACTGCGACGGCGAAGTCGACGAGGACTTCCCGCAGCTCGGAGATGCCTGCGACACCGATGACTCCGACTTCTGCGCCAACGGCCACCTCGAGTGCTTCCCGCCCGCAGTGTGCCGCGATCCCGACGGCTGCACTTCGCCGACCTACCTGTGCGTGGATGACCTGCCCGCGAACATTCTGGAAGTTTGCGACGGAGCGGACAACGACTGCGACGGGACGATAGACGAAAACATGGGCAGCACTACCTGTGGCGTCGGAGCCTGCGAAGTGACTGTTGACAACTGTGTAAACGGCCAGTGGGTCAACTGCGAGCCGGGCGCGCCTGCCGACGAAGTTTGCGACCTCGTAGACAACGACTGCGACGGCTCGGTGGATGAAAATCTGGGCACCTCCACCTGCGGGCTCGGTGTGTGCCAGGAGACGGTAGAAAACTGTATCGACGGCCAGGTGCAGACCTGCACTCCCGGCCAGGCCGGCGAAGAGATTTGCGACCTCGCCGACAACGACTGCGACGGCTCGGTGGATGAGGGGCTGGGGTCAACCACCTGCGGCACCGGCGCGTGCCAGGAGACGGTGGCCAACTGCGTCGACGGGCAGGTACAAACCTGCGTGCCCGGCAATCCCTCCGCCGAAGTGTGCGACCTGGTTGATAATGACTGTAATGGATCTGTTGACGAAGATCTTGGATCCACTACTTGCGGGACGGGCGCGTGCGAGTCGACGGTTGACAACTGCGTCAACGGCCAGGAGCAGACTTGCGTGCCGGGTCAGGCCACCAACGAAGTGTGCGACCTGATAGACAACGATTGCGATGGTTCGGTGGACGAGGGCCTCGGGGAAACCACATGCGGCGTGGGCATGTGCGAGGTAACCACCGACAACTGCATCAACGGCCAGACTCAGACTTGTACGCCCGGCGCGCCGAAAACTGAAGTGTGCGACCTGGCGGATAACGACTGCGACGGTTCCGTCGATGAAGACTTAGGCTCGACCACCTGCGGCACCGGAGCTTGCACCGAGACCGTCCAGAACTGCGTGGGTGGAGAACTTCAGAACTGCGTGCCCGGCGATCCCACCGCTGAATTGTGTGACCTGGTGGACAATGACTGCGACGGCAGCGTCGACGAAGAGTTGGGCTCCACAACTTGCGGCACCGGTGCGTGCGAAGCCACCACCGACAACTGCATCAACGGCCAGGAGCAGACCTGCGCTCCGGGCAACCCCACCGACGAAACCTGTGATCTGGTGGACAACGACTGTGACGGCTCAGTGGACGAAGAGCTGGGCACTACCTCATGCGGCACCGGCGCTTGCGCCGAGAGCGTGGAAAACTGCGTGGATGGCCAGTGGCAGAATTGCGTGCCGGGTGACCCCGCGGACGAGACCTGCGACCTGGTGGACAACGATTGCGACGGCAGCGTGGACGAGGATTTGGGCTCGACCACGTGCGGTACCGGCGCCTGCGAGGCCACTGTCGACAACTGCGTGAACGGCCAGGAGCAGACCTGTGTGCCTGGCGACGCTGCGGCTGAAGAGTGCGACCTGGTTGACAACGATTGCGACGGCTCGGTGGACGAGGGTTTGGGTACCACCACTTGCGGCACGGGGGCCTGCGAAGCCACTGTGCAGAATTGTGTGGACGGGCAGGAGCAGACCTGCACACCCGGCAATTCTTCCGCTGAGATTTGCGACCTGGTGGACAACGACTGTGATGGATCAGTTGACGAAGATCTGGGATCCACTACCTGCGGTACGGGCGCGTGCGAAGCGACGACCGAAAACTGCATCAACGGCCAGGAGCAGACCTGTACTCCCGGCGCGCCTTCCGGGGAAGTGTGCGACCTGGTTGACAACGACTGCGATGGCTCGGTGGACGAAGAGTTGGGCTCCACTACCTGCGGCACGGGTGCGTGCGAAGCTTCCACCGACAATTGCATCAACGGTGAGGAGCAGCAGTGTGTGCCGGGGAACCCGGCGGCCGAAGTATGCGACCTGGTGGACAACGACTGCGATGGCTCGGTGGATGAAGAGTTGGGCACCACCACCTGCGGCACGGGTGCGTGCGAGGCCACGGTTGACAACTGCGTCAACGGCCAGGAGCAGCAGTGTGTACCCGGCGGGGCGACCAACGAAATCT
>CAZVFX010000002.1:3861-133509 GCA_964626565.1 uncultured Myxococcales bacterium
CCACTACCTGCGGCACCGGTGCGTGCGAAGCCACGGTTGACAATTGCGTCAACGGGCAAGAGCAGACCTGCGTGCCGGGCAACGAAAGCCAGGAAGTCTGCGACCTAGTGGACAACGATTGCGACGGTAGTGTCGACGAAGACCTGGGCACCACCACCTGCGGCACGGGTGCGTGCGAGGCCACGGTTGACAATTGCGTCAACGGGCAGGAACAGTCTTGCGTACCTGGCGAACCCACCAGCGAAATCTGCGACCTTGCGGACAACGACTGCGACGGCGACGTCGACGAAGACCTTGGCGCTACCACCTGCGGCGTTGGTGAGTGCGAGGCCACTGTTGACAACTGCGTCAATGGGCAAGAGCAGCAGTGCATCCCCGGGACTCCGGAAACCGAAATTTGCGACCTGGCGGACAACGACTGTGACGGCGATGTCGACGAAGAACTCGGCACCACTACCTGCGGCGCCGGGGCTTGCGAGGCCACCGTCGACAATTGCGTCAACGGCCAGGAGCAGCAGTGTGTACCCGGCGCATCTTCCCAGGAAGTTTGCGACCTCGTGGACAACGACTGCGATGGCTCGGTGGATGAAGAGTTGGGCTCTACCACCTGTGGCGTCGGGGCTTGCACACAGACCGTCCAGAACTGCGTGGGTGGGCAAGAGCAGACCTGCGTGCCTGGAGATTCCTCTGCTGAAGTGTGCGACCTTGCGGACAACGACTGTGACGGCGAAGTCGACGAAGATCTCGGCACTACCACCTGCGGCGAAGGGGCCTGCCAGGCCAGCGTGGAGAACTGCGTGGATGGCCAGTGGCAAAACTGTGTGCCGGGCGACGCCAACCCGGAGGTCTGTGACCAGGTGGACAACGACTGCGACGGCCTCGTGGACGAGGACCTGGGCACCACCACCTGTGGTGTGGGCGAGTGCGAGGTTACTATCGAAAACTGCATCCCGGCGAACCCGGATCTTGATGCCTTTGCCGCGGGCCTGCCGGACCAGGTGGACATGGTGGTTACTCACCCGGGTACGGGCTCTGGTGAACCCAGCTATTACGATGTCGTAATCTTGGGGTCTTCGGTGCTCGCTGGCACCTACGATAATTACTGCGTGGACACCGACAACGTGATCCAGCCCGGGGCAACCTACACTGCCAACGTCTATTCCAGCTATGAGTTGATTCCCGACGGCATCGTGGAATTCCCTGAGAACTTCGACCTGGTCAACTACATTTTGAACCAGGGTTATGTCGGTACCCAGTCCCAGGACGGCAGCCTGTTCACCTACGGCGATGTGCAGATGGCCATCTGGACGGTCATCGACGATGGGCTGGTTACCGTGGGCCTGGGCTCGTGGAGCCAGGAGCGAGTCGACCAGATTCTTGATGATGCTCTGGCTGAAGGTGACGGATTTGAGCCTGGTTGTGACCACTACATCGGCGTGTTGCTGCAGCCGACCAACGGCGGGCAGCTTACTCTGGCGCAGGTTACCCTGGCCCTGGTGCCGGGCGTCTGCGACCCGATCCAGGAGTGCGTACCGGGGACACCGTCGGATGAGATTTGCGACGGCCTGGACAATGATTGCGACGGTTCGGTGGACGAGGACCTCGGGACCACCACTTGCGGTGAGGGTGTTTGCACCCACACCGTGGAGAACTGCATCGACGGCGAAACCCAGACGTGTGACCCCGACGAAGGCTCGGGCGCCGAGATTTGCGACGGCCTGGACAACGACTGTGACGGCGACGTGGATGAGACCTGCAGTTGCATCGGCGACCTGGTGTTCTGGGACGTCGATGGTAACGGTGTCTTCGACGGCGCGGACGCGGGGCTGGAAGGCGTAACCGTTCAGCTTATCCAGAACGGCGTGGTCATCGATTCGACCACCACTGCAGCGGATGGCTCCTACCTGTTCGATACCCTGCTGGAAGGCAGCTATCAGGTGAAGGTGCTGACCGCCACCTTGCCCGCACCGGGCGCCGGTAACGGTTGGGTAAAAACCTTCGGGTCCAACCCCCATTCGGTGAACCTCGTGGGCGGGCCCTGCTACGTAGCGGCCGACTTCGGCTTCTTCAAAGCTATGCCTTGCGCCGACGTAACCAAAACCGGGCCGGCCATTGCCTCCCCGGGCACTACGGTTACCTACCACTTCAAGATCTGCAACTGCGGTAACACGGTGCTTAGCGGCGGATTGGCCGTAAACGATCCTATGCTGGGCGGCAAGATCTGGCACAAGACCACCCAGCCGGGTGAGTGTAACGAGTTTGACAAGACCTACACCATTCCGCTGGATGCGGATATGCCGCTGTGCAACACGGCCACGGCTGTGGGCTGTGCGCCCTACGGCCTGCCCAACACTACCGACCAGGACACCTGGTGCATCGAATGTCTGGCGACCGACGAGATTTGCGACGGGCAGGATAACGACTGCGACGGCCTGGTTGATGAAGAACAGGGCACCACTACCTGTGGTGTGGGCGCGTGCGAAAACACGGTTGACAACTGCGTCAACGGCGTGCCGCAGGATTGTACGCCGCTGCCCGCCAGTGCGGAGGTCTGCGACCTGGTGGACAACGACTGCGACGGCTCGGTGGATGAAGACTTGGGCTCCACCACCTGCGGCGTCGGGGCTTGCACACAGACCGCCCAGAACTGCGTGGGTGGACAAGAGCAGCAGTGCGTGCCCGGGGCAGGTTCCGAGGAAGTGTGCGACCTGGTGGACAACGACTGTGACGGCGAGACCGACGAGGACCTGGGCTCCACCACGTGTGGCGTGGGCGAGTGCGAGGTTACCGTCGAAAACTGTATACCTCTCGATTTTGACCTTGACGCGTTCGCCGACTCGCTGCCGGAGCAGGTGGAGATGTCAGTTACCCATCCGGGCCTGGGCTTTGGCGAGCCCAGCTACTACGACGATACCATCCTGGGGTCGTCGTTGCTGGCCGGCGTCCACGACAACTATTGCGTGGACACCGACAACTTCATCCAGGCGGGTATGACGTACGTCGTAAACGTCTACTCCAGCTATGAGTTGATTCCCGACGGCATCGTGGAATTCCCGGAAAACCTCGACCTGGTCAACTACATTTTGAACCAGGGTTACGTGGGTACGCCGTCCGAGGACGGCAGCCTGTTCACCTACGGCGATGTGCAGCGAGCCATCTGGATACTGGTCGATGACGGCCTGCTCACCAACGGTCTCGGAGCCTGGAGCCAGGCCCGCGTCGATCAGATTCTGGATGATGCGCTGGCTGATGGCGAAGGGTTTGAGCCCGACTGCGACGACTTCATCGGCGTGGTGCTGCAGCCGGTAACCGGCGCACAGGTCACCATGGCGCAGGTCAACCTGGCGTTGCTGGAAGGGTTCTGCGACCCGGTTCAGGAGTGCGTACCCGGGACGCCGTCCGACGAAATCTGCGACGGTCTGGACAACGACTGCGACGGTGAGACCGATGAGGACCTCGGCACCACCACTTGCGGTGTCGGTGAGTGCGAAGTCACCGTTGACAACTGTATTCCTCTCAATTCCGACCTTGACGCGTTCGCCGATTCGTTGCCGGAGCAGGTGGAGATGTCCGTCACCCACCCGGGCTTGGGCTTTGGCGAGCCCAGCTACTACGACGACACCATCCTGGGGTCGTCGTTGCTGGCCGGCGTCCACGACAACTACTGCGTGGACACCGACAACTTCATCCAGCCGGGTATGACGTACGTCGTAAACGTCTACTCCAGCTACGAACCGATTCCCGACGGCATCGTGGAATTCCCGGAAAACCTCGACCTGGTCAACTACATTTTGAACCAGGGTTACGTGGGTACTGCGTCCGAGGACGGCACCCTGTTCACCTATGGCGATGTGCAGCGGGCCATCTGGATGCTCGTCGATGACGGCCTGCTCAACAACGGCCTCGGGGCGTGGAGCCAGGCGCGGGTCGACCAGATTCTGGATGATGCGCTGGCTAATGGCGAAGGATTCGAGCCTGACTGCGACGACTTCATCGGCGTGGTGCTGCAGCCGGTGACCGGCGCACAGATCACCATGGCGCAGGTCAACCTGGCGTTGCTGGAAGGGATTTGCGACCCGGTTCAGGAGTGCGTACCCGGGACGCCGTCCGACGAAATCTGCGACGGTCTGGACAACGACTGCGACGGCGAGACCGACGAGGACCTGGGCACCACCACCTGCGGTGTCGGCGAGTGCGAGGCCACGGTTGACAACTGTGTCAACGGTGAAGATCAGGCCTGCGTGCCGGGCGACCCGGCGGCCGAAGTATGCGACCTGGCAGACAACGACTGCGACGGCGACGTCGACGAAGACCTCGGGACCACTACCTGCGGTGAGGGCGTTTGCACCCACACCGTTGAAAACTGCGTCGATGGTGAAACGCAGACCTGTGACCCCGACGAAGGCTCGGGCGCTGAAATCTGCGACGGCCTGGACAACGACTGTGACGGCGACGTGGACGAGACCTGTAGCTGCATCGGCGACCTGGTGTTCTGGGACGTCGATGGCAACGGCGTCTTCGACGGTGCGGATGCGGGGCTGGAAGGGGTAACCGTTCAGCTTATTCAGAACGGCGTGGTCATCGATTCGACCACCACTGCAGCGGATGGCTCCTACCTGTTCGATACCCTGCTGGCAGGCAGCTACCAGGTGAAAGTCCTGACCGCCACCTTGCCCGCACCGGGCGCCGGTAATGGGTGGGTAAAGACCTTCGGGTCCAACCCCCATTCGGTGAACCTGGTTGGCGGGCCCTGCTACTTGTCGGCCGACTTCGGCTTCTTCAAGGCTATGCCTTGCGCTGACGTGACCAAGACCGGTCCCTCGGTGGCGACGCCGGGTGAGACAATTACCTATCACTTCAAGATCTGCAACTGCGGCAATACCGTCCTTAGTGGTGGCCTGCAGGTTCAGGATCCCATGTTGGGTGGAAAGATCTGGCACAAGACCACCCAGCCGGGTGAGTGCAACGAGTTCGACAAAACCTACACTATTCCGCTCAATGCGGATATGCCGCTGTGCAACACGGCCAAGGCCATCGGCTGTGCGCCGTACGGCCTGCCCAACGTCACGGACACCGACACCTGGTGCGTTGAGTGCCTGGTGAAGACGGAAGTTTGCGACGGCAAGGACAACGACTGCGACGGCCTGATTGACGAAGGCCAGGGCACCAGCACCTGCGGTGTCGGTGAGTGCGAAGCGACGGTTGACAACTGCGTCAACGGTGTTCCTCAGGATTGTGTACCGGGTGACCCGGTAGCGGAAATCTGTGACGGCCTGGACAACGACTGCGACGGTGCGGTCGATGAGGGCCTCGGGACCAGCACTTGCGGCCTCGGTGAATGTGAAGCTACCGTCGACAATTGTGTTGACGGGGCGCCTCAGGCTTGCGTGCCCGGCGACCCGCAGTCGGAACTCTGTGACGGTCTCGACAACGACTGTGACGGCGACATCGACGAAGACTTCGACGTCGGCGGTGAGTGCTCCATCGGCGCCTGTGGCGCTGAAGGAATCGAGACCTGGGCGGTGAGCGACGACGACGACCCGCTGGTCATTGCTACCGACGATGCGGTGCTGTTCGGCACTGCGCTGTCCTGCAACTTCGAGCACAACTACGACGGCGTCGATGAGTTCGAGCTGTTCTTCATCGACAGCGTGACGGCCATCAACGGCCAATTCGCCCCCACCATGCTGTATGCGTGGGGCGCCTACGACGGCGGTGACTTCAACGCCATGGACGACACTCTGGAAGGGATGGTGGCCGACGGCGACCTCGGCGGGTACGACCTGTGGGATGTCTCCGAAGGGAACCCCCTCGACTTGCAGCCGGGTGACCTGGACGGCATCGAAGTTGTCGTCCTGGACGCGGCGCCGGATACTTCGGCCAGCCACTTCGCCCTCACCGAGTCCGCCAAGGAGGTCTTGCGTGACTTCCAGGACGGCGGCGGCAAGATCGTCGGCTCCGCCTACATTTTCGTGCACTGGACCGACTATGTGAACTCGGTGTACCAGTTGATCAACACCGACATCGCCGACCTGTTCGACGGCGTGTTGCCCAATATCGAGGTAGATTTCTGGGCCACCGCCACCACCCTGGAGGCTTCTCCCCATGGTGCAGGCGAAACGTTGATCACGCTTATCGGCGCCGAACCGTGGCACAAGAAGGCCAGCGATCCCTTCTTCCACGAGTTCTGGGTACTCACCATCCCGGGCGTTGTTTCAGCGTGCTACTCCGAGGGCGAGTACGAGTGTTCACCGGACGGCTCCGGCGTGGAGTGCAACGCCGAAGTGATTCAGCCCGGTGACGAGTTGTGCGGCAACGACCTCGACGACGACTGCGACTGCCTGGTGGATGAAGGCTACGACGATGTGGGCGACGCCTGCAGCGCCGGCGTGGGCGAGTGTTACGCCGAAGGCGAAATGATTTGCTCCGCCGACCTTCTCAGCACCGTCTGCGACGCGGTGGAAGGCGACCCGGTCGATGAAGTTTGCGACGACGACCTGGACAACGACTGCGACGGCCTGACCGACGAGGAGTGCGAATGCCGCCACACCATCGGGTACTGGAAGAACCACCCTGAAGCGTGGCCGGTGGACTCAATCACCGTTGGCGGGGTCACCTACTCCAAGGCGGTAGCCATTGCGGACATTCTCAAGAAGGCCAACTCCATGGACGCCACGAAGATGCTGGCGGCCCAGTTGATAGCGGCCAAACTCAATCTGTTGAGCGACGGCCCCACCGACATCCAGGGTATCGTTGATGATGCCGATGCCTTCCTCGTGACCCATCCCCTCGGCAGCAATCCGCAAGGGGCGGCCCGGGATGAGGCGCTGGCCCTCAAGGACCAGTTGGATTCCTACAACAACAGTTCGGCCTACGATTGGTGTGAGTGCGAGGCTGAATGCGACGATGCCGAGTGTGGAACCGATGGCTGCGGAGGTTCTTGCGGCCTGTGTGAGGACGGCTTCCTCTGCAACGAAGAGCAGCTTTGCGAATGTGACCCGGTGGACGAAGTGTGCGGCGACAACGTGGACAACGATTGCGACGGAGATGTCGATGAGAGCTGCGCTTCCATTGGCGACCTGGTCTTCTGGGACAAGGACGGCAACGGCGCCTTCGACGGCGACGACGAAGGTATCGCCGGTGTGACTGTAAAACTGAAGAAGGACGGCGTCTGGATAGCCACCACGGTCACCGACGCCAACGGCCTGTACCTGTTCGACGAACTGAACGCGGGCTCTTACAAGGTGAAGATGTTGAAGGCCACCCTGCCGGCAGCCGGTGCGGGCAACAAGTGGGTGAAGACCTTTGGCACCAATCCCCACCTGGTAACTTTGATCTCGGGTCAGAACTATCTGGCTGCAGACTTCGGCTGGTTCAAGGCTATGCCTTGCGCCGACGTGACCAAGACCGGTCCCGCGGTGGCATCACCGGGTGAGACCATCACCTACCACTTCAAGATCTGCAACTGCGGCAACACTGTACTCAGCGGCGGCTTGAGAGTGGAAGACCCCATGTTGGGCGGGAAAATCTGGCATAAGACCACCCAGCCGGGTGAGTGCAACGAGTTCGACAAAACCTATACCATCCCGCTCAACGCCTCGGCGCCGTTCTGCAATACGGCCAAGGCCATCGGTTGTGCGCCCTACGGACTGCCCAACGTCACGGACCAGGACACCTGGTGCATCGACTGCCTGGCAGGCACGGAAGTGTGCGACGGAGCGGACAACGATTGTGACGGTCAGGTGGACGAAGGCATGGGCATCAGCACCTGCGGTGTCGGCACCTGCCAGGTAACCGTCGAAGATTGCGTCGACGGTGTGCCTCAGGCTTGCGTGCCGGGCACGGCGCAGCCGGAAATCTGCGACCTGCTGGACAACGATTGTGACGGCAAGGTCGATGAGGACATGGGAACTTCCACCTGCGGTGCCGGCGAGTGCAAGGCGACCGTTCAGAACTGCGTGAACGGTGCGTTGCAGCAGTGCGTGCCGGGGACTCCTTCCGCGGAAGTCTGCGACGGCCTTGACAACGATTGCGACGGCGTCGAAGACGATGGCCTGGGCAACACCACTTGCGGTCAGGGAGCCTGCGAAGAAACCGTGCAGGCCTGTGAGAACGGCCAGTCGCAGCAGTGTGTGCCGGGTACACCGATTCCCGAGCTTTGCGACGACATGATCGACAACGACTGTGACGGTGAAATCGATGAGGGGTGCGAGAGCAACGACGACTGCGAGCTCCCCGACGATTGCGTCGGCCTTTCCGAGGCCTTTGCCAGGGACTGGATCGTTATCGACACACCCTCCGTCAACTCCACTACCATCAGCGTCCATAATCTGGGGACGGCCGAAGTGTGCTTCGACGAGCACCTCGTATGGCTGTCAGACCCGACCCAGAGTGTGGTGACTCCCATCAAAACCGCGACGGAGGCCAAGGTCAAGATTGCGGCCGGCGGCAAGGTGGATCTGCGGTACGCACCTTGGACGTTCCCCAATGGCGTGTATCAGCCTTACCTCTACCAGCCGCCCTGGTGGTGCATTGAGGAAGGTCAGCTCGCGACGAGCAATACCTTCTTCGGCTACTACGGTGAGCAGGCGCCGCCCATGATCGCCTATTATATCGACGAGAAGACCAACGTCGATGGCGACTGGAAGGAGGACCACGTCGATTGGGCGGGTCCGTACGGCACCCAGTCTTTCTACAACATCTGGGCTTACCAGAAGTCTCACTCTGTGCTCACTGCCGGCAAGATCGCCGGTGCTGCTGGGCCGGGGACGGTGGCCGTGGCGCTCATCAGCCACAACATTGGCGCCCTTCCGGGCAACGGCGTGCTGGCCGACACCATTCCGGCAGGCTACTGGGTGGACAACTTCACTGTCGAGCCCGACATCTGGATCGAGGAGCCGGACGGCTCCGTCACCATGGGCTGGAACGTCTCGTTGCAGGGTTCCGAGGACATGGGCGGGATGGTGGGCACCACTATCTTCGACTTCATGGAAGTCAGCTATGACCTGCATCCGGCGTGGTCGGCCAACGGCAAGCGCATAGTGTTGCCGAGGGCTAAGACTGCATGGCACGATGGGACCAGCAACCAGGTGTCCAAGTCCGCATTCGTGGTTGCCATAAATGTCGATGTTGACGGCGACGGCTTCCCCGCCTGCGAAGACTGCGACGACGGTGACCAGGACGTCTATCCCGGCGCGGATGAGCTGTGCGACAGTGTGGACAACGACTGCGACGGCGAAATCGACGAAGGTTGCCCGGTTTGCGGTAACGGCATCATCGAGGGGTGCGAAGCATGTGACGATGGCGAGAACAACGCCAACGACATGAACATGTGCCAGGAGGACTGCACCCTGAGCGTCATGTGGCCTTCTTCCGGACAGACCACCGTAGCCTTCGAGGACCTGCCCGCGCAGGGCGGCAACGATTGGGACTACAACGACTGGATCATGGAAGTCGAGGTGGAATACATCTTCAACTGCAACGGCGCTACTGAGATGCGTATGTACACAGACCCGTGGGCCCGGGGCGCGGCTTATCACCACTCTACCGGCATGGCCATCGGCATGGGCACCTACACCTCAACCGGACACTACACGGTCCTTCACTACGACACCCAGTGGGTGCTCGAGTCTGTTGAACCGCCGGTTGAGTTCAATCCCAATGTGGACCTCGCTATCACCATGTTCTCCGATACGTGGGTTACCTTGCCGCCGAACCAGGTCAACGGCGACTTCGGGCAGTACAAGTTCGACGCCAATACCGAGCCCGAATACGGCATCGTGCTCGGGCCAAAGGTGGGCATTGAGTTCACCTTCGATATTCCGCTCGACATTACCCCCGAGGCGTTGCTCAACGTCGAACCGGGTACCCACGGCGAGAATATGCCCTTCGACATGTACCTGATGGTGAACAACACCGGTGAATACATTGCCAACGGTGATGTGCGCATGCTGTCGGTGCCCGACTACTGGGACTGGCCGGCAGAGAAGTATCCCATCTGGACCGTCTATCCCGGCGTCGCGCCCGGCCCCGTCGGCCCGGTCTTCGACCTGGGCTGGTTCCTCGATCCGCCTATCGGCGAAACCTGGTATCCGTAGGCTGGCTATCAGCTATCAGCTATCAGCGGTCAGCGGTCAGTGAACGGCTAACGGCTAACGGCTAACGACAAGTCTTAGGATTCAAGCTCACCGCTCACCGCTCACCGCTCACTGCTCATCGCCAATGTTGTTTGCTATTCGTCCAGGGGTCCGCCTGCGTCTTCGCAGGCCTGGTTCTCATTTTTGCAGATATCGGTTACGGCCATGTCCCAGCACTCCTGGTCCCAGGGGGTGAAGCATTCGCCGATAACGCATTGCTCCAGGTCGCCGTAAGCGCTCTGGGCTTCGCCCGTGCCGTCGTAGAAGCAGGTGTACATCTGCTCTGTGAAATCGGGTTGGCCCAATTCCAGGGTCTCCAGGCACTGCCGGACCTCAAGGCAGGTCAAGCCGCCGTCCATGCAGTCCTGGAACACCGGATCGCAGGTCGCCCAGGCCAGGTCTGTGCACTCGCTGTCACCTTCGGGGCAGTCGAAGTAGCCGTTGTCTTCCAGGCAGTCCAGAAAGTCGTTCCATCCGTACTGAGCCGCGGGGTTGCCGTTGGCCAGGCACTCCTGCTTGCACGGTGTATCGGGGCAGACCACGAAGCACACCCACATTTCGGAGCAGGTCAGTGCGCCGTGGATGCACTGCACAGCCTTGTCCTCGCATAACGGAATGGTAGCATCGAAGCAAGCCTGGCCCTCAGGGGGGCAGTCGTCCTGGGTCTGGGCATCTTCCGGACACAGGTCCCAGCAGTCGTAAACACCTACCTCGGTGTAGCAGTCTATCAACCCGTAGAAAGCAGCCTGTGCGAACTCGGAGCCCGACTGGATACATTCTTGCTGGCACACCTGGCTGCCGCCGGGGCACGCGTTGAGGCATGAGAAGATGCCGGAGCAGGTGAGCCCTTCCTGAAGCGCACACTGTCCTTCGGCGCCGCACTCCAGGTAGGAAGGAGGGCAGTCAGCGCAGGGGCATGAGCCGCAGCTTCCGCCGCAACTGTCGTCGCCGCACTCCAGGCCCTCACACTTCGGCTCGCACACGCACACTCCATCCACGCAGATGGCGTCGGGCAGGCACTCGCCGCAACTGCCGCCGCAGCCGTCGTCATCACAGTCCTTGCCATCGCAGTTGGGAACGCAAACACATTCTCCGCCGACGCAGGTAAGCCCTTCAGCGCACAGTCCGCATGACCCTCCGCAGCCATCCGTGCCGCAGATCATGTCACCGCAGTTGGGAATGCAAATACACGCACCGTCTTCGTCACATTCGTGGTTGTCCGCACACTCCCCGCACATGCCGTCGCACAGGTCGGGCCCGCATTCTTTACCGTTACACTGAGGTACGCAGACGCATTCGCCCTCTTCGCACTCATGGTACTCGGGGCACTCGCCGCAGCTCTCGCCACAGCCGTTGTCGCCGCACACCTTTCCCTCGCAGTTGGGAATGCAGAGGCACTCTGCGTTCACGCAGTCGTGGTTGTCCGGGCATTCGCCGCACGTTCCTTCGCAACCGTCAGGGCCGCAGGCCTTGCCTTCGCAATCGGGCAAACACTGGCAGGCGCCGTCCAAGCATGCCTCATCTTCCCCGCACTCGCCGCAGGTTGCCCCACAGCCATCGTCTCCGCAGGTCTTCCCGTCGCAGTCGGGGGTGCAGCACACACCTTCGCTGCACGCGATGCCCCCGGCGCATTCGCCGCAAGCTCCTCCGCACCCATCGTCGCCGCACTCCTTCCCTTCGCAGTCGGGCGTGCAGTCCACCTCGCCGGGCCCCGAACCGTCGCCTGGTTTCACCTCGGCAAAAGCGATCGAATCGCTACCCGCGATTGCGTCCACCACATCGTTCCCGCCCGACTCTCCTGCACAAGACCATGCGGCCAAGACTACCAAAAGGGTCGATACCCAAAACCTCGAAGCGATCATCTGGAATCCTCCGGCTGAAATGCAAATAAGATTTTACCGATGCCGTTCCTCAAAGCAAAGGGTTAAAGCTGCGGCCCCTTTTTCTTGCCAAGCAGGCCACACGATGTAAACTGTCATCAGCAGGCGGAATGTGGCATGACGGATCTACTCCATAGGCTGTGGGAATCAACTCGTAAGGTGCTTAGTGTGCTTTTCGTGGTGGGGCTCGTGGGCGGGAGCGCCTACGCGGCCGTGGTTTCCGGCAATCAGGAAGAGGCCGGCATCATCGAGGGTAAGCTCGACCGCACCCAACTGGAAGTGGAACGCCTGAAAAGGGAGAACCGGCGGCTGAAAAGCCTTATCATGAATCTCAAGGACTCCGACGATCTGGTGGAGAAGATCGCCAGGGAGGATGCGGGCATGATAAGACCCGGTGAGATCCTCTACCTCTTTCCTCACGACTAGCAATTACAACAGATCTTCGACAGCTTCCGCCAGCTTGGGCAGGGTGACCGAAAGGTCCCCGCAAACCCGATGCTCCGCCATGTCTGACAGAGCAGTTCGGATCAGGTCCATCTCGACGATCTTCCCGCCGTGGGATGTTACCACCGCGGGGATCATACTGGCCGGTGCAACGGTTGCCGAAGTCCCTGCAGAGAGCACCAGATCTGCTCGCTCCGCCTCCCTGAAAGCCTGCCGCAGGGAGTCGTCGGGGATCGATTCGCCGAACAGGACCACGTCCGGTTTCAGCACGGCCCCGCAGGGGCAGTACGGCACCCCTTCCTCATCCTTCAGGCCGCGGGCGTCATCGTGCGTAAACCACTTTCGGCACGCCAGGCAGGTCAAGGTCGCCCCCGAGCCGTGAAACTCGATCACCCGCGTTGAGCCGCCCCTCTGGTGAAGCACGTCGATGTTCTGGGTGATGACTGTATGGATGACACCCAACTCCTCCAGCCTGGCCAGGGCGACGTGGGCCGGGTTGGGCTGCGCCCCGTCCACCATCTCACCTATGGCTTTGAACAGTTTCCACACCTTCAGCGGGTCGGCCCGGAAAGCTGATATGGTCCCATACTCGGTGATGTCGAACTTTGTCCAGAGGCCGGCTTCGGAGCGAAAGTCCGGAATGCCGGAAGGTACCGAGATACCGGCGCCGGTCAGCGCAATCGCGTGTTTCGACGCGGCCAGAGCCTTCGCCGCATCTTCGATCGCACGCTGATCAACCACCGGGTGCTCCTTGTCTATCTGGGCGAAAAGTGCTCATCCCTGATTCTTTCCTGCAGATGCTCCAGCAGATGGCGGTAGGGGTTGGCCTGGGGACGGCGTCCCTTGATGAGGCGGTAGGCGGCATCCACCGTCATTCTCTCCTTCAGCACAAGGTAGGAGAGGGTGACCCCGGTGGAGCGGTTTATACCTGCGGTGCAATGGATGTATACCCGCCCGTGGTCGACCACCAGCTCGTGCAGTGTATCCACGCATTTGTCCAGTTTCTGGATCAGGTCTCCGGGAGAAAAATCGGTAACCGGGCAGCGCCGCATCTCGATGCCTCTGGCGCCGCCGAGACGCCAGACAATATCCCAGCGTAGTCCCGCATGCCTCAGGTCCTCGTCGCTCTGAACGCTGAGCACCGCGGAGACGCCGAGGTTCTTCAGGGTGTCCAAGTCTTCTTCAGTCGTCACCTGGGTGCCCACCAACAGCTTATCAGTGATGATCGACAGATCCAGCACTTACAACCTCCTCGGAAGCACCATTATCGTTGCCACCGGCAGGAAAAACAACCAAAATCAGACGCCTCGCCGGTGTACTTGCCTTTTACACCTAGATCCTCTAATAAATAGGCGAAGTGTAGCGGGGAGGAGGCGATGAAGATTGCAGTCATTTCAGACCTGCACCTGGGACGTGGCGACCGTACTGACAGGTTCGGCCACGACCCGGTCGTCTTCCATCAATTTCTCGACCATCTCGAAAGCGTGGCAGATGAGTTGGTTCTGCTCGGGGACATCATCGATACTCATCACGGAACCGTTCCTTTTGCGTTCCTTCGGGAGTTGAGGATCGTCTGCGGCGTGTACGCCGGCCTGACGGATCGGCTGCTGGGCGGAAGGTACCGGATCGTAAGCGGCAATCACGATCACTGTCTGGCCGACCTTCCAAACGTCGAAGAAGAACTGCTCTTCAGTGATCGCGGGGTAGATCTACTCATGTTTCACGGCCATCAATACGATCGACTCGTGGCCAACGCACCCTATACTTGTGCAGCCGGCAACTGGCTGGGCGGAAGGGCCGAAGCCAGGGGGGTCCCGGGCGTGTTGTGGTTTCTGGACTGGTTCGATGATTTCGCCAACGGAATCACCCGGGATCGGACCCTGGTCTACCGTGACAACGCGCTCGCAAGCGCGCGGGAGCGCGCGTGCAACATTATCCTTTTAGGGCACACCCACCAGCAGGACCAACTGAGAGAAGGGGGCATCCACTACCTGAATGTCGGCGCCTGTCTGCAGGGGCGCTTCGAATACGGCCTGGTTGATACCGGGACCGGCGAGGCGACTCCGCTGACGTGGGAGGCCCCATGACCAGCCGACTCCTATCTTCAGTTTGTGCATTGCTGGGGTTTCTGATTTTCCTGTCCGCGACCGCCCGCGCCGATTCCATTGAAGTACTCATGGAAAAACGCACCCGCAAGAAGACTACGGTGGCGGTTTTTCGCCAGGGCTTCGATACTCTCCACGGATTTGACCTCTATTTCCTCGAGACCTTCTCGTCCCCCGACCGCAAGAAGCTGTCGGAGCGACAGCTCGTCAAGAAGAAGCGTTCTCTGCTTGTGAAACAGGGCCACTTCGAGCTGTACATGAAGAAGGTGGCGGCTGAGAAGGAAAAGGTCGTCAAGCGGCTCGAGAAGAAGGGGTTCGAGCCGGTTTGCCGCCTGGTGCGACTCGATGTGCCTTCCGTGGGCAAGGTGGCCCTGCCGGCAGGAGAAAAGACCTTGTCCCTGTATGTGGAAAGGGGGCGCAAGGGTGACCGGCTGGTGTTGGAGTCGGAAAGCGGCAAGAGCAAGACCCTCAAGCGGTTCAAAAAACCGAAGAAACCCAAGGGCAAGAAGTCGCCCCCGTACGTGGCTCACCGGGGCATCATGGAGGTATCCCTGGTGCGCGGCGGCAAGACCCTCGCCGTAGTGGTCAGAAAGCAGACCCTCCCTTCCCCCGAGTACTTCCCCGACGACGATCTTTTCCTCATTCCGCTGAGAAAGCCGCTGAAGCGCGTGGGAGTGGACTATCCTCTCGCCTGTCCTCCGCCGCCCGCTCCGGACGAAGAGCAGAAGTGATGAGGGTTTCCCAACGAACGCTCGACTATTTGAAGTGGGACCGGCTGGCGGCCGAACTCGTCAGGCTCACCTCCACTTCCATGGGCGCGCACCGGGCTGAGGCCTTGACTTTCCTCTCGACCAAAGACGCTATCGTGGCGGAGTTGAGCCGCGTGGAACAGCTAAAGGCCGTCATGGACTCCGGCGCCGCCCCTGACTTTGCCGGAATCGCCGATCTGGAAGGGCTGCTCGAGCGGGCAGGCAAAGAGGGGACGCTGGCACCGGAAGAGTTGCTGGAAGTGTCCACATGCATTGGGGGACTCACCCGTCTGGCCAACTATTTTGCCGCCCACGGAGAGCAACTGCCGGGTCTCGAATACTTGTCCCGGAGACTTCACGATCTCGGTTTCCTTTCCCATCGAATTACCGTTTCAGTGGACCGCGAGGGAAGGGTGCGAGACGACGCCAGCCCGGTGCTGCGGGAGATGCGGGAGAGGGCCTATACCCTGCAGGAAACCATCAAGGAGAAGCTGGAGGACTTCCTGAAGGGGGACAGGGCGGCGGAAGCACTTCAGGAGCGCTATTATACGTTGCGTGAAGACCGGTATGTGGTGCCGGTGAAAGCGGAACGTCGGTCGGTGGTGGAAGGGATCGTTCATGCGGTAAGTCAGTCGGGCGCCACGGTGTTTCTGGAGCCCAAATTCCTGATCTCCCTGAACAATCGCTTGAAGATGGCCCGGGAGGAGGTTAAGCGGGAGGAGTATCTTGTGCTGGCCGGGTTGTCGAGGGATGTGGCCGACAACTCCGGCGAGTTGAAGGAGTCCCTCGAGGCCGCGGGTGAGTTTGACTTTGTGGCGGCCAGGGCGCTTATGTCGACCAGGTTTGGCGGCGGAGCCCCGGAAATGGGGGAGCTGCCCGTGCTGAGGCTGAAGAAGGCCCGCTCTCCGATCCTGCTCCTGCAGGGGCAGGACGTGGTGTCTTCAGACATCATCATCGGGGATCCGGCGCGGGTGTTGGTACTGTCGGGACCCAATGCCGGCGGCAAGTCGGTGGCTTTGAGCAGTTGCGGGCTTTCCATACTCATGGCACACGCCGGGCTGCACCCTCCGCTGAGCCCGGACAGTTACCTGCCGGTGTTGGAAGGAGTGCATGCGGTACCCGGGGACATGGAGGACGTGGAGCAGCAGCTCTCCACCTTTGCCGGCCATCTCACCGAACTCAACAAGGTTGTCGCCCGGGTGAGCGAGAAGCACCTGGTCCTGGTGGACGAAATCGCAGTGGGAACCGAGCCGCTCCAGGGCTCTGCCATCGGGGCCGGCTATCTCCAGGAGTTTGCAGCGCGGGGTTGCCTGGCCATGGTGGCGACCCACTACGAACGACTGAAAGCGCTGGCAATGGCCGATGACGTATTCGAAAACGCTTCCATGGGCGTCGACTGGGAGACCCTGGCGCCAACGTATCGGCTGGTCCACGGCAAGCCGGGCTCGTCCCGGACTTTCGAGATGGCTGAACGTTATTCGGTTCCCGAGGAAGTGGTGCGGAGTGCGCGGGAGTTTCTGGACGGTGCGGCCGGCAACGTTCTGGAGGAGGCTATCGCTCGGTTGTCGGAGCGGGAACAAGAGCTTTCCAAGGCGGTGGCGCGCCAGGAGGAGGCGGCGGAAGAGGCGGCGCAGTTGAAACGCCGGCGCACCCTCGCCCTGGATCAGCTCCAGCGGCAAGCTGGGCGGATCATCTCCCGGAAGGTGGAAGAGGCCGCCCGGGAGGTGGATGAGGCGCTGGAAGGGGTGTCCACGCTGGTGTCCGAGCTGCAGCAGGGGCCTGCCGACCACGGCAAGGTCGAGTCGACAAGGAGGGTGCTGGTGGGGGTTCGCGACAAGTTGAGGAAACGCCGCGCCAAAGTAGAGGAAGAGGAAGCAGTGCGCGAGGTTTTACCGCTCAAAACCGGCGCAGTGGAACCGGGTGGTGAAGTGCTGGTGAAGAAATTCAACAAGAAGGCGGTGGTGGTCTCCGTTTCCGAAAAGGACCGCACCGCGCAATTGAAGATGGGGCCTATGCGTATGCGCCTTCCCCTGGATGAGCTGGTGCCCATCCGCCGGGAGAAGCCAACCGCGGCGGCGGGGCAGAAGAAGTGGGACCGCCCGGGTCCGATGCCCGGTGCAGTGACCAGGCTGGACCTGCGCGGCAAGAGCTCGGACGAGGCGCTCGCCGAGTTGGAGAAGACCCTGGACGAGGCGATGCTAGGCGTTCACGCCACCTTCCTGGTAGTCCACGGCCACGGCACCGGCAAGCTGAGAACTGCAGTGCGAGCCTACCTCAACGAAACGTCATATCCGGTGGAATTCAGAAAGGGCAAAAGAGAAGAAGGCGGCGACGGCGTGACCGTGGTGACTATGGTTTAGTCAAGAACCTTGATGGGAACCAGGACTACCTGGTTTTCTTTCTCGACGACCCTGAACAGCACCAGCTCAACTTCGAACTTGTCTTTCAGGCTCTTTTCGATCCTGGCGACTTTCTCGACGAAGCCGATATAGGTGATCTTGGATACGTCCTCGCCGATGTTGCCCTTGGCTTCCAGGTATTCCTTGAACAAACGCCGGTAGTACTCCGGCTTGCTCTCCTTCACTTCCGCAGACGAGATTTCTTCAATCTCTCCGGTGGTTATCCCGGTTGATTCTCCGTCCAGGCTCGTTTCGCCTGCAACCCGCAGAGGCTCGGCCCAGGTGTCTTCCAGTTCCTGGTCCTCAGGCAATGGAAGCCCCAGGAGCACTGCCTTCATGATGGTCAGGGATTGGGCCATGGAGCGTGGCAGGCCGTCGGAGAAGTCGAATGGGAAGCTGTACTCGAAGTTGCCCCCGATAATCTCGTGGATGCCCGCGTCGATCTGCTCGAACGGCCGGGTAAATGCCCTGAGCAGCACTTGGATGAGGATGAGGCCGATGAGGAAGACGATGATGCCCGCCACCAGCAGAATGGCCTTGATGGTGGTGAACATGGCTAGCGCTCTTTCCAGGTCAACGGAGAGAAGAGCTTCGCACACTTCTCCTTCGGAGCTGAAGTCCACGGGGAATGGCACGGCCAGGGCCAGCATGTCCTCGGTGAGCATGCCGGGATGGATCGCGGTCTTTCGTATGTACTGGGACAGTTCGCCGGCCCTCGACTCGTCCAGCGTAGTGCCGGCCAGCAAGGTCTGGGCGTTGTTGTCCCGGTGCAGGAAGGTGATCCCTTCCGCCTGCCGGGCCAGTTCGTATTCGCACAGCGTGTCACTGGCCTGGGCGGTTTCCTCGTCGCCATCGGCGCGCTTCGAGCACTGCTCAAGTACCGGACGGACGCCCAGGACCGAGAACGTGTCCCGCGTCGCTCTTCCCTTGTCCAGTTCGAAGCCCACCAGCACCGCGCCCAGGAAATCACCCTCGGCATCTTCGATGCGGCTGGCGACCACAACAAACAGCCGGTTGCCCTGGAGGGTGAGATAGCTGGAAATCATCGGCTCGAACGACGTGCGCAGTTGGTCGAGAACCGGTGCAGTCTGGTGGAAGTTTTCTTTGATGTGATTGCGGTACCCGGTGGCAGCCTGGAACAGGTCCTTGGTCCTCAGCTTGTCCACCGAACTATCAAGGTTGTCGAACAGAAGCCGGGTGGTAGTGCCGTCGGGGTCAACCAGAATGAACAGTTCGGGGAAAGAGTCGCCGAGTTCCTTCTTCTGCTCGGGGAAGATGATGCGGGCCAGGGGAACGTACGTCATCTTGAAGTAGCACACCGGCCACGCTTCTTTTTCCGCCATGCAACTTGCGAAGATGTCTCGCATGTATTTGGCGTATCCACCCTCCACCCGGTACTGCTTCTTGATGTTGGTGGCGATGTCCTTTTCGAACAGGTCCAGCGACTTCTTGGCCTCCTTCTCTACAAAATCCAGTACCTTCTGCGGGTCCATCTTCTGGCGTCGAGCCAGGGGGAAGGCCTGCCGGGTCCGGTTGCTCATCTCCCGAATCTCGTCCCGCTGGTCTTTGAGAATCTCCATGTAGGTGGGAAGGTCGGAGTCGAGGAGGTTCCCAACGTACGACTTCAGGCCCGCAATGCGCTGCTCGGAAAGCACGCGATACGACTCTGCCGCAGCCTTGAGGGAGGGGAAGACCTTCTCCTTCTCGTATGAGTCTCGATTCATGTCGAGAATGACCCACATGATCGAGACAACCAGCACTATCGTGAAGAAATACAAAACGGTCAGTTTCAAACGAAACATGACGAAACTCCTCCCTGCAAAACCGTTGGAACCCGCCCATTTTTCATAGAAAAAAAGCAGGTCAACTATAGACTAGGGTCCAAAGGGTGTCAACCAAACTTTCTTCTCTTAACTGACACCGCCTGCGCGACGATGTTTCAGGTCCAATTTGCCTCTTGCATGCAGGCTTTCAGTCCAGTAAGATCCGCTCGCGATTTTGACCTATGTCAAGGGAGGCGGAAACATGGACTTTAAGGCTGATCTCAGGGACATCAAGTTCAACGTATTCGAAATGCTGAAGGCTCAGGAATTGTCGCAGTTTAGCCGGTACGAGGAGGCCACCGAGGAGTTGCTCGAAATGGTCATCGACGAAGGCTACAACTTCGCCCGGGAAGTGATCGGACCAACCTTCGAAACCGGCGACCGCGCCGGCTGTTCCTTCGAGGGCGGCGATGTGGTGATGCACGACGACATCATCAAGGCGCTCAAGCAGTGGGGCTCCGACGGCTGGGGCGGTGTCACCGAAACCGTCGACTGGGGCGGCCAGGGCCTCCCGTTGCTCATGGCCTCAGTGCTCAACGAGTTCTTCACCGGCGCCAACTGCGCACTCTCCCTCGTGCCGATGCTTACCGTCGGCGCCGCTCACCTCGTCGAGCGTTTCGCTCCCGAGTGGGTCAAGGAAGCGTGCCTTGAGAAAATGTATTCACTCGAATGGACCGGCACCATGTGCCTCACCGAACCACAGGCAGGGAGCGACGTGGGCGCCAGCAAGTGCAAGGCCATGCCCATGGGCGACGGCGCGTACAAAGTGGTGGGCACCAAGAACTTCATTACCGGAGGAGACCACAACGGGGCCGACAACGTCGTCCACCTGGTGCTCGCCAGAATCGAAGGGGGCCCCCCCGGTGTCAAGGGTCTGTCTTTGCTGGTCATACCCAAGTATCGCTTTACCGAAGACGGCTCCATCGGCGAGTACAACGACGTCACAGTCGCAGGCATCGAGCACAAGATGGGGATCCACGCGACTCCTACCTGCACCATGAACTACGGCGACAACGACGATTGTATCGGCTATCTCATAGGCAAGGAGCATGGCGGCATCAGGCTTATGTTCCACCTCATGAATGAAGCCCGCATCTGGGTTGGTATGCAGGGCCTCGCCCTGTCTGCCTGCTCCTACCAGCAGGCGCTGACTTATGCGGGCGAGCGACTCCAGGGCTCGGATATCCGGAATTTCAAAGACCCGGCCGCACCGAAGGTACCCATCATCCGCCACCCCGATGTGCGCCGTATGCTCATGACCATGAAGTCGTGGACCGAGGCGATGCGGGGACTCTTCCTTTCCGTGGCCTGGATGGAAGACATCGTGAGGGTCTCTGAATCCGACGAAGAGAAGAAGTATTACCAGGGTATTGTTGACCTGCTGACTCCGGTATGTAAGGCCTACGGCTCCGACGTGGGCCATGAGCTTTGCTCCACCGGCGTCCAGATCTTGGGCGGCTACGGCTATTGCAAGGAATTCCCGCAAGAGCAGTTGATGAGGGATGCCAAGATCGCAGCCATCTACGAGGGAGCCAACGGCATTCAGGCCATGGACCTGTTCGCCCGGAAGGTGCCTATGAACGGTGGACAACTGTTCCGCAGCTACACCGGCGCGATCGACAAGTTCCTGGCCGAAACCAAGGGCAAGCACGACTGTCTCGACGATATCTTCGCCGCACTGGCGGAAGCCAAACTCACCCTGGTGAAGACCACCGTGAAAGTTTCCCATCTGGCCCAGGAGGATCTAGGCGCCGGACTACTGCAAGCGACCCCATACCTCAGGCTGTTCGGTCACGTGGCCTGCGCCTTTGAGTTGGCCAAGCAGGCGGTGGTCGCGCATAGCCGGCTGCGCGAAATTTATGATGAAAAAGGTGTGGAAACGAAGGACCAGCGGCAGGAGCTCTACGAGACCAACGCAGACGTGAACTTCTATCGGGGCAAAGTGCTGTCCGCCCGCTTCTTCGCCCACAACATCCTCCCCGCCGCGCAGGGCATTTCCAAAGCGGTCATCAACTCCGACCGCTCCTCCCTCGATGTGCAGTTCGGTTTGCAGGAAGAAAACGCGTAAAGACAATTTTCAATCCTCAATTTTCAATTCTCAATCTTGTCATGCTGACACCACCGACTCTCTGATCATGGCACTTGGAACGGCCTTGCTGGAGGAGGTGGAAGGACCCCTCGTTGGTTCAGAAACTCTCGTCGATACCTTGACTATGCTTTCGTTCCTGAGTATACCAAGACGGTATTCATCCAGAGGGTTTGGGGCCAATGTTCGGACTACGCTTCTCAGCCGCAGTTGTTGCCTGCTTCCTGACGCTTTCCTCCCTTTGTGCGCAGGAACCTCCCGCCCAACCCGAGCCCGAAGCCGTTCCTGAAACCGTACCTGAATCCGTACCTGAATCCGTACCTGAAGCTGCTCCCGAATCAGTTCCCGAAGCCGCGCCCGAACCTGAGCCCCAACCTCCAAGCCCTAAGCCCCAGGCCGTCTTGGACACCGCCCCAGCGGTTCTAAGACCCCTTCTCCTCGACCTATACGCGTCCACCGACGCGCAGAAAGTAGACGCCATCCACCGGCTCGCCGAGACCAGGGACCTGCGCCTGGCGCCAGTTCTCGAGACCCTGGCCCGCCGGCATAAGTCGGCCTCAGTCAGGGTCGCGGCCATCCACGCCCTCGGATTCCTCCCCGACCCCGGAGTGGCCGACCTGCTTCGCCTTCTCGCCATGGCGCAGAGCAAACCCGGCCGGGACCGCCGCGCCGCGCTCCAGGCGCTGGCAAATCACGGAAACAACGAAGCCGCGGATCTCCTCTACGACCTGCGTCAGGAACTTCCTCCCGACCTGGGCAAAGAAGCGGTCGCACTGTTGGTGGAGAAATATCCTTCCCGTCTGGCCTACAGGCGGGCCCTGTACGATGGTCGCACCGATGTTGTAGAGGCTCGGGAGCAGGACGGAGAGTTGGCGGAACTTCTAGCCGCACTTTTCGACCCTGCTCTGTCGGCACGCCGCACTACCGCGGCCATGGCCTTGGCCGCACTGGGAGACCCCCGGGCTATCCCTGCGCTGGAGGTCGCGCTGACGGACAGCTCGAAGGTGGTGCGACTCACCGCGGTTTCGGCACTCGAGTTTCTTCCCCACCCGGCGGCCTCCCACGCGCTGGCCCGCGGAGTCGCCGACCCGCGCTTGAACACGTCAGAGCGCGCCCGCTGCGCCCGCGCGTTGATGACTCACGATAACAAACTTGCAGCTACGCTGGCCTTCGACCTGGCCTGGCGCCATCGCAACCTGTTTCAGGAGCATGGCCTGGATGAAGAGGTACAGGAGCTGGCGGCCCGCAGGCTGCCCGACCGGGTTGTGGCACGGCTGAGCGAGGACAGGGGACCCGGGGCTGGGGCAGATTTGGAGATCTTGCTCGACCTTCTCCAAGAGGACTCACATCTCAGGCGGCTTGAGGCGGTGCGCCGGGCGGGTGTCCAGCAAGCCGACGTGCTGCCCGCCCTGCTGCCCGAATTGAGGCGGCGGGGGATGAAGAGTGAGGCGGTCGCGGCCGTGGGCGAATACCGCAAGCCGCCGGCTCGCCTCGCGCTGGCCGCCTTCGCCCTGGACCCTTCCAACGCGGAAACGCTCCGTCGCCAGGCGGTGGAAGCGCTCGCGAAACAGCCTGACCAACCCGCGGCCGAGGAAGTGATTCGCGTCTATCGGGGCAGCAGCGACGAAGAGTTCAAGCGCTTTGTCGTTCTGACTCTCATGCACCATCATCCGGCCGCGGCAGAGCGGGCCGGACTCACCGACGTGGTCATAGACCGCAGCGGTCTGGTTCCCATGATGCTCGGCTGTGGCGTCCACGGCGCCATCGGCATGGTGCTGCTGTCCGATGCAGCCAATCCTTCCGAGGAGAAAATCACCTTCCTCCCCGCCATGGGCGGCGCGATTATCGGCGCGGGCGCACCGTTGGTGTTGACCCTCGGCGAAGAGGTGACTCCTGCCCAGGCGTTTTGGGTCACCTCGGGTGGCGCTTGGGGGCTGACCCAGGGTGCCCTGCTGGGCGTGGCCTTGCGGGGGCCTGCCGATGATGGCGTGGAGGATACCGACCGCCGTTGGACCGAAGCGCTGGCCCTGACCGGACAGGTTACCGGCCTCGTCGGCACCTGGCTTACCCGGGACGGGATGGGAAAGGACCCCCTCCAGGCGGGCTTTATGAACACCTCGTTGGTGGTGGGCGGACTGGGCGGTCTTGGTGCAGCCATGCAGGAGGAGAATCGCTCCGCCAGAGCCACCGCGGCCTGGATGCTCGGCGGGACCACCGCCGGCCTGCTCACGTCGGGACTCCTCGGGCCTGAGTTCAGGTATGGACCTCCCGACTACCCTCAGGTTTTCAGCACTACCTGGATGGGCGGCTGGACAGGGTACTGGGCTTTGCGCTCCATTCGTCCGGGGCACGAAGGCGCGGACAGCGGAGGAATTCTCCTCGGTGGAACCGCAGGATTCGCCCTCGCAAATGTACTGGCGGCACAAACCGAACCCGACACCGGGTTTATCGGCTTTCTCAACTACTCGTTCATTGCGGGAAACATCGGCGGCCTCGGCATCGCCGCACAGTTTGAAGACTCCGACGGTGATGCGGTCGCACCCTGGCTGGTGGGCGGCGGCGCGACCGGGCTGGCCTTGTCGGGCCTGCTGGGAAGGGATTTCAAGTTCGGCCCCGCGGATCAGTACCAGACGCTGGCCGGGGTGGGCCTGGGCGCCTGGACCGGCGGGTATCTGTTGGACATCTTGCGGCCTGACCACGACACCGCGGCCAGCGGCGGAATGTACCTCGGGTCATCCCTGGGGTTCGCAGCCGGCTCCGTATTGTCCGCCTACACCGAGCCTTCCGGGGATGAAGTCACCCACGACCTCATCGGTTTCGGCATCGGGACCCCTTTCGGTGCGGGCCTGGGCCTGTCCATTCCCGACCTGGATACCGCGTACGTGGAGTCCCTCATGCTGCTGGGCGGCTGGGGCGGCCTGGCCACCGCCATCGCTACCGAGGAGTACACCCGGTTCTCCGAAGGGGACCGCGCCCTGGTGGGCCTGGGAGGTATCTGGGGATTGTGGCAGGGCCTGGGGTTCCGGGAGATTCTCGACGGCTCCGGTTCCAGGACCGGATGGGGAGCGGCAATGCTGGGCAGTTCCACCGGGGTAATCGTTGCGGGCGCGGCGGCTCAATACCTGGAGCCGGACATGGATCAGGTAGGAAGAGCCGCTACCGGCGGGGCTCTGGGCGCCTGGTTGGGCCGGTCGGTAGGGATGCTGGTGCCCGAGTTGGATAGCCGCGGAATCATGTCCCTGGCCATGAGCGGCGGCTGGGCGGGCCTTATCACCAAGGGCTGGTACATACCGCCGGCGGAATTCACTTCCGGGGACTATCTCGCCATCATGGGCGGCGCCGGGTGGGGACTTTTCCAGGGCCAACTTATTGCCACCGCAGCCGACATGGGTGATGAGCGGGGTGACGGCACCAGAAGCCTTGGACTCGGCCTCGGAATTCTCGCCGGAGAGGCTTTTGCCCGTGCGGGCAACCTTGAATTCAGCAGCGTGTTGTTTACCGAACTGAACGGTTATTCCGGGTCCGGGCTGGGCGCCGGTTTTGCACTTTTAAACGAAGACAGTAGCGACTCCACCGTAAGCATCGTCACCTCCCTGGCCGGCTGGGGAAGCAAACTCACCACCGCGATGGTGGCTGACGAGCTGGTTTTCAGACCCGACGATACATGGGAATATCTTATCGGCCAGGGTTTTGGCATGGGTCAAGGGGTGGGGTATGCCGACTACGCGGATGCATCGGAGCGGCAGCAAGGCGCGGCCATTCTCATCGGCGCGTCGGCCGGCTACCTGGTGCCCATGGTCACCAACCAGTTTGTGGACTACTCTCCAAAGGAGGATCTGCTCATCACGGGCGGAGTTTTCTGGGGTCTTTGGCAGGGCGGCTGGTGGCCCTATGCGTTGGGTGGGGACGGCGACGATTCTCTTCTGTGGGCCCTCATCGGCAGTGACGTCGGGCTGTTGGCCTCGGGTCTGGCCCTTTCTCCTCTGTTCGACGTCTCGGCTGCCCGCCTTGGTTGGATCGAACTGTTCGGCATGGGCGGCCTGGCTCTGGGCAGTTCGTCGGCAGCCATATTCTCCAGCAATAACCGGACCATCGCCATGGGTATGTCCATCGGCTCCACCCTCGGTCTCATCGGCGGAATCTTCATGCCCGTCAAACCCGCGGCCGACTCCGGCGCCCGCTCTTCCTCATCCTTAGCTTCCGCGGACGAATCTTCTGCCTATCCACGCATCCGCATCGGCGACATCGAACTTCCCCCCATGTATCCCGCCACCTTCCTCGCCCCTCCTCCCACCGGCCAGTCCGACGCCGCGCCGGTAATGTGCTTCGGCGTCGAAGGGATTTTGTAAGACAAGTGGCTACCTTGCATACGGTGTGCCCCTGTGGTAGTTTTCTCAAGTAAAATCGAGGGGAGGACGACCCGGTATGAACATCCGATTTTTAGGCCCCATAGAGGCGCCGCCCACAGACGTTGTGGAGAGCGTCGCCGGTTCGTTTGAAGGGGGTACCGTGAGGGACCTCCTCGGTAAGCTGGGCTTCACCGAACAGCAGGTGTGGTTTCTGTCGGTGCTGAAAGACCAGCAGCGCCTTTCACCCGAGGATGAACTTTCGCCCGATGACGAGGTATCCATCATGCTCCTGGTTGGGGGCGGATAGGAGGAAAGAATGACCGGTCTTTTTCGCAAAACAGCGCTGGCCGTCGCAATGGTCCTGATCTGCTCCGTTCCGGCCCTCGCCTATGAATACCGGGTGCCGATCCTCATTCAGGACGAGGACGACCTCAACGAGTTGTACTTCAGCAAGGATATCACCGAAGAGGAGCGCGACCGGCTGGTGATCCTCTACCGGGACCCCCTCGATCCCAACACCGCAGACCGGGACGAACTGTACGACCTGCCCGGTCTCACCTACGCCATGGTGGACGCCATTATCGACCGCCGGGACGACAAGAACTTCACCCGTATTTCCCAACTGAAAAAGGTGCCCGGGATTACTCCGGAAATCTATACCCAGTTGACCTCGTTTATACGCATTGTCCCCAGAACGAAGAAAGGGAAGGGGGAAAAACTACACGGCAAGATCACCGTAAAAGCCATCGACCGCATTTCCGACAGCGACGACGATTATCCCGAGGGGTACATCCGGGCCCAGGCCAAGAGCAAAGATCGAAAATACCAGTTCGGCGCCGCGGTAGTGGGCCTCAACTCCATTTGGCCCCCGACGTACAAGACTACGCCGAAGACTTATTGGAATTTCAGCCAGGACGGTGATCCAAAATATCTGGGCGACGGCGTCACTCCCGATTCCGATACCGCTGACCGGTACCTGCTCACCGATGGCGAGGCCATGCTTCCTTCCTGGCCCAAAGTGTACGCGATGGTGCAGTCGGGCAAAGTCCAGGCCATCGCAGGGAGCTACCGGGTGGGCTTCGGCCAGCGCATCGTGCTGGACAACAGCGGCCAGAGCAACCCCCACGGCTTCAAGCCGGACCTTGAAATCTATGAGGGCGAGAGCGGTTTCGGCCTCTCCAAGGGGTTCTTTGGCACGGCCGCGACCTACAACGACATGAAGGTCGGCAAGCTGGACATGGACGCCACCGCATTTTTCTCCTACTGGCGTTATGACCAGAACCAGTACCGGCTGAAGCACAAGGTGGAAGGGGTGGGCGGGGACGAACTGGAGAGTTATGCCGTGCTCACCTCCTACAAAACCCACCAGGGCGTCAAATACTACCGCAAATTGAGTCACGTGACCCTCCCCCAGGCTTATTCAGAACTGATGGGCGGCGGCAACGTCACCTTGAACCTCGACTCCAAGTCCCACATCGGGCTCACCGGTTACGTGAGCAAAACCGGATTCTACCTGGACGATCCCGACACCGTCTTTGCCCGTCATGAGAAATTCCCCGAGCGGGAACTGTTCTACGCCGCGGGCGCCGACTTCGCCTGGGCCTATCGGGATTTTCAGCTCTTCGGCGAAGCGGGCATGATGGACAACAGCTCCTATGCCGGCACCGTGCGGGGTATCGCTGAATTGGGAGACGTGATTCTGGAAACGTCGTATCGCTATCTTCCCTACGACTTCGACAATCCCCACTCCCGGGCGTATTCCATGAGCGATCAGTTCGAGGGAGACACCGACAAGGGTGAGCAGGGAGTCATGTTCACCGCCAAATACCGGGTGACCAAATGGCTGACGTTGAGGGTCGACGAAGACGTCTGGCAGGCCACCCGCTGGGCGGATGACGATGCGAAGGAGGAGTTCGGAGACAAGGAGAAACCGTGGCGTATGGAGACCTATCTAAGGGTTGAGACCAAGCCCACGTCCAAGCTTCGGATCGGCACCTTTGTGCAGTTCAACGATAAGGACCTGTCAGAAAGCAGCCGGGACGAGAGCTACTCCGACACCTATGGTGCGGGCGAAAAATACCAGTGGGGCCTCCAACTTGCCAACCGCTTCAATAAGACCACCGCGCTGTGGGCATACTACAAGATCGGCTTCGAAGACGCCGCGCTCGGAGACGCCTACCAGAAGCGCCACTATGGAACGTTGAAATTCACCACGCGGCCGCTGAAATTAATGGACTTCGCGATCCGGGCCAAATACCTCAAGGGTGAACTGGAAGAACTGCAGGGCTCCACCCGGGAGCACTTCATGGAAGGATACGTGCAGGTGGGCTTGAATTTCAACAAAGAGTGGAAGCTGGCGTTGCGAGGTATGCTGCGTCAGGACATCCTCGAGTCGGATCCCGAAACAGACGAGTCCCTCTCTTTCTCGGATGGTCTGAGCGAAGGTGACACCGAGATCTTCTGGAAAGCGATGCTGGACTACAAATTCTAAGCGTTGGGTTTTAGACAAACCACACTCCCGCTGCTGTTGGCCGCAGCGCTTGTCACAATCGCATGTGCACCTGAATCCAACTGCCGTCTTCCCTGCGACAAGGCCCTCGACTGCCTCCTCGAGGCCGCGCGTCAGGATGGCCATGACATCGCGGCCGTCGAGAGCGAGCGTGACCGGCTGGTGAGCGGATGTAACGCGGCGTGCAGTCACCGCTGGTCCCGCCCCAACGAATATGGCGAGTGCCTCGGCGCAGCCACCTGCAGCGAAATCGAAGGCGGGGCCTGCGGTGTTGAAGCGCCCGACGGTGGTCCTCCCACCGCCCACCTGGACTACCTGCTGCCCGGCGATGAACCGATCAGGCTGACCCCCGATCCGGAGTGCCTGGCCATGGTGACCGGCAGTGACGAGCCGTGCCGGGACCTGGAAGGGGATTCCCGGGATGATTGTTTCCTGGCGGTAACCGTGAAGAGGTCCGTGCAGACGGGCGATGCTGCACTGTGCTCCCGGCTGTCCGCACCCGGGGACGCATTCTGCCGCGCGGTAGCGACGGGCAAGGGCTGCGGTGGTCTGCCCCCGCCCTTTGGTACGGCCTGCAGTCACTTTCTCGAGGGGGAAGCGGAAGACGACATTTCCCGGCTGCTACTTGCACCGGTCCGTGACGACGAGGAGATGTGCCGCACCATCGGTGATACCACCGACCAGCGCACTTGTCTCGCCCTGGTCCGCAACGACACCCGTTTCTGTCGGCAGACTCTCATAGTGGATCCCGCGGCGCTGGTCGCGTTCGGAAGGGGGCTGCGGGTGGAAGATCCCACCGGGCAGGGACCGGTGGTAGCGCCGGCAATTCTTGCCCGCGTGGCTCCAATACTCGGCTATCTGGCACCCCTCTTCTGGGTCCTGGCGCTGGTGTGGGCGGCCTTTGTGCTGTGGAACGCACGCGGTGAAAACCGACGGGTAATCATCACGCTGTCAGCAACCCTGGCCGTTTCCCTGGCCATTCGCCTGCTACTGGTGCGCACCGGCCCGGTAAACTTCGTCGAGTACGAGCGGGTCTTTCTGCCGGCACCTGACGACATCGCCAGGTTCGCATACGCGGGCCAGGCCTACCTGCTAGGCCCCCTGTTTGCGCTTTTCGGGTCATCCTTCGACCTGGTCTTCGGCCTCAATGCACTTTTTCTACCCTTCCTTTGCCTGGGGGTGTGGTCTTTGTCGATGAAGGTGACCAAAGACAGTCGCGCTTCCCTGGCCGCAGTGCTGCTGGTGGGACTCAATCCGCTGATCTTGCGGCTGTCGGCTAGTGCCTCCGAGACTTTCGGATTCGCAGTACTGGCAGTTATCTTCATCGACCTTCTGGCGGATGCGCTACACGATTGGCGACGGGGTTGGGCGCTGGCGCTGCTGACGCCCTTCGTCCTCATCTATCGCCCCGAGGGCCTGTTGCTCGCGGCTCCGGCCCTGGTGATTTTTGCAATGGCCCGGCTGAAGGACTCGCCACGTCGACCCGGTCTCACCGAGACCGCTCCGCTGTTGCTGGTCGCACTGGAGTTCGCGCTGTTCGCCTACCTCTTCTCCGGGCTGTCGTTTCCGCGCATAAGCTGGGCGTTGCTCGCCGGAAACACAGGCGCATTCCTGCTGGAAATGGTGGATCCGCGCTACCATTCGCCGTTGATGACCGTCACTCTTTTCGCTCCGCTGGTCCTGGCTTTCACAAATTCCAGGCGCCTGTCCCGCGCCGTCGGATTGGCGGTCGCCGCACCCGTCCTATGCCTGTTGCTGGTCGCGGTCTGGTGCATCCAGGGACCGGAGGACAATCTTGCCCTGGGTTCGGCCCGCTACCTGGTCATGGCTGAACCGTGGCTGGCGGTTTGCAGTGCAATTCTCTTTGCCGGTTTGAGCAGCCGGGGCCGGCATTGGGCCGGCGTCGTCGTCGGACTCTTCGTGCTCCTCACCGTACCATCCTTCGGGCTGATCACCGAAGAGAGCAACATGCAAAAGGAGTTCTACTTCATGGTCGACGCCGCCGGGGAACTACCTGAACATGCGCTGGTAGTGCTGCCTTCCGCGGAAGAGAACAACCAGGAATTTGCTCCTGAAAACGGGATGCTGGCAGTGCTTTCCATGGGTGGCAAAGACGTCTCCTGGAAGCGCCTTGACGAGGTGCTCGAGGGCTCACTTCCCCAACTCTTCTATCTGTTCTCCGGGTTCTATGAAGCCGGCCGCGGACTTGCCGTATTGAAAGGACGGTGCGATCTGACCCCGGTGCTCGAACGCACCGTTGAAAGTGTCCCCGACGTCGCCTGGTACGCCTCATTCCCCGCAGGGGAAGAGGTGGGGCTGGCGCTATATCGCGTGGCTTGCGGTACCGGCGCCTCACAGCTACAATAGCGCCATGTTTAGAGTCGGCATCATAATGCCTGCCTATTGCGCCGCCTATACGGTGGTCGACACGATTCTGCGCATCCCCGTGGACGCGCTCAGACGGGTCGGCTGCCTTCCGGAACTCTACGTCGTTGACGACGGCAGCAGCGACGGCACCGGCGCGGCAATACGGGCTGCGGCCCCGTTTCCCGACCTGGCCGCCACCTTGCTCACCCATCCTCGAAACCTGGGCTACGGCGCTGCCCAGAAGACCGGCCTGGCGGCCTCTGTTCGGGGCGGAAACCAGGCCCACGTAATCCTCCATTCCGACGGTCAGTATGCCCCCGAAGAGCTTCCGGACATGCTGGAGCCGATTCGGTCCGCCCAGGCCGACGTGGTCATCGGGTCGAAGTTCAAAAAGGGTCGCGTCCTCGGCCAGGGAATGCCGTTGGTTCGCATGCTGGGTATCCGCGCGGCCGACCGTCTTGAAAACCGGCTGCTGGGTGTTGGCGGACTGGAGTTTCATTCGGGCTACATGGCGTACTCGGCCAAAGCGTTGGCGACGGTTCCGTTCGAGACCCTCACCGACCGCTTCCACTTTGACGGCGAGATGGTGCTGTCCGCGGCCAAGACGGGGCTGACCACCGAACTGGCACCCATCTCCACGAACTATGCTCGGGGCACATCGAGCCTCCACCCGCTGCCCTACCTCAAGGAGCTGGTTTCAACCGTGCTAAAATACCAGGGCGGACGCTACTGGTTTCAAAAGGAAGGATGATGGGGGAAGTGGAGCCACGCCGGGGATTGCACCCCGAGAAGTCCCGGAAAAAGGTGTCGGGACTTTTTGCCGGCCTGCTGTTGCTGGCGCTGGCGGTGGGGTACGTCACCGACTACGTGCGAGTGCATCGGGCAGACGCGGGAGATGTGCAGACGTTGCAGATCCTCACCGAGGACTATCACTGGGTTTTTGTGGTCCGGCCGGACAGGGTCGACAACGAGATATGGGAGTTCTTCAAGGCGGGCGCGATCATGTACCCGATCATGCCCGTCGTTTATGCCCCTCACATGGCGGCTCAACTGCTCCTGCCCGGGACAGGAGACGCCCAGTTTGTTTTTACCCTCTCTTTGTACCTGACACTACTTCTACTGACGGGGCTGTTCTTTGTGGGGTTGAAGAAGGGGCTCTCGGCAACTGCCTCCTTCCTGATAACCGCGGCGGTGCTGCTCAATCCGTTTCTCCTCTACCTGCTTGCGTCCGCCCCGGTAATTCCTTCCGCCGCGCTGCTGCCTCTGGCCTACCTCGCCTATATTTCCCGGCGCAGCTGGGCGGCTTTTACCCTGTTCTTCGTGATCGCGCTATCCTATCGCTTCGGCTCCTTCTTCCTGTTTCTCCTGGTACTGAGCGAAGGGCCCCCTTCCAAAGATGAGGATACAGGCCTCTTCAGGTATTCACTCATCGCTCTGGGCGCACTTATGTGCATTCAGACTGCGTCGCAATTCCTGCTCGTGCAGTTCAACGACTATGTGAAAGAGCTCGAGGGGCTGCGGGTGGGGTACACTTTCGGCATGTTGAAACGGTTTATCACCGCGCCGCTGTCGCCGGATGTCCTCTTTCGTGAGTTTCAGGTGGTTGCCTGGTTGGCCGCGGGCGGCTTCGCCCTGTTCCTGCGCCCCACGACTCGGTGGCGCCTGGTAGGAGCGGCGGGAGTGCTGGGCTATCTCGCCCTGGTCACCGGCCTGTTTTCCATGAGCGTGGTGCTGGCCACCGGTGTCGCGGGCGTCGCCCTGGTCACGGGAGCAAGTCATCTTCGCCGGTGGCGAACGGGCGTCGCAGCCGCCGGCGTCGCCGGCGCCATCGCGGTCGCCTTCCTCGCTCCGGTCTTTCCCGCTCCTGCGACCCTCTCCGACAAACCCCCTCTCTTGGAGGAAGGTGTGAAAGTCACAACCCTCGCCGGTTTTTTCAGCCAGGCTTTGGCTTTGCCCGACGACCCGCATCTCGACCGGGCTGCAACGGTGCTGGAGGGATTGAGTCAATCCGGGCGCTGTTTCGTCGACCCGTTGCTGGTGGCAACGGTTCCTGCATCGGCTTGCGCCGAGGTGGTTCCGCTGGGCAAGACTGCCCCGGACGACGGGGTTGTCGTCGAGCGCGTCATTTATGATGAATCCCCGGGGGCCGAGGCTTTCCGCAGCGCGCTGGTCAGAGACCTGAGGGTGAGCGAGCAGTCGCTTGCACGCTTCGATGCCACAGTCAATGAGGTCAGGAATTCCGGGGAGTTCGGGGTGTCAGTGACCAGGGATGGGTTGCTGATTCTTGACCGATTGCCTCAGGGGCAGCACTCCGGCGGCGGCGGCTCGCCGTAGTCGCATTCGCAACACGCGTCTGCACACGGATCCGGCGCACAACATTCCTCCCATACTCCTTCCGGAAGAATGCCGTACTCGCATTCGCAGCACACCGCTTCACAGTCGATGGCGTCCTTTTCGTGGCCATCGGCCACCACGTCCACCGGGATACCGTATTCCGGCTGCACCGCAATGTCCGGCTCAACGGTGTCCTGGGGCTTTATGTCCACGGGCACGCCGTAGTCCGGCTGCACCGAGTTGTCCGGCTCCACCACGTCCACCGGAATGCCGTATTCGGGCTGCACCGCAATGTCCGGTTCCTTGTTGTCCTGGACCTTGATGTCCACCGGAATGCCGTAGTCCGGTTGCACCGTCATGTCCGGCTCAACGCCGTATTCCGGGCAGCAGAAGTCCGGCTCTTTCACGTCGGGCTCCGGAGCCTGGTCTACGCTGACAACATCGACTCCGTATTCGGGAGTGGCTGACGCATCCTTCTTTTCGTCATCGCTGCCAAGCTGGCAGCTTGCAACGCCCAAAGACAACATCAACGCGGCCGCGGCCGAAGCCGCGGTCTTCGCCAACTCACCACGCTGGTCACCACCCTCCAGGTGGACCAACCGGTGGTAGCAGTACGGGTCTTCCTTGAGCGCGTTGGTGAACGCCGAGGCGACGCACTTCGCGCCGCCGCGGCAGATGCCGCGATGCCTGCACTTGCCGCAGTACCCTTCCAACGTGTCGGTGGAAAAGTCACGGTTGTACGCGAAAGCGCCGGGGCGGTGCCACAGTTCGGGTAACGGAACCTCCCGCAGGTTGCCTTCTACGAAGGGGTCGTTTTCACCTTGCCACGCCTGCATGGACAGGCACCCTTTTACGCCGCCGTCCGCCTCGATGCCGATGGCCTGCATGCCGGCCTGGCACCCCTGCCAGCTCTCCTTCCTTCCCCGCCAGCCCCTTCCCCTGAGGATCCGGTCGTGGGGGCCGTAATAGCCGATGGAATCGCCGACGTTCAGTTGGATCTCGCCCTGCTTCTTCAGCCGCGCCAGCAGCGGAATAAGTTCCAGGAACTGTTCCGGGCGAATTACCCAGTCTTCGTGGTCCGAAAGATTGCCCATGGGCTTGGCGAGCTGCAGCCGCCACATGGAAGCGCCGGCATCGATCGCCACCTGCCGTACCTCTTCCAGGCGGGAGAAATTGAGTTGGTTGACCGTAGTCATGATCCCGACCCGCATTCCTGCGCGGTTGAAATCAGCTACCGACTCCAGCGAGCGGGCGAATGCATCGGCGCCGCGGATGGTGTTGTGGATCTCCTCCGGTCCGTCGATGCTTATCCCGACGTTGCTCATGCCCGCGTCCGCGGCTCGGCGTGCGACTTCGCGGCCCTTGTCCCGGCTGGAGTACACCCCGTTGGTCACCATGTTGCAGTAGATATCTTTCCTGGTAATAGCTCTGGCGATGGCGTCCCAGTCTTTGCGCAACGTGGGCTCGCCGCCCGAAAGGGTAATGAGCTCGCACCCCAACTCGGCCAGGTGGTCCACTACGCCGAAGCACTCGGCGGTGGTCAACTCGTTTTCACGCACCGTCCCTGCCCGGGACCCGCAATGCCCGCAATTCAGGTTGCAGGCCAGCGTCAACTCCCATACGCAGTTGCGCGGCTTCCAGTTTTTTTCACCTACCCGCTTGCGGGCGTCTTCAAACGACATGGTATTGTTCATTGGAACCTCCGTTTCATCCTCGTCCCTTTGACTAACCCCTGCCGGTCATCATCTGGGAACCAACAAGATGATACTTGAAAACAGGCGGCTTGACAAAGGCCGCAGTGCTCATGTATCCATGATTCGTGATTCTTCGGGTGCCCCTCGGAGGGGCGAATAGGGAAACAGGTGAAGAACCTGTGCGGACCCGCCACTGTAATCGGGTGCCCTGTTCCATGAGGCCACTCGGGTCGATGAAAGACCCGGGGAAGGCGGAACAAGGCCGGCGTCGTTGTTGACGACTCCACCCCGTAAGCCAGGAAACCTGCCCGAGTAAAAATTGCGGCGTTTTTTCGCACCTCGCGGATATGGGTGGCAACGCTATGCCGACACGGGCACTCACAATTCTTACCCCTCTCATTCTCGGCGCCACCATCTTTTGCATCGGCCCCCGAAGTGCGTCTGCCGACGACATAGTATTGCCCCCCGTCACCGTCAAAACCGAGCGTCCCCCGCTGCTGGAATCCTACTCAACAGTAACAGTGATCGAGGTGGCCGGTGAGGACACCGGCGGCAAGACCGTGGCCGACTTTCTCGAGACCGCGCCCGGTGTACAGATCATCCGCTCCGGCTCTCTGGGCCAGCGGGAGACCGTCACTATTCGAGGCAGCGACAGCAAGCAGGTGCTCGTCCTCGTCGAAGGTTTTTACACCAATGACCCCCGGGCCGGCGGTACGGATCTCTCTCAGATCCCACTGGACTCGGTGGAATCCATCGAAATATATCGTGGTGCGAGAGGTGCACTCGCAGGTGCGAGCGCCATGGGCGGTGTGGTGGTGGTGCGCTTGAAGAAGGGTAGGAAGAAGGTGAGCGGGACCAGACGCCTGACGCTGGGCGGCTATGGTGGAGAAGGCTACGAATCGGTTTCCGGCGCCTGGTCGGTGCAAGGGGGCGGGGCTTATTTCTCGTACGCTCACGCCCAGGCGCAGGGGGAGTACCCCTTTGTCGACCGCAACGGCAACGACCGCGTCCGGGAGAACAACGCGTCGGTCTCAGACCTCCTTACCGTCCGGTACGGCACCCGGGTGGCGCCGGCCACCCGTCTGGACCTGGTGAGCACCATGGCGCTCACCTGGCGGGAGTCGCCGGGGCTGGACCAACAGCCCGCGGATACGGCTGCAGAAGAGCAAAGCAACTCGTTTCTGGTCGGGCTAAAATTGCTCGCGCTGAAATTCCCGGTGGAAGGGGCTTCCCTGGGAGGAAAACTGGCGTGGAACATGTGGCGCTGGACTTTTAACGAACCCCTTCCATACATGCCCCCGCCGTCGGATACCCTCAGTCTCAACCACCGCTTCGACGGCTCCCTTGAAACCCGGGTGAAGCTGCCCTGGGACCTGGCGGTGACCGCCTCTGTCTCGGGGGCCCGGGAGATGGCCGATATCACCCGCCGGTACGGCAAGAACGTTGACAAGGCCCGCACCCTCGGTGACCAGGCTGTGGCGCTGCTGGTGGGAGACCAGTCGGACCGGGCGCGCCTGACGCTAAGACTCCGCCACGCCATGTCCAGCGTGGACGCGTACGAAAACGCCTGGGCCCCGGCCCTCGAGGGAGAGGTCGACCTTTTCGGCGGCCTGACTTTCGGTGCGTCGGCCGGTCGTTCCTACCGGTACCCGACATTTGATGAGATGTATTTCGAAGCGTCCGGAATCCGCGGAAATCCCGACTTGAAACCAGAGGACATGTGGGGCGGCGATGTCAGCCTCAAGTATGAGGCCGGGCCGCTATCTGCCCTGGCGTCCGTCTTCTATCATGACATAGCGAAGACCATCCTCTTTCTGCCCGTCACCCCTTACCTCATCGAGGCCGGCAACAACGAGCACGGCGTGACGGCAAAGGGCGCTGAAGCAGAGGTCTCGGCCCGGCTTTGGAAGTTCGAGCTTCTGGGCTCGTTTACCTGGGTCGATGCGGTGGAAGACGAGCTGGACCGGCAGTTGCCCCTCAGGTCCCCCTATTCGGGCAACGTGCAACTCCGCTTCGCGCACGGCCGCGTCGCGGCCAGGCTGACCGGCAACTACCGTTCGGCATTCTACTTCGACCGGTTCAACAACCTGGAGGAAGAGGGCAGGGTGCTCTGGGGCGCCGGTGGTTCGGTCAACCTGGGCCAGGGATTCAGGCTTATGCTCGAGGCGAGGAACATCACTAACAAGTTGGACGCAGTAGACAATTTGCAGCATCCGTTACCGGGACTTTCCTGGCTGGCGACTATGGAAAAGAGATGGACAGGAGGAAGTGATGAAGAAAAGTAATTGGATCAAGATGTGTGTGTTTGCGTTTGCGTTTGCGCTGGCCGCGTCCTGCGGCAGCAGCTCCAACGGCGACGAGGACACCAAAGTTGGCGAAGACACGACTCAGGCCGATGTGTTAGCGGAAGTTGGGGAGGAAGACCTGGTGGAAGCGGATCTTGCTGCAGATGCCGCGGTTGACCCGGATACGGCCGTGGATCCGGATGCGGCTGTGGACCCGGACACCGCTGTGGACCCGGACACCGCTGTGGACCCCGACCTGGCCGAAGATATCGTCCAACCGCCGCCGGTGTACCCGCTCTTTGCCGCTCCGGAAGGTGTGCTGGCCCACGGCGGCAAGATCTTCGTGACCAACACCAACGGCGCTTACAACGCCGACCTGGGCAAGATGATCTACGGCCCCGGTTACGTCACCGTGCTCAACGCCGACGACCTCTCCTACTACGGGCAGTTCGAGACCCCGTACCAGAATCCCCAGTATCTGCTCAAAGCCGGCGACCGACTGGTGGTGGTGTGCTCGGGCACCGCGGAAATGGACGAAAACTGGGTCATGTCCCCGGACACCCCGGGAGGCGCGGTACTTTACGATCCGGCTACCTTGGAACAGTTGGGCGACGTGGCCGTACCCGCCGGCACTCCAGAACCCCTGGCCGGCTTCCCCGGCGCGGCAGCTTACGCACCCGCCGAGGACCTGCTCCTGGCGGGCAGCGGGACGTCAGGCTTTGTCTATGTCATGAACCTCACCAGCCTCGAACTGCAGGCCTCCATGCCCATGTACGCCGACGCAGGTGCGGCCAACGATCTCATTCTTCCCGTTGTTGACGGCGCAAAGGCCTATGCTGCATCGTTCAACCGGGGCATGGTCTACTCGTACGATCTCGAAAAGGAGGGGGAAGGTCCAGCTTACGATGTCACCGAAACCGACGAGCTGGAAGGACCCACCGACGTGCTGCTGGCAGATGGCGTCCTGTACGTGCTCAACTCAATCTCATCGTCGGTCGCGGCCCTGGACCTGGCGTCTGGCGACGTGACCTTTCCCTTCACCACCGGCGCAGTCCCCAACCGCCTCTCCCACCACGACGGCAATCTGTTCGTGGTGAATTCCGTCGACAATAACCTCACGAAGTACGATATTGAAGCCGGGGAGGTGACCCAGTCGTTCGCATCGTTCGATCCGGGCACCAACCCGTGGGACATGGCCGTGGCCGGAGACGCCGGATATGTAACCGGCTACATGACGAACAACCTGGTCAAAGTCGACCTGACCACAGGAGACATCGTTGCAACAAAAGGCAACGACTAACCATCAGTACCCCGAGGGCGAGCGAGGGGCCTGCGCCGCGTCGGCACAGCCGGTTCTAGCCTGTCTTCTGTCTCTTCTCCTCCTCTTTCCGTGCGCCTGCACCAAGAAGGACGCCGGCGCACAGGCCTCCTCCAACTTCGACCACGTGTCGAAGAAGGAGCATGCCCGCATCGTTTCCCTGGCCCCCAACCTCACCGAGATGCTGTTTCTCATCGGGGCCGGGGACAGGGTCGTCGGCCGCAGTTCGTTTTGCGATTTTCCGGCTGAAGTTTCGCAACTGCCGGTGGTGGGGGGCGGTATCAATCCCGATCTCGAGGCGATGCTGTCGCTGAAACCCGACCTGGTGGTCTGCCTCAACTCCCAACTCTCCGCGGTGCCGGCAAGCTTGCTGGAAGAGGGCGGGGTGGAGCTCTACTGGAGCCGGGTGGAGATCGCGGAGGATGTAGTGCGCACCCTTCAAGAACTGGGCACGCTGGCCGGCGGGGAGGAGGAGGCGAGCCGAACTTCGGCCGACTTACAACACGAACTGAACTTGCTGTCGGGAAAAAAATGCGACCGCCGTGTTCTGTTCGTTCACGGCCATCGCCCGATCATGTCCGCGGGGAAGGGCTCTTGGGGCCACCAGCTAATCGAGTTGGCCGGCTACGTCAACGCGCTGGGGGACGTGGAAACCGCGTACCCGGCTCTCGACCTTGAGCAGGTGATGGCGGCCCGGCCAGACTTCATAATCGATACGTCGTTTGTCGAGGAGCGAAAGCGGCTCGATGAATTCTGGACCCAGTTCGAAAGTGAAGGTAAGGCCCGGTGGAAAGTGTTGTTCCTGTCCGACAACAGTTTGCTCAGGCCCGGTCCCCGGGTGGTGGACGCTGTGCGGCTGATTCGAGAGCGACTGGCCGATGCAGGAGGGTGTACGCCATGAGGCGGTCGACCCTCATCGGAATCGCGGTGTTGGCCGCGCTCACCGCGCTGGCCTTTCTGCTGTATTTGTGTGCGGGCACCAGGTTTGTCTCACCGCTGGATGTACTGGGCGGGGGGCTCGAAGGGGATGATGCCCTGCTGGTGTACGGTTTTCGCCTCAAAAGAGCGCTGTTGGCAGTGATCGTGGGCTCCAGCCTCGCTATTTCCGGGGCTGCATTCCAGGCGTTGCTCCGCAACCCCCTGGCCGACCCGTTTGTGGTGGGGGTTTCCGGCGGCGCGGCCATCGGCGGCACCGTGGTGATGGTTACCTTCTCCGCGGTGCTCTCCGCGCTACCTGTGATCTTCCAGTCCATGGCAGTCTTTGTGGGCGCATTCGCAGGCTCGGTGCTGGTCGCGGTCATGCTCTACTCCCTGTCTACGTCCCGGGGGATGCTGGTCACCAACAGCCTGCTGTTGATGGGGGTTGTGTTCAACTTCTTCGCCTCGGCCGTGGTGCTGTTCCTCAAAACCATCCTCCATGGCACCAAGTTGCAAGAGGTGCTGTTCTGGCTCATGGGTTCCCTGGCCGTCGAGACGCTCCCCTGGGGAGTGATCTACATCTCCGTTGTTGCTGTCGGAGTCGCAATGACGGCCCTGCTGTTCCTGGGCAGGCACGTGAACCTCATCTCCGTTGGAGAGGAATTCGGCTATGGCAGCGGCGCCAATCCTGAACGCATAAAGAAGCTGTTGTTCCTCTTTGCCTCGGTGCTGGTGGCCGCGGCCGTGTCCATCGCCGGGTTCATCGGTTTTGTCGGGCTCATCGTGCCCCACGTGGTGCGCCTGCTGTTCGGTGCTGACCACCGCAGCTTGTTTCCGCTGTCCGCACTGCTGGGAGCGGCGTTTTTGCTGCTGGCGGATCTGCTTAGCCGCCTCTCCTTCCCCCTGTTCGGCAACCAGCTTCCCGTGGGAGTGCTCACCGCCTTCATCGGCGGACCTGCGTTCATCTGGCTGCTGGCGAGGGCGCAAAGGAGGGCGTCATGACCGGACCCTCCCTGGCGTGCCGCAACGTCTCCTTCGCCTTTGGCGACAGGGAAGTGCTGTCGGACATCTCCTTTGCCGCTGATGCCGGTGACTTCGTCGCCGTAATCGGCCCCAACGGCGCAGGAAAATCCACCCTGCTCCGCCTCCTCTCCGGTTTTTTTACCTCGCCCAAACAAGGAAGTGGGGTGTGGTGCGGGGGGCGGGAAGTACCCCGGCTGACCGGCCCGGAAAGAGCCGCGGCCGTCGGTTTCCTCCCCCAGTCGGTGCAGACCTTTTTCCCCTTTACCTGTCTGGAGATGGTGCGCATGGGCAGGTCGGTCCTCTCCCGGGGATTCTCCAACCGGGAGGAAGACGCCCGGGCCGCAGAAGCGCTGGAGCAGGTAGGTATGGCCGGGTTCGCCAACCGACCCTATCCCAACATTTCGGGAGGAGAGCAGAAGCTGGCGCTGCTGGCCAAGATGTTTGCCCAGGACCCCCAGGTCCTGCTCCTCGACGAACCGATCGCAGCATTGGACGCGGGCCACGCCTTGCGGGTTATGAAGCTCTTGCGCCAGCGAGCCGAGTCGGGCAAGACAGTGGTCGCCGTGATGCACGACCTCAACCAGGCCCTGGCCCACTGCAACCGGTTCTTACTCCTCGACCAAGGGGTACAGTTGTTCTACGGCACTTCAGCCGAACTTCTCGCCGGCGAACTCCTCCAAAACGCCTACGGCGTCAGTCTCACCACAGTGAGGCATCCTTCCTCCGGCATCCAGTTCCTCCTGCCGGACCATCAGTAGGCGCCCCCGCAGCCTCAGCCTCCCACACTCGGCACCAACAGTACCCCGAGAGCGCCTGTCTCGACGTAGTCTTGGCGGAGTCGGAAGCGAGGGGCCTGCGCTGCGCAGCATCGGCCGGGTCCTGTCATTCTGGACAACGCGAGGTGGATGTTGCATCATGACGGTAGGAGGAGTGAGCCATGGCCGAAACGCCAGCGACGGCAGCCATCGTACAGCGAGTGCTGGAAGTCTTTCCCAACGCCGAGAGGGTTCTGCTTTTTGGTTCACGGGCAACGGGCAGATTTGCCCCGGACAGCGACCACGATCTTCTGGTTGTTGCATCGACGGATCTACCTCCGGCCAGGCGGGGTGCGGCGGTTCGTCTGGGACTGAGGGGTTTGCATGGCGCGTTTGATGTCCTGGTTGTCACTCCCGAAGAATACGAGCGGCTTGTGCGATGGAAAAGTACCGTCGTGTACAGAGCTTCGCAAGAGGGGACGGTCCTCCATGAAGCGGCCTGACGACCCGGAAGTACAAGCATGGCTGGAGAAGGCCCGGGGCGATCTGCGCATGGCGCAACTCGCGACGGGGACCGAATCGCCTCTTTGGGACCAAGCGTGCTTCCACTCGCAACAAGCGGTGGAGAAATCGCTCAAGGCTCTGCTGGTGGCCGCTGATCTTGATGTTCCCCGCACTCATGACCTCGTCCTGCTGTTGGATTCTCTGGCGGAGCGATTGCCCGGCCTGGAGCGGTTCGCCGAATCGGTGGCCCTGCTCACCCAATTCGGGGTGACACCGCGATACCCGAGCTTCCTGGCGCCAGAAACCGAGGAAGATGCCCGAGCAGCACTTGGCTCAGCCGAAGAACTGATGAAGCGAATCGACGAGCTCCTCCTGCCGGACCATCAGTAGGCGCCCCCGCCACCCCAGCCTCCCACGCGGATCGCTTGCGATGCGGGCTTTCTGGCTTTCGCCGCCCACATGTATTAACATTCCCGACAGGAGGGCGGGATGGATTTTGTGCTGGCCTGCAACTGGGATGAACGGCTGATAGACGTCGCCCGGAAGCACGGCGTGACAGAGTTGTTCGGAAAACTCCACCACGATCTGGTGGGCGGTGGACGGGCCAGTTTTCTGCTCCCGAAGTTGACTCGAAAGGAAGCGGAAAGATATATTAGCAATGTCCACGATGCGGGCATCCAGTTCAACTATCTCTTGAACGGCACCTGCCTCGGCAATCGGGAGCTCACCCGGGCCGGTCAGAAGGAACTGGACAGCCTGGTCGGTTGGGCCTGGGACGCGGGCGTTCGCTGGTTCACCGTCTCCATCCCCTACCTCGCCCGCAAAATCAAGCGCCGCTACCCCGACGCGCACATTGTGGTCTCCATGATGGCCGGCGTCGAGTCGGTTGAAACCGCGAAATACTGGGAAGAAGCCGGCGCCGAAGTCCTCATCCTCTTCGATTCCAAAGATTTCAACCTGCTCCGAGCGCTGAAAAAGCATACGGGGCTGAAGCTGGAAGTCGCGGGCAACCTGTCCTGCATGAACAGGTGCCACCAGACCTTCTACCACGGCAACGTCGCCTCCCATGGCTCCAACGCCTCGGGCACGGGGATGTTCACTCTGCCCGTGTGCGAGACCAGGTGCACCTACATGAAGGTGAAAGAGCCGAGGCGCATCATTGCGGGGCAGTGGGTGAGGCCCGACGACCTTCACATCTACGACGAGTTGGGTGTCGACCGGTTGAAACTGCTGGACCGCATTTCACCCACGGAGCAGCTCGAGAAGATCCTCACGGCCTATCGGGAAGGCGTGTACGAGGGCAATCTCGCCGAACTCATCCCCGGCTACCGCCAGGACCGGGTAGACGCCTACCTCAACGCAAGCCGACTCCCCCGCATGGTGCAGGCGTTTCTGCGCCCCGAGAAATACAATGTGTTCAAGGCGCTGCCATTTGCCCGGCGCAACCGCCAGCCGACCTTTACTATCGACAACCGCGCCCTGGACGGTTTTCTGGATGGATTCAGCAAGCGCGATTGCCGCAGTCTTTCTTGCGCCGAGTGTGGGTGGTGCGACCGCTACGCGGAAAAGGCGATAAGTTTCGACCCCGAGGAGCGAAAGCGATACCTCACTGACGTCGAGAATAATCTCGAAGAGCTTGAAAGCGGCAGCTTCTTCTCGTATCTTCCCGCCAACAGGAAGGAAGAATGAAGCTGTCGGCCCCAACCAATTTTGACGATGCGCTAATCGAGCCTCTGGCCGCGGCCGGCGTTCACGAAATCTACGGCAAGCTTACCGCGGACGCGGTGGGCGGTGGCCGCACATCCCACGTGCTGCCGCCGGTGGACAAGAAACGGCTCAACGAGCACGCAACCCTGGCTCGCAAGGCAGGCATCCAGTTCAACTATCTGCTCAACGCCGCGGCCATGGGCGGCATGGAAACCACCGCGGGCGGCTACAAGAGCATTCGCCGGATCCTCGACATGGTGAGTGAACTGGGCCTCAACTCAATTACCGTGTCCAACCCCCTGCTGCTGCAGATTTCCAAACGCCACAACCCCGGCCTCGAGGTGAAAGTGTCCGCGTTCGCCAACGTGGTCAACGTGTTCCAAGCCCGCCAGTGGGCGGATATGGGCGCCGACGTCATCACCGCTTCCCCCGTTGCGCTGAACCGGGAGTTGAAGACTCTCGAAGAGATGGCCGGAACTGTGAACGCGGAAATTCAGGTGATCCTCAACAACAACTGCATTCAGTCGTGTGCTTTCTACAACACCCACGCCAACCTCCACTCCCACTCGTCGCAGAAAGGGCACTGGTCGAAGGGGTATATGATCGACTACTGCCTGCTCAACTGCAGGACGGCAAGGCTTACTGATCCCGCCCTATATATCCGGGGTGACTGGATTCGGCCCGAGGATATGGACCTCTACGAATCGCTGGGCATGGAGTATTTCAAGGTGGTGAACCGCTCCAATCCTACCGACGTAATCATCCGCCGGGTGCAGGCTTATGCTGCCCGTCGATTCGACGGCAATCTTCTGGAGCTGGTGGAGCACGCGCAGGACCACCGGCAGAAAGGGGCGGAGAGCGCCGGGGCAAAGCTGCGCATGGCGAGGACGTTTGTGAGACCTACCCTGGTCAATCCCCTGCGGCTGAAAGAGTTCGGCGACCTGGCTTTTCCACTGGAGCCGGTGGTGGAGATAGACAACCGGGCGCTGGATGGTTTTATCGATTACTTCAAGGAAAACAGTTGCGCTTCAAAGGGGTGCGACGTGTGCCGCTACTGCGAAGAGACCGCGGCCAAAGTGATCAAGATAAACGGGGTCGGTCTTGACGAGTACCGCCAGCGCTACAAGCAGGCGATGGATCGCTTCCTGGACGGCTACTATTTCAATTGGACAACCTGATAATTTCAAAAACCTAACATTTTGCTCACAAAAGAGTTGCTTTCCGGTTTTTCGTCCGTATAATGCGCCCATTCTTTGAGTCTGATTGACCGTTCTATATTAATGGCGGGAGGATTGAAATGAAGGTGAAATGGATAGGGATTTTGTTGATGGCGACGGCAGCCTTTGTGCTTGGCTGCAGCTCTGGCGGCGGCGGCGAGGAAGCTGTGGACCCGGGTAGGAAAGTTGGTAAGGGCGACTGCCCGGATTGCGACCCGGCGGGACCCAGCGCATTTGAGCAGGCGAACATGGGACTTCGGTTCTACCTGGTCGGCGATGCCTGGCAGGTGGCCTATCAGTTCAAGGTGCGCAACGATATGGCTCGTGAGACCCTGAAGGCCCAGCAGCTCCCCGCAGAGCCGGCGGAATTGCAGGCGGTTCTCCAGGACAACCGGGTGAGCGTCTCCGACCCTTACCTTTTTGACTATGAAGTGCTGGCGGTGAACCGGGCCGTAATCGACAACGTCCAGCGGGACGTGGCCAAGGTCAACGTGTCCCAGGGCACGCCCGATGACTTTGCCCAGTTCTCGGCCGACCGCCTCGACACCCACGAATACGCGCTGCAGTTCGAACTCGATGACCTGTTGCGCCCGGTTCGTGAGACCTTCTTCAACCGGGAATACCCCCACGGCAAGACCATCGAGGTCGACAAAGAGTCCTCCCTCTCCGCACTGGAGTCGGGCTCCAACCTGTTCCCTCACACTGTGCCGAGAGTACTGGTAGCGGCTCCGGCGGGCGAAGTGCCGGTGATGACCGCTGAGCTGGAGGCTATTGCCGACAGCAAGGTCCCCGGGTGGCGGAACGACAGCTACATGAAATACGCCTTCCCCAACGGCGACGTGGTCTTCTGGGCCACCGGCAAACCGTGGCCGTTCTACGTGGACAGCCAGCAGGGCTACGGGCTGCTTGTCAACATGACCCTGATGGCACGGTAAAGGAGGGCCAACAATGAAATTTTCACCAATCGCGATAGCAATAGCCATTATGTTCGCAACGACCAGCGTCTTCGCAGCCTATGAAGACTACAACAAGCGGTACGGCGAGTACCGGTTCACCAAGCTGAAGGAGAAGGCCAGCGTTTCCAAGAACGTGTGGGTCGGCTCCTGGTGGGCGTACAAGTCCGACGGCCTGGCCAATCGCTTCCGGGCCGGATATGGCGACACCAAGTACCAGCCCCTCGCCGAGGGCGTCGACCGGGATAAGCTCTCTCCCGCCGAGAAGATCGACTGGCTGGAAGGCCGCTTGGACAAGATTGAATACGACGCGATCAAAGCCTATATCGACAAGAAGGACGAGATCGGCAATGACGTGGACTCCTGGATCGAGGAGCGGCGGGAGCTGGTCCATACTCTCAACCGCATGATCGAAGAGAACCAGGGCAACGCCGACTTCAATTGGCAGGACACGGAAGAGGGTAAGAAGTACGTCGAATTGGGTGAGAAGATCGAGGAGAAACAGGGCGAACTCAAAGACCTCGACTTCATCGCTGATACCGCCTACGAATGGGAAATCAAGGAGCACGGCAACTACCAGTTTGGCGTTGGCAGTTGGTGGGGCCACTGCAACGCCTGGGCCGCGGCGGCCGTCATGGAGCCGGAGCCGGTAAAGGACGCAGTGATCAACGAGATTCCGTTCAACGTGGGCGACATCAAGGGACTGCTCACCGAGACGTGGATGGAGTGCAACTCCTCCTTCTTCGGCTCGCGCTGCGATCGCCACAAGGATGAGTCGGATCGGGAGAAGATCGACTACACCGACGTTACTCCCGCCGCCTTCCACATTTTCTACTCCGATCAGATCGGCAACCTGGACAAGTCCTTCGTCATCGATGCCTACACCGGCGACCAGGTTTGGAACCATCCCATCAAGTCCTACTGGGCACAGTGTGAGCCTCAGTACGAGACCCCCGAGGGCGGCGACGCCGCGGCCGAGAAGGTCGAGGTCAAGCTCACCCACTATGGCGGCTGGTACGGTGGCGACCCGGAGATCAAGGACTTGGGCGAAAAGGATGTCTACCCGGTCTTGTGCTCCACCACCTTCCACTACGTCAGCGACGGCGTGGGCCACGATGTTCTCACCGAGCCCTACGACTTCGACTCCATGACCCACGACAAGTTCAAGAGCTATCACTCCGGCCACTTCCACAAGCGGACGCTGTCGTACGTGCTCTGGCTGACCGCGCCCATGGATGACGATAACGCCCGCATCATCGGCGACGGCGAATGGAATCACGGCGCCACGTCAGGTTACACCGACCTGCACCCGGACTTCATGTGGCAGCCCACCGGCAACGGCAACGACTCGAATCGTGTTTACGAAAACGAGTTCGTGGACTACAACACTCTCATCAACGACCTTCTGCCGCAGATGATCGCCGGTCACGAAGACCCCGAGGTTGAGGGGGCCGAGTTTGCCTCCACCGACACCCCGGTAGAGATTCCCGACGCAGCCCCCGGCGGTGTCATGGGAGTGCCCGCAGTCAGCGTCATCAACGTCGACCAGGACGTGACCATCAACGAGCTCACTGTGACCGTTGACATCACCCACACCTACGTGGGCGACCTGCAGTTGATCGTGAACCACGACGGAAAAGACGAGATCATCAAACCCTTTGAAGAAGGGGGCGGTGACGACAACCTTCAGCGTACCTACGACGTGAAAGCCTATGACGGCAACAGCGCCAAGGGCGAGTGGAAACTCACGGTCATCGACCAGTGGGAGAAGGACACCGGTCGGATCAACTCCTGGAAAATCGCGGTTAAGTAGACGAGAAGCAGTTTTCAATTATCAATTCACGGCTAACGGCTAACGGCTAACGGCTTTACTTGCCTTCGGCGGCAGTCTGTTCTACTACCAAGGGACTATGAGATACCTTCTCTACGTCTGCTTTCTTCTCTCCGGTATTACCGGACTTGTGTACGAGGTTGTCTGGGGCAAATATCTGACCCTTTTCATCGGCGCCACCAGCTACGCCCACACCATCGTGTTGGGCACTTTCATGGGCGGCCTCGCGCTTGGCAACATGATCTTCGGAAGACTGTGCGACCGGAAGGTGGGAAAACTGAAGCTCTACGCTTTCCTGGAACTGGGTATCGGCCTTACATGCGCCCTCTTTCCCGTAGCATTTGATCTGCTGTCGGGCGCGTATCTGCACCTGGCGTCATCGAACCCGGAAGCGTGGGGGAATCTGGCGTTAAAATTTCTGTTTGCGGCGGTGGCGATTCTTGTTCCTACCATTCTCATGGGCGGGACGCTGCCGGTGCTGTCCAAATACATCATCGCTCGGCTCGACGAGGTGGGCAGCAAGGTGGGCTGGCTATACTTCATCAACTCGCTGGGTGCTGTGTTCGGTTGCGGGTTGGCCGGTTTCCACCTCATCAGGACCTTTGGCCTTCAGCTCACAATGGTCCTGGGCGCTACCGTCAACATCATCATCGGCCTCGTCTTTCTGTACCTCAAGCGATACGAGGAGTCTTCCGATGCTGAAGCACCCGCCGCATCGGAAACGCCGGAAGCGGCCGTCCGACAGTACACCGACGCCCAGGTGAAGTGGACCATGGTCTTCATCTGCGCGTCCGGTTTTCTCACCATGGTTTACGAGTTGGCGTGGATCAGGTTGTTGAGCCTGGTGATGGGCTCGTCTACATATTCCTTCTCCATTATGCTCATGACCTTCATCGGCGGGATCACCATCGGTGGATTGCTGGTCTCCGCACTCATGCGCAAAGATCGAGACGCGCTGAAATGGTTTGCCATCTCGGAGTTGGGGGTTTTTGTCTCCCTCTTCCTCATGCTCCCGCTCTATGAGCGGCTGCCCTACTTCTTCCACGTGCTCTCCACTCTGCTGGTGCGTTCCCCTGATACCTTTTCCCTCTACATCGGCACCAAGGTGCTGGTGTGCTTCCTGCTGATGGCGGTTCCCACCATCTTCATCGGTATGACGCTTCCCCTGGCCAGCCGCATCTGCGTTCGCCGGATCCGCATCTTGGGCGCGGGCGTAGGTTCCGTGTTTTCGGTGAACACCGCGGGCAACCTACTGGGTGCGAGCCTTGCCGGCCTTGTAATCATTCCCACATTGGGCATTCAATGGTCTATGGAACTGGGCATCCTGGCGTCGGGAATCCTGGGAGCGGGACTGCTCGCAGTTCGGCCCGGAACTCCGGTCAGGCGTTTCGTCGCTTTCCCGGTTTTGGTCGCGGCCTTTGGCCTGTTCGTTCTGCTGGTCCCACAGTGGAACCTGGTGGAGCTGAACACCGGCCTCTATCGCTATCGCGACCGGGTCGCACCCTCCTACAACGACTTCAGGGCGGCCATGGATCGCTCCGACGTGCTTTACCACAAAGACGGTGCGGACATGTCGGTCGTGGTTTTGAAGTCCAAGAAGGATGGTAAGGTGAGGTTAAAAGTCAACGGCAAGACCGATGCGGGCACCGGTGGGGACATGAGCACCCAGATTCTGCTGGGCCAGATCCCCATGTTGCTGCACGAAGCTCCGAAAAAGGCCCTGGTCATCGGCCTCGGCAGCGGGATTACCGTCGGCTCGGTGCTCACTCACCCGGTGGACGCGGTGGATGTAGTCGAGATCTCCCCCGAGGTGGTGGAGGCGTCACGCTTTTTCGACCACGTGAGCGGCGCGCCCCTGGATGACCAGCGGGTAAAACTCTCCGTCAGCGACGCCAAAGATTTTCTGCACCTTCAACCTGACGCCAAATATGATGCGATAGTGTCTGAGCCGTCGAACCCCTGGATCGCCGGCATCGGGAACCTGTTTACCATCGAGTTCTTCGCCGAGGCGAAACAGCACCTCGGCGCGGGCGGGATCATGATCCAGTGGATCCACGCCTACGAGATGAACGACGAAACCCTGGAGATCATTTTCAACAGCTTCAGCCACGTTTTCCCCCACGTCACCGTGTGGCATCCCCGCAACGCAGACATTATCCTGGCAGGCTCTGCAACACCGCTTGCGGTCTCCTTCGAAGAACTCGAGCGCCGTATCGCTACTCCCGCGGTCCGCGCCGATCTCAACCGTCCCGGCGGCACCGCCGCGATTCGGAATGCCGTTGATTTTCTGTCGGTGCAGATCCTCGGGCCCGCCGCGTTCAAGACTGCGTACCCGGGCAAGGAGAATCTTAACTCCGACCTGTTTCCTACCCTTGAATACGAGGCGCCCAAGACTTTTTACCTGGGGGAGAAAGCGGTGGATTTCTATCGCCGGGATGAGCGCCTCCGCCCTCGCCGCTACACCGGTCTGTTACTCCACGGCTATCTTGGGGAGCGAGAGCCTACCGATCGCGAACTGGAGCAATTTATCCGTTTCTTCTCCGAGGGCAGATCCCGCACCGACGATCTACACATGAAACGGCTGCTCTACCTCCTCATCGTGCGCAATATGCAAACCGGCGCCCCTTCCCCCGCTCACCTGGACGAATACCTGGCCCGGGGAAATCACGCGCTGTACGGCCAGCTCGCGCTGTGGCGCACCAAGATAGCCGACGGCAACATGTCCCCCGCGGCCTGGGCCGCCTACCGCCGCTTCGAAGCGGAAAGCCTGAAGAACACCGTCTCTATTTTCGCCACCCCCGACACCACATGGTACGAGCAGGCCTGGCAACAGTGCATCGACCTCTTCCCCGCCGAAGCAAGGGCCCTCGAAAACGAAAAGCACCAGCTTTATCGCCTCATCGGCCTGCAGTAGAACTTGCAAAACCCTGCCTTTTAGTCTAGCTTCTCGTGAGCTTGGAACGAGTGCTTGGAGGGTTTGAAGAATGAAGTTTATCGAAGATGCAAAAAGAACTCACTACTGCGGTGAACTCCGGGGGACCGACGACGGAGCCAACGTGGTCATCATGGGCTGGGTCCACCAGGTGCGCGATATGGGCGGCCAGGTGTTTGTGCTGCTGAGAGACCGGACCGGGCTGGTGCAGCTCAAGTTCGACAAAGACTCGAAAGCGTTCGAGGCGGGCGGCGACTTGCGCCAGGAGTGGGTAATCGCCGCAGCCGGCAAAGTCGAGCACCGGGGTGACCACATTAATCCCGACATGGCCACCGGTGAGGTGGAAGTGGCGGTGACCGAACTGGAAGTGCTCAACCAGTCCGCCACCGTGCCTTTCGTCATCAGGGACGAAACCGATGCGCACGAGGATTTGAGGCTGAAATATCGCTACCTCGACCTCAGAAGGCCTTCGGTCCAGCAGAAACTCATCCTGCGGCACAAAGCCACCGCGGCGGCTCGCCGGTACTTCGAAGAAGCCGGCTTCATCGAAATTGAAACGCCTCTGCTCATGAAGAGCACTCCCGAAGGGGCCCGTGACTTCCTGGTGCCTTCCCGGATGCACAAAGGCAGTTTTTACGCGCTGCCCCAGTCGCCGCAGATCTTCAAGCAGATTTCCATGATCGCGGGCTTCGATCGTTACTATCAGATCGCGCGCTGCTTCAGGGATGAGGACTTGAGGGCCGACCGGCAACTCGAGTTCACCCAGATCGACGTGGAGATGTCCTTTATCAACGAAGAAGATCTCATGTCCGTGATGGAAGGGCTCATGGCCCAGATGTCCAGCGAACTCCACGGCCGCAAACTCGAATTGCCCTTGCCGCGCATCCCCTATGCCGAAGCGATGGACCGCTTCGGCAAGGACGCCCCCGACCTGCGGTTCGGCATGGAGCTCAAAGATGCATCCGCCGTCTTTGCTGGCTCGGGATTCGGCGTATTCAAGAGCATCGTGGAAGGTGGCGGCACCGTGCGGGGCATTTGCGTGCCCGGCGGGGCAGGCAAATCCCGCAAGCAGATCGAATCGCTGACCCCGGTGGCCGCACCTTACGGAGCCAAGGGGATCGCGTGGGTGAAGGTTACGGGCGAAGGATTCTCCGGCTCAATCGCCAAGTTCCTGGACGAGGCAGCCCAGGCCGAGGTGGTGAAGCTGTTCGACGCCAACGAAGGCGACCTGCTGTTGTTCGTGGGCGGCGACGCGGGAGTCGTGCTCCCGTCACTCGCGGCCTTGCGCTCCCACCTGGGACCGGAAATCTATCCCGAGCGCGTCGGTGATTTCAAGTTCTGCTGGGTCTATGATTTCCCCATGTTCGAGTACAACGAGGAAGACGACCGCTACGTAGCCATGCACCACCCGTTCACCCAGCCCAAACCCGACGACCTGCACCTGCTGGAGACCGAGCCGGGAAAAGTCCGGGCCAGGGCCTACGACATGGTGCTCAACGGCGTGGAACTGGGCGGCGGCTCAATCAGAATCCATACCCCGGAACTGCAGAGCAAGGTGTTCGCAGCCCTGGGCATCGGCGAGGAGGAAGCGCAGCATAAGTTCGGCTTCCTTCTCGAAGCGCTGAAATACGGCACCCCGCCCCACGGCGGCATCGCGTTCGGCATGGACCGGGTCGTCATGCTGTTCGCCGGCTCAGACTCCATCCGCGAAGTGATAGCCTACCCCAAAACCACCAGCGGCACCGACCTCATGGCCGGCTCCCCCACCACCGTAGACTCTCGCCAGCTCAAAGAACTGGGCATCGACTTAGCGAAGAAGTAGTCTTGGAACGGCTTTAAGCATGAAAACCGGGAGTGGAGCTCGAGCACCAGCCCTTCGACTTGCCGCCAGGGCGGCTGCGCTCAGGGTGAACAGGGCGGGATCCACTTCTCCTTCACATACCAATCCAGCACATCTTTGATGGCTGAGCGGTACGTGTTAAAGGTGTATTCGAAGCCGGTGGCGGAGAGTTTTGCTGCGTCGAAGACGGAATCCCGCACGGCATAGCCCATCATCTCCTTGTCGATTTTGGGCGTCAGGTCGTCGGTGAGGTTGAACTTCTTGCGCAATCGCTTCCAGAGCATGCCGGACCCGAGGTTGAGGGCGGTGAAAAGCTCCGGGCGGGAGGCGATGGGAAGGATCTGCTGCATTACCGGCTTGGGCGGGATGAAGATGGTGGGGAAAGGCAGCACCGTCATGCCGTACTCCTCCGCCGCGACGTTGAAGAACTCGGAAAAGGGGAGCACGTCATCGTTGGCCACGTTGTAAACTTCGGTGTCCTCGCCGTTCTTCAACACGTGCAGGGCCGCGCGGGCGACATCCAAGGCGTGCACGGCGTTGGTCCTCGGACCACCGCTTAGTCGTGGCGAGAAGCCCAGAGTGTGCTTCAAGATGGGCGGCGCCACGCATACGGCGGCCAACAAGGCGGTGGAAAACGGCCCGATGATCAGAGCCGGTCGTAGCATGGTGAGGTGGGGTTCCGCACCATCCAACTTGCTTCTGAGCAGGGCTTTCTCCGCCAGAAATTTGCTCTTCTCGTAAAACCCCCCCGGTTCCTGGGGATCGGTCTCCACGATGGGCCGGTCCTGTCCCTGGTAGGTGGACGCGGAGGAGAAGAAGACGAAGCGCTCTATGCCGCACTCCACTGCCTTGTTCCACAGCCACACCGTGGCGTCCAGGTTCACTGCCTTGAGCACCTCCCATGGAAGACCTATGTTCAGCGCGGCCCCGGCGTGGATGATGTGGTCGACGCCGTAGGGGAGGTCTTCGACGAACTGCCGGTCGGTGAGGTCGCCCCGGACCTCTTTGACCCGGCTGCCTCCGAAGGCGAAGGGCTTTCCGGGCAGGTCAGTAGCCTTGACCTTGTATCCGGCGGAGAGCAACTCCCGGACGAGGTAGGTGCCGACCCCGCCTCCGGCTCCGGTAACAAGTACGGTCTCGCGATATGCCATGGCTTCGCCTCCGTGCTGGTATTTTGACGCAACGTGGGCATTATAACGCACCGCGGCATGGAATACAACTACTTTGCAACATGTTTAAAGTCCCGGTGTCATTTTCTAGGACCTTTGCAAACCCCGGCCTTGAATGTACAATGGCCGGGTCATTATTTTCCAGCTGTGGAGGACGCGGATGTTTTGTCGTCGACTGAGATATACTATCTTGCTGCTGTCCCTGCTGTGTGCGGTTGCCTGTTCTCCGGCGGCCGGCGGGGGCGGTCATGGCCCGGCCTATTCTCCGGAGTTTCTGGAGATGGTGAAGGAGCAACCCGACCTTTCCGAGGCAGCCCGAGTGTTGGAGTCGGGCACCTGCCGCGAGGCTATTCCCCTGCTGTCCTATTATTTCTCCCGCAATGAACAACCGGGCCCGGTGAACTATCTCCTGGGCCGAGCCCAGCTTTGCCTCGGCGATTTCCCGAAAGGTGCCCAACATCTGCTTACCGCGGTCAAGGCCGATTCTACTCTTGCCGCGGACATCAATGCTGTCTCCGCCTTCTACGGCCGGCAGCTTGTAGAGTTGCTGCAGCCGGAAGCGCGGGATAGTTATGACAAGCTGAGGGCGTGCTACCTGTTGTTGAAACTGTCGGGACCCGGCTTCAAACTGCCGGCCGCGGCTGCTCCACTGAGCAGGTTCTTCCGTGCGAAGGTGAAGCGAGGCGACTACTCGGCGGGCCTGAAGATAGTGGATTTGATGAGGGGGCTCGGGGTTAAGTCTGAAGGGACGTTTGCCCTTGAGACAGAGGCGTTGGCCCGCCTTGGTGAGACCGAGAAGCTGAAGGAGTTGGTGGCAAGGGAGGAGAAACTCCTGGGCGAGGGTGCGGGGAACCTGGTGTATGCCTCGGCGCTGGCTGCAGAGGCAGCCTATCGCCCCGGGATTGCCGCCTGGATGTTTGCCCGGGCGAGCGGACTGGGCTGTGACTGTCCGTCGGTCCATTTGGACGCGGCTCGAGCCTGGTTGAAGGACCGGAACGAAAGCAGTGCCGACGCAGAACTCAAGCAGTACTTGCAGGTTGAATCTGTGGAAGGCCTGAAGGCCAGGGAGCTGGAAGCGGCCGCGTTGCTGGCCAAGTACGACCGGTACGATGGGGCGTTGAAGATTCTGGCTGCGGGCAAGGCCCGAAGTCCGGGAGACTTCGACTTCTACAAGGCGATGGCCTTTCTGGTCAACAAGGCCCCGGAGCAGGTGGACCCGGCACTTCTCATGGGCGAATATCTGCAGCATCACAATTTTTCCGATGAAGCAGTTGAGTTGGTAGGGAGCACTCTCCTGGCCTGGCGCATGGGCAAGCCGGGAGTAAAAGTGTTCGAGCAGGTGGTTGCCCGGTCGAAGGATTCAGCCGTTGCCCTCTTCTTCAGCGGCGCCTTCGCAGTTCTCAATGATGAGTTGAAGCCGGCCACCCGGCTGTGGGACCGGGCGGTGAAGTCCTCTTCCGCGGACGCCGCCCTGCTGGACCGCATAGCCGACTTTCTTTCTGCCACCGGAAGGCACGAGCAGGCAGAGGACTACCTTGAGGAATCCTTAAGGGCGGCTCCGGCCAATATCGATGTGTTGTTGAAGCTTGCTTCGCTCAAAGAGAAGCGGGTGGGCGACGGGATAAAGTTTGCTGAGCGCTGGCTGAAGAAGCACCCCCCCTCATCGGACGGCCTGGTGGCCCTGTCCAGGTGGTGTGAGGAGAACGGCTTTGGCAAGAGGGCGCTGAAGTACGCCCGGAAAGCGGTGGCGGAATCGGAAGGCCCTGCAAGATCGGATGCGCTGTTGTGGGCGGGCAGGCTGCATATCAACCGGCGTCAGTATGAGGCTGCGGTTGGCTCTTTCCGTGAGGCTGCGGCCGGTCCTCTGGAACCAGTAGAATTCGTGCCCCGCATGGCCGTGGCGATGGGGGGAGCGGACAACCGGCAACTCGCTTGTTTTGCCCACGAACAGTTCGCGCGGTTGCTGGTCTCCGGTCATTACGGTGAGTTGCCTCCGGCGAAGAAGTTTCTCGGGGCGATGACTTCCCTCAGGTGCGGCAAGGCCGATGAGGCGATGGTGACCCACTGCCTGGATTCGGCTGCCGAGCCCATTGAGGCCTTGAAGAAGATGCTCGCGGTGGCGCACCGGCCCGCTGACGCCCGGGTGCTTCTCGATGTCGTGGAACGCAGTGAGAAGGGCAGGTTCGACGACCCGGGTCTGGCCGCGACGCTGGCCGTGATGTTTGCCCGGGCCGGCAGTGCTGAGCAGGCTGCCCGGTTCGCAAAGGAATACCTGGCCGGCACCACCGACTCTCCGTCCGCTCTGTTCCTCAACGCGCGCCTGACCTTGCTTCACGGCGCCACCGAGGCTGCCCGTCAGATTCTGAGAGTTGCCTGGGCAAAGGCCGCGGTCGCGGAGAAGGGCGATGTGGGCGTCCTTCTCGCCTCCCTTGAGTTGTTTGATGGCGACGAGGTGGAAGGGCTGAAGGTGATTCGGGAGTTGGCCGAACTGCCGTATAACCGGGCCAAGCACGCAGCCGCTGCCGCGGGCCTTCTCATCGATGCCAACAAGCCCAAGGCCGCAGGGGAGGTGATTCTCGACGCGCTCCAGGACCCCGGGTCGGGAGCGGGTGCACCGCCCAAACTCAAATTGGAGATCGGGGTCGACGGCGGCCCCAGCCCGGGACCCGTCACTGAAGCTGAGTTGAGCCGCATGCTTGCCATGCACCAGGCGGGCGCCACCGATCACGACGTCCAGCGCCGCCTCATCGCGCAACTGGCCTACGCCTGGCGTCTGCAGGGTAAGAGTTGGGGTGAACTGGTGGACAAGGTCCTGCCGCTGGTGAGCAGTTGGCACGGTGAGCACTACCTGGCCGAGATCCTGATGCGTGTTTCCGCCGGCGATTTGGCCTTGGAGCTGTTCAGTACTGCGTTTCGCAAGTCCCCGGCCAGTTTCGCCCTGCTTAAGGCCTATGTCGACGCGCTCATCTTCCTCAACTATGAAGCGGGGAAGGAGCTTGCGGTAATAGAAAAGGACGTGCTGAAGATTGTGCGCAAGTACATCAAGGCCCGGGAAGGGGACCCCGACGCGTACCGGCAGGCGGCCACCTACCTGGAAGAGAAGGGTGCGTTCTCCGCGGCGGAGAAAGTGTTTGTGGAGTTGGCCGACGCCGGGCATCTGGACGCGACCCTTGCCATGGCCATGGCTAGGGTGCAGGCAAGCCGGGGCAAATTAGACGAAGCCTTTGCCAACTATCGGTTGAGCCTCAGCCTGAATGCGTGCAGCAGCGCCCAGTTTGCCAAGATAGTGCAGGACGGTGAGCGCATCGGCGCGCTTGACCGGGTACTGGAATTGGCCCGGGACTGTGTTGTCAAATACCCGCGGGAAGGGCGGCTCCGGTACGTGCACGGCCGCCTTCTTGCCCGCGTGCGCGGGGCGGACGGCACTGCCGACAGTCTGGCTGAACTCAACAAGGCTGTGGCTCTGGATCCAACGCTCCTGGAAGGGGCGGCAGAGTTTCTCTTTGCCCGGGATCTTAGCGGCCCGGCCTTGGTCCTGGCCAGAACCATGGTCAAGGGGGCCGACTTCGATCAGGCGCTTACCGGGCTGGAGCTGGGGTTCAAGATCCTGGCCGGGTCAGGGGATACGGAGGAGATGAAGCGCTTGGGCTCTCAAATGGCGAGAGCCCACAAGCGGGACGACCGCCAGATGTGGCGCGTCGGGTTGCTCTACTTCCAGTATCACCTCATGGAGCAGGGGATGGAGAAGCTGCGCCAGGCTGCGGCCACCGGCAACGCCTTTGCTTCTCTGGAGCTGAGCTCCCGCCTGGTGGCCATCGGCAAGGTCAAGGAAGGTCTGAAGCACTTCAACATCTTTATTGAAGCGGACCTCTGGAAGGCGACTACAATTCAGGGGCGAATCAACCAGGCTATGTACGACGCGTTTGAGCGTCAGGTGGATTTCCTGGCCCGCAATGCGGGGCGACCCGATGAAGCGCTGAAGGCGCTGAACGGCACCGTCAAGCGTTTCCCGGAAGACCCCCGCCCCAGGCTGCAACTGGTGCGGCTGCATCTGGCCGGGGCAAAGCCGGAGCGAGCTGTGGAGCACCTGGTCGAGGCCTGTGGAACTCGAATGACGGAGACGGAAGTCGGCCGCGCCGGCACCCTGGTCAACGGCTTCGAAAGCCAGGGCAAGCTGGACCTGGTCCTGGGGAGCCTTGCCGACAAGTATGCAGCCTCGGGCGCGCCGGCGTGCGGCTCGCTGCTGCTCATGGGCCTGACACTGGCAGGAAGGGATCACGATACCGGTGACCTGGCAATGCGCATGGCAAATGATGGCTCAATCTCTCCCGAGCAACTGCTGCAGTACGCGACGCTCCTGTTCGATCGCGGCCGCTACGAAGAGGCTGAGTTGCTGCTGGTCGCGTCCTCGTCCCGGGAGTGGGGACGAGAGGACGTGCTTCTGGGGGTACACCGTCTTCAGTGCAGGCTCTATTCGGCCACCGGCCGCCGCGACCGCACGGCTGAGGCTACCCGTATGGTCCTGCTCCAGGTGCCGGCTCGGCCGGAGGCCCGCCGGGGCATGGCAGGAAATCTCTTCGACTATGAGTACATTGACGAGGCTGAACGTCAGTACAACCTCCTCGACCTCTACGATGGCGGGAGCAGGGATACGCGGGTGGCGCTCTTCTCACTGTTGCTCCGCAGCGGACGGAATGCGGAGGCGCGAAAGCTGGCCTATCGTACCTCATTCAGGGGCGAAAACGTGCTCAACCTGATCCTGACTTTCGGGTCTGTGGCGCGGCGCCGATTGGAGTTCCCCCTGGCGCTGGAACTGTACTCCTCCGCATTGGAGATGGACCCCACCAACGGGCCGCTGAGGTTCGTGGTCGCGGAGCTGGCAGTAGCGACAGGCGACTCACAGCGAGCCTGGTCGCTCTTCAGCGAATACATGGCTACCGGTTCCGATGCTTCTGCCCGGCGCCTGGAGGTGCTCCAGAACGTGCTGAAGTACAACCATTTCGGCATGGGCAGGTTGCTGGTGAAGCAGGGCGACGACCCAGCTTTGCAGCTTCACCTGGGGCTGGCGTATCTGCGTGCGGGTCTGCCTGAGGGCGAGGCGTTGATGTTGGCCGTGTTGCAGGCAGAGGAGAACGGCTCGCTTCTCGCCAGGGAGGTGCTGGACACCATGGTGCACCGGCCCTATCTGTTGCCCGAAAAGGTTGTGCGGCTGGCCCTCAAGCGCGGTTGCTCCACCCAGTTCTGGCCCGCTGAGTGCAGGTTCTGGGAGGGAAGGAATCTGGTGTTGCGGGGAGAGGTTGAACCGGCCATCAAGGAATTCCGGGATTCTCTCAACGGCAACAAGCAGACCTGGTACTATACTCTGGGTTCCTTCCGCGCACTGTTGCGCAACGGCCACGAGAAGGTGGCGGACGAACTGCTGCGAAACCAGATGGCCGGATTCGAGAGAACCGCGTTTCTGAACGAGGCGGCCAAGACGGTCTTTTCGTTGCTCCACGAACCTCAGATCACCAAGGAAGCCCGTCGCGCGGCCGGCCGCCTGGCGGGGCGGTACATCAACGAGTTGCTACAGCCCGATCCACTGGATTTCTGGTTTCGGACGCAACGGGCGGAAGCCGAGGTGTTGATGGGTGAAAACGAGTCCGCCCGGGCCAGGTATGCAGATGAGATCAAGAAGACTCCCTGGGAGCCGGGGTTGTACAACAACCTGGCCTATCTGCTCAGCCAGATGAACGTGGACGTGGACCAGGGTCTTGAACTGGTCCGAGATGCGCTCCGGCGTGAGCCCTCCCACGGCACCTACTATCTGGACACGGAAGGCTGGCTGCTCTACCGCAAGGGAGACTTGAAAGGTGCGGAAGAGAAGGTTCGGGCATCCATTGCCAGGGCGAATTTGGGTTTCGGAGATTCTCTCGCCGAGGCCGTGTACCACCTCGGGGTCGTTGTGAACGGCCAGGGCCGGAAGGACGAGGCGCTAGAGCACTTCCGGTTTGCTGGTTTCGTGGATCCGTTCGGCCGCTACGGGAAACTCGCCAGAGCCGAAATCAGGAAGCTCGGCCTCGACCCGTACAACCTCGATTGGAAACCGCAGTAACCAACTTTGTTCCATTTCGATCTGCCGTTTGCTAAACTTGTCTGCGACAAGCGAGGTGTGTCCCATGAAGAACCGACTCGTGCTGGTAGTCGCGGTACTGGTAGTTGCCCTGGTCGCGGTTGCGGCTCTGGTGACCCTGACCCAGTACAAGGAGCCGCGGGGCGCCGCAGCGGGAGGTGCGTCCGGCTGTGGCGGGGAAGCTGTTGATGATGACCCCGAGGTAGGGTTTGAAGAGGCGCTGGAGGAAGGGGCCAAAGACCCCGACGCTCCCAGCCAGATCACCTATAGCAAACTGGAAGGGGATCAACCGTGCCTGAAGATCACTTTGGAGCCTCTTGATTCCGTCGCCTCAGTGGAGGATCTTTGCGGAGGAGGCCAGATCAAAGTTTTCGACCTGGACGGCAAGACTGCCGCCGCGGTGCTGGATGGCTACTATGAGCTGTTGGCCGCGGAATGTACCGATGGAGAATGCGGGCCAGGAGAACGGGTGGAAGTACTTACCGTGAAGGAAGAGACGAGGGTGCTCCCTTACGAGTCACCCCTGAGTGATCAGGTGGAGGGGGTGTTGGAACTCTACCAGGAGCAATCGGAAGTTGCAGTGCAGCCCCAACTCGACCCACCGGCGGCCCCGCCTCAGGAGATCACCCTCAAGCCCGACCAGGGAGTCGTCTTCGCCGGGGGGACTGTAGAGGTAGCTGCATCGCCGTTGAAGGTGGACGTAATCTGTTATGCCTCGTCCAAAACCGTGGATCTCCAGGCCGGCGCCGGGCCCACCATCGCGAAGCAGAAGCATCTCAAACTCTTCAAGACCTCGGGTGGGGTGGTGCAGAAGTTCGATAGTCTAGACGATGTCCCCGACATCTTTCCCGGCAACGAAGACAGGGACATGGTCCACCACGCCGAAGCGGGCATGGCTTTCGTAGTTGAGAATAACGTGTCCGCGGGACACACCAAGGCGATGGTGAAGTCCGCCTCGAAGGAAGCGGTGGTGTTGCAGTACAAGGCTATACCGTAGAGGCAATTATCAATTGGTGCTTGAAAATTGTCTCTCTACAAGTCCATCTTCTCCAGCCCGTTTTGTTTGAACCAGTCGGTGCTTTTTACCCTTCTTAGACCGCTGGAAAAGAGGTAGTCCCGGTAGTTGTAGTTGCCCCGGGTGCACTTGGAGTGCCCCTGGTCGGTGCGAATGAAGATTATGCGCTCCCTTCCCAGGCTCTTGCGCTTGAATTTCTTGCTCCTCATCTTCTTTTCAGTCAGCTTTTTTACCCTGGCTCCGGCTCCTTCGAGCAAAGCCAGCAGTTCTTTGCTGCGGGCTTTCGGCTTCTTCCGGTAGTAGACGTTGATGAACCGGCGCGCGGTCTTCTTCGGGTTGGTGAGCCAGGCGAAGAATATGTCCACGTGAGCGTAGAGGCTGTCGAACATGTACACCTCCGACACCTCCAGGCCGCCGTGTTTCAAAGCCATGGCGGTAGCCCGGTATCCTCCGGAGTGGGAGGTGATGATGATGCGGCCTATCTTCTGTTTCTTGCCGATGACCCCCTGGTCTTGCAGGAAGCTGTGAACTTCCACAAGCATCTTTCTGAAACCGCGTCGTCGCTCCACCTTTCCGAAGTCGGAATCGATGGCATTGATAGGGCCCTGTGGGACCACCAGGATTGCATTTTGCAGACTGAGTGAGAACTGTTCCCGGAGGCGGTGGTTGCGGAAGGTCTTGGCCACCGTGTTCGAGTGGCCGTGGTAGTGGACGACGTAGTCGACCCGGGTGACCTTCTTCACCCGGGTACGCTTCTTCTTCTTCAACCGGAGGTATTCTTTTTCGGAGTAACAGCGATAGCTCCTTCGCGATTTGCTCCCCTTGCGTTTTTCCTTCACTCTCATGAGCGTCGGGCAGAAGTGCCGGGGCACGAAGGTTGCGATTGTGCTGTCCTTGTATTTCCTCCCCTTAGCGGGATAGGGGGCATGCTTGAACTTGCCCCAATAGGTTGTCCCGTATTTGTCCTTTTCCTTTTTGGACAGCTTTCCGGCCTTGGCAAAAACCGGTGACAACGCGACGACAAACAGCAGAAATGTTGAAACGAGAGTCTTCATCAAGGCTCCCTGACTTGCACGGACAACATTGTATACGCGCCGGCACCTGCCGTCAAAACGCGAACCCCCACGCGCGCATTCTTGACCAGTCATAAAAGGGGCGTCTATAATAAGCCGCAATGTGGCGTAGACTATTAACTACCGTGCTGGTCTTGGGGGTGGCGGGGATTTCCCCCGCGGCATTTGCCGAGGAGACGCCTGCCGCACGATTCGAACTGGCCAAGAGCGCGTTCGAGTACCAGGACTACGACAAGACGGTCAAGTTGATCCGCCCGCTCCTTGAGCCGGAGCCAACTCTTCCATCCCGCGACATGGTTCTGAAAGCCCGGGAAATGCTCGGCGCGTCGCTGTGGTGGAAGAAGGACAAGAGCGGTTTCAAGCAGCAACTCACTGAATTGCTCATCGAAGAGCCCTCGTTCGAACTGGACTCGTTCTACTATCCGCCGGAGATGGTCAAGGACTTCAACGACCTCAAGCAGCATCTGGTGAAGATGAACGTCATTAAGATCACGAAGACTGAGCAGCCCACTCAGGTGGTTATCCACAAGACGGTGGAAATGCAGAACTACATGGTGAATTTTGTACCTTTCGGCGGCGGACAGTTCGCGGCCGGGCGCACCGGTCCGGGCCTGGCGTTCATGTCCGGGCAACTGCTGACTCTAGGCGCCAATGTCAGTGCCTGGAGCTACATGTACTACAGCGGTGTCGTCGGGGATGAACGCCGTGTTCCACTTTATGTCATGTATGTATCGCTCGCCATGTTCGGGGCTGTGTACGTCGGGGGGGTGGTGGACTCACTCATGGCATTCGAGCCGGTGCGCATTATCGAGGAAAAACAGGTGGAAAACGGCGACGGTTCTGCTAGCATGTTCCGGGTCATGCCCGCGCCGCTGGGCGGCGATACTTTTGGCCTGGTGATGGGTACAACGTTTTAGGAACCTGCATGAGGACAATATGCCTTCGTTGGTACTGTTTCCCCGACCCGGGGTAAGAACAAGGCTCTTCAATATCTATCGCCGGATCACCACCATCGGCACCGCCTCCGATAACGAGATCGTGCTGGAAGACGACGACATAAAGGCCAACCATTGTCAGCTCTTCTTCGATGGCAAAAAGTACGTGATCTCCGCACTGGACCGCGGCGCCGACACCTACGTCAACGGCAAGAAAACCCGCAAGCAGCAACTGCAGGATCAAGACGTGGTCAGGGTGGGGCGGTTTACCTTCCAGTTCAGTCTCTACGACATCCCTACCGACGAGTTTACCTCATCGGACATCGGGGCCAGAGAGTCGGTGCGCAAGCTTCAGGAGTTCACCACCGCGCTCATGGAGGAGCGAGACCTCCAGGTGCTCATCGAACTGATGCTGGACCAACTTATCGAACTTACCGGCGCAGACAAGGGGTTTCTGTTCCTCGTCGACTCCATCGGCCAGCCCACCTTGCATTCCGCCCGTAACATAGACAAAGAGGCCGGCGTTCTGTCCGACGAAGGCTTCTCCGACTCCATCGTCCAGCACGTGGTCAAATCAGCACAACCTGTACTCATCTCCGATGCGCTCAGCGACACTCAGTTCCGCATGTCTCAGAGCGTGGTCAACCTGAAATTGTGCTCTGTCATGTGCGCACCCATGCTCTCCCGCACAGAACTGTCCGGCGTCATCTACCTGGGCAATGACAACGTGGTCAATCTGTTCGAGGAGGAATCGCTGGATATTCTCCACGTCTTCGCCAGCCAGGCGGCACTGTTGGTGAGAAACGCCATTCTCATCAATGAGCTGTCGGTGCGCAACGAAGAGTTGGAAGAAGAACTCCAGGAGATCAAGTTCGGCAAGATCATCGGCGCCAGCACCGCCATGAGAACCATCTTCAAGCGGGTAGAGCGGGTCGCCAGCACCGATATCAGTGTGCTGATTCGAGGGGAGACCGGCTCCGGAAAGGAACTCGTCGCCAAGGAGATACACCTGCGCTCCGACCGTGCGAGCGGCCCCTTTGTGGCCATCAACTGCGGTGCGATACCGGACAATCTGCTGGAGAGCGAGTTGTTCGGGCATGAAAAAGGCGCGTACACCGGTGCTCATGCCGCAGCCCAAGGGAAATTCCAGGCTGCGCACAAAGGGACCTTGTTCCTCGACGAAATCGGCGATTTGCCCATCACCCTGCAAGCCAAGATCCTCAGGGCCATAGAGCAGAAGCAGGTGGTCAGGGTTGGTGGGACCAAGTCGGAGGATGTCGACATCCGCATCGTTGCAGCCACCAACAAGAACCTCGAGGAGGCGGTCTCGGCCAACGAGTTCCGCCAGGATCTCTATTTCAGACTCAACGTCGTTACCGTGCTGCTGCCGCCGTTGCGTGACCGCGATGACGACGTCCTCCTCATTGCCAACTACTTCATTCAGCGCTTCATCGTCGAGTACAAGTCCAAGGCGAAGGGCTTCAGCCAGGGGGCGCTGGCCGCCATGAGGAGTTACTCCTGGCCGGGTAATGTTAGGGAGTTGGAGAACAAGATTCGCAAGGCGGTGGTGTTGTGCGACCGGGAATTGCTGGAACCCTCGGAACTGGAGATTCCCGATGAGGAGTTGAGCATCCTTCCGCTGGCCGACGCCAAGGAGGAGTTTCAGCGGGACTACGTAGCCCGCATCCTCGAACTCAACCGGGGCAACAAGACGAAGACGGCGAGAGATCTCGGAGTGGACCCGAGGACGATTTTTAGATATCTTGAAAAGGAGCGCACCGAGGGAGAGTGAAAAAAATCACCACTCACGACAGCGGTGCCGCTCCGGCAGCTCATAATGATAGATAACAGCAGGTGTTTGTAAGTTTTTGTATGCAAAAGTATGCTTTTCTATTTGGGGGGATCGGGTGGCACGCAGGTTGCACTTAAGGGCACACCGATTGGCGGGCGTCGCATTTGCGGCACTGCTCGCCAGTGTTCTTTGGCAACCTGCGGGATGCGTGATACCTCCTCCCGAGCCGGACGTCGTTCTGGAGAACAAGCCGCCGACCATTGATTGGACGTTGTGCGAGCCGTCGGCTCCTGAAGACCCGGTCGACCGGAACGAGCAGCGGCACTTCAGTATCGCCAATGCGGTTTTTGACCCGGAGGGTGACGGCCTTTTCTTCCAGTGGTACTGGGTAAATGCGGAAGGGTACGCCTACAATGTGGATGGCGATGAGACGCTCACTTTGAGGCCGTGCGACTTGAACGCTCTGGAAGACACCAGTTTTTTCATGGTCACGGTAGTGGCCAGCGACCGCCGTCTCAAGTATGACAACGACAGCAAAGGTGCGCTGCTGGTGGAAGTGACCCCCTTGGAGGGGGAGGATTTCGACGAGATTCAGAGCCGGGTAGCGGTTCGAACCTGGTTCGTAGATTTTATCGACACCGCATTTTGCACGTTTCCGCAGTGAGGTTTAATGGTGGGAAGATGATTTTCCGACGTGTACATATGGCCGTACTGTTTGTCCTGTTGGCGCAGAGTGCCTGCGCCGTGGTGGAGGAGGCCAAGGATCACTCTCCGATTCTGGTTTCTCAGTGTTATTCATCCGACGACTGCACCGGTTCGCTCGTGTGTGACCTCAAAGTCAACATGTGCGTGTCCGACGAGCCGATGGAGATGACTGCGTGGCTGAGGCTGGTGCCGCCCGAGCAGGGGTTGGTCGCGGTTGAAGAGCAGTATCCGAAGGTGGATGTGAGCAGCGAGTCGCCTTTGAACCTGGCGCTCAACCGTCCTATCACCGTGGTCGGCAGGGTGTTGGTTGAGGGCGATACTCTCATCAGCAGCGAAGTGGCCAACATCTCGGCGGTGGCCGAGGGGATGATACCGGATCTGAAGATCCATGCGTACGCTCAGGCCGCTCAGGCTGCGGATTTCACCGAGGGCGGGTTGGCCAAAGCCGGGTTCGAGTTTCTGGTCAATCGGGGCGCTGAATACGACGTCAAGGTGTACTTGACCGGGTTTGAGGGCGAGGAGCAGATGCCGCCCTACCACAAGCGGTTGAGTTTCAACCCTGATTTCGACAAGTCCGATCCCTTTGTCTACGAGTGGGATATTGCGGTTCCCCCCCCGGAGGAGTACCTCCACATAACCGGCCGTGTATTTGCGGGCGGCGAAGAACCGGCTCCCCTTGTCGGGGCAAAGGTGTTCGCGGTTTCGGAAGAGACAGGCAACGAGTCTTCGACGGTTGTGATCGGCGAAGACGGCAGCTTCGATATTCTGGTCCAGCCTCTCGAAGAGGTGGACATGGAGACCTACCGCATTCACCTGCGGCCTTCCAGTGAAAACGAGCTCGTGCCGAGACTTGTGCTGGACGAGATCCAGCTCGAGGACTCGGTTGACATCGGTGATGTCGTCGTGGAGGGGCTTCAGGATTACATAAACGTGAGCGTGTACGTGATGGATTCCAACGGAACCTATACCCCTTCCGAGCTGGCTGAAACCGCGGTGCGATTCACCGGTCAGATCGGCGGGGGTGCTCTCCAGTTGGACCGCCTGGTCGATTCGGAAGGGAAGGTCGAGGTAGCGCTGCCTCGGGCTAACTATGTGTTGAGTGTGTCACCCCCTTCGCGGACTATCCAGGGCGAGGACCAGCCGTACGGCATTCACCAGCAACTGCTCAAGTTCCATTACGCCAACGAGGACTCCAAGTATGTGGAAGTGGCGTTGGCCCCGAAGCCGGAGATTCACGGTTTTGTATTCGATAGCTCCGGCGAAGTGGTGCCCGCGGCCAGGGTCGAAGCGACTTTTACGGGCAAAGGGCTGTATCCGGATGCGCCCCTTCCCAGTCGTGTCTTCGAGGCGCAAACCGACGAGACAGGAAGGTATAAGCTCGGGCTTGACGCCGGCCAGTACACCATTGTTGTGGTGCCGCCGGAGGAGTCGGGCCAGCCGCGCCGGGTGGACCGGGACGTATACATCCCGAGTTCGCAGCAGCGCACTTTCGAGCTGGCCGAGCCCTCCGTTGTTTCTGGTACGGTGATGGGCCTGATTCAGCCGCCTCGGGTCAACGATGGGGAGTCTCCCTCGGAATCCCCTGATGGCGGTGAGCCGACCAATCTGTCCGGGGAACTGAAGCTACTGGAGCCTACTGAAGGCCCTGCAGCCGGGGTCAAAGTGGAGCTTTACGACCAGGCTGAAGCCGACGGCAGCGCCGACGGCCTCATGCCGATACCCATAGCCTCCGCATGGAGCGACGAGAACGGCGATTTTGTCCTCGTCGTTCCTGCGGAGTAGCCGCCGGTCCTCACCAACCGACTACTGTGATCGCCCATCTGCCTGCATCTTCGTCCTGTACTCCTTCCGGTCTGCTCAATGTGACTCTGCCACACCCTCGCAGTCCTCAGTCCGTGCCGGACAAATCTACAGACACCTTGTCGGCCTCGCTACGTCGTTCGGCGAGAACCGGCGGCTATCTTATCTTCTGAGGCCTTTCAGTAGGGCAAGTTCCTGCTTGTAGCGGGCATCCCCTTCGGGGGTTTCCAGTGAGGCGGGGCAATCGGCAAAGCGGGGGTCGTTGACGAAGAACGAGAATGGTTCGAGTCCAATGAAACCCTCGTCGAGCTGCTCGTGGCGGTCTCGCCGGCTGTCGAACTCCTTCTTGGAGTCGTTGAAGTGGAAAGCCAGCAGCCGGTCAAGGCCCACTACCCGGTCCAGTTCGGCCATAGTCTCGGCGTACTCTTCTTCAGTGCCGATGGGGTATCCCGCGGCGAATCCGTGGCAGGTGTCGAAACATACCCCCAGTCGGCCGGGGTATTTCGACAAGCCGATAATGTCCCGAAGGTGGGAAAAACGGTATCCGAGGTTGGTTCCCTGGCCCGCAGTATTCTCCAGCAAAATCGTGACCGCGCTGTCGTCGCCCGCATCTTCGATAATCCTGTCGAGGCGACCGGCCACCAGTTCGATTCCCTTCTCCTCTCCTTCGCCTTTGTGAGAGCCGGGATGGAAGACCAGGTACTCAATCCCGACCTGGTCGGCCCGCTTAATCTCATCGAGGAAGGCGCTTACCGATTTCTCCTCCAGCGCCGGGTCCACCGTGGCCAGGTTCACCAGGTAGGAGGCGTGGGCCATGTTGGGGCCAATTCCTGTCTCGCCCCGCAGGCGCTTGAACTCGGCCGCTTCTTCTTCGGGAATCGGTTTGGAGAACCAGCGGTTCTGGTTGCGGGTGAATATCTGCATGCACTCCGCATCCACCTCCACCGCGCGGGGGAAAGCCTTGCTGACTCCGCCCGCTGCCGAAATATGTGCCCCTAGTCGCATTTTAACCCCGCAGTTTGATCGGCCGAGTATTCGACGTCCAGTAGTTCAATGGCGAGTTCTCCCATGTGTGCGGCCATTTGCAGCCCCTGGTCGATATCGAAAACGACGTGGGTGGCGTCCACCGGGTGTATTCCCCAGGTGGGGTCGAACGCGGTCCATCCCTGTTCCGGCAGCCACACTTCGACCCAGGCGTGGTATCCGAAAGATGCCGGGTCCCCCGACGCGAGCACCACACCGGAGATCTGCCTCGTCGGCAGCCCGGCGGCCCGGGCCAACACCACCATCGCCTTGGAGAACTCGGTGCAGTCCCCTGTTTTTGCCTTGAGTATGTGGTCACCGGTGCCGCCGCCGGCGCCCAACGCGTATTTGAATTTCTTGTTCACCCAGTCGGAAATGGCGAGAGCTTTTTCCCCCGCGGTTTTTGCCTGCGCGGTTATCTCTTTGGCCTGGTTTACAAACTCATCGACATCACACGGCACGTCCGCGTTGCACGAGGAGTACGTCTTGTCAGCCGGGTCGAGTGCGGGTGCGGGGCACGCGACCACTTCCAGCACCACGTGTTTCTCTCCTTTTTCCACCACCTTCTGGCGCCGGTTGGCCGCCGGTTCCAGCGCTCTTGCTCCGGTGAGCTTGAGCTTCAGCCGTTTCACCAAGGCCACGCGCTTGTACTCAATCTTTCCATCCGCGGGGACGAAGCTGCTGGAATAGAGGTCCAACAGCGCAACGTCCATGCGTTGGGCCGCATCTTTGTCTTCCAGTACGATGCGCAGATTGGGTCCCAGCGAGCCTTCCAGTACCAGCCCATCGGCAGTGACCAGCGCGTCCAGATTCAGCCCCTGCTCATCTTCAACCAACAGTTTGTAGATGGTCTGGGGTTTCCCCATGACCGATTTGTCCTCCCTGGTCTTCATGGTGATGCGCTGCCAGCGCCTCTTGCCTGTGAGTTCATCGAAGGTGTGGGAGTTGATGACGTCGCCCGTCTTCATTCTGGCCAGGGGGGACCAGGGGATAGTGCACTTCAGGTTGTCGGTGTCTGCGGGGACCTCCATGGTGCGGCTCTGCTCCCCGGTTTCAATGCGATACTTCAGTATTTCACCTTCCTTTTTCCCTTCGACCGTGACGATTTTGCCGTCATCGTCCCGCGTGGACGTGTAGGTGACGATGCCGAAAGGCGGCCGGGCGGAGAAGCAGCCGTACTCTTCCATGGTGATTTTGCTTGTTACGCCCAGGAACGCCATCTGGAGGAAGAACTCGATTCTGTTGCAGTACAGGCCATCCTGTTTGGACCACGCATCCCGTTGCCAGCCTACCTTCTTGCCCATGACGTAGATGCCGTACCAGTGTTGGCCGATTTGGGCATCGGCCATGTCGGTCAACTCTTCGTCGGTGGGGGTTATCTCTTCGGCCGCGGCCTGGCGGCACGGAAGTGCGAGAAGCAGCGTCAGCAGCAATAACCGCCCCGGCAACCGGCGTAAGCTCAGCATGGGTCTTCCTCCTTGCTCACCAAATGCTAGGCAATAAACTGAAGGCTTTCAAGCAAGTAAGTTATTATCAACCTCTTTTTCTAAAATCATGTTGACTTTCAGTCGGGAGAAGGTAAACATTTATTCAGTTTGGTGGGAGGTGGACCGATGCCTGGAAAGGCAAAGGAAATCCGGGTTGATCAAATACGATGCAAGGGCTGCAACATTTGCGTTGAGTTTTGCCCGCACGGGGTGCTTGAGCTGGTCGAAGGCAAGGCCGTGCCGGTCGCGTTGGAGCTTTGCAACTTGTGCAACCTGTGTGATTTGAGATGTCCCGATTTCGCCATTACAGTGTTCCCCATTGATGAGAAGCAGAGCGCAGCCGGCTGACGCAGGAGTGCGGATGGACACCGAGCCCCAACCCGGGCCTCGACTTCTTACGGGCAACGAAGCGGTGGCCTATGCAGCGGTAGAGGCCGGGGTCACTTTCTTTGCCGGATACCCGATTACCCCTTCCAGTGAGATAGCCGAAACACTGGCGGTCCTTTTGCCCGCGCACGACCGCATTTTTATCCAGATGGAGGATGAGATTGCGGCGATGGGTGCCGTCATCGGTGCGGCTCTGGCGGGCGCCAAGGCGCTGACCGCCACCAGCGGCCCCGGATTTTCGCTCAAGCAGGAGGCGATCGGGTACGCTTGCGAGACGGAGGTACCCTGCGTAATTGCCAATGTTATGCGCGGCGGTCCCAGCACCGGCATGCCCACGCTGCCTGCGCAGGGCGATGTCATGCAGGCGCGCTGGGGGACTCACGGTGATCACCCGGCCATAGCTCTTTGCCCGGAGCGGGTTTCGGAAGCCTACGAGTTGACCTTGAGGGCGTTCGACTATGCGGAGCGTTTGCGGACGCCGGTCATCCTCCTTCTTGATGAGATTGTGGGGCACGTCACCGAGAAGGTGATGTTGCCGTTGCCGGAGAAAGTCGACGTGTCGTCCAATCGGGAGACGTCGCTTACTCCGGAAGAGTACAAGCCTTACCGATTTGCCGGTGATTTTCCACCCCCGCTGGTACCTTTCGGCCGGGGCTACAGATTCCACGTCACCGGCTTGTTGCATGATGAAACCGGTTTTCCCACCAACGACTCTGAGCAGGGGGCGCGGGTACAGCACTGGCTCAACGGCAAGGTGGACCAGAACCGGGATATGCTGGTGGATTACGAAGAAGTCGAGACCGAAGATGCGGAGATCCTGGTCTTTGCCTACGGGGCGTGCTCGAGGAGTGCGAAGGGCGCGTTGCGCGAGGCTCGCCGGGTCGGTCTAAAGGCCGGCCTCTTCAGGCCCCGCACCATCTGGCCGTTTCCCGACGTGGAGTTGCGGGCGGCTGCCAAAGGGGTACGGGCGGTTCTGGTAGTTGAGATGAATCTGGGGCAGTTGAGCCTGGAAGTGGAGCGCACTCTGGCCGAGAGCGTCGAAATCCGCTGTCTCCACAAAGTGGGGGGCGAGCCGATCCTCCCCGAAGAGATTCTCGAGGCGCTCAAGGAGTTCACGTAGTGAAAGCGGTAGATTACGACAAATACCTAAGGTCGGATCATATCCCGCACATCTGGTGCCCGGGGTGCGGCAACGGGATCGTAATGAAGGCGATGGTCCGGGTCTTTGACACCCTCGGGTGGGACAACGACGATATCGTCGCGGTGTCCGGCATCGGCTGCTCCGGGCGTACTTCAGGCTATTTTGATTGCAACACCTTGCATACGACCCACGGCCGGGCGCTTACGTTTGCGTCGGGAATCAAGCTGGCCAACCCGGCCCTCAATCTGGTGGTGGTAACCGGGGACGGGGATGGAATCGCAATTGGCGGCAACCACCTGATTCACGCAGCTCGCCGGAACTTGGATTTGAACATCGTGTTGTTCAACAACTATATCTACGGCATGACGGGCGGGCAGGCGAGCCCGACCACTCCCCTGGGCTGTAAGGCAACCACGACACCCTACGGCAGCTATGAGCATCCCTTCGATATCGCCGGGGTAGTCGCCGCGGCCGGTGGCCAATTTGTGGCCCGCAGCACGGTTTATCACGCGGTGCAACTCGAAAAGCTCCTGCTCAAGGCTTTTTCGAAGAAGGGGTTCTCTTTCGTCGAAGTCATGACACCTTGCCCCACTGCATTCGGGCGCAAAAACAAGCTGAAGACTGCGGTGGACATGATGCACGACCTGAAGTCCCGCTCCATTCCGGTGGCGAAGGCGAGGAAGATGGAGGAGGAGGAGTTGGAGGACCGGGTAGTTACCGGGATTCTGGTCGATCGCAACAAAATAGAGTATGGTGAGTTGTACCAGCGGTTCGTTGAGCGAGTGACAGGAGCCAAAGTATGAGCCCCAGGTATGAAGCGAGATTGAGCGGCTCCGGCGGTCAAGGTTTGATCCTGGCAGGCAAGATCCTGGCAGAGGCCGCCGCCATCTACGAAAACAAAAACGCCACTCAGAGTCAGTCCTATGGTCCTGAGGCCAGGGGAGGCGCCAGCAAGTCCGAGGTGATTATCTCGGACGGGGACATCGATTTCCCCAAGGCAACCAGGCTGGACGTCCTGCTTTGTCTGACCCAGGAAGCGTGCGACAAGTACGTCGCCGACCTGAAAGAGGACGGGTTGCTGATTGCCGACAGCAGGGCTGTGCGGACGTTGCCGGAGGGTGCTTACGGTGTTATCGCAGTGCCCATCGTCGAATTGGCTGAGACCGAGATCGGACGCTCCATGACGGCTAACATGATTGCCCTGGGTATTATTGTCGGCGCCACCGGGGTTGTGGAAACCAGGTCTGTGGAGATGGCCATTTCCGCCCGGGTTCCCCGGGGCAGCGAGGAGTTGAACCTCAAGGCATTCCATCTCGGGCTGGATACTGCCGGAAACAACTCCGGGTAGACGTGGAAGAAGCTTATTCAAGACTGAGCCAGCGGGTTTCCCGGCTGGGGCGGCATTTCGAAAGATTCCTTCTAACCGTTGCATCAAATCTCGCCGACCTCATTGAATGCCTTGAACGTCAGGCGATGTATGATGAAGTGGAACTGTGGTCTGTGGCGTCTTCTCCCGGGGAGCAGATGCAGGCGATTCGTTCCATCGGTGAGGATGAGAAGCAGAAGCTTGACTTCATGGCAACCTTCTACTCCCTGCAGTTTCTGCATATGAACCTCTCGGCGGTGGACCGCCTTGAGCTCGAACTGTCCGACGTCAACCGTCGGGCAGAGGCATACACCACATTCATAGAATCCCAGGCCAGCAACTACCAGCGCCTCAACGCGGTTTACATTGACAATCTCATGGAGTTGTTCCTCGGGGACGCCCCCTGCCCGGAGTATGCCTTGTGCAACGTGGGCACCCGGTCTGACCAGGACGACGTCGATGTCATGGCGGTGGATTCCGGTGCGGAAGGGGTAGAGAACCTGAACCGGGCGCTGGGGCGGGTAGTGGCGGAGTTTTTCAAGCGGGCGGGGAGGCTGCACTTCTATATTGCCGAATCGGTGGGGCTTTCCGGCTACACTTCGACGGTTGAAGAGTACGCTCGGATGTTGAAGGACGACATCACCAACTTTGTCATGATTTCCGAGCTTCTCTCGGGCGAGCCGATGGTGGGCAGTTGGAACCTCTTCTCCGGGTTTCGAAAAGGGGTAATCGATCGTTTTTACGGGCGGCAGCCGCGCTGGTGGCGTTTCCGCCAGGGGTTCCTGCGGGGCCTCCTGGGCGAGCTGCACTCGTTGCTGGGAACCGACGTCAATCCGGCTCGAATCGACTTCAAGCTGGATGCCCTGCGCCTGGCGAAAGGTATCGGCCTGGCCGCGAAAGTCATCCACGACATCCAGGAGCCCCAGCCCATGCCCGTTCTGCTGGAACTGGGCAGTTCCCGGGGTAAGCGCGCAGCCGACTATCGTATCCTGGGCGAGAACCTCATGTTTATCGAGGTCTTCAGGCTCCTCTACCACATGTTCGGGGTCCAGGAAGAGACCTTGGAACTGGAAGAGGAAGATGAGGCCTTCGAAGAGGTGGCTCTGCTCATGGGCTTCGAGGAGCGGGGCGGCGTGTCCCCTGTCCACCACCTGGTGGTACGCTATTTCGAGTCTGTGGAGCAGATCCGAAGCGCTTCCCGCCGCATAATGGAGGATCTCGGCCATCACGTAAAAGCTCAGTCCCGGTACTCGTTCGCCAAGAAGACAGGGAAGAAGACTCGTAACGTGGCTTCCGAGCTTGCCGCCTCCATTCGGACGTTCAGTGGCCACTTGTTTTTTGAGGATGTGCTGGCGTCATTGAAGGAAGGGGGAGGAGAACTGGCCGAGCTGCTGGTGAGCGACGCGGAGAAGCTCAAGGGGAAGCGCAGAGAAGAGGTAATCGACAGCTACATGGCGTTTGCGGACAGCGACCCGAACACCTTGTTCGAGTTGATGCTCATCATTCGCAATGTTGATAATGAGCCGGCCACCCGGTTGTTCAATACGATGGTCGATCGGTTCCTGGCGAAGGGCGAGATAGGCGATGGCATTGTGGCGCTGGTGGTCGGCGTTTTCAGTCACAATCCCCGTCTTTTCAACCGCTTGCTCAAGGCGCTCTCTTTGGCTCAACGTTTGCGCCTGGAGGAAGTTCTTTCGCATGACACCTGGGATGAAGACCTCCAGTTGGAATTGAGGCGACTTCGAAAGTACATCTGGTTGCGCACCGCGGGCAGCGAGAGTTATCGGAGGGTCTTCCGGCGTGTCACCGAGAAGAATCCTCAGTTCATACGTCACCTCGGGAACGTCGATCGGCTGCGCAGATATGCGTCGGGTTTTCTCGCACTGCCTGAAAACGGCCATGACGAGGAGGATGCCAGGCAGGCGTTGGCGGACTACTATGATCTGGCCAACCTGGCATGCTCAATAGAGGCGCTCAACGGCGGTTCCCTGGAGGCCTACACCACCGCGTTTATCGAGTTGTCGGACAGGTACATGTCCTCCCTCCATTCTCTGTGCCGCCGGAAGGCGGTGCGAAGGACCGGCACCCGCGTCGAAACCCGAGACCTGTTCACGGTGTTCGCCACCGGTGGCTACGGAAGGGGAGAGGCGTTTGGTGATGACTACGACCTGATAATGGTGCTCAATTCCGACGACCCGGAGATCTTCGCTTTTTCGAAAAAGGTATGCACCTACCTGCACCGATCGTTGGTGCAGCGTGGGGTCATCCCCCAATACCGTTTTGCAGATCACTTTGGCGAATTCGTGGTTCGTTTCTCACAACTGAGAGAGTGGTTCGAGTCGGGCCAGGCTGATGTGGTGGACCGGACGCAGCTCATGTCCGCGCGCATGGTAGTTGGAAGTTCGCGGATGCTGGGCCGCATACAGCAGGAGATAGTCGCGCGTCACATCTGCGACAAGGCCAAGGAATTCTGCCTTGAACTGGCTGAGGAGATGGATGACCGGCTGCGGTGTGCGGCGTCGGTGGAGCCGGGCTATCTAAACATCAAGGAGTGTGCCGGCGGCTTGCGCGACATCGAGTACCTTATTCTCATGATGAAGGCGAATTTCAGGGTGCTCGAGCCGGTGAGTCAGCACCTGTTCAGGATGATGCCCGTGCTGAACGAGCAGCACAGGGGGGAGATCGCTACTTTGGAGGTTTGCCATCAGGAGCTCCGCCGCGTGCGGGACCTCTATCGATTGGCCGTGGCCGCCGAAGACGCCATCAACCTCGAAGAGTTGGGTCCCGTGGCCTTGATCATGGGCTATGTTGATGAGGCCGGCAACGGTGACACCGCTGCTCTCATCGATGCTGTCAACGGTCGGCTGGAACTGGTCAGCGAGGCTGCCGAGACCATAATCTCGGCGTTGACCGAGGCGACCTGACACCCTGTTTTCCCTTGCTTCACCCATACCATCATGGCATTGTTAATTGTGGGGAAAACTCATCGCTGTAGTCTAGGCTCCGCCAGGAGCAGGGGGCTCGGGGAAGGAGGACAGGCGCCATGAAGATTCAGGCAATGGTCGCGGGATTCATCCTGGTGGTGGCCGGGTGCAGTTCGCTCAGTGACACCTCCGGCGGCACCGGTGGGCCACCCAACCTGCCGGGAGACGGGGGCGATCAGGAATACGACAGCAGGGGCGGGCCGCCGATTCCGGAAAACCCGGATTGCGTGGATATCGACGGCGATGGTTTCGGCGATGGTTGTGTCCAGGGCCCGGACTGCGATGAGACCAATCCCAAACTTAATACCTACTGCCCTCCCTGTGACAACGGCATCTACGAAGGCTGCCCGTGTCTCAACGACGGAAGCAGCATCGCCTGCTACTCCGGAGATCCGGCTTTCCTGGGCATCGGTGCGTGCCAGGCCGGTCAGCAGGATTGTGTCGGCGGCTATTGGACTGCTTGTACCGGGTCGGTGGAGCCTTCCTTGGAGTTTTGCGACTATCAGGACAATGATTGCGACGGCGATATCGATGAAGGGGTGCTCTCTCCCTGTGGGGACTGCAACGAGAAATGCGTCAATATGGGCGCCGGGCCCGATGGGGAAGAGGTGTTCGAACTGGAGGGCAACAACCACTCCGGAGTCGACCTCAACGTCGACGGACACATCGTACTCGACTCGGAGAAGGTCAACATGCACTTCATCTGGATCGCCAACTCCGCGGAGAACACGGTGTCGAAAATCGACACGGAGACCGGCAAGGAGCAGGGACGCTACAATGTTTGCAGCAACCCGTCACGCACCGCGGTGGACCTGTACGGCGACGTCTGGGTCGGCTGCCGTAACGACGGCGGCATCGCCAAGATCCAGGCCTACAAGGCCAAGTGCGTGGACAAGGACGGCGACGGGGAGATCGAGACTTCCGAAGATGCCAACGGCAACGGTGTCATCGAGTCGGGGGAAATGCTGGGCCAGGGCAAGGATGAGTGCATGAAGTTCGTGGTCCATCCCGGCGGCGGGTGCCAGCGGGCGGTGGGGGTCGACAAAGACAACCACGCCTGGGTGGGCGACTGGGACGGCAAGAAGCTGAGAAGGCTGGAGCCGGCCGGCGGGGAAACGGTGCAGACTATCTCCATTCCCGCCAACCCTTATGGCCTCGTAATCGATCAGAACGGCATCATCTGGGTGTCGGGTCGCGGCGGCAACAAGCTGGTTAGAGTCGACCCGTCCAACGACGACGTAAAGGCTTTCGAGTCGAACCTGGGATGCTACGAGCCCTATGGAATTACCCTGGACCACAAGGGAAGGGTTTGGACCGCCAATTGCTGCTGCTGGGCGGTTGCCTATCGTTATGACCCTTCCAACGGCGCCTGGGCCTATGCCACGACCAAGGATCGGCCCCGGGGGATAGTCGGCTCCATGGATGGGTACATTTACGTGGCCAACGACGAGTCGGACAAGGTCGCGGTGGTTGACGCAGATAGCATGGACACCCTGGGATATGTGAGTCTGGGCAACGGCCGCTACCCCCTGGGCATGACCATCGATTTCTCCGGCTACGTGTGGGCGGTCAACCAGAACCAGTCGTCGACCACCAAGATCGACCCCAACTCCTGGAACATCGTGGGCGAATACCCTACCGGCTCCGGCCCCTACACCTACAGCGATATGACCGGCTATCTGCTGCACACCTTCACCAATCCCACCGGTTTCTACCAGCACCTGTTTGGCGGGTGGGGGTTGCGGCTCGTATGGACGGCCATCATCATCGACGCCTACGTACCGGCCGGCACGTACATCAAAGTAAGACTCAGGGCCGCCCCCGACGACGTCATGCTGAAGACCACTGCCTGGTCGGACTATTTCGGCCCGTTCCCGCCCCAGTCTTTTCCCCTGGATATCACCGGCTTGAACCTCATGGGCGCGTACATGGAGGTTGAAGTCTCACTGTACACGGAAGTGGATGGCCTGACACCCATCGTCAAGGCTATCGAAGTGAAATTCGAGGCCGGAGAAGGGGACCTCTAACTCTGCTGCTGTTGCTACTGCTGCATGGAACCGCATTTCTGAAGCTCTTCCACACTTTGGGTGGACATGATGCAGGCCTCGATGCGCGGCCATTCCGGCCCCAGGGAGGAGGCGTCGGTGGACATACACTGGTTCATCGCCTCATCGAAGATCCCCGGCGGCAAATCGGCTCCCTGCTTGCTGAGTTCCTTTTCCGCCAGTTTCATCACGTGGCGGCACACCGGTTCCAGTTGGGAGTTGACACGGGAAGGGCGTTCGTCGGGCGGGGCCTCAAATGCCGGCTCGGGCGGCTCGGGAGGGCCTTCGCCGGGTGCTTCGTCCGTTGGTGCCGGTGCGTTCCAGTTGCATCCCTCGCAGTCCGCGGTGGAGCGGGAACTCAAGTAGCACCTTGCCCGCTGGTCCGCGGAAGCATCGGGGAGTGCGGACATCTGTTTCATGCACTCGGCCCGGGTCTCATCCATGTCCTGCTGGCTCGCCGGTCTACCATTCATGCCCTCTTCGTCGGCCTTGAGCCATGCCGCATGGTCGCACGCTTTGAGCCATAAGGCACCGCCTCCGGCGGAGCGCTTTGGACCCGGGTCACTGCCGGCTGCTGAGCAACCGGCAAAGGCAAGGGCAGCAACGAAGGGAAGTAACCGGAAGCCAGTCTTCATTTTGATTCCTCCGCCAGAAACCAGTAGAGCTTACCTGCAGGCCGAATCAGGCCGGCAGGGGGAACGGGGTCAGTGACGTCCCCGGAAAGCAGCGAGTCGAGCACCTCCTTCTTGCCGGCCACCGATGCCAGGAATACCGTGAGTCGGCTGGCGTTGAGCGCGGGCAAAGTCAGAGTCACCCGGTGGGGCGTGGTCGCGCCGAAAGAGGCGGGCGCAACCGCGGGCAGCACCTTCCGGTTGCGGGAGTTCAACGCATCACCCCCGGGGAAAAGAGAGGCGGTGTGACCGTCTGCGCCGATGCCAAGGAGGACAAGGTCGAAAGGCTCACCGGTGCGGTCCAGATAATCTCGCACCGCCCCGTCATATTCCGTTGCGGCCGTCACCGGCTCCAGTTCTCCGCATACCCGGTACACCTGTGGTGCCGGGATAGGAACCAGTGACAACAGCGCCAGGTGGGCCATGCGGTAGTTGCTGTCGGAGTGGTGGGACGGCACGCAGCGTTCATCGGCGAAGAAGACGTGGGTGTCGGCCCAGCCGATGCCGGAAAGATATGGCTCCTTACTCAGCAGTTCGTACAGCCCCTTCGGAGTACGGCCGCCGGACAGAACAATGGAGAATTTCCCCCTCGCCGCGATGGCTTGCCGGGCTGATTGCAGCACCAGGTCTGCCGCGGCCCGGTTCAATTCGTCCATTCCGTCGAATCGCTTCACATTCTTCATTTCGTGCCTTCTTCGTACCATTCGCGCCCGTCTGCGGACAGCAATTCGGCAGCCGCGGCCGGTCCGCGACTTCCCGCCGGGTAGGGGTGCAGCCCCTCAGCCTCCTCAGCCGCGCTCAGAAACGGGGCCAGGATGCGCCAGCACTCCTCCACCCCATCTTCCCGCGCAAACAATGTCGGGTCCCCCAGCATCGCGTCCAGGATCAGCCGCTGGTAGGCCTCGGGCGGCGCCGCGCCAAAGGTGCCCTGGTAACCGAAGTCCATGGTCACAGTGCTCAGGCACAGTTTGGGACCCGGGTGTTTGGATTCGAAGGTGATGGCGATCCCTTCGTTGGGCTGGATGCGGAACCGAAGGACGTTTGGGGCCAGGTGCTCGTTGAGGAGTGGCTTGAAAATAGAGGTGGGCACGCGCCGGTATTGCACCGCGATCTCCGTGAAGCGATGGGCCAGACGTTTGCCCGAGCGCAGGTAGAACGGCACCCCGCGCCACCGCCAGTTGTCCACCTCCAACTTCATGGCTGCATAGGTCGCGGTGTTGGAGCCTGACGGGACTCCCTTCTCGTCCCGGTACGCACGGGCCTGTGAGCCACCGGCGGTGCCCGCTTCGTACTGGCCGCGCACGAGGGAGCTGTCCATCGCTGATTCGTCGACGCCAGGGACCGCCCGAAAGACGTCCACCTTCTTGTCCCGCACCGCGTTGGCCTCAAACCGCACCGGCGGCTCCATGGCGATGAGGGCCAGCAGTTGCAGCAGGTGATTCTGGAACATGTCCCGCAATACCCCGGACGAGTCGTAGTACCCGGCGCGATGCTCTACCCCCAGTTGCTCGGCTGCAGTGATCTGTACGTGGTCGATGTAGTGGCGGTTCCACGTTGGCTCGAACAGCGAGTTGCCGAACCTGAAAATCATGATGTTCTGGACTGTCTCTTTGCCCAGGTAATGGTCGATGCGGTAGACCTCTTCCTCCGGAAAGACGGAGTGCACGACTTCGTTCAGTCGTTTCGCGCTTTCGAGGTCCGTGCCGAAAGGCTTCTCCACCACCAGCCTTGACCAGCCTTCATTGGAAGCTGCCGGCCGGGCCAATCCCGAGTCCCCCAGGTGGCCAATGATCGTGGGGTAGAGGAAGGGCGGCACCGACAGGTAGAAAAGTACCCGGCTTACCGGTTTGCCCTCGGCTTTCACGCCGGCCAGCGCCGCGGCGATGGCCCCATAGGTCGACTCGTCGTCGTAGCCGCCGCTGAGATAGCTGCACTGTCCGGCAAACGACTTGACCGCCGCAGCGTCGGCGTCCTTGGGAAGAACCTCGCCGATGCGACGGCGAAACTGTTCATCGCTCATGGCCGAGCGAGCCACGCCGATGACGCGGAAGGTGTCGGGCATCAACCCCTGGACGTGGAGGTCGAACAGGGAGGGCATGAGCTTGCGAAAGGAAAGGTCACCCGACGCGCCGAAGATGACAATGGTGCAAGGGTCGGGCACGTGCTCCATGAGGCATAGCTCTTCCCGGGCGATGATGCGTGCAGCGCGAACAGGATCAGTCATTTCGACCCCCAGCAGTACGATAATCATATGTCAACTGGGGGGGGGAGCGTCAATGCTCCTGTATCCCAGTGCGCACAGGCCTTCAGCCTGTGGTGGGATAGGCCTTCAGCCTGTCCCCTTGTTTTCCCTTGCCGCCGCAATTGCCCCAAGGCACAATACGCCGAGAGCGGAGGAGTGAAGAATGCCCGAGCTACCCGAGGTCGAAACCGTCGTTCGACAGCTCGAACGACACCTGAAGACACGCACCATCCTGGGGGTTGAGACCCACATTCCGCGCCTGAGGAAGGTGCTGGACGTGGACAAACTCACCGCTGATTGCACGGCCCGGCGCATCGAGAGGATCTATCGGCGGGGAAAATACTTTGTCGTGGATCTTTCCGGCGGAACCGCGCTGTTGATGCACCTCGGCATGAGCGGGTCGTGCCGTATCCGTCCCGCAAGCGAGGCGGCAGCCAAACACGAGCACGTGGTGTTTACCCTGGACAACGGTGAGAGTTGGCGTTTCTCGGACCCCCGTAGGTTCGGAGTGGTCCAGTCGTTTCGGACCCAGGTGGAGAAATGGCCACCGCCGGAGCTTGCGTCCCTCGGTCCCGAGCCCCTTACCGATCAGTTCGACGCGGCCTACCTGTTTGGGGCCACCCGCAAGAGAAAGCCGGCCATCAAGCCGTTCCTCCTCGACCAGCGGGTGGTCGCTGGAGTGGGCAACATTTACGCCAGCGAGCTGCTCTTCCGCGCGGGCGTGCGCCCGGGCCGCGCAGCCGGCCGCGTCACGCGTCGCGAGTGCGCACGGATGGTGACAGCCACCAAGGAAATCCTCGAGGAGGCCATCGCCGCGGGCGGCACCACCATCGACACATATCAAAACGTAGACGGGGAAGCGGGCCGTTTCGACCGGCAACTACAAGTCTACGGCCGCACCGGCGAGCCGTGCGTCACCTGCGCCTCACCGATCAAACAACAAGTCCACACCGGCCGTTCCACTTTCTACTGCCCAACGTGTCAGAGCTGACCAATTCATCGTTCTTTCTCCGAACTGTCATCCCGACATCCCCGACGCACCCACTCCCGCATTTGGATTTGCCTTCCTGGAGGAGATGGAGGGACCCCAGCATGCTTCAGAAACGGTCAACTTTGCGAGGAGGCCTCTGCTTCTCTTGACTTAGTCAGTGACTTAGTTTGGTATGTCGTTGGAGGCTCCCACCCCCACGCCCTGGCCGTTTCCAACCTTCCTCTGCTTCACCGCGACCCCTTCGACCGCATGCTCATCGCCCAGTCGGGAGTCGAGAAGATCCCCATTGTCACCGCTGACCCCGAGTTCCAATCCTACGAGGTGGAGTTGGTCCCTGCCGACAAGTAAGACGTCAACCTTGGCAAGGTTGTCACGCCCCGACGAGGGGGTCCCAAGAAACCAACGATTTCAAGGCCCGTTGAGTCCCGCTGGGCTGCGTCGCATAAATACCGGGTCAAACCCGAGGATAAAACACTCTTTGTCGAGGAGACAGGGGCTGTGCGGCCCTCGCCGAGGCCGCGTTTCAGGAGACATCAGCTGAGGTGACATGTAGTCCTCCCTACTGCTTCGCTCCCCGGCGTTAGGCCCGGTGAGCTTCCCTTCGAGTTCCCTCAGGATAAACTCCGCATGCCTTCGGAGCGGCCGGGGCCGCCCCTTCGGCGCTCCGTGCCGAGCAAGGGAGTCAAGGAGGAATGAGCGTGTATCAGCCCGCCTCGAGGCGGGGGGAGCGGCAGGCAAGATTTGTCTTCGAGCACTGCCGGGCATAGCGAGAACAAGGAGACGCAGGTGACGCTCACTCGCGACCTGATTTCGCATGAAGCGACGTCGTGGCAGGCTGTCAACCTTGACAAGGCGGCAATGTTTCGGTATTGTAAAGGTCGTCGTCAGTTTTCGCCAATATTTGACGGCAAGGTTGGCATCATGGACTTTCCACGAGCACTGAAGGCGCCAGAGGAGTCGTTCTTCCTCTGGGGTTGCAGGGGAACCGGCAAGAGTACCTGGTTGCGGGAGCAGTTTCCGCACGCTCTTTGGTTTGACCTTCTGGACGAAGGACTTTTCCAGCGGTTTTTGCGTTCCCCTTCCCTGTTCGCGGCCGAACTTAGAGCCGCGCCGGCTGGAAGTTGGGTTGTCGTGGATGAGATCCAGCGCCTGCCCAACCTGCTCAATGAGGTCCACAGGGCTATCGAGCAATCGAAGTTACGTTTCGTGCTCTGCGGTTCCAGCGCCCGCAAAATGAAGCGTGCCGGGGTCAATCTTCTTGGAGGCCGCGCCTTGCTGCGCCGTATGCATCCTTTTCTACCCGAAGAGTTGGGGGCCGGTTTCAATCTCGAGACCGCACTTGAGTTTGGTACACTTCCTCTGGTTTGGAGTTCCGCTGACCCGGGCCAACGCCTGCAGGTCTACACCCAACTCTACCTGAAGGAAGAGATACAGGCAGAAGCGCTGGTCCGCAACCTCCCTGGTTTTGCTCGGTTCCTGCCTGTTGCGGCGCTCTTCCATGCCCAGACCATCAATGTCTCCAGCATTGCCAGGGACGCCGGAGTTGCTCGCACCACCGTTGCCGACTATCTGCAGATCCTGGAGGAGACTCTGCTCACCTTCCGGGTCCCGGCATTCGAAGGGCGCATGCGGGTACGAGAGCGCAGGCTGCCCAAGCTTTACTGGACCGATCCGGGGCTGGTGCGTGCAACCCGACGCATTCGGGGGCCCATGCATCCCGAAGAGCGGGGAACGTTGTTTGAAGGGTTCGTGGCCCAGTACCTTCGGGCGGGGATGGACCTGTACGACCTGTGTGACGGACTGCACTATTGGGCGCCCCTGCATTCCCGCAGCACCGAGGTGGATTTCGTTCTCAGCCGGGACGATCGGCATGTGGCCATCGAGGTCAAGAGCGGCGCGATGTTCAAGGAGAAATGGTGCCGAGGACTCCGGGCGCTACGGGACCTGCCGGGACTTCAGCGCCGAATCATTGTGCTTCCCGACACCCGGCCGGCAGCCACGGAAGACGGCATCGAGGTATGGCCCTTCTCCCGCCTGGTTGAAGAGGTGAGCGGAAGGCGGCTGTTCTAGAAGCCAGCGCCTGTCTCCCTAGTCTCGAGCGACGTCAACCTTGGCAAGGTTGTCACGCCCCGACGAGGGGGTTCCACAACCTAGTCATTTCAAGGCCCGTTGAGTCCCGCTGGGCTGGTTAAATCCCGCTGGGCTGGGAAAAAGCGTACGGGAAGTGTACGCGCGGAACGAGGTACTGCCGCACCATTCGAGACTTGGGGGCAGGTGTGCTCACCAACGCCAAATCCACTGGCTCGAAGCCGGTTTCATCCGGCGTTGAACACGGATAACTGTCCCGCCGACTGAGGAAGCGAGTGCCGACGGAGGCTGAGGTGGTTTGGGAGTCTCCACTCCTGCTTCGCTCCTCGGGCCCATGGCCCCCGGAGCTACGCAGGACGCCTTCGGAGCGCGGGGCGCCCCTTCGGCGCTCCGTGCCCAGCATCAAAGTGGGTTCCCTCATGTCGCCACAACTTCCCCATGCTCGGCAGAGAGTGCCGTAGGAGCCGGCAGTATCGGCTCCGAAGGCATCCTTCGTAGCCCTTGTGACAGCTGACAAGGGCGAAGTAGGAGAGGGGCCTCCTAACCACCTCGGCCTCTCAGTTCCACGTCCTCTCCCGGGCAAACGCCGACGAAAGCCCCGCCTTCTCTCTATTCGGAGGCGCTGGCCGCCTTTTGCAGTAGGGGTTGGGCAAAGGAACTCTTGAGCAGCACGCCCAGAGCGTCAAGCACACGGCTTGCTCGGTCCACCGTGATGCCATGATACTCGTTTCGCTCGTCGCGGGAAACCTGGGACTCATGAACGCCAAGCCGTCCCGCCAGTTCGCGTTGAGTCAGGCCCATCGCGATTCGCAGACCGACCAGCGTCTGTCCGAGACCGTGTAGATTCGTAAGCTCACCCAGGTCGCCGCGCTTGAGGCGTTCATAGCTCTCTACCTCTTCGGCAAGCTGCTCGTGAAACGAACGGAGCGGGTCTAGCGAGCGCTTCACAGCCTCAGGGGAAAGATCCATTCCCTCAAGTCGAGCAACGTGCTCCGCCAAACGGCCACGCTCTTCCTGCAGTCGTCGATTTGCCTCCTGATACTCGCTTTCGTTGCGGATCATGGTTGCCCTCCCTTGACGATCTTCACAATTCCTCTCGGCTGGCCATCCCTGCGAGAAAGCCGAAAAGCCGAGGGGAACTCCAGTTCGTTGCCGAACTCGTCCAGAATGCCGGACATCTGTCCGAAGTGGGGATAGAACTCGATGCGGTACCGGTGCCACATCGGAAGCTGCTTCTTCGGATACCCCCTATAGGGTCTGCGAGACGCGGGGTCCCAGGTCCAGACCTTGTGTGGGTCGAGCAGATTCAGCTCCCCCTCGATCCTCCCGCTTGCGAAGTCGAAGAGGTCGCATTCGAAATAGCCATCAATATCATTGGGGTGATCCTTGTCTTCGACAAAAGAGCCGTCAATGAAGACCTCCTCAATGCCTACCTGCCAAAGCTGCCTTGTCAGAACGGCGAGGTTGTCCACAAGGCGCCTCCGCCAACTGCGGTCCCAGTTCGGACAATCCAGACCTGACCCCGTGACCAGAACGGATTCCCGGAGCATCGGGAGCGTCAGTTCGTAGTCTCCGGGGGGCAGAAGCCCTTCCTTCGTGAATTCGAGCAAGCCGTCACCTCCTCCATTCACTCGGGCCGCAAGACTTGGCCCACCACTAAACAGAATAGTCAAGCTTGACGCGAATGTCAAGTGCGGCGAGTACCCATTGTCCGTATCCAGCAGCGATGGGACCACCTCGTCAAGGGCTTCGAACACTTGGAGCGGCTGTGCGCTGCCTTTGCCGATTGGTACAACAACTGCCGGGCATACCGAGAACAAGGAGGCGGATGATGACGCTCACTCGCGACGTCAACCTTGGCAAGGTTGCAGTCACCAGAAGCTTCAGCTGCCGGACCTTTTCAGTGCAAACAGGGCGGCTCCATAGGCGCCTACCGTGTCGGGTTCAGGAGGACATGTGATTTGGCAATCGAGAGCTTTGGAGAGGGCTCTGACTACGCCGCCGTTGCGGGCGACGCCGCCGGACATGGCCACGGGAAGGGAGGTGAGGCTGGGGGCGACTCTTTTGACCATGGCCACGGTGCGGGACGCGATGGCGCGGTTGAGGCCGGCTACGATTTCACGCACGTGCGCGCCGTCCGCGATGAGGGAAACAACTTCGCTCTCGGCAAAAACGGTACACATGCTCGAGAGGGTCAAATCCCCGGTGGCGCCCTGGTCGAGGTCGCACATCTCCTCGATGTCCACTTCGAGGGTGCGGGCCATGGCTTCCAGAAAGCGCCCTGTCCCCGCGGCACACTTGTCGTTCATGGCGAAGTCCGCGACCTGACCGTTTTCGTCCAAGCGGATCACTTTGCTGTCCTGCCCGCCGATGTCGATGAGCACCCGCGTTTCCGGCGCCATGGCCGCGATGCCCCGGGCGTGACAGGTGATTTCGGTGACCGCGGCCAGTCGCCCCTCGACGCGGTCTCTTCCATAGCCGGTGGAGACTGTGGCGACTACGTCGCCGGATTCCGCACTAGCCGCGGCGAGGACTTCATTGCGGGCCCGTTGGATCGCTTCCTGGTTGCGTGCTCCCGTGGGCACAACTACTGACGCCACGTGGGCGCCGGTTTTGTCCACCAGCACCGCGTCGCACGAGAGACTCCCGATATCAATTCCAAGGTAGTACATTTTTCACCCCTCCGAGTGCGAGGGTTGTTTTTCGTGGAGCATCTCCAGGAACGCTTCCAGCCGGGTCCGGGCCTGCCCCTCCGAAAAATTCCTCGGGTCGGCGCAGTCGGTTTCCAGGTTGAGCACCGGAATGCCCACTTCGCCCAGCCCCTGCTGGACCAGCCCCCGGGCTCCCGTCCCCTGGCGGCAGCCCCAGTGACACGGGTTGATCGCACCGTCTATGCGGTACTCCCGGGCCAGCTTTTTCATGCGCTCGACACGGATGTCGATGGGGCCGTTGAGCGGCAGCGAAATGGCTCGCGCGGCCATGCCGGTATAGGGATCCTCCGGGTCGATGGGATCCCAGAACATGTCATTCAGTTCGTCGACAACCACCGCTGCCGAGTGTTCTTTTTCCAGGATTTCAATGAGGGGGTGTTTGAACTGGATCCGGTTTTGGATCCACAGCAGGCGCAATCCTTCACCTTCCACACCGCTCACTCCCTGCGCAACCTTGTCGGCAAGGTCGTCTGCGAAGGCCTTGGCCACGTCGATGGCCGCCTGGGTCCCCATGAGCAGCGGCTGCACAAACGCGAAGTTCTTGAGCGTCTTCCCCCCGACGGGTGATGGGACGTGCCGGGCGTGGCTGAATACCTCCGCCATCAAATCCCGGGCTCGATTGGTTTTGTCCACCGTATCCCGCAGGTGTTCAGGATCCAGGGTCCTGCCGGTCACCTCTTCGACGAACTCCACCATCTTCCTGATCCGGCCGGCCAGATACGCGATATTCTCTGGGGTCGCTGTCTGAGGCACGTGCAAAACGAAGAGCGGTTTGTTCCAGTAGCGAGCCAGCTCCTCCACCGCGGCCATACCCGCGGTACACGGCGCAGACGTGGCCACCAGGAATTCCGGCACCGGCATCATCTTCCGCCTCGCCGCACCCAATACCGCGCGGTGGTAGCCGCAGGAGTCAGCGCCATAGCCCGCGTCCTCTGCAAGCTGCAGGAACGGCGGAACCGCCCCGACCGACGCCAGCATCGCGCCTACGAACTCGATGTAGCAGGAGGTCACGTCCATGGCGCGCAACAGGTCAAACGGTGCGGTGACGCCGCACCAGGCGACAGGCCTCTCCCCGGAGTAGAGCTCCTTACCGAGGCGGGCCAATTCCAGCGCATAGGTCTTGCGGGGGCTGGCGCTCTCCGGCTCGGCTTCGAGTTTGGCTGTGATTCCCTGTTCCAGCGAGTCAAAATATTGTAAGAGCATGGTCTTTACCTCAGCATTTCCGTGAAAGCCTCGATGCGGGTCCGGTGCTGGCCCAAAGAACGCATGGTGCAGTCCCCTTCCAGCACGAGAAAAGGCAGCCCCCCGTCCCTGAGTTTTTCCCTGACAAAAGGGATGCGGGCCAGGTATGGGTCGCAGAATTTGAGCGTGTGGCAGATTACGCCCCGGGCGCCTGACGCACGCGCTGCGTTGAGCACCAGGGAAGCCATCTGTCCCGGATTGGCAGTATCGATGGTCCGGGCGCAGGGCACGCGGGCCAACAGGCTTGCGGCAAGAGAAGCCATCGGGTCTTCGCCGTCGGCGTTGACCCGCAGGAACTGGCGGGATCCAGTGCAAAGGTCTTCCCCCACCACCCTCGCCCCGCACGATTCCAGCAATTCGAAAACTTCGGCGCCGGGCAGTACGTTGCCGAACAGGAAGATGGGCGCGTCGTCGCCGGTGGGCCCGGGGGCATCGGGTGCGGCCGCCATCGCTTCCGCTTCCTTGATGGCTTCGTCCAGGGACGTGGTTGCGCATCGGTCGTACAGGGCTTGCAGCGCGGGGCTGCCGCCGGGCAAAGTGCCCTCTGCCAGGCGCCCTCGCAGGCCGGCCAGAATGTCGCACAGCTCATTGAACCTGGCTGCGCCACTGCGCACAGCCTCAGCGTCGGGAACCACTCCGCCCCACTCACCAAGGGCTTTGGCAAGGCCCCGCAGTTGGCCGGCAAAGTAGGTATTTGAGTCTTGGTCCTCGGAAGTGGGAAGGTCCAGGAGGATCGATGGAATCTCCGGCCTGGCGCCGGCCCAGGCGTCGGACAGTCGGCGCATGGCGTCGCAACTGTTCATGAACACCATACCTGCAAGGTCCGGCAGGTCGCGTGCCAGCGCCCGGTCCAAGATGATTTTAACGTGCGGGCACAGGTTGTCATGCAGCAGCCTCCCCGCCTCGTCGGGCGGTTCCCCCACGGGCAGTACCCGGTAAGGTGAAAAACCCGCAGCATCGATGAGGGGCACGGGTGTGTACGCACAGGCGTATCCAACCCTCGACCCGGTTGTTTTGTCGCTCATTCGTTTCCCTCGTGTGCGTTGGCCAGCGCTCGTTTCAACGACTCCTTGAGCTGGCCCAGTTCGTTGTCGTCGAAGGTGGAAAAGACGCGGGCCATGGTTTCGTTCACCATCCTGGTTGCTACTCCCTTGAGTTTCTTTCCCCGGTCAGTGAGCCAGATAAGCTGGGCACGCCGGTCGCCCGGGTCGGGCTTTCGCATCACCAGGTCGTCCCGCTCCATGCGGTCCAGCAGGCCCGTCATGGTGGACGGTTCAAGCCCCGCGCTGCGCCCCAACTCCGAGGTTTTTACCCCGTCCTCCAGCCACAAGCTCCAAAGTACGCCGAGATAGGATGGTCTAACTCGCCCGATCCCTGCGTTGATGAAGGTCTTGCGCAGCGCAGTCGTAATCTGCAGAGACAGCCGAGACACCAGGTAGTACGGGCAGTCTGTGGGTGTTTCGAAGAAAGCATTCATGAGATTGTCTCCATCAGTAAGTTACCGATGAGTAACGTTCATATTGCGATTATACGCATACGAAATACTTTGTCAAGGGGAAAGCGTTGGGTTACCGAAGGGTGCCAGGCATGGCGTCTTCTTGGGCGTGATCCACGATGACCGATAATATCACATTTGGCGTGGAAGTAGATGACAACCGAATGATGCCGACCGACTGTTTGTGATCAAACCCCGTCTTCTTCCCCTCCCTTGACCGCGTGTTGCCCCGGGGGTAAGCTGAGATAGTCCCACAAATGGGGGTCGCACTGTGCGTGTCAGAATCTCGTTGGCCAGGTCATCGGGCTATCTTGTGCTCCTGGTTCTGGGTATGTGCAATTGCACCGGCCGAAACAACAAGCCACCCCTGGGCGACCCTACTCCGTCAATCGACGGTCCGTTCTTCGATGCGGTGGACCTTCGTATCTCGCGAGATGACATCTCCGCTGATTTGCCGAGGGGAGAGTTCAAACTGGGAGAGACGGCTACTTCTTGTACCCATGAATGTGTGGAACCCAAGACTGTGACTTGCAACGAAGGTCTTCGCACCATGTGTGATGACTACGACGGCGACGGCTGTTTCGAGTGGGGGAATCCTGCTCCGTGCCCTGGCAACAGCGTATGTGCGGACGGGCACTGTCCGTGCGTTCCTGAATGCGACGACCAGGCGTGCGGCGACGACGGTTGTGGCGGAACGTGCAATCCGTGCGCGGAAGGGAAGATCTGCGTCGAGGGCGAGTGCGTAGACTGCCAGTCCGGCTGCAAGCTTAAGGCGTGCGGTTTGGACCTTTGCGGCGGGTCTTGCGGCATTTGCGCTCCCGGCCTGTTCTGTTCTCCGGGAGGGCACTGTTCCGACAAGAAGTGCTCGTGTCAGGGCGCCGAGTGCGGGTCGCCGGCCCCGGGTTGCGACAACCTCTGCGGCGACGGCCCTCTTGATGGCTGCCACCACGGCTATAAATGCGACCTGGAGACGGTGGAAGATCCGGAGACCCACGTGTGTGAGCTTTGTACTCCCGACTGCCAAGGGAAGGAGTGCGGTCCCAACGGTTGCGGCGGATTGTGCGGAGTGTGTCCTTCCCCCAGTTGTTGCCAACCCGGCTTTGCCGGGACGTATCACTGCTGTGGATTGTGCGAGCCGTCCGTCAACTGCTGGGGGAAGGAGTGTGGGCCTAGCGGGTGCCTTTGCTGGGATACCAATTTCTGCGAATCAGGCTGTTTGGAAATGCTCTCCCTTCCGTGTGGCCAATGGGGAGAGTGCCCGGAGGGACAGGAGTGCAAGTGGCCCGATGGTAGATGCGTTCCGTGCACGTCCTGTGGCGCCTGTCTCCCATCCGAGTACTGTAGTCACGAAGGTCTTTGCCTTGCCAAGCAAGGGCAATGTGCGGACAAGGAGTGTGGCTCTGACGGGGAGGGAGGCAATTGCGGCATTTGTCCGCCCGGCAAAGCCTGCGCCGTGGATTCGACCTGCAAGCCATCCTCCGACCCTTGTGAGGAAAGGGAATGCGGCCCCGATGGCCACGGCGGTATTTGCGGTGAGTGTGGTGTTGGTCAACTATGCGACTACGGCGGCAAGTGCACTTATGATGCATGCCACTGGAATTGTGCAGGGCGGGAGTGCGGTCCCAACGGGTGCGGAGGCAGTTGCGGCGGATGTGGAGCCGGCGAGTCGTGTGACAAGTTCGGCTATTGCGAGAGTTGACTCCACTCCAAGCATGACGTTCTTTTCCCTTACCTTGACCGGGCACACGCGTGCGGGTAAACTACCACCCGGTTTGTTTGTGATTTCACTGGCAGCGAGGCGCTATGACTCTTGTTCGCTTTCTTTTCATCGCTCTTGTTCTTCTTGTTGCAGTTCCTGTTCATGCCCTCGAAGTTCCGGAGTGCAAAGGTGCGGTCGAGCCCAGTGTTCCGGGCGGATGCAGTGGCATAACCTATGAAGGTTGCTGCGACCAGTTTGGGAAGGTGCTGTGGTGCAAAGACGGGGATCTGTTTTGCATCGACTGTGCCGGGCAACTCCCGTTCTGCGGCTGGAAGCCGGGGGGATACTACGACTGCGGCGCCGATGAGGGTGCTGCGGACCCCAGTGGCGGGTTTCCCTATGCTTGCCAGGGGTGCAACCCGCTGTGCCTGGAAGGAGTTGACTGCAGCCCCGAGTGTGCCGGTCAGTGTGGAAGCTGCCCGTCCGGTGAGGTGTGCCTGGAGAACGGGCTGTGTTATGCGCCCCAGTGTGAGAACAAGGAGTGCGGGTCCGACCCGTTCGGTTTTTCGTGCGGCACTTGCCCGTCGGGAACGGAGTGCGTTGAGGGACCCTACCAGTGTCTGCCCTTGCCCGACGCCTGTGTGACTAAGACGAGCGGCGGTTGCGGCGGCTGCGGTTGTGAGTCGTGCGTTTGCGAGAAATACCCCAACTGTTGCGAGGAGAACTGGGACATTTTCTGCGTCGCGGCCTGTGAGTTTGAGTGTGATTTCGACTGTTCGCCGTGCCCGGAAGAGCCGTCGTGCGCAGGCATCGAGTGCGGCGAATACTGTGGTGTGGACTGCGGCAGTTGCCCCGGGGAACAGACCTGCTACCAGTCCGCCTGTTGCGAGCCTGATTGTGAGGGCAAGGAGTGCGGCAAAGACGGTTGCGGGGGTCTGTGCGGTCAATGCCCGGGGACCGACGTGTGTGAGGCAGGAATCTGCATGGAGTGCCATCCCGAATGTGAGGGCAAGGAGTGTGGCCCCGACGGTTGTGATGGAGAATGTGGTCTTTGCGGGGAGGGTGAACAATGCCTGCAAGGCTTGTGCGCCATGGGCGAAACCTGCATCGGTTCATGTGGCGGGCAGTCCCAGACCGGAGACTGCTACTGTGACTCCGAGTGCTTCAACTACGGGGATTGCTGCGACGATGTATGCGTGCTGTGCATCGACAGTTTTCCCGAGCAGTGTGCCGGTCAAGGCGGCTGCCAGGGGGTTACGTGGGAAGGGTGCTGTGCGGGCGAGGTGGTGAAGTACTGTGAGGGCAATGAGCTGAAGGAGATGGATTGTGCGGACCAGCCGGCTTGCGGCTGGAACGCGGAGGAGGGGTATTACGCCTGCGAGACTGAGGGTGCTGCGGACCCGGACGGGGTCCACCCCATGGATTGTGCGGAATTGTGCGAGCCGTTCTGCGAGGGAAAGGAATGTGGCGCTGACGGATGTGGCGGCAACTGCGGAGAGTGCGGCGGCAAGGGGGCTATTTGCACAGACGGCGGGCAGTGCTGCACTCCGACGTGTGCCGACAAGGAATGCGGCAGTGATGGTTGCGGCGGTAGTTGTGGCGACTGCATGGAAGGGCTGTACTGCACGGGCGGCATCTGCAGCGAAGACGTTTCGGGCGGGTGCACGGTAAGTGGTGAACCTGGTTGTGGGGGATGTGCGTGCGAGGAGTGCGTCTTCGCCATGGACCCGTTTTGCCAGGATAACCAGTGGGACGGCCAGTGTGTGCAGGAGTGCCAGCAGTGTGGCACCGAGTGCCCGTGCGCCCCCGACTGCGAGGATGTGGAGTGTGGTGACGACGGGTGCGGCGGCTCCTGCGGTGAGTGCGGGGCGGGTGAATTCTGCAAGAACGGCTTCTGTGAGAAAGATGAGTGTGAGGGGATTCCCTGGGAAGGTTGCTGTGACGGGGAGATGTTGTACTACTGCGAAGGTGGCGGCCTGGTGTCTCAGACCTGCCCCGAGGACGGCCCTTGCGGCTGGAAGGCGGAGAACAACTACTACGATTGTGGCACCGACGGCGGCGAGGATCCGGACGGGGTTCATCCGTTGTCCTGCCTGGCCTACTGCGTGCCCGATTGCGAGGGCAAGGATTGCGGCGATGACGGGTGTGAAGGATCCTGCGGGGAGTGCGGCGACAAGGAGCTGTGCGTCGACGACCTGTGTATCGAGGATGAGTGCGGTGACGTGGCATACGAGGGCTGTTGCGACGGACATAAGCTGTTGTGGTGCGAAGACGGAAAACTGAAGGACAAGGATTGCGAGGTGATGGGCCCGTGCGGGTGGCAGGAGGACGAGGGTTACTACAATTGTGCCACTGACGGCGGCGAAGACCCCACCGGAACCTATTCCCAGTGGTGTCCCGGTGGTTGCGTCATCGATTGTGAAGGGAAGGATTGCGGCGATGACGGCTGTGGCGGCTCCTGCGGCGAGTGTGGGGAAGGAGAGGAGTGTAGCGCGGGCGCCTGCGGGACGCCGGTAGTGGAGGAGCAACACGAAGACGTGGTGGCCGAGGACGTTGTTACGGCCGATGCCGCGGTGGCCGAGGAGATTGTTTTGAAGAAGAAAGGCGGCGGTGGTTGCGCGACTGCGACGGCCCCGTTGAGTGCGGGCCCTGCTGCCCTGCTGCTGGCCTGCCTGCTGGGGCTGATTGCCCTGGTGCGACGGCGGGAGGTATCGGCCGCGGCGCTGTGGCTGGCCGCGGTTCTGGTTCTTGGCGGCTGCCCCGGTTCGGGCGGCACGTCGGGGGATCCGGAGGTGCTGGCGGACGTGGAAGGGGAGACCGGCGTAGTTGATGCAGGGGGCGATCTGGCTCCTCAAGATCAGTTCGCAGAGACATCGGGCGACGGTGACGGCGAGGGGTTTGAGGTGAGCGACGACCTGGAAGACCCGGACGTGCAGCCTGACGAGGTCGAAGAGCCTCCTCCTTTCGATTGTGAGAATATTCCGTCGGGGCCCTTCGAACTGGTCAAGGTGCCGGGCGCAATTGCGTCCGAAGATCTGGCCTTCGACAGCCAGGGACACCTGGTAGGGAGCGACAACCACGCCATCTACAAGACCGACGTCAAGGGCAAGGTCAAGTTGTTTGCTCCGAACGTGGAATTCCGTTCCGGATTGAGATATCTGCCCAACGGTTCTCTGGCGGTGAACGACAACTACCTGGGGCGGGTGTTGCTCTTTGACCCCGACGGCGTAATGACGGTGCTGGTGCAGGGGTTGTCCTATCCCAACGGCATGACCGTCGATATGCAGGGTTTCCTTTATGTCACTGAGCACGACGCACACCGGGTGTTGCGGATCCATCCGTATACCGGCGAGTACGAGGTACTGACCACCGAGATCTACCATCCTAACGGTATCACCTTCAACGTCGACTACACCGCGCTCTACATCGGTTCCTTCGGCTCTCCGTGGCTCTACACCATGTCCATTTCCGAGGACGGTTTTGCAGGCCGGGCAGAAGAGTGGGCCGACTTCACCGACACGCCGGGATTGTTGGACGGCATGGGGGTGGATATCTGCGGCAACGTGTATGTCTGTGAGTACGGGGAAACCGACATCTGGCGGGTCTCACCCGACGGAAAGCACAAGGAGAAGATTATCGATGCGGACGAAAGCTGGACCTATCTGCCCAACATGCAGTGGGGTGTCGGCAGCGGCTGGGACCCGTACTCGTTGTATATTCCCGATGGGTGGAGCATAGGCGCGTGGCGGGCCAAGATAGGCGTGCCGGCAAAGCCGAGGCCGTTTCCGTAATGGGTAAATTACGATCATGGTGGGGCGGAGTAGGCCCCTCGCTCGCTCTCGGGGTACTGATGGTGCTGATGGCGGGCTGCGGCAGCGGCACTCCGGCTGAGCCGGATGTGGGACCGGTGGACTGGGGCAAGTGGACAGAGGGGGAATGCGTAGTCCCTGAGGGGGAAACGCCGGACCATACGGCGACTTTGGGCTGTACCGCGGATTTCGAGGCGTTGGCCTCCCGGCCCCTGGACGCCAGCATCCCTGGGGCTCGGTCGTCGAAGACGGTGATCGACACCGTGCAAGGCAACGCACTCTACTTTACCAACTCTGAAAAATACCCCATGCACTTCTTCTTTGCCGTGGAGCACCTGTCGGTTCAAAGCGGCCTGCCCCCGGTGCCTCAGGACATGGGCACCTTCTCCATGACCGAGTACTACAGCCCGTACCGGCGCTTCCTGCTGGGTGCGGTGACTTTCTATGAGGAGGTGGGGGTCTGGGTGTACGAGATTGCCCCGTACGATACCGCCAGTCCCGAAATGGTCGCCACTTCGTACGATATCATCCGAGAGGCGGCGTTTTTCGGGGACGTGCTCTATTTTCATCCAACTTCCGAGGCGGTGGAGCGGCTATTGCCGGATCTGCCCGGTCACGTGAAAGTGATCAGCACCGATGAGTTGTTCGCCGGGGTCACCTTCCTCCCGTTGAACCTCGGCGAGACCATCGGGTACCTGAAGTTTGTGGACGTGGACGAACTGGAGGCGGGGGAGGACTTTGTCACTCCGCAGCAGATTGTTGTTTTGGACCGTATCCCCAACGACATCTCCGTGGTGGCCGGAATCATAACCGATGCGTTGCAGACACCGTTGTCCCACATCAACGTTCTGTCCCAGAATCGCGGCACTCCAAACATGGCCCTCCTGGGCGCCATGAACAACAAGGAACTGCGGGGCCTGGAAGGCAAATGGGTGCGTCTCACCGTAGACCCCTTCACCTATTCGGTGGAGGAGGTCACCGCCGAGGAGGCCGATGAGTGGTGGGCGACTCACAAACCCCCGCCTGTGTTGTTACCCGACCTCGACCTCTCGGTCACCGAGTTGCGGGATGCAGAAGAGTTGACGGTGGAAAACATTCCCGCGTTTGGCGGCAAGGCCTCGCATTACGGCATGCTGACCCAGTTGGGCGAAGACGTCCCCGTGCCCAAGGCTTTCGGCATTCCGGTGTATTTCTACAAGCAATTCGAGGAGCAGAACGGTTTTGACGTGCTCATCGATGCGTTACTTGCCGATGAGGACTTCGAGAGCGACCTGCTGGTGAGGGACGCTGCTCTGGCCGCTCTGAGGACGGCCATTGAGGGTGGGGTTCTGGACCCCGACTTTCTGGCCATGGTCAGGGTGAAGTTGGGCGAAGAGTATCCCGGAGTCCGCATGCGCTTCCGCTCCAGCACCAATGCCGAAGACCTGGGCGGGTTTACAGGGGCGGGGTTGTATACGTCCAGAAGCGGGCAACCGGGAGACTCGAAACGTCCCATCGAGGATGCTATTCGCAAGGTATATGCAAGCTTGTGGAACCTGCGTGCGTTCGAGGAGCGCCAGTTCCGCAGTATCGACCACCGGGGGGTGGCCATGGCGCTGCTGGTGCACCGTTCGTTCCCGGACGAGGACGTCAATGGGGTGGCATTGACCAACAACATCTTCGACCCGTTGCAGCCCGCGTTCTACATCAACGTGCAGAAAGGGGAGGTTTCCGTGGTGAAGCCTCCGGCGGGCATCACTACGGACCAGTTCCTCTATTTCTTCAACTACCCGAATCAGCCGACGACCTTCTTTGGCCATTCGAACCTGGTGCTCGAGGGGGACACGGTGCTCACCGATGAGCAGACCTACGAACTGGGCACCGCGTTGAATGTGATTCACCAGTCGTTTGCAAAGCACTATTTCAACCCGCAGGGGTTTTACGCCATGGATGTGGAGTTCAAATTCAACACCGACCCGGGTGATACCGAATCGAAGCTGTGGGTCAAACAGGCCCGTCCTCACTCCGGGTGGGCGCAGGGTCTGGAAACCGAAGGGGGAGAACATTGAGGGAATTGACACTGACGCTGGCCGCACTGCTGCTGGCGATGACGTTTTCATGCAGTTCCGGTGGCGGAGGGACCGAGAAAGAGGAGGACATCAAAGTAACTCCGGACCTGGCGGTAACGCCTGACCTCAAGATCGAGGAAGTCGCACCCCTCGACCTGCCGCCCGTGGAGACCACCAACACTGACGGCATGACCCTGGAGGAGTGGGAGAAACTGTACGGCGAGCCGTGTGACCTGGCCGATCGCATCGGCAGGATTGAGATCACCGTGTCACAGTATGGCTCCTGGTTGGACGGGAAACTGTTTGACAAACCGAGCGCCCAGCAGGTGTTGACTCCCAAGGAATCGGAAGGGGAGTGTATCCTGATGATGGCTGAGAATTTCCACTGCGATCCGGCGTGCATGCCGGGCGAGGAGTGCACCAAGGATGGCACCTGTGAAGTTGCGCAGGCTCCCCAGGGGGCAGGTACCCTGACCGCGACCGGGCTGTCCGAAGAGGTTGTCATCGAGCCCAACACGGGTAAGTACTACTCCAAAGTGGATTTTGCCGAGGATGCGTTTGAGACGGGTGCGCTTATCGAAGTTACCGCCCCGGGTGATGAGCTGGAGGGCTTTGCGCTCCAGGGTGCGGGCGTGGACAAGCTGGAACTGGTTGGAGGGGATTGGTCGATGACGCCAGGTGAACCGCTGGACATCGAGTGGATCGCTTCCGACGGACCGGGCAACGTGCTGATAAGGATCAACGTGGATCAGCACGGGGTCACTCCCGTGTGGCTTCGCTGCGAGGTTGAAGACACCGGTTCGTATACTATTCCGGCCAGCATGACGGAAGGACTGATCAACTACGGTGTGTCGGGGGCGGCAACTACGGACATCTCTCGTCGTACCGTCGACTCGGCCGACGTGAAAGGGGGATGTATCGAGTTGGAGGTTTACTCCAGTCAGAAAGGGCAACTGCAAGTCAAGTAAGGGGAAGGCATGAAGAGAATCGCCATTTGGATCCTGATGCTTCTTCTGGCGTCGGCTGGCGCCGCCGCCGAAGAGAAAGAAAAGAAGGTCAAGAAACACAAGCTGGCCAAAAAGGCCAAGCTGAAGGTGGGTGCGCGGATCCACACGTTGTGGACTCTGACCGACGAGCCCGGGGCGCCGGAAAATGCGTTCGGCATTGATATGGCCCGGGTGAAATTCGACTGGCGGCAGGGAAAGCTGATGCGTGCGGTGCTGCAACTCGATGTGGACCAGCTCCAGAAGTCGGCGTCGAAGACTGCGATTTTGCGGGATGCCTATGTCAAGGTCGCGCCCATGCAATATCTTCAGTTCCGCATGGGCCAGTTCAAGCGGCCGTTCAGTCGGTTGGAGCTGCGTTCCAGGGGGCGGCTGGAGACAATACACCGCGGAATCTCCAACGCCTGGCTCATCGAGGATTTGGAATATGGAGAGCGGGATCTGGGCTTTCAGGTGGAAGGGCGGTGGGGAAGAGACGACCTGCTGGAGTACGCAGTTGGCGTCTTCAACGGGTCGGGCAAGAACAACCCGGAGGAGGACCCGGACGGCTCCAAGGACTTTGTGGGCAGGGTGGAGGTGTCGCCGGTAGACATGTTGTCGGTGGGCGCTAACGGTGCGTACAAGATGTTCGATACTTCCGGCTCGAGCCTCAACCATCCCGATTCGGCGTGGGCCGCGGGCGGCGATTTCCGAGTGAAGGCGCACGGCTTCCGCGTTCTCGGCGAGTATCTGACGGGCCAGAACTACCTTTACAGCGACATGGAGCACATGCTGGAAGCGGGCATCTGGGCCGACTATTACCACGAGTCGGTTGCCAGGAGCTGGTCGGCGTTGCTCATGCTCACCTACAAGTACAAACTGTCCGAGAAGTATCGTCTGGCCGTGCAACCGATGGTCAAGGGCGAGTACCTGGTGCCGGATGACAGCCTGGACGAAGCCAGCGTGTGGGCGTTGACCTCGGGCGTCAATCTGTTCATCGGCAAGCATGTGCGCTTGATGTTGAACGGCGAAAACGTTCGCCCCGCCACCAACGCACCCGCCTCCTGGATGGAGTATGACAAGTACATGGTGCAAATGGCGTTCGATATTTGACAGTACCCTAAGCGTCAGCCCTTCGACGTTGCTCAGGGTAAACTCTGGGCCTTCGATGCGTCGGCACTGCTGACTCGGGGCGAACAGCGGGTGAATAGATTTTTGAGAAAGCGTAGCCGAAATCTCGATGCGTTCGGTCGACCGACGTTGTGGCGGCGGCTGTTACGCATTCGTTTCGGCTCGGCTTTGCTGTTGAGCGCCCCCGGCCTGTTTCTGTGCGGCTGGTACATCTACAACACCACCATGGCGCACTACTCTTACGTCGCGGCGGCGGGGCTGGACGAGCCGCTCACGGTGGAGGGTTTTCACGTCCATCTCCACGATCTTCTTTCCCGGGATGTGCGTCGGCTGGGCATGCCGCCCCCGGGGAAGGATGCGGAGCTGCCTACTTTGCAGCTTATGCTGGGCAACGGCGAGCTGGGCCAACTGGCCGGCAATCTGCCGCCCGGGGATGGCAAGGGGCGATACGTACCAGGCTATCTCCAGAGCGGCAACGAGATCTATGACGTTCGGGTAAGGTATCGGGGCAGCCGGCACTGGCACTGGAATTATGCACAGAAATCTATGAAGGTGCGGTTGTTGCCGGGCTCCTTCTTTGAAGGGCTCCAGACCTTCAACTTCATTAACACTCCCGACCCCCTCCCTTTTGCCGAGCAATTGGTTCTGGACGTGGCGCGCCGGGAGGGGTTGTTGACTCCCGACTACTTTCCGTTCAGGCTGATGCTCAACAATGCGTACATGGGCATCTACTTCTTCGCAGCCCAGCCCGGGGGTGGGCTGCTGCGCAACGCGCAAAGAATGCCCGGCAGCATATTCTCGGGGAACGGGGCGCCCACCGATCCGGCTACCGGGGTCAGCAGCCTCTGGGCGTCGGCCCGGTTCTGGAAGAAGGTGGCTACTACCATCGGCGGAAAGCGCAAAGACATGACGGAACTCCAGGTTCTCCTGGATGCGGTGAACGGCTACAGCCAGCAGCATTTTGCAAGCTTTGCCCGGGACCACATCGACCTGGACAAGTTCGCGCTGCTGGACGCTCTGGACGTAGTGTTTGGCTGCAACCAGCGGGACTTTGACCAGAACCACAAGCTCTATTTCGACCCTTACAAGGGCCGCTTCGAACCGCTTGCGTGGAACTTCAGGGGGTGGCGTCACCGCCTGGTGTTCAACCGCACGGAAAACCCCCTGCTGTTGAGACTGAAGCAGGTTCCAGGCTATTTGTCCCTGCGCAATCGAAAGGTGTACGAACTGCTTAACGGACCGTGCAGTCCTGCCGCCCTGCGTGATCGCGGCGAGGCGCTGATCGAGCACCTCTCTCCGGCTCAGAGCACCGACCCCCATTGGGACGCCTACCACCTGCTTCCCGGAGTGTCCCGTTACTATCGGCAGATGGTGCGGCCCATGGACCGGCAGCACCAGGCGGCCATCTTCGATTCACGCATGCTGGATTTCGCCCGGCGCGCCGAGTTTCTGCTGGGGGAAATGTCGTCCTCTGCCCTCTCCGCCCGGCTGTTACCCGTGAAGAAAGACGGAGACGGGGGCGAAGGGCCATCCGCGGTGCTCGAGTTCACTGTCGGCGGCGTCACCGGCTATCGGATTGAGGATGTTTCCTTATCGTGGCCGGCAGGGTGTGAGCCCGGGGACCAACAGCTCGGCCCGGAGACCGTCGGCGTACCGCTGTATCCCGGCGTGGACCTGGTACCGAGGGAGATTGTGCACGAGCGACGGGGGAGAGTGCGCACCGCGGCTGGGCAGGTGGTCTATCGGCTGGGTATTACCTCCGGATGTGTACCCACCGGCGCGGCTGTTGTGGCCTCCAACCTGGTTACCGGCGAGAGGCTGGAGTTGAACGCCGTGCTGGACCGGAACGCGGCCGCGCTGCCCGGGGGCCAGGCGCTTTTTCTCCAGTGCAACGACGGTGTGCCTGTGATTCGACCCGGCCAGGCAGCCATGCATCCGTGGTGCTTTCATCGTGAGGAAGAGGGCACCGTGAGACTGGGTCCGGGAGTGGTCGAGGTGGATGAGACCCGCATCTTCGGGGCCGGGGAAACCGTGGTTATTGCGCCCGGGACCGAATTCAGGATGGCCAAGAAGGCCTCCTTCATATTCCGCGGGCGGCTGATTGCCGAAGGGAGCGCGGACAGGCCGATCCGATTTGTGCCCAAGAAATCCAAATGGGGCGGTGTCGCATTGCAGGGGGCCGGCACGGCCGGCTCCAGGTTGGCACACGTTGATTTTGTGTCCGGGCGATTTCCGAAGTTTGGTCTGAACAGCTTCCCCGGTATGCTCAACATCCATGACACCAGGGACATCCATCTGGAACATCTGCGGCTCAGCGGCAACAGGAAATCCGACGACGCACTTCACATAGCCTATGTGCACGGGTTGAAGTTGTCCGACTCCCGCTTCCTGAATGTGGCTTCGGATGCGCTCGACTTGGAGTTCTCCACCGGTGTGATAGACGGATTGACCGTGGCAGGGGCCGGAGATGAGTGCATCGACCTGATGGGTTCGAAGGTGGAGGTGAAGAACGCAGCTTTGGCCGATTGGGAAGGCAGCGCAATCTCTGCTGGAGAAGAAACCAGGCTTACCCTTCGTGATGCGCTACTGATATCGGGGAATGTCGGTGTGTTGGCCAAGAACGGCTCCAAGGTGCGGCTGGAAGGGGTGTTGCTGTCCGGAAACAACACCGGCGTGAAGGTGGAATACGAAAGCGACCGGTACAGGGGCAAGAGCAAGGTGCGGGGGACCGGCGTACATGTGGTGGGTTGTGGCGTGGACACCGAGGGAGATGAACGGGGATTCAAGGGCCTGGCGCCAGTGGGGGTCACCCCATGACGAAAATGCGGCTGATCCGGCCTAGCTTCGGGTTCATATTCCTGTTGGTGATATGGTTGCTCATGGCCGGCTTTTTTGCCTGGGGATTTGCCGAGCCCGACCTGGACCGTGTATGGTGGGTGGAACAGCGGCATCGTCAGGGGATTTTCCACTCGCCGTCAGTTGACGACAAGGCCGCGCTGAAACGGTCGTTGGAACGGTATCCTGAGTTGGGGGAGGACCTACAGAAGATGGGATTGGGAGACCAGCTTTGATCAGACGGTTCAACAGGTATGAACTGAAGTACGTAATCCACGCGTCCACGTATCGCGGGGTTGCGGATGACCTGCTAAACTTCATGACCCCCGACTCGTATGGGGACAAGGACGGGTTCTATCGCGTAACCAGCCTATACTACGACAGCCCTGATTTACACTTCTACCGCTCGAAAATTGAAGGTTTAAAATTCCGGCGGAAGTTGAGAGTGCGGATCTATCCGGGCACCGATATTTCGTCGGTAGACAGCGGCTTCGTAGAGATCAAGCAGCGCATGAACCGGACGGTCCAGAAGCGGCGTTTGAAGATGCCTCTGGTCAACGCCGAGGCGTTGTGTAACGGCGAGTTTGACCCGTCGACGATTGTTGACGAGCAGGATGCGGCTGCCGCTTCTGAAGTGCTGTACATGGTGCGCGCTATGCATCTGCGGCCCAAGTGTGTGGTGAGTTATCGCCGGCAGGCGTTCATGGGCGGCCGCTATGAGCAGGGGATGAGGGTTACTTTCGATATGCAGTTGCAGGGGCGGGTGCACGGACTGGTGGTCAATGACGCGGCCCGCAATCACTTCTTCCTCCCTCCTGACTGGTATGTGATGGAGGTTAAGGTGAACGAGAGAATCCCCATGTGGATGACATCGATGATTGCCAAGCACAACTGCCAGATCCAGCGGGTCAGCAAGTACTGCTCTGCGCTGGCGGCAGGGCGCAAACGGCTGGAGTTCAGGCTTTCGCACAAGGAGAATATCTATGGATGAGCTGTTGAAACAGATGCAGCGCTTCGGGGATCTTACCAGCACGTTCACTTTGCTGGACGTGGCGGTGGTCTTCATGTTGAGCCTGGTGTTGTGCCTCATGGTCGCGTGGGTCTACCGGGCCACTCACCGGGGTGTGTCCTACTCTCAGTCCTTTGTGCATACGTTGGTGATGCTGGGTGTGACGGTGGCTTTCATCATGCTCATCATCGGGTCCAACATCGCTCGGGCGTTTACCCTGGTTGGGGCGTTGTCCATCATCCGGTTCAGGAGTGCGATTAAGGAGACCAAGGACCTAGGCTTTGTGTTCATGGTCATGGCTATCGGTATGGCGTGCGGGACCCGGTTTTACGCGTTGGCCGTCTTCGCGGCCGTGGCTTTGTCATGTGCCGTGGTCCTCATGGGCAAGTTAAACCTGTTTGCCAAAGTGATTCGGGAGCGGATTCTCATCGTTCAAGCGCCACATGCCGCGGATTACGAGCAGACCTTCAGTGAGGTGTTCCGCAAGAACCTCGATGAGTACAACCTGATTTCTGTGGAGACGGTGCGGGAGGGCGCTCTGCACGAGCTGATTTACTCAATTGTGCTCAAACGTTCTGCGGATCCGTCCCGCTTCCTCGAGGAAGTGCGGGGGGTCAATGACAACAACAAGGTATCCCTGGTGTTAGGCCAGCAGGAAATCGATCTTTAGAGGCAATTTTCAATTATAGTTCGACTGATGGGCTGATGGGGACTCCCACCTGGGTGATGGTCTTGTCTTCGTAGGAGTTCACGGGCCACACCTTCACCTTCTTTTCGCCTTCCCGTCCGTCGGGGAGGGTGTAGTAGATAATCAGTTCGCCGGGAGTGGCGTTGGCGATGAAGAACACGCCTCTGGACTGGGTTTCAGTGAGGTCCGCATCAGGTACTGGAAGTGCGTCGGAGAAGTAGAGCACGTCCCCGGTGGAAGCCGTCACCTTCACCCCCGGAATCTCGAGTCCGCCCATGAGGTTGTAGAAGGTGCCCTGGGCGAAACCGAGGTTGTCCTTCTGGCCCACCATGATGAGTGGACCATCAAAGATGGGGCCTTCGAACAGGCGGTAGGCGGTGAAGATGTAGTCGCCTTTGAACGGCTTGTCGAACTGGCGGAACAACGGGTAACCGGGTTTGGTGAACTCTGCATAGCCGTCAAAACCGAATTCACCTCTGGGGATGTAGAACGAAAAGGTGCCGTCCTCGCCGGAAACCACGCTACCGAACTGCTCATCGCAGTAGTCGTAGTAGTCAACAGTCACGCCGGGAAGGATCTCGCCCGGGTCCTGGTTTTTCAGAGTCATTTCGTACACCATGCCGCCGATGAACAGATGCCGCTTGGTTTCGCCCTGGTTGGCAATGCACTCGTTTCCCGTGATCACGGTGGTATCGACGGTGCTCAAGTCTTCAGAGCCGGAATCCGTCGAGGGGAGCAGCGACCCCAGGTCGCCCACGTCGGACGTTCCCTCAGTGCAGGAGAAAAGCAGCAGCAGCGCGACCATGCCAGAATTTGCTTTCATCAATCCGTTCCTCCAGCCTCCAGCCTCCGGCCTAGTATTGCAGTTCAACAAAGGGAGCCTGGGACCCGAACCACCGGTAGAGGCCGGTTTTAGGCCGTTCCTTGTCAAAACGGTAGTCTATCAGTGCGTAGGTGAAGCGGGTGTGGACACCGAGGTCCGGCAGCTCGAGGCTGATCAGTTTGGTCCAGGTGCCGGTATTCAGGTAGGTCGCGTCGGCCAACCCGAAGCGCCTGATCTTGGCGGTATGCGAGTGCCCCATGATCACGGCGGTAAGGGTGGGGTCCTCCCTGAACATCTCGAACGCAAAGTCCTCCAGATTCGACGTCATCACCGCTTCTTCCCGTAAGATCCGCAGGGTGTCGCGGAAGCTGACAGCCCTCTTCCGGGCTTCCAGGAACCTCGTCTTCAGGAAGTAGTAAAAAGCTCTAGCCGTGGCGGGTAGCGCAATGGATGAATCGGAGAGCATTGCGAGGCCCAGGTAGCGGCCGAAAGGGTGCACGAGGTTGATGTACGGTCTTTGCTGCTTGACGGGCAGGAGCACCTTGAGGAGGAAGATGCTGCCCCAGGGGAGGTTAAGGATCGGCTCGGCATATCCGCGGGTCAGAAACATCCTTCCCAGGTCGGCTCTGTTCAGAGCTTCGAACTGGTTGCCGTGACACACTCGCACCCCTCCGGGAAGGTCGTAGTGTGGCTCGAAGACGCGAAAAGAGATGCGGTCCTGATAATCGGGCGCACCAACCACCGTCCTGATGAGGTCCTGTGTGGAGTGGTAGGCTATCTCCATGTCATGGTTGCCCATGATGTAGGTTATCTTCTTGCCGGGTTTGGAGATGAAGGCTCTTAGCGCGCGCACGATTTCGGGGTGCCCGTTGAGGCACTTGCTGACCTTCTGCAGCGCGATGGAGTCGGTGATGCGGTCCGGGAAGACGCCGTTGACATCCACTTTCAGCGGGTCAAGGAAGTCGCCGTTGAGAATCAGCTCCACCTCCTCGTCCTCGAATTCACCTGAGGAGTGGTGCCGCACGAACTCCTCGAGCACACTGTCGTAGTGAAAGTCTTCGTATGGGTTGTAGCGCCCCGGCGGACTGCCAGCCGAGATGTGGCAGTCGCTGATGACCAGTTTTATCATCCCTTGTCTACAGTTTGCGCAGGGCGGAGCGGACATGTTCCGCAGCCGGCCCGTTTTCTCCTACCAGTTCGAGATAAGTCTTGTAGTGGTCCCGGGCCTTCTTCCGAAGGCCTTTTTCCTTGAAGATATCGCCGAGGTGGCGATGTGCGTCGGGGAATCCTTTCGGGGAGTTGCCGATGCACTTGAGGAAGTATGCCTTGGCCTTTTCCCGCTTGCCCCGGAAGAGATGGATCTTGCCCAGGTAGAAATAGGCATGAGCTGTCTCGACCTTACTGTCGATCATGTCCTGATAGTAGTTGATGGCCATGTCGTAGCGGTTCATCTTGTAGAGAGTATCCGCGTACACCATCAAAATGTCGTACCTGTGTTTGTCCAGGTCCATGGCTTTTCCGAGGTCCCGCAGTGCGTCATTAAAATGCCCTGTCTCGAACAGGATCGTTCCTCGGTTGAAGTAGATATCTGCGTTTTGAGCCGACTTGGGGATCGTCACGTCGGTTTCGTACTTGGCCACAATATAGTCGAAGTTTTCGCGGGCCTCCATTAGCTGGGCCTGCTTGAGCTTACCTGAACTTGTGCGGGAGAGTCTGAAAAGAAGGTTGGCGTAAGAAACTCTGTAGGTCAGCTTCTCCGCATCCTGTGCAACGGCCTGCTGCAGAGATTCCATGGCGCACTGGTCATCCTGGAGCTTGAGGCAGCAGGTGCCCAACAGGAAGTGCACTTCAGCATCCTTGGTATCGGCGCGGCGGGCCGCTTCGAGGAAGATCTTGGCATTGAAGAAGTCTTCCTTCTGCAGGTAGATGTCGGCGAGGAACCGGGCCGTTTCACCGTCGCCCGGGTTCTCCTTCAACAACTGCTTGAGCACGTCAACCGCCTCTTGAATACGGCCGGTGGCCTTGAGGCTCCGGGCAAAGTCCTGACGCAAGTCCGCGGTGATGAGGGATTTTTGCTCCAGCACCTCGAAATGCACGATGGCTTCCCGGTAGTTGCCCTGTTTGACCAGGTACTTGGCCAGCTTCTTTCGGACCCCGTCGTCACCGTTCAACTCGAGAATCTTGGTGAGTGCGGCGATGGTACCTGCGTCGTCTCCCATTGCCTCGTTGATCTGAGCGAGCATCTCCTCCAGTTCAAGGGATGAGGCTCCGTATCTTTCCGACTCGAGCAGAACCCGGCGTGCGTTGCCCGGGTCCTTGAGTTCCAGGAACAGCTTGGCCAGCGCGAGGGCTGCGTCAACGTTGTCCGGCTTGACGTTGAGGATCTTCTCGAGATAGGCCACCGCGCTATTGGTCTGTCCCGTTTCTTTCGACAGGTTGGACAGGATCAGTAGAAGCCGGGTGTCGTTGGGATATTTGGTGTTGCCCGCCTTGGCCTTCATCATCGCGGTTTCGTACAGCTTGCGTTTCTGGTAGGCGGTGGCAAGGAGCAGGTAGTAGTCCGCGGTGGCGCACGTCTTACACAGTTCCAGGGTGCCCAGAGCCTTTTCCATCTCACCGTTTTCGACGTACAGGCCGCACAGCAGGAGCAGCAGGTCTTCAGGCTCCGGAATGTCGACCTTCTTCTCCAGGATGTCCGCCTTCATCTCCTCCAGCACCTTGAGGAGTTCCACCTTGTCGTCCTTCTTTTGCAGGTAGGCCGCGATATGCTGGTAGGCCTTCACCTGCAGGGCGAGGTTCTTCGTCTCCTTGCCCTTTTCGAGTCCGTCCGTTGCCAGTTCGATGGCCTTGTCGAGTTTGCCCTGGTCGGCCAGCAGCTTGCCCAGCATGAGTTTGGCCCCGGTGTGCTGAGGGAACTGCTCGACGATTCCCGCCAGACGTTTGCTGGCTGCGGCCCTGGAATTTACCGCCTTTGCAGGGTCCTTTCGTTGCTCATGAATCACAGCCATGGCTGCTTCGGCCCTGGCATCCAGCAGGGAGGTGTAGAGCTCTCCGCCTTTGCTTTCGGAAAGCTCCTTGAGGTCGGAAAGGGCCTTCTCCGGGTCGTTGTTCTCCAGCGCGAACCAGGCTTGCAGGAGATTGTCCTCCCGGGCGACCTGGGGGGTCAACTTCTCTTTCTCAAGGAGTTCAGCCATACGTTTTCCCTTGAGCGCCAGGTATTCGTCGTACCTGGTTTTTCCTCCGGTCCAATCTCCCTCGGCCCCCAGTTCCATGGCCTCGAGCTTGAGTTTGAAAATCTGGCCGGCATAGGTCTTTTTCAATCTGTCGTACTGTTCCTGCAGCTTCTCCTGCTTGGCAAAAGCAGAGGCTGCGAATGCGTCGGTGAACAGGAAACGGAACCAGGCCAGTTCCCACAGCAACTCTTCCTCGATTTCGGTGCGGGCCTCGGCCTTCATCTCCTTTTCCTTGAAAAGAATCTGCAGCCGGTGCTCGTATTCCGAAGGAGAGGGCAGAAGCCTGGTGTCGAAAGAAACCGCGCTCTTCTCCTTTTCCACCTTGATGTTGGGCAGCGGTTCAGTCGTGCCGAGGATTTCATCCAGGTATCCCATCTGCCAGGCGGCGACTCCTCCTCCGACCAGCAGCACAACCGCAATGACCGTGCCGAGGCTGCTTTTGCGCTTGCGCGGCCGCGGCCTCGCCTGCGGGGTTGCCGAAGGATCCCCTGCCACGTCGGGACGAGGGAGCATCGCCTCGGCTGATTCCAATGTCGGAATGGAGTCCGCCATGTCGCCGGCGTCCATCTCGATGTCGAAGATATCAGAGGCTACACCATCGGTCTCCGCACTCCCTCCGTCGTCGAGTCCTCCGGCGAGGTCATCGAGGTTGTCAAAGCTTATCTCTTCCATGTTGAACGCGTCGGGCCCCTGGGGGCTCTCAAAATCCGACTCAGGGACTGAGGGGGAGTCGACGAAAAAGACGTCCTCCTCCTGCTGCTTGTCGCCGGGGACGTCGTCCAACAGGCTCGCAAAATCGATATCATCGAGGGTGGGGCCGCCGCCCGCGGGAGCCTGGGCCTGTCCCGGGGCCTCCCCGGTGGGGGGTGCCTGAGGGCTCTGCTCGACGATGGGAGTCAGGGTTTCTCGCTGGAAGTCCCCAAAGTCTCCACCTTGCTCGTTGAGGTCTCCGGTTTTGAAGGGCTCCACGCTGACATCGTCCAGACCCTTGGTGTGCCCTTCGCTCTGTTCCCCTTCCATGATGTCCGCCGCGGAGAAGACGCCGCTGGCTTCCTCAATGGCGAAGATGGAATCAGGAGCCTCGTCGTCGGGAGGAGGAGCCACGGGTGCGGCGGGTTCCACGGGGGCGGCGAGGACGTCGTCCGAGAACTGGAATTCTTCTCCCCCCGCGGGTGGTTGCAGCGGCGAATCCATGGTCATGGCCGCGTCGTCCTCGTCGAGAGGCACGTCCGACAATTCGATGGAATCACCTGCCGAGGCGTCCAGTCCTGCAAAAGGCGATTCGGCTTCGATTGCCTCTGTCTGGGGACGGCTGGCTATGGGGGGAGTCTCTGCCGGCATGTCCACCGAGATCTCCTCGGGGGCCTCTGCCTCGGGCAGTGTCTTCTCATCCGGGAAGTGGCGATCTTCGGCCGTGCTTTCCTGTTCGGGGGGGGGCTCGAAAACGAAGTCGTCGGGAACCTCGTCGGCAATGGGCTCTGAAGGTGGTGGCCTGACGGGGGCCTCTGGTGCCGCAGGTTTGCCGGCTCCGTTCCAGACCGCGTCCGCGGTTCCCGGTGCGTCACCGCCCTTTGTGTAGGTCCCGATGACGTTGAGGTCCTTGGTGTTCAGGTCTTCGAGCCCAGGCCATTCACCGTCTGCCTGCTCCCCCTGGGGGGGCGGTTCCTGCGCCGGGGGCTCAGCAGGGGGTGAACCGGACATACCGCCATCCGGCTCACCACCGCCTCCGGAGAGGTCGATGCCCAACTCAGCCTCCAACTCCGAACCCGCGTCGGAGTCAACCTTCACGTCTATCGACTTGAAGCACTTGGGGCAGCGCATCTGCATGCCTTGCGGTGGAATTCGGTTATTATCCACCGAGAAGTCGGCGCTACAACCCGGGCACGTTACGTTCATTGCTTCCCTCGCTCACCTTCGACAGTCCGGCGGGGCGCAGAAGGACCCCAGTCTTGACCCTCGCGCTCCAAGGAGGTATCGTAACATCGCTTTTAAAACGGGTCAAGGAACCCACCCGTCAGGAAACAAGAGGAGTCACGCAGATGATCATCGTCGGCACCGCCGGGCACATCGATCACGGGAAGACGACGCTGGTGAGGTGCTTGACGGGAGTGGACACCGACCGCTTGAAAGAGGAGAAGCAGCGGGGCATCTCCATCGAGTTGGGTTTTGCCTACCTTGATTTGCCCGGCGATCAGCGGGTGGGGCTCATCGACGTCCCCGGTCACGAGAAGTTCGTCCACCACATGATTGCGGGCGCCACGGGGGTGGACCTGGTTCTGCTGGTGGTAGCCGCGGACGAAGGCATCATGCCTCAGACCAAGGAGCACCTGGCCATTTGCGAACTGCTCGGGATGAACAAGGGGGTCGTTCTGGTTACCAAGACCGACCTCGTTGACGACGAGTGGCTGGAACTTGTGGTCGATGACCTGCAGGACTACTTGCAGGCGACGTTCCTTTCCGGCGCCCCGGTTTTGCGTTTCAGCTCGACCTGGACCGGGGAGAAGCTGGAGGGCTTTCGGGCCGAACTGTATGAAGAACTTCACAAGTTGGCCACCCAAGTGGAGAAGGCATCGCTGGACCGGCCGTTCATGATGCCGGTGGACCGGGTGTTCACCATCAAGGGTTTCGGTACGGTGGTCACCGGGACCATCCAATCGGGTAAGCTGGCTGCCGGTGACCAGGTAGCGGTACTTCCTTCCCAGCAAAAAGCGAAAGTACGGCGCCTCGAAATCCACGGCAAACCGGCTGAGCAATCTCGTGCCGGTCTCCGCACCGCGGTGAACATTCCGGACGTGGCCACCGGTGGAGTTCAGCGCGGTAACGTGCTGACCATGCCCGGGGCCCTGGACCCGTTGCGTTCCCTGTCTGCAGCCTTCAAGACGGTGCCGAATCTTCAGGTGGAACTGAAAGGACAATTCAAGGCGTTGTTCCACACCGGGTCCGCGCTGGCGGAAGTTGCGGTGCGGCTGCTGGGAGTGAAGAAGCTGGGTCCGGCGTCCACCGGGCTTGTGGCCATGCGCTTGGAGACTCCGGTGGCTCTGATGCCGGGAGACCGTTACATCTTGCGGGGATTCTCCCATATGGCCGACTACGGCAAGACCATCGGCGGCGGCGTGGTGCTTTGGCCCGGCGGCGTCAAGGCCCGGGACAAGGAGTTGGAGATGTTGGGCGCGCTTGATGGTGGCGACCATGTCCGGATGTTGGAGGCGGCGACCTACCTGGCCGGCCTGAACGGCCTGACCGACGCCGAACTGCCCTTCCTGCTGCCTGTCCCCGCCGATCAACTGGAAGAGTTGCTTTCCAACCTGGATGGGGTTGTCAACGTCCACCGTCTGACCGCCGGAAGCGAACGACGGCTCGTCCACTCCGAATACGTGGATCTGTTGAGGGCTCGCCTGGAGGAGGAAGTGGACGAGTTCCACCGGGTCAACCCGCGGCGCAAAGGGATAACGCGGGAGGAGCTGAAGTCCAAGGTGCCCGATTTCTTCGAGCGCGTCGTGGTTCAGGGGGTGCTGGACCTGCTGGTCGCCGAGGGTGTGTTCGAAGGCGACGAACTCCACGCGTTCCGGCCCGGCTTTGAGCCTCGCCTTGAGGCCCGCTTCGTGGAAGTGATGGAGACCATCGCTACGACGCTCAGCAACACCGGCCTGGAGCCGCCCACGAGGGACGCCCTGGCGACCACGTACGGCATTGACCAAAAAGACTTGTCCGACGCGCTCAGCCACCTGGTACAGGCCGGCAAAATCGTGAAGGTGAGCAGCGACATGTACTTCCATGCCTCCGCGTTTTCCAAAGCATGTGAGCGAATCACCCGATTCTTGAAGGCCAACGGCACCGTGAGTACCCAGCAGCTCAAGGAGTTGTTCGGGATCTCCAGGAAATTCCTCATTCCACTGGCCGAGCACTTCGACGCCACCAAGCTTACCGTGCGCAGCGGGCCGGCCGAGAGGCGGCTCAGGAGCGGATAGACCGCCCCTCTTTTTTGGGGTAACGGGTCAAGGTGGCCGAAGAAAAGAATGCACTCAACTCAGAATTTTTGCGTCAAATCACGGCCGGTTTAGAATTAAACACGGTAGATAGTGGGAGGACGTCATGCAAAGACTTGCAGGACTTACCATATTCGTGTTGGCTTTTTGGGCCGTTTCCGCAGCGCCTGTTTTCGCCCAGGATGAGCCCGCCGGGGAAGAGGATTCGGTGCAGGCGGAGGAACTGGGCGAGGAGGAAGACTCCGAGTTTGACGAGGACGTCGAGGAGGAAGACGCGGAAGAGGAGGAGGAAGCGGACGAAGAAACCGACGAGCCCGCTGACGAGCCGGAAAAGGAAGGGGTGGTCATCCTCAAGAAGTCGGACGGCAAAAAGAAGCTCCCTTCATATACGGTTATCGGCGCCAGTCCTCTCGACCGTGAGGAGACCATCGTGCGGGTGGCCGTCGGCTATCCTGAGGTGCAGGTAGTCTATCACATGCCGTGGGATCACAATCTGGAACTCGCCGTTGGCGGCGGGCTGTTCTACGGCTACAATGCTCAAACCGCGGGAGACCTGACCGGTTTTTCCGCCCTGGCCGAGGGCCGCTGGCGTTTCTGGCAGGACGGGGAGCATTCCATGGCATTGACCGCCGCACCCGCTCTGATGATTCAGGTAGACCCTGCGTTCGCCCTCGGACTTGTCGTCGGGGGGCCGGGGCTCACCTACGACTACGAAATCAACGGTGAGCACCACGCAGTCCTGGGGTTCCAAGTGCCGTGGGGGGTCTTCTTCAGCGAAGCCGGTACCGCGGCCCGCATCCCCCTCGTATTCAAGATGGGCATGGAATTCGAGTTGTCACGCCAGATGCATGTGTTTGTCACCAACGAGGTGGGAGCTGACGTGTGGAGCGGCGAGTCCTACGATGGCGCCTATCTCTACGTGCGTGCGTTGGCCGGCGCCGGCTTCGCCCTCTAGCCCAGAGAACTTTCCTCCCGGAAATGTGTCCTTTATTTTGCCGGACGATTGTGGTAATCGGTCTTGGGAGTCACGCTGCGACGGCACATGAATGGGGTTGCCCATGTCGGACAAGGATTTCGAAACCAACGGCCTCGCCGGAGTTGACGACATCTACTTCGAGCGGATGAAGGCGTTCAAAGAGGCGAAGTTCCGCCTCGGCCTTAGAGGAGCGCTCACCGTGGTTGCCCTGCTGGTCGGAGCATACTTCATCTACATCTCGTTGGGTGAGGTGGGTTACTACCAAAGAAGGGGCACTACTCCCGTGGACATGGGTGACGTGCGCAGCGCCAAGTTTGAGCCCGACCTAATCCGGGAACTGAACACCAACGACTACGTGAAGTTCGAGAACGACATCATCATGTTCGACGAACTGAAGAGCGAGGAGTACTCTTTCTACTTCTCTCCCGTCACCAACTTCGTGGTTCGCACCAAGCAGGAGATGCCGGACAAGGACACCTTCCGCCTGCGCGATTCGCTCATCGAGTTGAACATCTGGGAAGCTACCATGGTGGCCCAGAAGAAGGTCTTTCCTTGGGACCTCAAAGTGTCCATCTCCGGAGAAGGAAGGGTGATCGACATGAAGGATGCACCCAAGTGGGCCGGTGCGGTGGCTTCATTCATGTCCAATTCCAGCGGTGTCCCCGTAGATGAGATGCACATATTTCTGGATGGGGAGGCACCTGAATCCTACGCAGTATTCTTCTATATGATCATCGGCGCTGCCATTCTCATGGCGGTCACCGTGGCGTTCTTCCTGGACGCACTGGTGAGGTACATGAGAACCAGGAAGGCGGCAGGGACCTTGCCCTGGTAAACCGGGTCCGGAGGGCGCATTGCAAAAGACGTTGGGGGAGCAGAGCGAAAGTGGAATGGCGGATGTGATGACTATCGCCAACGCGGCTTTCGACAAGAAGGGGTACGACATTCTGGCGCTGGGCGTCATTGAACTGGTGGACTACACCGACTGTTTTGTCCTGGTTTCCGGAAGGACCGAACAGCACGTGAAGGCGCTGTGGACCAACATCAAGAAGAAATGCGACGAAATCGACCTTGAGCCGCTGCTTATCGAAGGGGATGAGCACAACCGCTGGGTGCTCATGGACTACGGGCACGTGATGGTGCACGTCTTCATCGATTCGCTGCGCCAGGTGTACGAACTGGAGCGACTGTGGGCGGACTCGACTCGATTGGAGCTGGATCTCCCCGACCTCCCCGACACGTTTGACGACGACGACGATTTCTGGGAAGAGTAAGTGAAACTTACGGTTCTCTTTCCTCACCGAATAAAGAGCGGGCCGCTGTCGGAACTGGCGGACCAGTACGTCAAGTTCGCAGGCCGGTTTGTTGACCTGAAATTACAGGTCCTGCCCTTTACCAGGGCGGGCAAGACGCGTCCCGATTTTGTGGAGCGGGTGCGCAAATCAGCCGCAATTCTGCTGTCGGAGCGAGGCCGTGAGGTTGATACCCGCTGGTTCGCCAAGCAGTTGGCTGATGCTAGTATGGCCGGGACTGAACTGGTCTTTGTGGTGAGCGGTGCGGAAGGGCCGCCTGCGGAGGTGGAGGCGGCCTGTCCGCGCAAGGTCAGGCTTTCACCGCTGACGATGCCCCATGAGATGGCCCTGGTTGTGCTACTGGAACAACTATGGCGCGCCACCGCGATTACGCACAACCATCCCTACCATAAATAGGCTTGGAGGCTTGGAGGTACGGCAACTGCGTCGGGCATTTCCTCCACGCCTTCACGCCTGCACGCCTCCACGCCTGATCAGTCGTCCTCTCCCGAGCCTCCAAAGCTCTCTTTGCGAATACCGTATTTGGACAACTTGTAGCGCATGGAGCGAAAGGATATCCCGAGTTGACGCGCTGCCTCGGTGACGCTGCCGCCGGTGGCGGCCATGGCCTGCAGCACCATTTTTCGTTCCACCTGTTCAAGGTAGGTGTCCAATCCCATTCCTTCTCCGACGTCCCCCGAGATTATGACGCCGGGGCTGGTTTCGCTGGCTCCGAAGAGCCGGGCCGGGAGCGACTTGGGTCCAATCCACTCACTTTGCTCAAACGCCACCGCCCGCTCCACTATGTTCTCCAGTTCACGGACGTTGCCGGGATAGTCGTAACCGATCATGGCGTCGAGGGCTTCCCTCGTGAATCCCTGGATACTCTTCCCCAGTTCCTCGTTGTAGCGGTCCAGGAAGAAGTGGGCGAGGAGGGGCACGTCGTCACGCCGCTCCCGCAACGGTGGTAGTGTGAGTTGGATGACGTTGATACGAAAGTACAGGTCATCCCGAAAGCGGCCTTCCCGCACTTCTTTTTCAAGGTCTTTGTTGGTGGCGGCCAGTAGGCGGGTGTCGATGTCGACTTCCTTGATGCCGCCTACCCGTTTGACCTTGCGCTCCTGCAAAGCCCTGAGCAATTTCACCTGCAGGTGGAGACTGAGTTCGCCGATTTCGTCCAGGAATACGGTGCCTCCGTTGGCTGCCTCGAAAAGCCCCTTCTTGTCGGAGATGGCCCCGGTGAACGAGCCTTTGACGTGGCCAAAGAGTTCACTCTCCATGAGTTGGTCCGGTATGGCGCCGCAATTGATGACCACCAACGGTTTGTCCGCGCGGTGACTGTTGTAGTGGAGCGCTTTTGCCACCAACTCCTTGCCTGTTCCGCTCTCGCCACTAATAAGGATGTTGGTCTTCGTGTCAGCGATTTGCCGGATGGTGCCGTAGACCTCCTTCATGCTCTGGCTGTTGCCGACGATACTTTCGAACGAGAACTGGCGTCTCACCTGCCTGCGGAGCCGTTGGTTGTCGAGGACCAGTTCGCGTACATTCAACGCCTTGTCGATAACTACCCCGGCCTCGTTGATTTCGAACGGTTTGCTCACGTAGTCGTACGCCCCCTTCTTCATCGCTTCGATGGCTGTTTCCGTGGTGGAAAATGCAGTCATGACGATGACCTGAGTGTCGGGCCACTGCTTCTTTGTTTCCTCCAACACCCTAAGGCCTGAGATGCCAGGCATTTTCAGGTCGGTGACCACCAGGTCGTATTCAAGCGCGGCGATTTTCTCCAGCGCATTTCCGCCGTTCTCAGCAGTGTGGACGGAGTGTCCCTTTTTCGACAGGAAGATCTCCAGGAATTCGCGCATGCTTCGTTCATCATCGACAACCAGAATAAGAGCCATCTACTTCCTCCCAGGAGACACGTTATCGGGGGAAATGCCGGGCGCAGGCGCCCGGCGGGGGAGCACCACCACAAAGGAGGCTCCCTCAAGTGGGTTGCCGGAGACCACGAGGATACTCCCGTGGTGCTCCTCCACGTTACGATGGACGGTAGCCAGGCCCAGGCCGGTACCGTTTTGGCGGGTGGTGAAGAAGGGTTCGAATATGCGGTTGGCAAGTTCCGCCGAGATTCCGGGCCCGCTGTCCGAGACGGAGAGCGAAATGGTGGCCGGTTCCCCCCGGATTTCAACTGAGACTCCGCCGTTTCCACTCACCGCCTCCATGGCGTTGAGTACCAGGTTCCAGACCACCTGCCTCAGCTTGGAACGGTCACCGTCCATGCTGCAGTTCTCGTCCGCAGAGTAGTCAATTTGAACACCGGTCGCTCGTTCGTCATGGCGAAGCATCTCCACCACTTCTCTGGTGAGTTCGGCGAAGTCTACATCGCCCAGGACCGGGTCCTGGGGGCGGGCATATTCCAGGAAATCAGATATCCACCGGTTCAGGTTGTCTGCTTCCCGAACTACGATGTCCATCAGTTTGCGGTCCTCTCCTTCGACTTCGAGGGTGTTGCGCAACAACTGGATTGAGCCGCTCATGGAGGCCAGGGGATTGCGGATTTCGTGCGCGATGTTGGCTGCCAGCCGGCCCACCGCGGCCAGTCGTTCGGAGCGGTGGACCTCCTCTTCCATCTCCTTGATCACGGTGATGTCGAAGAACAGCAGGATGTGGCCAACCAGCTCTTCATCTGAATCCTTCAGGGGAGAGATCGACCACCTTAAGTACACCTTTCTGCCCCCGAGCATCTGCATTGTAACTTCGGTGTGGCTGCCGCTGATCTTGTCGGGGTTTTCGAGCACCGGCCCCATGTCCGGGAAGAACTCCTCGATTTTCCGGTTCAGCGTGTTCTCCTGGTCCCGGCCGAGGATGCGGCAGGCGGTCTGGTTGACGTACATGATGGTTCGGGACAGGTCCACGGTGAGCAGCCCGTTTTCGAGGCTGGAGACGACGTTTTCATGGAAGTTTGTGAGCTGTTCCAGGTCCAGCTTGCGCTCCTCCACCGCAACGTCGGCAGCCCGCAGCTGCTCAGCGAGGAAGCCGGAGAGAAGCGCGATTACGTAGAAGGCCACCAGGTTCACCGAGAAGTTGGGAACCACGTCCTTGACATCCCGAACAAATCCCGACGGGTCGCCGAACAGGTCCCCCGCCGAGACAAAGGCGGTGAGCGAGTCGCCGAAGAACTCGGTTTGCCCCATGGCCACAAAGGCGAGGCACACCGAATTGGCGGACGCGGTGAACAACGCGCCGCGGCGGTAGAGAATGACGCTGGCGTTAATGATTGCCAGGGAGTAGAGGAAGGTGAACACGCTGTCGCAGCCGCCGGTCAGGATCACCAGGCAGGTGGCGAACAGAGCATCGCCGGCGAACTGGACGTAAGCTACGATTCTGAGTCGTTTTTCGTCATTCCATCGCTCCAACAGAGCGCCGGAAACAACGCACAGAAGCAGCACCGCCGTCACCGCGGTGAACACGAGTTCCGTGGCTGCGGAAGAGAGGAACTCCAACTCACGGCCGACGCCGAAAAGGAGCGTGGCCGCGAGCAGCACCAGGGCGACGATCAGGCGCAGCAGCGTGAGTAGAGAACTTTTCTCGTGGAGGTCAGAACTCTTCAATGGATTACTTGTTCTGGAGTCCGTCCGCCATGGAGAAGATGGGCATGTACATGGCGATGAGCACCGACCCGACCAGGCCTCCCAGCAGGACCATAATCAATGGTTCCATCATCGAGGTCACGCCGTCCACAGCTTCGTCGACTTCGTCGTCGTAGAAGTCGGCGATCTTCGTAAGCATGACGTCCAGGGCGCCGGTGGATTCTCCAACCGCGATCATCTGGATGACCATCTTGGGGAAGAGTTGTTGTTCCATGAGCGGTGCAGCGATGGTTTTACCTTCAGCAACCCGGTCCCTGGCGTAGAGCACTCCCTTCTCGATCACCTTGTTACCCGAGGTTTTGGCGACGATCTCCATGGCGTCAAGAATGGGTACGCCGGAAGCCACCAATGTACCGAGAGTTCGGGTGAACTTGGAAATGGATGCCTTGATGATGAGGGTGCCGAAGATGGGCAGTTTAGTGTACAGCTTGTCGGTGATGAACTGGCCTGTTTCGTTGGCGCGGATCAGTCTGTAGATAGTTATGGCCACGACTATGCCGCCGATGATGTATGGAAGGTAGGTCAGGAAGTTGTTGGACAGGTCCACCATGAACTGGGTCATGGCCGGCAAAGGCCGGTCGCCAAGGCTCTTGAACATGCCGGCGAAGGTCGGAACAACCTTCCACAGCAGACCGGCGGTAATCAGGATCGCGATGATGAGGACCGTCACCGGATACTTCATCGCACCCTTGATTCTCGCCTTCAACTTCATGCTTTTTTCGGTGTAGTCGGCGAGTCGGTTGAGAATGGTATCGAGAATACCACCCATTTCACCGGCAGCCACCAGGTTGACGAAGAGGTTGTCGAAAGTCTTTGGATGCTTCTTCAGGGAATCAGCAAAGGTGTTTCCGTGCTCGACGCTGTCTTTGACTGCAGTGAGAATCTCCTTGAATTGAGGGTCCGGCTCCTGGGTGGAGAGAATCTCCAGGCACTGAACCAGAGGCAAGCCCGCGTCGATCATCGTCGCAAGCTGCCGGGTGAAGACCACGATGGTCTTCACCGAAATCTTGGTCAGTCCGGGGATTTTGATTTTGATTTCCGCGGATTTCTTCTTGATGCGGATGACCTTGATCTTGTCGGCGGTGAGCCTGGCTTCGACGTCCTGCTTGCTGGGCGCGTCTATGGTCCCCGTCCGCAACTCGCCCCGCTCGCTCGTCCCTTCCCAGTCAAACTTCGGCATGGCTCACCCCCTCTAACCCTCTTTTTCCAGATTGGACAGCATCTTGGCAATCTCCTGCTGGTCCGGACTGGTGTTGTGGGCCTGTTCCACCGTGATCTTCTTGGCCCGCACTAATCCGACGAGGCACTGGTTGTACGTGAGCATACCGGACTCGTGCTGGCCGACCTGCATCTGCGAGTATATCTGGTGGGTCTTGTCGTCCCTGATAAGGTGCCTGATCGCCTGGTTCGGCATGAGCAGTTCGCACGCCAGCACCCGGCCGCCTCCGGCGCGCCGCAAGAGTTGCTGGGAAACGATGCACTGCAACGTAAACGATAGCTGTGTTCGCACCGCCTCCTGCTGGGCAGAAGGGAAGAAGTCGAGGCAACGGTGAATGGTCTGGATGGCGTTATTGGTGTGCAGGGTGGCAAGGGTCAAGTGTCCGGTTTCTGCAATCCGGAGCGCGATCTCCATGGTCTCCTTGTCACGGACCTCTCCCACCAGCACATAGTCCGGGTCCTGGCGCAACGCGTATTTCAGCGCCTGGGCAAACGAATCGGTGTCGGCCCCCACCTCCCGCTGATTGACGATGCAGTTGCGGTGCTCATGGAGAAACTCGATGGGGTCCTCGATGGTGAGGATATGGCCTCGGTGCTTGGTGTTGATCTCATGGAGAATGGAGGCGAGGGTTGTGGACTTGCCGCTCCCCGTGGGGCCGGTTACCAGCACCAGCCCGTTGGGCTTCTCAATGATCTCCATCACCGCCTCGGGCAATCCCAACTGGTCAAGGGACATTATCGAGTGCGGGATCATGCGCATTACGCCGGCCACCGCCCCCTTCTGCCGGAAGAAGTTGGCCCGGAAACGACCCTTATCCTTCCACTTGAATGAAAGGTCTACTTCGTTGTTGGTTTCGAAAGTTTTGCGTTGCTTCTCGGTGAGCAGCGAGTAGGCGATTTCCTGGGTCTCCGCCGGCGTCAGAGGAGAGAGCTTGAGTTTGTATATCTTCCCATCGATTCTTATCGCCGGGGGGCAAAGCGCGGTGATGTGAAGGTCGCTGGCCCCTTTCTCTACCACCGTCTGCAACAGCCGGTGGATATCCACTGACATTCTCTGCTTCTGCTGCATGTCGCCTTACTCCCTTCCTAGTCTCGCCTCGTAACCCTCAAAATCTCTTCCATACTGACCTGGCCTTCGAGGAGTTTCTCGATGCCCGCGGCACGCAGGCTCCTCATGCCAAGCCGCATCGCCTCACGTTTCAGCTCCATGGCCGAATAGCCCTGCAGGACGCACTCCTTCAACTCGTCATGCATCGGCATGATCTCATACAACGCGACACGGCCCTTATACCCGGTGCTGTTACACACTTTGCAGCCACTGCCTTCGCACAGTTGCGCGTCCGACGCCTCCTCTTCGGTCATGCCCAGGTCGAGCAGCGCCTGGGTCGGGACGTCGGTGTTCTCCTTGCATTCCTTGCAGATCTTCCTCGACAGTCGCTGGGCCGCCACCAGGTTCACCGACGAGGTCACCAGGAACGGCTCGATACCCATGTTGAGGAGACGGTTGATGGTGGACGGCGCGTCGTTGGTGTGCAGAGTGGACAACACAAGGTGGCCCGTCAACGCCGATTTGACCGCAATCTCCGCGGTTTCAAAGTCTCGAATCTCGCCCACCATGATGATGTCGGGGTCTTGCCGTAGGAACGACCGCAGCGCCGCGGCGAAGTTCAACCCGATGGCGTCGTTAATGTGTACCTGGTTGATGCCCGCCATGTTAATCTCCACCGGGTCTTCAGCGGTGGAGATGTTGTCGGTGGTCTTGTTCAGCTCAATGAGCGCACTGTAGAGGGTGGTGGTCTTGCCCGACCCGGTAGGGCCGGTCACCAGCACCATTCCCCACGGCTGATGGATCGCGTCCTTGAACGCTTTTAGCTGGCCATCCTCGAAGCCGAGCATGGTCATGTCGAGCTGGAGAGCCGACTTGTCGAGCACTCGAAGAACCACCTTTTCGCCGAACAGCGTGGGCAGCACCGAGACCCGGAAGTCCACCTCCTTCTCTTTACCCAGCACCAGTTTGATACGGCCGTCCTGAGGAAGGCGGCGCTCCGCAATGTCGAGTTCGCTCATAATCTTGATACGGGACACAATGGCGTTCTTCAGCCTCAGCGGTGGCTTCATCACCTCATGGAGAACACCGTCCACCCGGTAACGGATGCGGAACTCTTTTTCGTACGGTTCTACGTGGATGTCCGAGGCGCCGCGGCGAATGGCATCCACCAGCACCAGGTTCACCAGCCGAACCACCGGCGCTTCTTCGGAACTCTTCTCCAACTCGTCGATATCGATGCCGTCTTCATCCTGGAGAATGCTCACGTCCTCGTCATCAAGGCCCTCGAAGATGTCCTCCAGGACGTCTTCTTCCTGGTAGTAGTCTTCCAGCGCGGAGTTGATGGCGGTCTCTGCGGCCACCACCATCTCCACGTTGTAGCCGGTGAGGAACTTGATATCGTCCATCGCATAGATGTTGGACGGGTCACTTACGGCCACGATGAGCGACGAACCCTGCTTCTCGATGGGGATGATGCCGTGTCGTTCGGCAACCTCTTTGGGCACCATCTTTATGACTTCGTCGGGCACTTCGATGTCGCCTAAGGATATGGCGGGGACACCGTACTGCTTAGAGAGAAAACTGACCAGTTGTTGCTCACTGACGTAGCCTAGCTTGGCCAGGGTGTTGCCCAGGCGGCCGCCATGGCGTTCAATGTCGGTGCGAGCCTCATCTAGCTGGGCCAGTGAGATGACACTCTCTCTGAGCAGCAGTTCTCCCAGTCCGGCGGCCGCAGCCCGGGCTTTGGGAACCTCTTTGCGACCTTGTCCGCCGTCCGCGGAGTCTTCGCCGCCCTGGCCGTTCCTCAACGTTTTGTCTGCCATATTCGCTCTTCCTCTCGCTTCAAGGGGCACCCCGCAACGCCCTGTCAACGCCAGCATTCGGGGCATCTAAATCCTAGCAAGAATAGAAAACAGCGTCAATAAATACGAAGATACTAAGTAAGGGAGATTAAACGTCAGGTTAAAAGGTCACAAGCCATGAGCGCAGCAACCAGGGCAAAGTCTACCAGTTCCTTGACCTCAATGTGTTCGTTGACCACGTGGAACTGGTCGTCGGCGCCAGGCCCGAAACCAACCGCCGGGATGCCGCCGAGATTGAACGATTTGGCGAAGGTGCCGCCGCCGATTCCGAACGGCTCCGGCTCAAAGCCGAGCACTTCGGTCACGCTGCTCTGCACCGCTTTCACGAGCGGGAGGGCCGCGTCGATGGCGTGGGGTTCCGTACTTGTGTCAACGGTCACCTCCACTCCCACACCTTCCCCGGAGTAGCCCGCGATCGCCTGCTCGGCCGTGGTCCGGAACAACTCGATGAGACCGGCAGTGGACTGCCCGGGAACGAAACGAACGTCCACCAGAGCCTCGCACTTGGCAGGCACGGTGTTGGCGGCTTCACCGCCCCGCACGATGCCGATATTCATACTGGGCGACCCCAGTACGGGGTGTACCTCGTGGGGCAGGTCCAACTCTTCCAACGCAGTGAGAACCCGGGCCAGCATGTTTACTGCGTTGACTCCCCGCTCAGGGGTGGAGCCGTGGGCCTGGCGGCCCGCGGTAACGATCTTGAAGACCGCCCGTCCCTTCTCAGCGATGTCGATCATCTTCATGTTTTCGCCGATGTCCGGGATCACCGCCATGTCGGGCGAAATGAGCCCTTCCTCCAGCAGGTATTCGATGCCGGGGTCCTGCTCGCCGGGCTCCCTGAACTCTTCCGAGGCGATCCCCGCGATTTGGAAGGTGCCGTTGAGAGACACCTCGCATTTCTGCAGAATCCAGGCCGCGGCCATGGAGGAGGCCAGAGGGCCCTTGTTATCCAGCACGCCCCGGCCTACCAGCAGACCGTCGCGGCGGGTAACGACCCAGGGGTCCGAGTCCCAACCCTCGCCCGGGGGAACCACGTCGAGGTGGCACCCCATCATGAGCACGGGTGAACCCGAGGACAGGTTGCCGATAATATTGGCTCGACCCGGTGCGCCTTCGTGTACCTCGAAGGGGATGCCCCACGCCTCGAAGTACTCGGCCATTACGTCGGCTGCGAGTCTTTCCTGCCCGGGCACCTCAAGGTACGGGAACTCACCCAGGCGGTCCTTCCCCGCATTGACTGTACGCTGGCGAACCAGTCGATCGGTGATTTCGATAATCAACTCTTCGATCTCGGCTCGATGGTCGTTGAAATACTTGATGACCTGGTCTCGCATCGCTCCCTCCTAGATGAGAAACATTGAAACAATCCAGATGACGAATGAGGCCCCGGCTCCGGCCAGGTATGGCAACTTCCTGAACCCGGGGGCCTCCCATTTCCAGGCAGCCAGGCCCAGCAGGCCGGCGTAGGCCAGAAACGATAGCCCCATGAGAAGAGACCACCACGGATTGGTGGTCTCAACCGCGGCTGTCAAACGTTGATATCGGGCGGTTTCCTCGGCCAGATCCGTGCCGTGGTCCCGTTGCTTTTTCCATCCGGCCAGGCTGCCGGAAAAGCCATCGTTGGCGGCCTCTAGCAGTTCCTGGTCCGGACCGGCCAGCCAGGCCGTGGCATAGAGCGCACCCCGGGCGTCGTCGAACGCGGCCACCGCCTGTGCGAACCGACCTTCCTTAGCGTAAAGCTCGCCCAGGGCGAGCAACTCCCGGACCGCATCACCGGAGGTAGACACAAAAGGCAGGTACCAGCGGGCGGCAAACAGGAAGTGCTTCTGCGCAATTACCGGCTTGCCCTCTGCCAGCGCCTGGCGCCCCAACCCCAGTTCCGTCTGTGCACTGAAATAGACTCTTCCGGCGACCGCGCTTAAAAGTATCAGGGCGCTGACCCCCACCAGAACAAGGGCGAGCCGAGGCCGGCGATTCTCTTCCCGGCCCTTAGTCGCTGTGCCCTCTCCGCTCAAACGAAATCCCTCTTGCTGAATACCAGTGCGGCTAATGAGACGATGACCAGCACATAACACAGCGCATAGCCCAGCGAGTGGGCCACGTATGCCCAGGGGACCTCCACTTCCAGCAGGATCTCCCGGGTTATGTCGAATAAGGACAGGTCGGGAAAGACGTAGCCCACCGCCTTGCCCAGCGGCCGCAGCGCCGGGGCGGTGACGAACAGTCCCTTGCTGGAAGTCAACAGCGTTTCGATAAAACCGACGTGGCGGCCCAGAATAAATATGCCGAAGGTGAAAATGCCCGACAGGATCGGGGTTGAAAAGGACGAAAAAAGCACGGCTACGGCACCGATGATGGAAAGCTCGCCCAACACCAGCACTATCGCCTTGAGCAATTCGATGTGAAGCGGTACCCCGCACAGTGCCATCACCAGCACCCACGCCAGGGACAGCACCGCGGTAACGGAGACCAGGATGCCGAACATACCCGCGTAGCGGCCCAGGATGAATTCCCACCGCTCCACAGGTTTGGAAAGCAACGAGTAGATAGTCTTGCGCTCAAGCTCTTTGTAGACCAGCAGGACGCCGACGATCACCGAGATGACCACGCCGCCAAATGAGATGAAGAAGAGCCCGAAATCCTGAACCACCCGCCGCCGTTGGTCGAAAACCACCAACTCCGACACCACCAGGGATGCGAGGATCAGCACGAGCGCCCCGAGCATCAAACCTATAAATGCACGGTTGCGCACAGCTTCCTTGAACGTGTTGGCCGCCATGGCCAGAATCCGTCCCCACGCGTCGCTCATGGCGCACCTCCCGACGGGCCCGCCGTTCTTACGAAGATGTCCTCCAGGCTTTCGCTGCGCGGCACTACCGACTCCACCATTCCGCCCGCATCTACCAGGCTGCGCACCACCCCGGCCGACTCCTCGACGGAGCACAGCATTCTGAGGGTCGCGCCGAAGCGCTCGATGGACAGGACGTTTTTCTCCAGGGCCGCAACCGCTTCATCCCCGATCCCCGAGACCACTACTTCCACTTCCTTGCGTCCCCGCCGTACAAAGTCCCTGGTGGGGCCAACGTATTTGAGCTTGCCCATGTCGATGATGGCGATCCTGTCGCACAGCAACTCAATGTCGGCCAGAATGTGGGATGAGAAGAAGACCGTTGTGCCCTTGGTTTTCAGCGAGGAGATGATGTCTTTCAACTCCTTTCTGCCGATGGGGTCGAGCCCGGAGAGCGGCTCATCGAGGATTACCAGTTCGGGGTCGGACACCAGCGCCTGGGCCAGGCCGAGCCGTTGCAGCATTCCTTTTGAGAATTTGCGCAGGGTGCGGTTTCTGGCGTGGGTGAGTCCTACCAGGTCGATGAGTTCTTCAGTACGGCGGTGCCTTTCCTGCCGTTTCAAGCCGTACAGGCGGCCGAAGAAGTCGATGATTTCGCCGGGTTTCAGGTAGTCGTAGAAGTATGGTTGCTCGGGCAGATAGCCCACCTTTGCTCTGGCTTTGCGTGTGCCGGGAGGCAGGCCGAACATGCGGATGGAGCCGCCGGTAGGTCTGATGAGATCCATGCACATCTTGATGCTTGTGGTCTTACCGGCCCCGTTAGGCCCGAGGAACCCGAAGATCTCCCCTGGTGCAACTGAGAGGGAAATCCCCCTCACTGCGTTTACGACCTTGCGGGTGAAGCCCACCTTGAAAGTCTTGGCCAGGTCTTCCACCGTCAGTATCGGTTGATCCGTCATGCTCCCCTCGACTCAAGGCCTGAACTTAGACCCAAACCCGTGTCCATGGCAAGCCAAAACCGCGGCTGGGCGGCTAGCGCGCGTTATTGAGTGCCGCCACCACCGCGCGCACATCTTCTTCGCCCAGGTTCTCGTGTAGAGGCAGCGCAATTCCGCGCAACGCTATCTGGTCTGCCTCCACGAGGGGGCCCAGCCGTCCGAGGCTTGCAAAGGCCGGCTCCCGGTGGATTGCGTAACCTGCAATGGTGGTTTCAACTCCGGCGGCCCTCAATCTTTCCATGACCGCGCCCCGCTTGGCGCCGTCGTCCACCAGCGCCACCATGCTCTGGAAGTTTGCGCCCTCAATTGCGAATCCCGGGGGCACCGACAGCCAGTCCACTTCTTCCAGTAGCTCCATGTAGAGGCGTCCCAGCCGCCGCCTCACACTAAGCATTTCATCGAATATACCAAGACCCGCCAGTCCTACCGCCGCGTGCAATTCGCTGAGGCGGGCGTTGTACCCGGGGACCTCGAAACGGCGGTCCGCACCCAGGCCTCCCAGGCCGTGATTGCGCAATTGAACGGCTTGCTCGGCCAGGCTCTCATCGCCGGTCACAAGGGCCCCACCTTCGCCAGTGGTCAGTACCTTGCGGGGATGGAAAGACAAGATCGACAGGTCAGCCCGGCTTCCGCACCAGTCTGATCGGTCCGAACTACCCAGCGCGCAGGCCGCGTCCTCGACCCAGCGCCAGCCCCGCTCATCCGCCAGGGCGCGGATCTCACGGTTGGGGCCCGGTATGCCGAACTGGTCAACCGTCACCAGGGCCACGCCGTCGCCGAGGTTAGCCGCGGCAACCTGGGCCAGGTCTATGTTGAGCCGCTCGGGCTCGACGTCTACCAGCACCACCTCGAGCCCGACCCGCAGCGCCGAACTGGCGATGGATGGGTACAGGAAGTCGGGCATGACAACTTTGGTGACTCCGTGATCGCGCAACATATGGAACGCCACCAGCGCGGCCGTTGTTCCGCTGGAAACCAGCACCACCCCCGGGCCTCCGAGGCGCGCGGACAAGTCTTCTTCCAGCCGCTGCACGAATTTGCCGGAGGTGAGCATCCCCGAGTCCAGCACCTCTTTGAGCATGCCGTGAACCGATTCCGGAATTCGGGGGTGGGCGAGGCGTATCATTTGGCCTCCGCCGCGTCCTTTTTCCGGTACCAGTCGATGGTCCGCAGCAACCCGTCCTCCAGATCCGTGGTGGCCTGGAAACCCAGAATCTGACGGGCTTTGTCCACGTTGGGAATGCGCAGTTCCACATCCGGGAAGTCCCAGGCTACTTCCTTGAGCGCCGAACTTGAGCCGGCCAACCGGATGATCAGGCTGGCCAGGTTGTAGATGGTGATGGTGGCGCGAGGGTTGCCGATGTTGAAAGCGTGGCCCACGGCAGCATCATTTTCCAAGGCCAGCACGATGCCCTCGATAATGTCGTCGATATAGCACCAGCTCCTGATCTGGCTGCCGTCATTATGGACCACCAGGTCTTCCCCCCGGATCGCCTTGACTATGAAATGGTGAATCGCCCCTTCGCCGACCTGGCCGGGGCCGTAGATGTTGAACGGCCGGATCGACACAGCCGGGAAGTCGAATTCCTTATGGAAATTGAGGGCCAGGTGCTCAGTGGCCAGTTTGCTGACCGCATAGGTCCAACGGGCCTCCCCGACCACCCCGAGGTGGGCTGCGTCACCTTCGGTGACTTTGTACGCGTACCGGCCGAACACCTCGCTGGTGGAGAAGTCTACGAAACGGCGGACGCCGCCTATTTCGTGGGCTGCGTCCAGCGCGTTGATGGTGCCCTGAAGGCTGACCCGCATGGTCAGCACCGGACGTTTCATCACCGTATCCACTCCGGCGATAGACGCCATGTGCACGACCATGTCGGCCCCTTCGGTCACCTTGAAGACCGCGTCCCGGTCCAGCACGTCGCCCTTCACGACCTCCACATTGGGATGGCCGGCCACGGGGGATCCAGCCAGGGCGTTACGGTGAAAGTTGTCGAAAATGACGATCTTGTTGTCATCGGCAAGCCGGGCGGCCAATGATGAGCCGATAAAACCGGCGCCTCCGGTTATGACGATCCTCTGTCCTTCCAACATGGTTCCTCTCCCTTCGATGCTACTCGTCGCGTATTCCCACCACGTGAAACAGGCTTTGCGGGAGGTAGGGGAACTGTTCCTGCCAGGCTGTCTCGTCCCTCTCGAACAGGTCAGCCAACTCCCCTTCGCCATAGGCCCTTACCCTGGTCCGCATCTCTTTCTTCTGCCGCTCTGAAGCGTGGTAGTAGGTCATGTACACCTGAGTTATAGCGCGCTCGGTTTCCTCCTTGCTCCACAGCGTGCCCGCCACGAAATTGGGGTCGATGCTGGAGTTGGGAAGATTGGATGCCACGGAGAAATAGTTCAGCGCTTCCCGCTTCAGCGCCTCTTTCTCCTCCAGCGGCAGATCACGGTATTCGAAATACAGGTTGAATCCAACGTCAAAATAGATTTCCCAGTTGTCGGGGCAATAGTGGATTCCCGTTTTGCCGTAGTAAATGCTCTTGTCGATGATACTGTCTCTCAAGTAGGGCGCGAACTTTATTACCTGGGAAGCCCACAGGTAGACTCGGGGATTGAAGGGAAACAGGCCGGGAATCCACTCGGTATCGGGGTTCTCATCGCATTCGTCGGGAATGAGACTCATGCGGCGCCCGAACCTGTCCCGGCAGTAGCCCACCATGGCGCCCAGGTAGTTGTCCAGCCAGGCGTATTTGCGATCGTACATCAGGTGGGTAGCAAAATAGGAGTTGGCCTGCATGAACACCATGTCGGCTACAAACGGGTCGTAGCCCAGGGCCAGCACTTTCAGCACTTCGTTGGGCGGCAGGTAGGTGGTCTCCGCCAACCTGAAATCCTTGGTTTTAGCCACCAGGAATTTCTGCTCCTGCCTCATGACCTGGGCGACAAAGCAGGCCATCAGAACGGCAAAAGCGAGCACTAAAATGGTGATTCTTTTCTGGGGGTCGCGCATGCTCCAACCTGTCGGTTGCTGGATGTTAGCACACCAGCCGCGAAAATCCAACCGACCTGAATTTCATCTTTGACATCCACCTTAGATGATCAGTAAGTTACTGTTGGCAAAAACGGAGGCCCGCTTGTCGTCTGCCCGCCAGATTCTGCTACTAACGTTGTTCCTTAGCCTCAGCGGCTGTGGGGTCCAGGGCGAGTCCTCGACTGCGCGTATCGATTTCTCCGATTACTGGCCGTTTCCCGAGGATACGCTGGCTCAGACCGGCGACTTACAGGGGGACACCGGTTCAGCCGATGTCGTGGGGGTGGACGCGAGCGAAGCGGACCTTTTCAAGCCCGGCCCCGATGCGGGGATACCCGGTCTGTGCACCCCCGGAACGGTTACTTGCGAGAAAGGGGATGTGGCGCAGTGCAATGAAAAGGGCGGTGGCTACATCATCCTGGAAGAGTGTGACGATGGCGACGAATGCACTACCGACCATTGCCAGAACGGAATGTGTCTGTTCGTCGAAGACGTGCCCTACTGTTGCACTCCCCCCTGCCCCATAGGCGAATTGTGCCTCTGGGGAGAGTGCACCTGCGCGCCTGCATGCCTGGGCAAGGAGTGTGGCGAAGACGGTTGTGGCGGCAGTTGTGGCGATTGCGCCGGGGGCCAGGACGAATGCGTCAACGGCGCCTGTGTCTGCCAGCCGCATTGTGTGGATATGGAGTGTGGAGACGATGGCTGTGGCGGTGATTGCGGTGTCTGCCTGGGTGAGCAGAATCAGTGCCAGGACGGGGCCTGTTACTGTCAGGGGGATTGCTCCGGCAAGGTGTGCGGAGATGATGGCTGCGGCAGCTCCTGTGGTGAGTGTCCCGTCCTTCACAAGTGCATAGAAGGTGTTTGCGCTTTTTATTGCCCATCTTGCCCCAACCTGGCGGGATGTACGGCCGCTCCGTTCCAGAACCATGTCTACTATCACTGTCCGCAGAGTAAGGACTGGGGAGACGCCCAGGGCAAGTGCGAAGAGCACATTTCTCATTTGGCTACCGTGTCATCCCAGCAGGAAAACGATTTTCTCAACAGCTTGGATGTAGACCATGACGTTTGGATCGGCTACTATGAGTCATGGTTCGAGTGGAAGTGGGTGACCGGCGAGTCCAAGGACTTCAAGAACTGGGATCAGGGCCAGCCGGACGACGGTTCCTTATGGGTCATCGAGGATTGTGCGGAACTTAGAACCAACGGCAAGTGGAACGATAATGAATGCGGCAAAGGCCGTCACTTTATATGCGAACATGAACCGAGCCTATGAAACCTAAGCGGCCACTGGGAAAACAAGGGTTTGCTCTGGCTGTGGCCACAGTCACCACCGCGCTTAGTTATCTTATTGCAGAAGCTGTGGGGCCGATACCGGTTGTGATCGGTGTGGTGCGTTCGCCAACCATTGTTGCACCTGCATGGTACCTGGCCTCCATCGCCTTCCCCTTCGGGCTGCTGGTGGCCGAGGCGCTCATAGATTTCCGTGAAAAAGGGTTCAATGTTCGGGGCCTTACCATCTCTTTCGTCCTGCTCTTCATGGCCCTCATTACTTGTGCACGATACCTGTTTCCCTTGCCGCTCAGTGGCCACGGCCTGGTGGTGACCTTCTTTCTCCTCCATGAACTGCAGCAGCGCAGGGAAGGACGCAACTGGAAGCTGGCTGTTGGTTCGTTGGTACTGGTGCAGGCCGCAGTCATGAAACTGATCTTCTGGCGCGACCCTGCATCTCTCCTGGTCGGAGTCGGCTTTGGGACCATTTCCTGGTCAGTGGAACAACTCCTGATTATCGCCGGCTCCGTGCGGCGGAAGAAGTAGCCCGACCGCCGGTACAGTCCTTTCACTATTTTTTGCAGGCGCACCCGCACTAGGTAGAATGTCCTTAAGAACTGTCGATGACAACCGTTAATGCAAAGTTGTT
>CAZVFX010000003.1:0-116351 GCA_964626565.1 uncultured Myxococcales bacterium
CTATGTAATCACATCCGCATTACCAGGGCTGACGCCCCTCGCTGTGTCGAGTCGCCTCTACGAGGCTGTTGTCGCCTCTTCGAGGCTGTTATCGCCTCTTCGAGGCTCCCGGATCCGGTGGCGGATCCGAGTTGGACTATTCCCCCTCAGGGAAGTCCAGCTGGACGAACTGCGCCCAGATGTCGTCGCTGCCGCTGCCGTCATCGGCCGACCAGGCAACCACGGCCTTGCCGCCGGGGAGGAGGGCAAGGGATATGCCGGCATCGCCGGGAAACACGTAGGGAAGTTCGGTCAGTTTCACGTCCACCAACGGCTCAAGCGTTCCGTCTTCAGCCAACGGCGCCAGCCGGAGAGCCTGGGTTGTGGCCCCCGTATCTTCCAGCCAGAGCACCGCGAGCCCCTGTTCATTGCCGGCGACCGCGTGAGTCACAACCGGCCCACCGTCCGGGACACATTTGCTCTCTGCACAAGACAAGGACGAGTCACACACGACCCAGCACGCCTTCGTGCTTACCAACTCAGACCAGGAGATGAGGACCGATGAATTGGATACCGCCACGCCAGGCCTGTATTCCTCTTCCTCGGCAGACACGGAAATATCCTTGTCAACCTGCATGCAGGGAAGCTGAGTTTCCGGGCAAACCCTCGCCTGGATGTTCAGGTCCAGAATACCCCGTTGCCAGGCAACCACGGCATCAGCGCCGACCATCCCCACAATTGGGCTCGTGTCGGTCTGGGTCCCGGACGTGAACAACTCCTCACCCCCCAGCGGCCAACCGACGGAAGAGATCTTGCGGGCGTAGATGCCGATTTGAGCAGCGGGCACTTCGCCCGACCAGACAGCAAGAGCCCCGCCTCCCGGCAAGGTCGTAAACGCAGGCACACCCTGGTGCCCCGCGGTTGTCTCATTCAACATCATCTCGGCCCCGCCCACACCCGTCGGCCCGAACACCCGGGCCATCACAGTGCCTTCCGAGCCATCCTGCTGAGAGCTCTCCCAGCCGATGACGAAGGTGTCGTCGTCAAGAGCCACGACAGCGGGCGCCTGCTGCTCCTTGAGCGTGTAGAGATTCGCAGCAGTCTCACCAACCTCAGGGTCACCGACTTCATCGAGCAGTTTGAAGTAGACACCCAGGTCATCACCGTCCTGGCCAAGCGACTCCCACGCAACAACTATGTTGCTGCCAACCACAGCCACGGCCGGGTTGTTCTGCGTGCTCGGCAAATACTCGTTCACCCGGAACGCTTCCGTGGGCGTGCACACGCCTTCGCCCATGCAGGCGAGGCCGCTGTCGCACGAGATCGGGTTATCGGTATCATAGCTGTTCCCATCCGGCATGCACTCCGCATACTGGGTCCCGACGCAAGTGGTGCCGCCCAGCTCACACAACGTGCAAACCCCGTTGTCGGGGTCTCCATCACAATCATTATCCAACCCGTCGCAAAGCTCGTCGCTCGCGCCTTCGAAATCGTCGCACTCCTGCGACACGCCATCCACGCAGTTGTCGATGGTGTGCAGGCACGGACCCTTGCCACACGTGGTGGTGCCGAAGCCCTCGTCAACCTCGCCGTCGCAGTCATTGTCTTCGCCGTCGCAGGTCACTTCGCCGCCCCACTCGAGGCCAACTACCGAGTCGTAGTCGCAAACCCACTCGAGGGTCTCGAAGTTGCACACCGCGACCACGTCCTTGCAGACGCCTGCTGTCTTACACTCGGTTTCAGCAGAACACGTGGGAACGTCCACGGTCTCAATTTCTTCCAATTCGTCGGGAACGTCGACTACGTCCACTTCCGGCTGAAGGTCGGGGAGGTCGGGAACTATTTCCAACTCGGGCTTGATGTCGGCGGCCACGTCTGGTGCCGCGCCACAGTCCGGATTGCACTGCTTCAGGTCACACTCTGCCGAACTCGAGTCGCCACAGCCCTGGCACGCATCCTCAGGCAGCGGCTTCGGGTCGGGAAGAGAACATGACGCAAAGACCAGCATGAGTAGCATGACGGGGAGGTGTAGAAAACGGCTGCGGGTTGTGGGCAAGACCATATCTGACCCCCTTTGAAACGGATTATAGGGCGATGAGTGGATCTTGTCCATTCCTACTCAGCAATCACGTCCTTCGAGTCGAAGCACAACTCGAGGTGGGGCAACTTGGCCGGGTCCTTGCACACGTGGACGCCAAAACCGTCATCCGCACCGATGCTACACGCGGTAACGGTGGCGAAACACTTGCGGTCTCCCGCATCCTGCATTGCCGCGTCGAAGACATGCTGGGCAACCAATTGCCCGGCCTCTTTGCCGCTGCGCCAGTAGGCCTTTGCCCCTTTCTTCACCGTATGCCCAGTCTCGCTGGACCCGAGCCCCAAACCGCCCTCTCCGAACGCGGCCGCCAGCGCGTCGCCGGACCCCTCGGACGTAATCACCCCGAGCACCGCAACCGTCGACCGGTAGGCACGCACCTCCCTTTCCACGCATCCTTCATCGAGGGTGGCGATAAGCCAGCCCTGCTTTTCGGGGTCCTGCCGTGTGCGGAGCACCCTCTCCGCGGCGCCACAGCCGGAAGCCACGCCCAGGGGCACGAGACTCTCCTCCGACGGACAGTAGAGGTAGGGGTCGGAACGCTTGGGCGGCTCGTAAGTGGGCGAGTAACTGTCGCCCACATCACCTTTCGACACCGGCACCTTGTACCGGTCTACAAAACCCAGGAGTTTTTCACCCTTGGCTGCGGGGTCCAGGGGATAGCCGGCCGGAACGACCACTTTCAACCCGTCCTCATACTCGTGGGTCAGAGTCTTCGTGGTCGCGCGAAAGAGGGCGCTCTTGTGCACAAACAGGCGGATCCGGAAGTCCCGCAACGAATAGGGTGGAGACTCGCAGTGCCGGTCGACCTGCTCAGTGAAGGCCTCCACTTCGACCCAGTCACCCTTGCCGGCCACCAACCGGAAGCTGTTGGGGATCATTTGCCAGGGGGCGCCCTTGCCCGCCCGCTTGCCGTCGGTCAGCAGCAGGAACGGGGCGTCCTTTTCGGGCGCAGTGTAGTACTTCGCTTCCGCGGCGACGAGGACGTACTTGTCTTCGGCTTGAGCCGCGGTTGAAGTCAACAGCAGGGCAAGAAATATGAGTGAGAACTGCAATTTCATTTTGGTCTCCTTTTCAGTCGGCTGTCTGGTGCGGGCGAGAGTTTCCGAGCCATGGAGGCGGTCCTTCCATCTCCTCTGGCAGGGCAAATCCAAGTGCGAAGACCGGTGCGTCGGGGATGTCAGGATGACATTTGGGAAGAACGGAAGTCATTTGATCTCCTCTGGCAGGGCAAATCCAAGTGCGAAGACCGGTGCGTCGGGGATGTCAGGATGACATTTGGGAAGAACGGAAGTCATTTGATCTCCGCCTACAAGAACATCACCACCAGTCCCGGTTTTCCGGGCTGGGGTTGTCCTGCGTCCAGGCCGCTGGCGCCGCCCTGGCCGGCATTGCCCTGGTAGCCGGGCACTCCCGTTCCTCCGGGGGTCTGGTAGTTGCCGCCGTCGCTGCTGGTGTTGCCCACGCTCCCCTGGACGTTGGAGGAGCCTCCTCCACCACCGCCGCCGGTGTAGGTCCACATACTGGCGCCGCTGCCGCCGCCGTAATGGCCCGCGCCGCCGCCACCACCGGTGCCGTTACCGCCACTCTGGTTCCCAGCCATGTGGAAAGTGGCCGCCGCAGCCCAGTCGCACTGAGACTTGGTGCTCTTGCCACCGGTGTTGGCCGACCCCTGCTCGCCGTTCATGGTGCAGTTGTCGTACTGAGACTGGTTGTTGGATATTCCGCCACCGCCGCCCCAGCCCTGGGCCGCCCCGCCGCCGCCGCCGGAGTTGGTGTCGTATTTGTTGTTGTCGGTGCCGTCCTGGCCGGCCCCGGCCAGTGGGCCGCCGCCACCGCCCGCACCGGTGAACACATCTCCCACGCACCCGCTGCATCCGTCGGACCCGGCTCCACCGCCGCCACCGGCCACCATTACCACCTGGCCGTTCTTGAACACATATGTTCCGCCACCGCCGCCGCACTGTGCCACGCCACCCCCGGCCACCCGGATTTCAATATCGTCGCCCGGCTGAACAGTCAGCGTACCCGCCACGTGCGCACCACCGCCGCCCCTTCCGGGATAACCGCCGCCGCCACCACCTCCCCAAAGCTTGAACTGGATGGAGTTTTTACCACTCGGAACCACCCCGGTGACGACCTGCTCTCCCAGCGAATAGACCGTAGTCCCCAGGGGAAGATATTCGACGCAGAGTTGGGTGTTGCACGCCTGCAGGTCGGTGCTGGGGCCGTCACAGGGCGGGCCGCCGCAGGAAGGCGGAGGATTGGTGCAAGATCTCGTCGCGGTCTTCACCCCGCCCCCGCAGGTTACGGAGCACTCGCTCCACACCCAGTCGGTCCAACCGCCGTCCACCGGGTCGCAGGTGGGGTCACCCACGCACACGCCCGCCTTGCACACGTCGTTTTCGGTTCCTGGATCCCCGTCGTCGCACGCAAGTCCGTCCGCCGGAGTGTTGACGCAGCCACCGTCGCAGACATCTTCGGTACACGGATTGCCGTCGTCGCAGTCGCCGCCCTCGAACAGCACCAGATGACAACCGGTTTCCGAATCCCACTTGCCATCGCCAATGTCAAGGTGGGAGCAGTACGTGAGGTCCTGGTCGAAACATATAGCAGCGGGCGGCTGACACCATTGATCAGCGGCCTCCTGGTCCATCTGGCAACCCTCCGCCTCGTCACAGCCAACTCCGGCAAGCAAGCAGGCAAGGGGCGAAAAACCGAGCTCTGCGAGGCAATCCTCCTTGGTTTGACCTTCCCCGGCCTGACATTCGCCCAGGGTCTCCTTGCCCAACGGGCCGTCCTTGGCCGGACCCATCACACAAACATCGTTGTACGTACAATCACTGCCATCTGAGCACTCATCCCCCGGAAGGGCTTTGGGCATGCAGTATTTCACCTTCTTGCCCGCGTCCTCCCCCGCTGCCGGGTCGGGGATCCAATGACAGGTGAGTTCGGTGCACCCCCGGCACGCCTCGTCGCATTCATCGGGCCAGGAGTCGTCGCCGCACTCGGCCGAGAATGCGTCGTCCACGACGCAGTCGCCTTGGGCGGAGCAGGAGTGGCCGGTGCACTGGATGTCGTTGCTGTCGGAGTCGGTCCAACACTCGGTCCCTTCGTCTTTGAGTACCAACGAACACTCGGTTTCGCTGTCCACACACACCACCTGCTCGACACAGCCGAAGGGGTCCAGGGCGTCGTTCTGGGCCTGACAGTCCAGGTTCAACTGGGTCGGCGCCGCGTCTGACTCGTCCGGCTCGCCGCCGGTGCAGACGATCCCTTCCCAGCAGTTGGACTGGAATGGCGCCGCGCCGTCCTCAATTGCCTTCTCTTCAGGCGAGCATTCCCCGGCATCCGGGTCGCACCAGGGCGCGGTACACGGATTGCCGTCCTCCTCTTCGCACACCAGCAAGCTGGTGCCCTCGCAGTTGGCGGTGCCGGAGCACGTGCCGTCGACGTTGCACCCCTCACTGCATTCCGCGCCCTGCTCCTCGTACTGGTATTCGCAGCAGCCCTGGTTACAGGCGACCGACAACACGCACGGTCCGAGCGCACCGCACTCGGCCGCGGTTGAACACACCGCGCCGAGGCAACTGATCGCGGGCACATCAGCGACCGTGTCCGCCTGAAATCCCGCGTCGGCGTCCCCGGAATCGGAGCTGCAGCCCGGCAAGGCAAACAGGGCCAAAACGATTGCTGGAAGAAGAATCCTGACGCTCCTCATATCTACCTCATCAAGAAGTTGGCTTTGCTAACGAACAAAGTACCAGCCGTTCCCCGCACCCGTGCCGTCGTTGTCGCCCCACTTCTTGGACGACCCGGTCCAGTAGGAGCCGTTGTAGTATCCCGACCCGGAAAGCTCACCGCCGCCGTTCATGTTTCCCGACCAGCACGACTCGTACCAGAAGGGAGTGTTGGAATAGATGGCGGCGCAGTTGTCCGAGCCGGTGTCGTGATCCGCATCGTAGGTGCTGAACTTGTGGTTATTGTGATGGGTCCAGAGGCCCGCGGTGGTGCCGCCGATCTTCTGCTGGTAGCTGGACAATTGAATCTCGTAGTAGTTGTCAGCGTTGAGGGCAAAATCGGCGTAGAAACGCTGGTCGATGGCCCCGCCGTCATTGGCCCAGTCTGCGCGGAACGTATCGCCCAGCGCGTTCCAGTATTTGAGCCCCAGGAAATAGTCGAAATCGTGGATATCCAGGCTCTTGGCGCCGTTGTGCAGGGTCGGCGTGTTGATGGCCGTGGTCCACTGAATAGAGGTCACCGGCTTGTTCTGAGTCTCCCGACGATTGCCCCACAGCAGGGTCCAGCCGCCTCCGTCCGTGTCCATGTCGCAATAGACCTGGAACGATTCGCCGTCTCCCAACGGATCCACCCAGTACCAGCCGTTGTCCACCGCGGGGTCCAGATCCAGAATGTCCTGGCAAGAGACGCCGGGGTCCAATTCGTCCTTGCCGTAGGAAAGCTCTTCGCACCCGGTCTCAGGATTGGAATCGTCGTCCATGTAGTGGTCCTCACACATACCGATCTGGCAAGTGCCGGCAACGCACACGGAGGTGGCGTGGGGCAGGCTGCAGATTTCGCTACAGTCGCCACAGTTGAGCGGGTCGCCGTCGATGTCGGTTTCGCACCCGTCGCCGACGCCGTTCTTGCAGTCGGCAAAGCCGTCGACGCAATCGGCGATTGCGCAGTTGCCTTCGAGGCACTCCCCGTACGCATTGGCCGGCTGGCACAGGAAACCGCACTGGCCGCAGTTCTTCGGATCGCTGTCCAGGTCGAAACCGTCGTCCACAGCCCCGTCGCAATCGTTGTCCGCATCGTCGCACAACTCCAGCGCGCCCGGGTGGATCTCCGAAGCGTCGTCGACACAATCCCCGGTGAGCACCGACCAGCCCGCACCCGGCGGGTCGCAGGTACAGGTGGGCTCGCCGCCGCCATAGCCGTCCCCGTCTCCGTCCGCGTAGTACCAGGAACAGCCGGTGGCCCCGTCTTCGTCGGTCACCTGGTCGCAGTTGTTGTCCACACCGTCGCACAGTTCGGTGCCGCCGGGGAAGATCCACGGATTCAAATCGTTGCAGTCGTCGTCAACAGACGCCTTGTAGAGTGGCCCCGGACCGCACGCGCAAACGGCCTCGCCGGTGCCATGGCCATCGCCGTCCGCGTCCAGGAAGAAGGTGTCGCAACCCTGGGCGCCTTGTTCATCGACAAAACCGTTGCAGTCATTATCCACGCCGTCGCAGGTTTCGACCTCAACCCCTTCAATCGGATCGCAGGCTTGTGGTTCCCCGTCGACGCAGTTGTCCTGGGTGTGATAGCAGGGACCGACACCACAGGCCGTGAACCCGAGGTCCTCGTCGGTAAGCCCGTCGCAATCGTTATCCTTCCCATCGCATTTTTCGAGTTCAACTCCCTCCCATGGATCGCAGGTCTGGGGGATACCACCGAGGCAACTTGCCACGGTGTGGAAGCACTCCCCTTTGCCGCACGCAAGGAGCGGAGAATTCTCGTCTATTTCGTCGTTGCAATTGTCGTCCACGCCGTTGCATTTTTCACCCGCCCCGCTATGTACTGCAGGATCCAGCGACGCACAATCGGTGAGGTCCGAATCCCCGTCATTGTCGTCATCGGCGTCCACACAGTCCTTCACGCCATCAAGGTCGTTATCGTTAAAACCTTCGTCGGGGATGCCGTTGCAGTTGTTGTCCATGCCGTCGCATTCTTCACCCGCCCCCGCAAAGACGTACGGGTTCTTGGGAGCACAGTCCGTGACATCCGGGTCGCCGTCGCCGTCTGCATCGTCATCACACTCATCCCCTACCCCGTCTTCATCGCTGTCGACCTGGTCGGGATTGCTCACGAGGGCACAATTGTCCATACTGTCGGGTAGAAGATCGCCGTCGACATCCTCGTCGCAATCGTCCCCTTCCCCGTCGCCGTCCAGGTCCTTCTGACCCGGGTTGAACAGGCCGGCGCAGTTGTCCAACCCATCGGGTATACCGTCGCCATCCGCATCAGCGTCACACAGGTCACCAATCCCGTCCTGGTCAGAATCCTCCTGCCCCGGGTTTTCTACGCCAACACAATTATCCGCACTGTCGATTACGCCGTCTCCATCGGCATCCGTATCCACGCAATCCGCCACACCGTCTTCGTCGGTATCGGCGAAAGACTCATCGGTGTCGAAATCGCAGTCATTGTCCTTGCCGTCGCACACCTCTTCGGCGCCGGGAAAGATCTGGTTGTCCAGGGGCCCGCAGTCGGCTACGTCCACGGTGCCGTCGTTGTCGTCGTCTTCATCCACACAATCCGCCAGCGCATCGGAGTCGTTGTCGTTAAACCCCTCGTCCACGACACCGTCGCAATCGTCGTCCTTGGCGTTACAGATCTCCTCGGCGTCGGGGAAGATCTTGGAGTCCTTGGGAGCGCAATCCTCGTCGTCAGCCACCTGGTCGTTATCGTCGTCGGGGTCGCAGGCGTCCCCCACGGTATCGAGGTCGTTGTCCTCTTGTTCGGCGTTGGCAACGCTTACGCAGTTGTCGTCGATATCCATCACTCCATCGCCGTCGATGTCGTTCTCCAGGCAGTCCGCAACTCCGTCGTTGTCGGAATCGGGGAAGATCTCGTCGACCTGACCGTCACAGTCGTTATCCTTGGCGTCGCACAGTTCTGCCGCAGGTTCATCCGCGTCACACGACAACTTGCCATCGTCGCAGGCGTAGTGGCCGAGGCAACTTCCCCACTCGTTCTCCGCAAAGCAGGTATCACCGCCGGCGCCCTCATCCACATCGCCGTCGCAGTCGTCGTCTTCGCCGTTGCACAGTTCTGCCTCGGGGGCCGGTGCATCGCACTGGGTGAGTCCGCCGGGAGCACAACTCCTCGCTCCCTCGCACACCCCAAAGTCGTTGGTGCTCTCACAACCGGTGGCCGCCCCCTCATCTACAAACCACGGCTGGCACTGGCACTCACCGGCGTCGAGAATACACTGGTTGACCTGGGTGCCCCAGACGTCCAGCACCTGTTTGCACTGGTAGCCCGAAGGGCAGTCCTCGTCGCCCATGCACTGCTCGCCGCAAAAGCTGCCCTGGGGACCATAGGGCACACAGGCGTCGCCCACGTCGACGCCGTTGGTCATGCAGTCCGAGTTCTGGTCGCAGGGTTTGCACAGATTCACGTTTCCGGGTGCGCAGATGTACACTTCGTCGGGGAGACTCGGCTGGTGCTGGACACACTGCCAGCCCTCGGGGCAGTCCTCAATGCAGGTGAGGGTGCACACCTTGCCGCCGGGCGCCTGGACGCAAAATCCGGAATCGCATACTTCCCCATCGTCGCACGGGGTACCGAACGCACCGGGAGGAAGTCCGGTGTCGAACTCGCCGAGGTCCAACGGCTGAAGGTCGAAGCCAAGGTCGGGCTCCACGGGCGGCAGTTCGACACCAACGTCCTGGACGCCCACTTCCAAAGGTGCAATCTCCTCCGCCGCCAACTCCCCGAGGGAGAGATCAGCCGAGTCCCCGAGGACTGTGTCTGCGGCCGGTGAACAGGAGATCAGAAGTAACCCCATGCCCCAGATGAATTTTCTCATTTACGCCTCCGATCCGGATGGCCGCGATTCTAGCGCAGGGACAAGGGAAAGTACAGTGGAGCTAGGGCATATCGCAGTAGTCGGGGAAGATCGGCGGGAGCCCCGTTTCGTAAGGGCTGCTCCAGTCGCCCCAGACGTGGGGGAAGAGGAACTGGGCCGCCCACTGGGGAGAACCGGGCGGGACCTTGTGCCCCTGGCCATGATTGCATTCCACCACGAAATGCCCCTCCCCCTGAAGCTTGAAGCTGAAAGAGGTCATCATGTCGTGGAAGTCGAGGGCGTATGGGCCGTTGGTGAAGAGGTCGGTTTCGCCGCCCCACACCAGCATGACCGCCAGCGGATAATCGGGTTTGCTCCAGATGTTGGCGAAACCGGTGCCGCCACTGAAGATGGACGCCGCGGCCAGATATTCGGACCGGTGCATAATGACATAGCTGCCCCACAGGCCTCCCGCACTTACGCCTATGGCGTAGACTCGGGACAGGTCGGCGCCAAACTGCTGGCCCGTGCAGGAGAGAAGGTCGTCGAAGAAAACCAGGTCCGCATCGTGGTCGGACATGGGCGGGAAATTCCAATTGCCCAACGGGTCGCAGCAGGCCTGATTGGTGAAACAGCAGGACCCCGGAGCCACCACAATCGCGCCCAGCGTATCCGCAACAAACTGGCCCGAAAACGAGTTGACCATTCCTTCCGGAGTTCCGAAATGGCCGTGGAACATGAATACCACCGGCGCCCCGCCGGGCGCATCAGGCAGAAGCAGCCGGAACCCCCTCGAAAATCCTCCCGACATGATCACATTATCGCCCTCGGTAAACTGGGGACAGACCCCGTGGGAATATGATTTCGGCGCCGCCGGCGGCGGCAGGTCAGGGGACAGACCTCCGTCGCTCTCGTCGACAAGGTCAGGGGACAGACCTTCGTCTTTCCAGTCGGTGAGGTCAGGGGACAGACCTGTATCGGAAGGGGACAGACCTTCGTCTTTCTGGTCGGCCGAGTCGGGGGACAGACCTGTATCGGAAGGGGACAGACCTCCGTCTTTCTGGTCGGCCGAGTCGGGGGACAGACCTGTGTCGATTGGGGACAGACCTCCGTCTTTCGGGGCGGAGGAAGGCTGGCTCGAGCAGGCGCTGAGTAGGAGGGTGGCCAGGACGATTACTGTAGCGCGCATGTGCGGACTCCCGGGCTGACGGCGCTCTTTTGCGGTCAGAGGTTAGCAACCGTGGGATGGCCACGCAAGGTCTTTACGCGGTTGGCAGGGAGGTGGTATGCTTCTTTACGGACATGTCGAAACGGAGGCGGATTTGCGGGGAGTAGTCAGGTTGCTGGTGCTGCTGGCGCTGCTGGGGACAGTTGCGTGCTCCCACGACGTTACAGTCGAGGGAGGCGGCGGCGGCAAGAAGGACCAGTTGCTTTTTCCCGTCAGCGATGGAGGCGGCAGAGCCGACGTCAGAACCACTGGCGAGATGCGCGGTGGGGAGTTGACCGATGCGACGAGTGGGGTCGAGGCGGCGGGAGAGACGTTGGCGGGAGATGCGCTGGCGGCCGGGGAGAACCTGCTGACCGACGGGCTGGAGACCGAAGTTGGACCGGAGCAGGTACTTCCCGACGTGACGACGGTGGAAGTGCTTCCCGATGTTCCCTGCCTTTACATGCCAGCGGTAGGGGATTTCCAGCCGGTGTTGGAGTGTTACTGGGATGATCCGGATCAGTACACCAAGTATGACGACGTGGTAATGACGCCGGCGGTGGCCAATCTCACCGATGACAATCACGACGGCGTCATCGACGTGAACGACACCCCGGACATCGCGTTTATCACCTACCGGTACGAGCAGGACGGCTGCTGCAAATCACCCGGGGTGTTGCGAGTGGTTTCCGGAGCCTGCAAGGGCGGACTTACCCAGATGTCCGACGAGAAGAAACGGCTGCACGAGCACTTCCATATCTCCACTCCAAAGCTGGACAATTCGGGCGGGCTGGCGTTGGGGGACATCGATGGTGACGGCTGGCCCGACATCGTGGGGATGACCAATACAACGGGGACCATCGCCTGGACCGCGCCCCTTTACGACGAATACCCTCCTGTGGCGGTGGCCCTCGACTCCGCGGCCTGGGAGGTTTTCGGAGGTGCGGGTTCCAAGACCGATGCGATTGACGACGACGTTCCGGACCCTGCGGACATCATTGTCGGCGGCAGTGGGGATTCCACCATCACCTTCGAGTGGGAATGGCCCTTGTCGAGTGCGGCCATCGCGACTGTCAAAGTGTATGTCTGGGCAAAATCTACGGGTGGCGTGACCCAACTGGCCGGGGCGTTGTCCCAGGGTGGTGCAACGGCTCTGGCCGAGGCTCAGCCGGTAAGCGAGTGGGACGAGTTGCACCGCCTGGTCTTCGAATTCCCCCGAAATCCGTTCCTTGACGACATTCAGTGGACCAACGAAGACCTGGACGGGCTGGCTTTTGGCGTGCATCTCCCGGCCCCGGGCGGCCCCGAGGTTCAGGTGGCTAAAATCGCTGTGGTCGTAGGCCACGTGGAAATGAAGTGGCAGGCAAGCGAACCGAAGGGAGCGAACCTGGTCACTGCGGCCCAGCCCGCCATCGCCGACCTGGAGAAAGACGGCGCACCGGAGGTGGTGATCGGAAGGGTAGCTTTGGACGGCTCGACGGGTGCTGTTAAGTGGGCCGGAACAAAGGGAGTTGGAATCAACTCGTTCTTCGGCCCGATTTCGGTGTCGGGGGACATCAATCTGGACGGAAAGCTGGAGGTAATCGCGGGCAACACCGCGTACGATTCAGCGGGCAACGAGTTGTGGACGTACAACTTCGGGAATGACGGCACGGGATGCAAATCCGGAGGCCTTCCCTGCGACGGTTTTAACGCCACGGGGGACTTTGACGAGGACGACTTCGGGGAGGTCGTGATCGTCAGGGAAGGGGTGGTTTACGTAGTCGAGCACGACGGCACGCTGAAGGCTCGCATGTATATCCCTGATGACAACTGCAACTGGAACGAAGGGGGTCCCCCGACGGTGGCGGATTTCGACAACGACGGTGAGCCGGAAATCGGCGTGGCCGGAGCCGACTTTTATGCCGTGTTCGACCTGGAGTGTTGTGAGAATCTGCCGGGCTGCACCATGCCGCCTCCGGGCGCAGATCAGTGTGCCGGCCCGGGCATTCGCTGGCAAGTACCCAACGACGACTGCTCCTCCCGGGTAACGGGGTCATCGGTGTTCGATTTTGACGGCGATGGGTCTGCCGAGGTGGTTTACAACGACGAGGAGAAGTTCCGCATTTTCAGCGGCGTGGACGGGACCATACTATTCGAAAAGCCTAACGCGTCGCACACGCGACTGGAGTATGCGGTGATTGCGGACACGGACAGCGACGCCAATGCGGAGATCGTGATTGTCGAGAACGGGGCCGGCAACCCGGATCCGGTGCCTCTCCAACTGTGGGGCGACTCCCATGACAACTGGGTTCCCACCCGTCGCATCTGGAACCAGCATGCATACCACATCACCCACGTGACCGAGGGCGGGCTAACGCCGCCCGGCGGAGAAGAACCCAACTGGGTTGAGTACAACAACTTCAGGCAGAACCTGCCCGACTACGACCCGTTTCTGGCTCCCGACCTGACGGTGACTCTGCTCGCTCCGGACCTTTCCGGCTGCCCGGAGACGGTAGTACTGGCAGCCCAGGTGTGCAACATCGGCCAGATCTGGGTGCCCGCGGGAATCCATGTCTCATTCTTCGACGCCGGGATCCAGGCCAACATCCTGTGCCAGAGCGGCGGCTCCACATCCCAGCAGCTCCAGCCCGGTGAGTGCGTCAAGGTTTCGTGCCCGTGGGACTCAGCGGCAGGCGGCACAGGAACCAAGCAGGTTCTGACCTGTGTGGACGACTACGCCCTTTCATGCGAAGGACCCGGCTTCCAGAACGAATGCAATGAGGACAACAACTCGAACAGCGCGGTTGTCTCACTGTGCGAGTGAGACAGGCTTGTGGCTTGGGGCTTGGGCAACGGCTGGAGGCTAACGGTTCAGTTCCAAGGTGGCGGAGAGGTCGATCTTCCAGTCTCCTTCTTCCTTGACGAACTCCATGAACCGGGCGGTGCTGTTGCTCGTTATTTCGAGGCGTACGCGCTGCTCTCCTTCTGCGAGGCGTGCGGAGTCGAAATCACCGGAGAGACCGTGGAAGCTGCTGAAGGCCAGGCACTCGTAGGGTTCAATTGGCGGGGAGGGTTCGAAACGTTCGTTGAGGGTTTTGGCTCTGGATTCGAGGAGTTCTTTCGACTCCTCAGACATCATGGCGTAGATGTCCATTTGCACTAGATCGAAGCCCTGCTGAGCGGCAATTCCGCACAATTGATAGAAAGTATGGGCCAGAGTTTCCGGGCCCGGGTTCTTCCGGCAACCGGTAACCAGACACAACACCATGAGGGCTGGAATCAGAAGACGCTTCATGTTTGTTCTCTCCTTTTGCCGGCCCAGGTGATGAGGAACACCCAGCCGACGGCGGCGACGGCGAGCAGGCCGGCTCCAAGACCATGGGAGCCGACAAACAGTTCCTTGAGGGCGTACATGCTGAAATAGAGCAGGAAGACCGCGATGGCCCAGTTGGCGAGGGCTCGCAGCAAGCCGGTATCGCCACGAATCCCCATCTCTCCGGAAACGGGTCCCCAGAACCCGAAGGGTTTGACCCGGTCATGAAATATGCGGAGACGCTCAACAGACACTGCCGGAGTCAGGAAGGTAGTTGCCAGCATGACTGCAACTGACGCGCTGACGGTGAAGATCATCTTATAGTGGTACTCAAGTTCGGGTGCGAAAATGTACTGCGCACCAGTGGTAATTCCGGCGGCCAGGAGTCCAGCCAATTCGGAGAAAGCAGAGACACGCCACCAGACCCACCGGAGCAGATGAGGGAACCCAAGCCCGGCGCCCAGGAGGGTGAAGAACTTCCAGGCTCCTTCGACGGTGTGGATCTGAGTGGTAATTGCGAGGGCGACGATAAGGACGAGCACGGTAGTAGTTCGTCCGGCCACCACCAACTGGCGGTCGGTAGCCTCTGGATTGATGAAGCGTTTGTACACGTCATTGACCAGGTAGGAAGAGCCCCAGTTGACGTGAGTATCGATAGTGGACATGAACGCGGCGATGAGGGAGGCGGCCAGCAGCCCGATGAGCCCGGGCGGCAGCAGTTTGACGATGAGCACGGGGTAGGCCGCTTCCCGGTCGCCGAGCACGCGGGCATATTCGGGAGATATTACTGCTCCTGATTCGGGTTCCAGAGGGAAGACCACGAGGGCAACCAGGCCGACGAGTATCCAGGGCCAGGTGCGAACCAGATAGTGGGTGATTGTAAACAGCAACGCCCCGCGGTAGGCGTGTTCTTCGTCCTTGGCTGAGCAGGTTCGCTGCGCGAAATAGCCGCCGCCGTCAGCGTTGTGTTGAGCCCACCATTGAATGGACACGTACACCACCAGGGCGCCGAAGCCGGCGCCGATGGTTTCATTGGGACCGAAGCTCAGGATTTGGTCTGCGCGCTCGGGGTAAATGGAATGCAGGGAACTTACCAGTGAATCCAACCCTCCCACCGCGTCCACCGCGAACCAGGCGAACAGGATGGAGCCGGCAAGCGCCATGAGGAACTGCACGAGGTCGGTGATGATTACGCTTCTGATGCCGCCGAGGGATACATAGAACAGGGCGATAGCCGACATCACGAGGATCGAGACACCTTCGCCAGGGTCGGCGATGGCCATACCGGAAGGCCAATAGGCGCTCAGCGTCTGATGGAATTCGGGAAAGGCCACTTCCCAGCGAATGAAGCTGTGGGTGATTTTTCCGACGGCGCGGATGACCCATCCCATAGTGATGCAGTTGATGATTATTGCAAAGTAGAATGCTTTGAATCCTCTCAACGCAGCCGCGCTTTTCCCTTCGTACCGCAGTTCGATAAGTTCTGCGTCGGTGATCACGGAACTGCGCCGCCAGAAGCGTGCAACCAGGAAGACGACGAACAGGTGGGAAAGCGCCATGGACCACCAGAACCAGTTACCGGCGATACCATCCTTGGCGATGATCCCTGTGATGGCGAGGGGAGTGTCTGCCGCGAAGGTAGTCGCGACCATGGAGATACCTACGAGCCACCATGGGAAGCTTCTGTCTCCCACAAAGAAGGACTCCATGCCCCGGGAGGCGGATTTGCGCACCAGGAGTCCGACCACAATAGTAAAGACTATGTAGGCTCCAATGATGATCCAATCGAGTGCGGTGAGCGGCATGCCGGTTCCCTCACGTTGCCAGCAAGTAGCCCCATCCTATTACAGGCCGCAAAGGAAGGGCAAACTTTTCTGTTGGGGGAACTCCCTGATTCTGATAGGATTAGACCGTGGAACATGAATCTACAGAGGGCCCCGACCTGGAGGCCAACGGCAGCGAACGGCGACGATTTCCCCGGTTCAACCGGCGCCTCGGCGTGTCTTTCACATATGAAGGGCAGGAATGCGTTGCGCAGACCGTTGACTTGAGTAAGACCGGTGCGCTTTTTTCCGCCCAACTCACTCCGGAGCCGGGCACGAAGCTATTGCTCAACCTTTCGGACCGAAAGAACCCGGCCCTGACCCTGTACCTGAAGGCATTCGTGGTTCGCCACCAGGAGGGTGAGGGTGGAGAGCTCCTGTTTGCGACCCAGTTCGGAGATGCCATCGCCAGGGATCCCCGACGGTTGCGGAGATTCCTCGATAGCGTATTGAACATCTCCACCGGCTTGATTCGAGTTGTGGACGAGGACCCGGACGGGGAGAAGGCGTATGCTTTCAGTTTCGACCCCGTGCACAAGGAAGGAGACGAGCGGGTCAAGGCGCTGCAGAGTTCACTGTTCTCCACTTTCGATGAGTTGGAAGAGGCCGATGAACTCCTCGCCAATTTCGGCAAAGCGCCCTCGGGGGCCTCTGTCGAGCAGGCGGCGAAGGAAGGTGGGGGCAAGAAGAAGGGGTTCTGGCAACGTCGCAAGGAGAAGAAGAAGGAAAGGAAGTCGCAGAAGGAGCAGGTCGCCGCACAGAGTGCCGAACCGGTGCAGGAAGAAGCTGGCGCACCACCGGAAGAGTCTTCCAAGGTCACGCCGGAAGAGGCCCCTCAGTTCGTGCCCGTCGAAGACGTTCCGGCAGGTGGAGAGGAGGTGCGCGATCCTCCCTTGCGGGCAGTGACCCGGAAGATGTTCGCGGTAGACAAGGAGGAGATGGTCAAGGCTGCCCGAACGCAGCGGCTAGGCGCAGTAGTGCCCGAAACCGAGTCGGGCGATCAGCTCACACCCCGGATCGAGGGCCATCCTGCTGCGGCAATGGTACGGGAGATCACCGAGGAAGAAGCCGCGACTGCCGATACCATGGCGTTGTGGGCCAACAAGCCGCCCGAGGAAATCGGCGAAGTGCAGACAGGCGAGGGTGGCGCGATGCTCCTGGAAGGGACGCCCGGCGCCTTGGCCGATCTGCAGGGAGACGGTGGAGATTCTCTGCAGGGGGAAGAGCTGTCGTTCAATGTCCTGCTGGACGGCTCCGAGGAAGAGGAAGAAGAAGAAGAAGAAGTCGCACCGAGTCCGGACGACTCCACCATCTCCGACGCCACCCGGGCCGAAGCGCCGACCGAAGATCCTGTGCCGGGCACCGGTGGAGGAGGGTTCCTGAGCAAGCTGGCGGGGCTGTTCGGTGGGGGCAAGGACGGGTCGAGAGGGGAGAAACTCATCAGCGCGGGGCCACTGAAGAACATCGTGGCCCGTGATACCACGCTGTCGGTGGTCTATCGCCTGGGTTCGAGCCGGCACCAGGCCAAGGCGGTGCGACTGTACTGCGCCGGGCTCAAATGTGAGACCGAGGACATACTGCCCCCGCTGTATGCCCACGTGACGATTCTGATCCCACTGACCGGAGCGAAGAAGATCTCGCAAATAGAGTTGTTAGGCGACGCGACTCGGGTTCGCCCCGACCAGCCCGATTCGGACACCGGCGGGATTTTTGAAGTCCGCTTCTCCATGCGTACCGACAAGAACCACCTGGAGTTGTACCGAGCGCTCCTGACCAAGTTGACGGGCGAAACAACCGACGGCTAGTCTCTGACCAGAAAGCGAGACATGAGGTTGACGAGAAGGGAGTCTTGTCCTTCAGTGAGCCATAGTGCAGGTGTCCTGAGGACCACTTTGCAGAAGTCTGCCACAAACTCTGCGACGGAAGGATAACGGTCGTCCACAGGAGGATTCAGCGCTGTGGCGAGGACTTTTTCGAGTCTTCGCGGCACCTTGTGGCCCCTGGCTCGAAGGCTCTTGTCCGGAAGGGTGCGAAGGCTGGCCAACGCGGTTATGTAATCAGCCCACGTGTTGGAGTGCAATTGCAGAGGCTGGGCTCCGGAAATCATGGCATAGAACACCCCTGCCAGGGAGAAGACGTCGCTCCTTTCGTCACTCTCGCCTAAAGCCAACTCGGGGGCCGCATATGGAGGGGTTCCGGCAAGGAGTTGGGCCGCTGCTCCGTTTGCCTCGAGTTGCTCGACGCCCAGCATGGTGGAATGGCTGAAATCAAATAGGCGGGGCACCAGCCCGTACGCTCCGCCCTCTTCCAGGATCACGTTTCCCGGAGACAGGTCCCGGTAAACTATCTTGTAGCGGTGGAGCTCATGGAGACCCTCGGCCAGGGCAAGGAATAGCTTGATGGCCGTAGGTAGATGAAAGAGTTGACCGGCCTTCAAGTGCTCTTCCATGGTAACACCCGCCAGGTATTCCATGACCATGAAGGGGCGTTCGATTTCATCTTCGAGCACTCCTACATCGAGGATCCGGGCGAAGCACGCACCCCGCAGCATTGACATGAGTTCCGCCTCCCATTTGAACCGGGAGCGGTGGACCTCCGCCTCTTCGGAGTCACTGCTGCATATCACCTTCTTCAGAATCTTCACTGCAACGTTCCGGTTTCCCACGCTGGCCTGGCGCGCCAGGTAGACGTCGGAGACTGCCCCGGACCCAATCTTGCCGACGATTAGATACCGGTCCAGCAGTTGCTTGCCGGGAAGGATGTCTTTTCCATTTCTGACCGTGGCCATACTCTCCTGCCGTTTCTCCTGTCTACAGGTTAAGGCCCTTTGCCAGGACTTCCTCGAGAGTTGGTTGCCCCGGCAGCTCCTGCAGGCTGTAGGTTGTGCGCACAGCCTTGTGCTTGATATCCATGAACTTCGTCAGGTCGACGGGCGTGCCGATTATGACGGCATCGCAGTCAGCCGCGTTGATCGTCTCTTGCAGCGCGGCAAGCTGCTCGTCGAAGTAACCCAGAGCGGGCACAATGTTCCCAATGTGGGGATACAGTTCGTAGGATGCTTTGATGGAACCCACAGCAAACTCTCTGGGGTCGATGATCTCAGCGGCCCCGAACTGCTTCGCGGCCACCAGCCCTGCGCCAAAGGCCATTCCGCCATGAGTCAGGGTAGGCCCATCCTCCACGACCAGCACCCGTTTGCCGGCCACGGCATCCGGATCGTCGACAACGATTTTGGAGGCCGCCTGAATCACGACGGCCCCCGGAACGGCATTGTGCACGTTGGCAAGCACGGTTTCGATATCCTCGGCCCGCGCACTGTCTACCTTGTTGAGCACCACTACATCTGCGGCCCGAAGATTCACTTCGCCGGGAAAATAGCTCAACTCGTGACCGGGCCTCAGCGGGTCGGTGACAACTATGTTCAGGTCGGGGAAGATAAACGGAGTGTCGTTGTTACCCCCGTCCCAGATAATAATGTCGCTCTCTTTCTCGGCCATTGTCAGGACGTCGCGATAGTCCACGCCTGCGAACAGGGTGATGCCCAGCTCTATGTACTGCTCGTATTCCTCTCTCTCCTCAATTGTGCACTGATGGGTCGTCAGGTCATCAAGGGAGCCGAATCGCTGCGCCCTTTGCAGGGCTAGGTCTCCATAGGGCATGGGATGCCTGATCACACCGACTCTAAGACCTCTGTCCCGCAGCAGCCGGGCGGCCTTGCGAGCTGTCTGGCTCTTCCCGCAGCCAGTCCTCACCGCACACACGGACACTACCGGCCTGGTGGCCTTGAGCATGGTCGAATAGGCCGAAACCAACCAGAAGTCAGCTCCCCGGGCCGAGGCGCGGCAAGCCAGGTGCATTACGTGCTCGTGGGAAACGTCGCTGTAGGAAAAGACGACGCTGTCGACCTGCTGCTCTTCGATGATCTCTTCCAACTGGTCTTCGGGCAGGATAGGGATTCCGTCGGGATAGCCGTCACCTGCCAATTCCGGAGGGTATACCCTGCCTGCGATGCGAGGAATCTGTGCGGCGGTAAAAGCTACGACCTGGAAATCCGGATTATTGCGAAAGACGGTGTTGAAATTGTGAAAATCTCTACCTGCGGCGCCGAGGATGAGGATGCGTGCCCGGGTGTTGTCCATTTAGAGAATCACCTCAACGAGGATCGGCTTGTGGGCCGAGATCGGGGACTTCAAGTCCAGGATCTTCCACTCGCTGATCCTGACTCCCTTTTCGGGCAGGACATAGTCAAAGGTCTTACCCCTGCCGTCCTTTCCGACAAAGGTAACGTAGTCGCCGGGAGCCTTGTGCAGATCGGAGTCGGTAAACAGGGGCTTGAAATTGAGGCGATGGCGGACCAGGTCCAGGGAGCAGTCCAGCCGCGCGGTATCGCCCTCCTTTCTACGAACCGGCTGGGCGTAGAATGTGCCGGCCAGAATCCCCTTGCCGTTGCTGGTCTGCCCGATGACCCGGGCGGTTTCCCGCGCCTGCCTCTCCCTGGCCAGCACCTTGCCCGCGGTCAGTGCGACATTGTAGAGGAACAGGTGCTTGCCGCTGGCGGCCAACTCCACTTTGAGCACGCCGTGCCCCGATGCGAAGGTGCTGTTCCACCAGTTGTCCAGTTTCTCCTGTGGCAACGCGAAGCGTTGGGCGCCGAAGAGGGGCACCCGGCTCACCACAGCCAGGCCGGTGTCGGTTTCGCCGATCATCTTTCGTTCCCAAGGACTGGGGAACGGCAGAAAGGGGTGCTTCCAGTTACGGGACCTGGCCACGTAGCCGAACTTCAGCTCCCGGGCGAGATATTCTGCCTGATCAAGCATGGCGGTGTTGGCGCTGGCAAAATCGATCCCCTGGAGGAGGAGGACATCGATCTTCTCTTCCTTGGCCAGAGCCACCAGCGCTGAGAGGGTGCCGGTCACGCCCTGTTCGCTGACCTGAAACTGCTCTCCGCTCTCAAGTTCCCTGGCTTCGGGTCCGGCCGCATGGTTGAGGTTGAGGGAGAGAATGCGCAGTGAGTCGGATTTCAACTCCATACTCTGGGGGCTGGCCCAGGGTTTCAATTCAGCTTCAAGGTCGTCGACGAGGGGAGGTCTGTAGCCCAGTTGATAGACAGCCAGCGCGGCGAGGAGCAGCATTATTGCCCCACCTCCTATGAGCATCAGGAGGTAGAAGGCCAGGCGGCGGACAAGCGCTACCACCGTCCCACCTGTCTGCACTTCCCTGTCATCGTCGGTCATGCTGCCTCCACTACAGGTGAATCATCAAGGGATGTGCGGACACCGTGGGCGCCACCACATCCCCGTACACCAGTTTGTGCATCAACCTGCTGCCGTCAACGTATACCGCGGCTTCAGGCGTAAGGTTGGTGATGCTAAGGCCGTCGGTAAAGAACCCCCGCTCAATTTGATAGGTCTTGCCCCGGCCGCGATAGGGTTCACGGACCAGGAACTGCATGCGATTCTCCTCGAGTTCCATGGGATCGCCGCCCGCGGAGCGCATGGCTCCCGTGGCGCCGGCAGGAGTACAGATCCAGAGTCCCCCGCTCTTCTGCACCTCTTCCGCCCCTCCGGTTTCCAACGCGTACAGAGAGGTAGACGCCGGGTTACGCGCCGCAAACAGCAGGTCGTTGAGGGCCGGTGGAGTGATCACCTCGCCGTTGATGGACACGGCCATGCGAGCAAGCTGCCGGACTTTGGCATCACCTGCAAAGACCTTGTCCAGCTTCTCCCGGAAGTCGGTGCGGTCGGCAATACAGAAGTGCCCGACGCTGTGGCCCGGCCTGGAGTTGACTCCGATAACCGGGGTGTCTACTGCCCAGTGGGAAGCAGACAGCAACGTGCCGTCTCCGCCTACGGCGACAATCAGTGAGAAATCACCGTCGCCCGACGGCTCTCCGCCATGGCTCACCATGTACCTGACACCCTGCTTCTCCAGGTAGCGTTCAACCGACTCGATCGCGGCCCGATTCTCTTCGTAATCGTTGATGAGCTTGCGCATCGCGGCCGGCTCAGTTTTCAGACGGGTAAGGAAATTCCGGTCGCGCTTTTCCACCCCGAGGCGCTCGTAGAAAGTCCTCTTTATGACCATGAGCACCGGTTTTCCGTTCAGAATCATACCGTCCTTTCCTGCAGCAGCCTGTCCCAGCCGCCTAAGTTCCGCTACCACTCACCGTCCAACACGAAACCGTCCAGGCAAACCTCTCGCTTCCTCTCATCCGAGGTTGCCAGGGTGACGAGCAGTTCGGCGCCCACGGCGTCCTGGCCGAGTGTAAATTTCATTTCATGCAGACTGTAGTCTCGCCGAGGGATATCCACCTCGGCGGACTCTCCGTCTTCCAGGGAAACGCTCACGGTAACAGTGCCACCGTGCTTTGCTCTGGCCGCTTCCACTGTGTTGCCCGCCCGCACCAGCAGCGTGCCTGCCCCCGGCAACACGAAACGGAGCCTGGTCGGCTCCTTGCCCGGCCGCACCACTACACAGTTGCGCGGGCCGCCGTCCACCTGCCTGAGTGCTATCGACGGCTTCTTGCCCTCCACTCGAGCGGAAGGCAGCGCCTGCAACATGTTCCATAGTACCACCTTCTCCGGGAGTTCAAAAAGAAAAAGGGAGAGGCGTTCGAAGCTCGTTTCTTCCACGAGAGTAGCGCCTGCAGGCGTCAGCTCATCAGGCTGTTCTCTGGCGTCGAGTGCGGCCACAAGCCAAAGCCGCTTGTGCCCATAGAGCACAGGCACATCCAGGGTCCTGCCGGGGTCAAGCACGCGAAACGGCAACGGGGCCTGGCCGTCGAGGTCGGCAAAAAAGACCCGGCCGGAGGTCATCCATGACGGCTCGATGCGCACTATGTCCCCTTCGGCCCACTGCTCTTCGATGAAGGAAGCCGCTTGCGCCCAGTCCTCATGCTCGGGAGCGAGGTCCCGGGCGTAACGGGCGAAGAACAAAACGAGCGCCAGCGCCAGAACTGCGGCTGCCGGCAGTATGAGAAGTACTTTTCTCATTCACCGTTCAGTTGCAGGAGGTAGTCTTCCAAAGAGCCGTCACCCTTGAAACGATAGCCACAGCCGATGGGCGGCTCGTCGTGACGCTGGCTCCACCACTTGAGGCTCAAGTGAATGTGATGGTGGTGGAAGGGCCAACCGTCGCCATAGGCGAGTCCGTTCTTCGCCTTGTTGTACTGGGTGGAGGTGATCTTGCCGCTGTTCTTCAAATCAAGCAAGGCGCCCTCAATCAACGGCCCCAGCAACTTGTCCACGCCGGCCACCCGGAACCTGGGGCTGTCCGCCAGGATGGCCAGGAAATAGGCGGTGCGGGGCAGGTCGACGATGTGATTGGTGGTGGAGGTGCAGAAATATCCGTCGGTAGCCCCGCCGTTGGGCGCGCACACCACTTTGCCCGAGTTCTCGCCGTTCTTCTGGTAGTAGGCGATATCGATATTGCCACCTTCGTCGTGGGTGGTTTCCGGGTGCCGGGGTTTGCCCACATCAAAGCCTGGGGTAATTCCGTCGATCTGGCACATGTCCATGAGGCCCAGGGGCTGAGTTCCCGGGAACTCCAGTTGTACCTCGTGGATCGCGTTGCGGATCAGCATGACCAGCTCCCGCCGCGCCCAACTGTACCCTGAGGCGTGCTCCACCATGTAGCCATCGCCGACGAAGGGGTCGCCCGCGTCGGGATGCGGGAATTGCATCAGATTGGCCGAGAAGCTGTTCTTGACGCACTGTCCGTTGGACTTGCACCCTTTGCACTCGTTGAAGGAGTAATAGTCGGTGCAATCGTCGCTATCTTTGTACTCGGTGGTCCAGGCGTAGAAATCATAGTTGTTGGCCGCACCGGCGAATCCCTTGCCCTTGAAGTAGTAGGTCTTACTCGAAACGGCCGCGTAGGCCGATAGAAACTCATCGTTCCAATCGTATTCCCGCCATGTAATCGGATAATCTTCGTATTCGTACCGGCAGGCGATGAACTGGCCGGAACTGTCATAAATGCACAGGTCCAGGTCGCCCAGCTCGTGATAGAAGAACATGCCCAGCGTGCCGGTGTGGCCCGCGGGAATGGTCATTTTGAACCAGTCGTTGTCCTGCACGCAGATCTGCATGCCGGTTTCCTTGGCCTGCTTGAACTGGCCCGGGGTAATTGTCTCCGCCGCGTTCTTCGACTCATTGGGTTCGAAGGTGTTATCGGTGCAGTCGAAGTCAAAGGTCTGGCACTCGCCGTCTATGCAGTAAAGCCCCTGGGGGCACCACCCGGTGGGATTTGAGGGAGAGCACTGGCTGGAGGTATCGGTACAGAACTCGTTGGCCTGGTCGCACTGATAGCCCGAGGGACAGTCGGAGGTGGACGCACAGAACGGGAAGCACACGCCATCGTCACAGGCATAACCTTTCCGGCACTGTGTATCGGAGGTGCAGGTAGGCAGGCAAGCAGTGGTATCATCGCCCACGCCAAAACAGCCCGACCCTTCTGGGCAACTGTTGCCGGAGCAGTCGAAAATGATGCAGTAGCCTTCCACGAATCCGGTGGGTTCGCCGCTGTAGGTTTCCGGATAGCAGGTAGCGCCGGCGTCGGCGCAGTCTGCGTCGGAATTGCATGCACCGCCGATGTTCGAGGTTCCGGACCCTTCTTCGTACCAGCAGACACCTACGTCCGGGTAGCAGAAGTAGCCTTCCCGGCAGTCGCCGTTGTTGGTGCACTCCACGATGCAATAGGTGCCGGCGCCGCTGCCGCCGGTGACTTCGATGCAGGCACTTCCGTCAGGGCAGTCGCTGTTGTCCTGACAGCCGGGCACGACGCAGAAGCCGCCCAGGAAATCGGTCCAGCACTCCGCGTTGGAAGGAGGCGAGCAGTCCGCGTCCGACCCACACGGCCCGCCAAGGGAGGAGCACTCTTCGCCGTTGGCGACACACTGCCCGTTTGAGCAATCGAAACCGCAACCGCATTCACCGCACGAACCACCACAGCCGTCGCCGCCGCATTCCTTGCCCGCACAGGCAGGCTGACACTGGCATTGGCCGTTACCACAACTCTCACCTTCCCCGCATTGACCGCAGTTCCCCCCACAACCATCAGGGCCGCACTCTTTGCCGGCACAGGCGGGGGTGCAGTCGGTGCACGCGCCGTTGACGCACGCCTTGCCGCCGACACATTCGCCACAGGAACCGCCGCAGCCGTCATCGCCGCATTCGACACCTTCGCAAGGGTCGGTCACGGCCTGGCACTCGATGCCGCCGAAGCAGACGGTGCCGCAGGGGCAGGTGCCGCAATATCCACCGCAGCCGTCGGGACCGCACACCTTGCCCGAACAATCGGGCTGGCAACTACACTGACCGTCCTGGCAGGTAGTGTCCGGGCTGCAAGTCCCGCAGGAGCCGCCGCAACCGTCGGGCCCACATTGAGCGGTCTCGCAGGGGTCCCCATCCACGCACGCTCCGCTGGCGCACATTGTTCCGCAGGCGCACTCGCCGCAGGGCGTACCGCAGCCATCATCACCGCACTGCTTGACGCTGCCGTCGGCGTTAAAGCAGTTGGGTATGCAGCACTCACCTTCCAGGCACATGCCCTGACCGCCGGAGCATTCCTTGTCGTTGGGCACCTGGATGCACTCCCACCCCTGGCACATTGCATCGGTGCACCAGTTGCCGTCGTCCGTGGCTGCGCAATCTCCGCACGAGCCGCCGCAGCCGTCGTCACCGCACTGTTTGCCTTCGCAATCGGGAAGGCAGGTGCCGGAATCAGCAGTGACCGCGACATCGTCGCCGGTTGCCGGGCCCGAGTCGCTGCCGGGGCAACCTGCAAAAAGCGCGGCGGCCAGAACCACCATCAACAATCCTGGGAAAGTTCGCATTGTAGTACCTCTTTTCTACCCGCTTACAGAAAACAGGCACGCACGTTACTTACAAACCGGGTAGTTGTAAAGAGGTTAATTATATGGTCGATGGTCGATGGTCGATGGTCGGAGGCGGGCCCTGCGAGGGTCAGGTTGGGCTGCGGAATTCGAACCTGTCTTCTTTGAAGACCGAGACGCAGGCGTCCACCACTTTGCCGTCGTATCGGGTACCGCGATGGGTGGTGATCTCCTCGAGCGCGGCGGCGACTCCGAGGGCGGGCCGGTAGGGGCGGTGCGAGGACATCGCTTCCACCACATCGGCGACGGCGAGCACCCGTGCGCCCCGGGTGATCTCATCGCCCTTGAGCCCTTTCGGATAGCCGGAACCGTCCAGCCTTTCATGGTGCTGATGGACGATTTCGGCCACCGGCCAGGGGAAATCGATAGGCTCAAGAATCTCGAAGCCGACGGTAGAGTGGGTCTTTATGAGACCCATTTCGATCTCGGAAAGTCGGCCGGCCTTGTTCAGCAACTCCGCGGGCACCGACAATTTGCCGATGTCGTGAATCACGCCTGCCACTCTGACGCCTTCCGTCTCCTCGGCGGACAAGCCTACTTTCGCGGCCAAGGCTCGGGCCAGATCGGCTACTCTCTTCTGATGGCCCGCCGCGTACGGATCCCGCCGCTCTCCGGCGATACCGATAGCGTCGATAATGCCTCCCAGGGTCTTGCGCAATCTCCCCATGGTACCTTCCAGCTTGTCTTGCGCCTCCCATCGGGTGACCATTCCCGCCAGCGCTTTCGCCACCGCCGCGAGGTACTGCTCGTCACGGTCGTTTCGGGAATAGCCGGCCTTGAGATGGAAGTCGGCCACGCCCAGTACTTTCAGAGCATGCACCATGGGCACGCAATAGTGCCCGTGTTCCGTTGAGTCGACAAGACACTCCAGCTCCCCTTCCGTCGCATGGGAAGAATAGTGGAGTTTCCCCGTTTCTCCGGCCACACCACAGGGGCACCTGCCGAACGGCACGACCGCGCAGGCCTCCTTGACACGCTGAGGAAGCCCGCGGTGTGCCTTCAGCGACAGATTGTGAGCCTCATGGTCTGCGATGAACACAGCCCCTTTCGCATCCAGGGACAACCTCACCGGAGCGAGCGCCGCGTCGAGAGCCTGGCCCAGCATCTCCTCCAGTTTCAGGTCCTCGAGCCCCACACTCAAGACAGAGTTGAGACCTTCCTGAATCTCGTTGCGGTATCGAAGCTCGTCGACCATGGTGTCGAAGGCTGCACCCAAATCCCCTATCTCGTCGCCTTTTGCCAATTGAGCCTTGCTCTCGAAATCCCCGGAACCGACCGCGGCGGTAACCCGCTGCAGTTCATTCAGGGGACGGGTTATGGCTCCGGCGAGAAACAGCGAACCTATGGCTCCCAGCAGCAACACGGCCCCGACGATGAGGCCGAGGCGGTTGGTGACCCGCACCACACTTGCACTCACTGCTTCCGCGGACATTCCCATGCGCACCTGGCCCGGCTTGCCATCCAAAATGGGAACCGCGATGTCGATGATCTCGGCGCCGTCAGCATCGATACGCTGGGAACTGAACTTGTGCCCGGTCTCGACAGAGTTTGCCGCCAGCAGCGCACCAGGAAGCCCTCCCTTGAGAGAATGGGCCAACGGTTTGCCCCCTGGCCCCACGACAATAACGTACTGAACACCGTCGGCCGCGGCGTGCCGGTTCACCTGCATCTGGAGTTCGACCCAGTTTTCGGTTAGCACAAGATCGGAGCATTCCCGGGCAGTGGACTGGGCCACAACTACCCCATGCAACTCCAGCTCTTCAGACAGGCTCTCTGCAACCACCCACTGCACCGCCAACAACACCGCTCCGCCCAGCATCAACACCAGCAGCACGGCGCCCAGCAAGAACTTGGTCTTCATCCGGATTCTGCCGATCATTTCGCCGCCCCCGCCTTGCCTGTTTTGGACCGCGCTTCCTCCCAGAGTTTCATCTCCCGTATCGACTGGTAGGCGCTGTCGTCCAACTCGACGAATCGGTCGATCATCATCCCCTTCAGGATCTTCCTGCCTTCAGGATCCTCGTGGGCTGCCAGGATTATGCGGCGCAGGCTGTCCTTCAATTCCGCAGGTAGTCCCGGCCGAACCGCGACCGGCGGAATGCCATAGGGCGGAGATTTCTTGACGATGCGAGTCCGCCTGGCCAGGTCCGAATTCGTTGCTTCGGCATATTCCCAGATGAGGCTATCCACCGCGGCCCCGTCCACGACACCCTCGGCGACCGCGCGAATCGACTTGTCGTGGGCATGGGTATAGACCGTTGAGGAGAAGAACGATTCAGGGGTTTCGCCGATCTGGCCCAACATGTAGGTTGGAGCCAGCTTGCCCGAATTCGACATGGGGTCGGTGAACGCGAACTTCTTTCCCCTCAGACCCTCGAAGTCGACAACTTCGCTTTCCACCGGCACAATGATGTATGAGTAATACACCGTCTCACCATAGGCTTGGGGTGCCACCAGCAGTTCCAGACCGAATTCATCATGGCCGAGGACATAGGGTTTGCCACAAACGAACGCGGCATCGAGGTCGCCGGCCTGCAGCAGGTGGTTGATTTCAGCGTAGGTCTTGCGGTCAACGAGCGCGATGTCGCGCCCCAGCTTCTTCTCGACATATTTCAAGAATTGCCAGTAATACGAATAGCCGGCGTCGGGAGTAATCATCGCCCCTACCGCAATACGAACCGGTCGTGCGGCCGGATGCGTATCCCCGCCCGCAGGCGCAGTTACGGCAACGTCCTTCAAGCTGACACTCTTGACCTTCTTCTTGCCACTGCAAGACCAGGACAAAGAGCATATCAACATCGCGGCCCACACAGCACACCCTGCCATTCTCATCATCGTCCCCCGGAATTCTCGCGATCCTTCTCCAAACATGTTTGTGCCGGCCCGACAGAAAAGCAAGAAAAAAGAAAGAGAGTCACAAATTCCTCATAATGCGGTTAGTATAAACCAACACGGCGCAGGTATAAACCCCGCCCCTTCGCCGGATCCGGTGTCGCGAGGCCCGGTCTTTGCACTTGGGGATTCTGCTGGTCTCAGGGGTCAGGTTACAGGCTGAACGCGGCCGCTACGAGCAGGCGTCGCCGACGCCGTCGCCGTCGGTGTCCTTCTGGTCTTTGTTGGGGGTAACCGGGCAGTTATCGCACGCGTCGCCGACGCTGTCGGCGTCTTCGTCTTCCTGGCCGGGATTGGGGGTGTCGGGGCAGTTGTCGCACGCGTTGCCCACGCCGTCGGGAGGAGCGCCCTTGATTTCGAATTGGACGCGAATCCACAGCGGGCCCTGGCCGCCCCCCACGGGCCACATCCAAAACGCGGTTCCGTCCACCCAGTCGGCCACCGGGTTCCACGGCGGCTCGCCGTTCTTGCCGAGATTGATGAACCCGCCCCAGGCTGAGTCATCGAAGTCTATGTCCAGCCATCCCTCCGGCGGCTCCTCGGAGGTAGCCTTCCACCCCTTGGTCGCGTCGGAGTTGATCACCACCGCGCCGTTGGCGGGATCGTAGATACTGAACAAGGTTCCCTTCTCGCCGCCCACATCAAGGATCCGCTTAGCGGCCACGTGAATCCCGGGTGAGAGCTGTCTTTCGGCCACACTTTTCACGCTCCACTCATTGCTGGTGTACAACAACTCTCCATCAAGGTAGACCTGCTCTTCGTCGTCGGTTGTCGACTCCACCGCAAAGGGCTTCGCCTCTCCGCCGCCATCCTCCTGCTCCGGGTTTTTCACCCCTTTGCAGTTGTCGCAGAGATCTCCGACTCCGTCATCATCACCGTCTTCCTGTCCAGGGTTGTACATGCCCGGACAGTTGTCGCACACCTCGCCGACTCCGTCCGGGGCGCCGGGGGTTTCGAATTCCAGCCGGATCCAGAAGGGGCCTTCTCCGCCTGCCGATGGCCACAGCCATTGGGCGGTGGTATCGGTCAAGCCCGTGACGCCTGCATACGGGTCCTCTCCAAAACTGGCAATCACCGTCATGCCGCTCCATCCGGAATCGTCAAAGCCGGGCTCAAGCCACCCCTCGGGCGGCTCCTCCGCGGTTGCCTTCCAACCCGCACCCGCATGGGTCTGAGCCAAGACCGTGCCAGTCCCGTCAATGCGGAGACTCAGGAAGGTCCCAGCTTCCCCGCCCGTGTCCTGGACCCTCTTGGCCACAACGTGGGTACCGGGTTCCAGCGAGGCCGAGACGCCCTGCCCCTCAGACCAGATCTCGTTGGTGAACAGAAGCACACCGTCAAGGTAGACGTCTTCCGAATTGTCGGTGGACGATTCCAGCACCACCGCGGTCGGCTCCGTAGCGCCGTCCGCCTGGTCAGGGTTGGCCAACTCGGGGCAGTTGTCCACCGGGTCGAGGATCTGGTCCTCGTCGGAGTCGGGTACCGGTTCCGGTCCGGCGGTGAGTAGCAGTTGGGAAGGTCCGGTGCCGTCCCGGCTGACGAACAGGTCGTCGTCCCCGTCACCGTCAAGGTCTCCCACCGCAATTGCAAAGGCGGACTGGCTGGGGAGATTACCGGGGAGCTTGGCCGAGTAATCGAACAGCCGGCCTGAGCCATCATTACGATAGAGGGCTGCCGGTGCGGCCAGGTTGGCGACGAGTATGTCCATGTGCCCATCGAGGTCGAGGTCAGCGCCCACTGCCCCGGTGCCCGCGGCCCCTTCCTGGCCCAGGTAGACCTTGGTGTAATCGAGGAAACGGCCCAGGCCGTCGTTGACCAGCACCTTGTCCTGGCCGTTGGCGGTGAGGTAGATGTCAGGAAATCCGTCACCGTTGAGGTCAGCGAGCGCGGGCGGTCGCGCACCGGGCGCCTCGGTGTAAGGGAGGGCATCGGGAGCAGCCAACTTATACACCCCGCCCCCGTCGTTGAGGTAGAGCCGGCACGGCTCCATGTCTCCTGCAAAGAAGAGGTCCACGTCGTCGTCACCGTCCACGTCTCCGGCGACCACCGCGGCAGACCAGAACTCTCCGGCAGGCAGCACCTCGGCCGTAGCATCCACGAAACTGCCCTCGCCGTCGTTGCGCCACACCCGGTTGCCGGGAAGAACGGTATCGGCCACAGCCGCATTGGCTACCACGAGGTCGATGTCGTCGTCGCCTTCCAGGTCCACGGCAACAGCCGCCAGAGTGGTATCGGCCGACTGGGGCAACGGGGCCTCCTCAGACTCGGTGAAGACGCCGGACCCATCGTTGAGCCAGAGCCTGTTTTGCTGGGCCTCGACATTGCCGAGATACAGGTCGGTGTGCCCATCGCCGTCGAAATCAGCGGCGAGGACAGTGTGGGTGGCGTCGGCCTCACCTTCCGGGAAGCGGGTCTCGGCTTCATCGGTAAGCCCAGCCTCGCCATCGTTAATCAGGATGCGGTTGGGGCCGCCGAGAACCGCCTGGACCGCGTCCAGGTCTCCGTCACCATCCACGTCAACCAACACTGCGCCGCGGCCTTCCACCGGTTCGAGGTTGAAACCCGCTTCAGTGAAGTCTATGAGTTGAATGGGGATCGCCAGGTATGAAAAGCCCTCTTCCAGGAGCAAGCTGGTCGAACCGGTAACCACCTCCACGTCAACTGCTCCGGCCACCCCGCGGGGCGTTTCCACCGTAACCTGTCCGTCTTGAGTCGATGTGATCTTCGCGTCCAAACCATCGAAACGTACGGCCACTACATCGTCAAGGGAATCGCCGGCGAGAAGCACCGACTCACCACCCCGGGCTGAACCTTCAGTGGGGGAAACCGTAAACGCCGCGCTCACTTCACCTGCCGGCAGGTCCGGCACCGCTTCAGCGTCCGAAGGCAACTGCGCACCGTCGGAACTGCAGGAGAATACCACGGCAACAAGCAAGCCGAGAATTGTGTATTGATGTTTCATGGCGACACCTCCGGGGTAACGGAGAGCAGGAACTGGTTGGCTTCTCCGCCGGAGTTCAAGAACAGCAGGTCGGAGTCAAAATCCCCATCCAGGTCTGCGGCAAGCACCGCAGTGCTGGGGTCCTGCCGGATGGGCAGAATGGGCGTGTAGTCCAGGAATCTGGCCGCCCCGTCATTGAGGTAAAGACGATTCTGGAAGAGGTTGTTGGCGATGACGAGGTCAAGGTCACCGTCCAGGTCGAGGTCATTCAGAAGGGCCCATTCACCATCGGCGAAGTCCAGGGGCATGGCCACTCCGGTGGCATCGAAGAAGTGGGCGTCACCATCGTTAAGGAAGAGCCGGTCCTGGGCTGCCGGGCAAACCGCGATGAAGTCCACATCGCCGTCGCCGTCCAGGTCACCCGCGGCCAGGTGGCTCACCGGTCCCGGCGGGGTGGGCATCAATCCGGGAGGAGCGTCGGTGAAGGCGCCGAGCGCCTTGGGGTGGAGGCGGAGGAACGCGCCGTCGGGGGCTGCGGAAGCGGCTGTAAGCAGGTCGAGGTCGCCGTCGCCGTCCAGGTCGGCCAGAACGAGTGCGGACGTGGCCTGTTCAGGTTGAGGTAGATACTCCTCCGGAGCGCCCTCATAGGTTCCGGGGCTACCCTTGGCGCTCAGGTAGACCCGGTTCCAGCCCGGCTCACCAGGGTCGGCCGAGGCGTTGGCTGCGATCAGATCGAGGAAGCCATCGCCGTTCAGGTCCCCGGTGGCCAGGGCGGTTACGTGGTCCGCGTCGTCGGGGAGATCGCCCTCTTCCGCCTGAACGAGGCGCCCTTCCCCGTCGCCCACGAGCAAGGCTAGCGGCTGGCCGGGCCCGGTACCCAGCACCAGGTCCATAGCCCCGTCTCCTTGCAGGTCCGCAGCCAGGGCGGCGGTGAAGTCGTAGATCACTACCGGCAACATCGAATCCTCGTCTCCGGAAGGTTCGTCGTGAAAATTGCCGTTGCCGTCGTTGCTCAGGAGGTGCAGAGGGCCAAAGGTCGCGATCGCGAGGTCCAAGTCGCCGTCACCATCGAAGTCTGCCGCGGCTGCGGCCCGGCTGTCGTGCGCTGCCAGGCCGGGAAATGAATGGGGCGGAACGTCAACATAGCGCAACTCGAGTGGCTGGACCGTGAATCCTCCTTCCAAAACGACGGCGTCACCCTCCCTCACTTCAACAGTTACGTCCACCACTCCGCCGATCATCGGGGGCGTTACGACAACCAGTTCCCGGTCGTCGACAAACTCGACGGAGGCAGCCGCAAACTCCCCGAAGAACACCTTTGACTCCTCTTCCAGTTGCCGTCCCTTGATGGTTACCTCAACCCCTCCTCTGGCAGTTCCGGAGGAAGGCGAGACCGACAGGACCGCCAGCCCCTCTTCCACTTCGGGCTGGACCGCCAGGTCTTCAGGTGAGGCGGTGGTCGATGCTTCAAAATAGTGGCAGCCGGCAAGAAGAACAACCGTGAGGACTGCCACCAGCCAGGGTGCGCGCCGGCGAACGGCCAGGAGCGAGGCTACGAGCAACAGCAGACCCCAGCAGGCATGTCCCGGCTGACTGGAGGGCCGCGCATTGCATCCACCTGCAGAAGGCGGGTCACCGGTAGCAAGCTCTGGAACCGAAGTTTCCGGGTCCGCTTCTGACAACCCTCCGGCAACGTCCAACGCGGGCGTCACCCCGCCGGTCACTTCGAGGGCGAAATCAAGATAGGTCTTCGGGCACATCATCAAATCTCCTTCCGGATTGAGCAGAGAAAATCGCTCAACCTCGGCGGGCCCCGGCAGTTCGGGAGCTCGCACTGTGAATTCTAACCTCCCCACGCCACCGGGAGCCACATCTTTTTCCAACCCAGCCGGAACGTTCCACGCTTCCCATTGCCCGCCGTCGAAGAAAGCAGAGACACCTTCCTCCCCATTCCCTTGCGCGAAGAAGAAAATCTGACCGGCTCCCCAAGTGGCGCTTCCCACATTGAGAAACTCTGCCCAGACCACGGCCTGTTCCCCTGGAGTCATGAGGGGCGGGAGGGAGTAATCGAGCAGGCGGGCCGCGTATTTCGGCGGCGGATTGCCCATAGTCTGCGGCGAGCCTTCGTCCGCTGCCCCGTCGCAATCGTTATCAAGGTCATCGCACACTTCGTCGGAGGGGTCGAGGAGGCGAACGCAGTCCAGCCAGCCGGCGAGGCAGCGCATACGCCCTTCTGCGCACACGCCCAATTCTCCAGTGGCGCAAACCTGGTTGCCGCCTTCCGGGTCGGGACCGTCGCACGCACTCCAGCCGCTCCACTTGCAGTTGCCCCCGCAAGAGCGGTTCTGTTCTCCGCAGTCCCCGCACTCCTGAGTCTGGCCACTGCCCGGAGCACAGGGGCCCTGGCCCTGGCATCCACCCCAGCCGCCCCACTGACAGTTGGACTTGCAACTTCGCGAGTGGGTGCCGCAGTTGCCGCAGCCGCCGCTCTGGGTCTGTCCCGGGGAGCACGGCCCCTGGCCCGAACACCCACTCCACCCGCCCCATTGGCCGCTGGAGTTGCAGGTGCGCTTCTTGGTGCCACACTTTCCGCACCCCTGGGTCTGCTGCTGGCCGGGAGAACATCCGCTGCAGCTCGTATGGTCAACTGCCTTCAGGTAGGGAAACGGGTTGATTCCGCAGGTGTAGCAGCCGTCGGGATAGATTGAAAAGTGAAGGTGGGGTGCGGTACCGACCGCGCTGCCGGTATTGCCGTTGGTACCGATGACGGTGCCCGCGGACACCGTATTGCCGACCCAGGAGACGCCGGCGATGGTATCGAGATGGGCGTAGTAGTAGTACCAGCCACAGCCGTCGACAATGGTGACCCGGTTCCCGCCGACGCTGGTGTAGCCCGATTTGACGATCTTGCCGCCCCTCCCCGCCACCACGGGCGCGCCTTTGGGAGCAAAGATGTCGTTGCCGTAGTGGTCGCCGCCAATCCAGTCGCTGTTACAAGGGGCGTTCCCGGGATGAGGCGGGCAGGTAAACGTGAGTGCGTTGGAGTCCCAGCCGCCGTTGTGGGGACCTTTCACCGGGTATTGGTCCAACCCGGGGTTGCAGGACACAGGCTGGGACAGGGTGGCGAGATCCAGGTCCACGGGGTCGAAGGAGGAGCGGGGAGCTTCTTCCACGCATCCCTGCCCCAGAACCAGCAACAGCGGCAGCAGAGTCAGGATGGCCCTGCGCCGCCAGAACACAAGCAAGACAGCCAGGAGTAGCAGAACACAAGGAAAAGCAGCCGCGCTCGAACCACCAACAGCACACCCGGTCTCCGCCCCCCGGGCTTCATCGGAAGCGCCTGGTGTCGGCTGCGGCGCTCCATCGGCAGTTTCGCCGCCGCCGGCGTCCAGCGGGACAACCGTTCCCCCGAGCACGGGAATCGCAAAGTGAAGCTCCGGCTCCGGGCACCGCATTTCGCTGCCGCCCATGCCGAGCAACACCATTCGCTCATCGACAGGCGGGCCGATCTCTTCAAGGCCACTGACCGCGAACTCAAACCTCCCCGTCCCTCCCGGTGGAACTGACTGCTGAAGTACTGCGGGGATATCCCACGCGGGCCACTGCCCGGGGGCGAAGTAGGCACTTGTTCCTCCTCCCCCCGCACCTTCAATCTTCAGCCAGACCGAGGCCGAGTCCCAGGTGGCTGTGCCGACGTTCGTGAACTCCACCCACACACCGGTCTGCTCGCCGGGCCCCAGAATGGCGGGGAGGGAGTAATCCATAACGCGGGCAGCGTAAGCCGGGGGCGGTTCGCCGAGAAGCTGCGGATTTCCCTCGTCCACCGACCCATCGCAGTCGTTGTCCAGATCGTCACACAACTCATCGTACGGGTCGATGAGGCGAACGCAAGTGAGCCAGCCGGAAAGACAGCGCACGCGTCCTTCGGCGCAAACGCCGAATTCGCCCGTATCGCACGACTGACTGCCTCCTTCCGGGTCGGGGCCCTCGCAGCCGCTCCAGTTGCCCCACTCGCAGTTGCCCCCGCAACTGCGGGAATGGTCTCCACAATCGCCGCACTTCTCGGTCTGTCCCTGCCCGGGAGCGCACGGTCCCTGCCCTTGGCAGCCGCCCCAGCCGCCCCACTGGCAGTTCGACTTACAACTGCGGGATTTACTGCCGCAGTTGCCACATCCCGTGCTCTGGGTCTGGCCGGGCGAGCAAGGGCCTTGCCCCCCGCATCCGCCCCAACCGCCCCACTGGCAGTTGGACTTACAGGTGCGCGTGTGAGTGCCGCAGTTCCCGCAGCCTCCACTCTGGGTCTGTCCCGGCGAGCAGGTTCCCTGGCCCGAACACCCGCCCCAGCCGCCCCACTGACCGCTGGAATTACAGGTGCGCGTCTTGGTCCCACACTTGCCGCAGCCAGCGGTCTGCTGCTGGCCGGGGGAGCAGGCGCTCCCACACGGGCAGGTGGCGCAAATTCCCTGCGGAGTATTGGCGGAGACGGGCCGAACGTCGACCATGAAACACTCGCTCCAGCCGCACCCACCGCCAAGGTAGTCACGCACCAGGGGCGAGGCATCGATGATGTCGCCGTTGCCGCCGCAAACGTTGGCCGCGTTGTCTTCCACCCAGCTCGCAGGCCCGTTGTCCGCGACCTGGACCACGCAGCACTTGTTGCCCCGCCGAATCTCGAGCTTGGCCCCACAGCCGAAGATCTGCTGTCCTGTGGAGTACCACCAGGTTCCGTCGATACAGTTGGCGCAGCACGCAGTGGACCCGCCGCACGCCGTAGGGTCGTAATGCGGCGGCGCACATCCACCGTAACAGGTAAGGATATGCGGCCACGGCGGGGCTCCGCTGTGTCCTTTGTGCCAGCAGCCGGTGGCTGCCAGTCCTACTGCCAGCAGGAGGATGGGGTACTGTCTGATCATGACAACAGGATAGCATTAAGGCCTGCATAACTGAATAGTGCTGCGCAGGCGCGGCTCTTGCTCCCTGCGAGCGCAAATTGAACATTGAAAATTGACAATTGATAATTGCCGTTCCCCCGCGGTAGGATGTCGGTCAATGACATCGAACGGAGGATTGCCATGCAGGGAGTTTACATTCTGGCGCCGGTTAGAACGGCGATTGGGACTTTCGGTGGGATGTTCAAGAATACTCTGGCCAACGAACTGGCGATTAGTGTGGTGAAAGAGACCATCGCCCGGGCCGGGATCGACCCCGGGGAATTGGACGATGTGATCTTCGGTAACTGCTTTATGCGTACCGACGAGGCCAACATCGCCCGGGTCACTTCGCTAAAGGCGGGGATTCCGCACACGGTGCCGGCGTGTACCGTGCAGCGGCAGTGCAGTTCGAGTATGCAGGCCACCGTGTTTGCCGCGCAGAAGATCTGGTCCGGGGACGCGGACATGGTGCTGGTGGCAGGGGTCGAATCCATGAGCACCGCGCCCTACGTGCTGAAAGACGCCCGGTGGGGAAAACGCCTCATGCACGGCCAGATGACCGACAGCATCTGGGAAGGTCTAACGTGCCCGAATACGGGAATCATCATGGGCGTGACGGCTGAAAATCTGGCGGAGAAATACGAGATCACCCGGGAGGAGCAGGACCAGGTGGCGTTCGAAAGCCACGCCAAGGCGACCGCGGCCATACAGGCGGGACGATTCAAGGACGAAATCGTGCCGGTGGAGTTGGCGGGAAGAAGGGGGAAAGTCACGGTGTGCGACACCGACGAGCACGTCCGCCCCGACATCACTCTGGAAGGGCTGGGCAAGCTGCGGCCCACGTTCAAGAAGGACGGCGGCACCGTGACCGCGGGTAACTCATCGGGAATCAACGACGGCGCAAGTGCGGCTATCGTGATCTCGGAGAAGAAGCTCAACGAACTGGGTCTTACTCCCGACGCCCGGATCGTCTCCCATGCGGTGGCTGCGGTGGAGCCGGAACTCATGGGCTACGGCCCGGTACCGGCTACGAAGAAGGCTTTGGAGAAGGCCGACATGACCCTCGACCAGATGGAAGTGATCGAGGTAAACGAGGCGTTTGCAGCCCAGTACCTGGCGTGCGAAAAACTGCTGGAACTGAACCGTGAAGTGGTCAACGTCAACGGCTCGGGAATCTCGCTGGGTCACCCGGTAGGTGCAACCGGACTGCGGATCATGGTGTCCCTTATCCACGAGATGAAGAAACGGGATTCGAAATATGGCCTCGCCACGTTGTGCGTTGGTGGGGGAATGGGGAAGACGGTTATTCTGGAGCGGGGATAGAGCCCGCTCCACAATGGCTGTGAGCTGTGAGCTTTGAGCGGTGAGCTTAGAGGCAGACAACTACGGGTGGCTGGAGGAGTTGTGTTGATGTTGCGTTGTGTGATGGCGGCAGTGCTGGTCTTGTCGTTTACGGGGCTGGCGCGGGCTGAGCTTAATCCGAATATAGACCCGGCGGCGTTTGAACAGTTTCAGGAAGGGCTGAAGAGGTTCAACAAGGGTGAGACGGCTTCGGCGATGGGGTACTTCCGCAAGGCTCTGAAACTGAGTCCCGCGTTCCTCGAAGCCAACTACTACATGGGGGCTTCGTACGAGCGGCAGGGGAAATGCGAGGCTGCGGAGCCGTACCTGGAGAAAGTGGTCACTCTTGACGGCACCTTTGTGTCGGGGTTGTTTCTGGCGGCGAAATGCGCCTACGACCTGGGTAACACCAGCCGGTCGGAATCCCTGTTGAAACAGGCGTTGCAGCAGCAGGAGGACAACGCCAAGGTGCTGTTCCTGCTGGGCAAAATTGCCGGCGAGAAGGGGAAGAAGAAGGAGGAGGTGGATTACTACCGGCGGTCGGTGCGTGAGGACCCGGAGTTTTTCGAAGCATACTTCAACCTGGGACTTGCGTTGCTGGAACAGAAGAAGACCGACGAAGCTGCCGATGTGTTGCAACAGGCGGCCAAAGTCTCCCGCGGACGCACCGATGTATTGGAGCAACTCGCCCAGGCTCTGGCCGACGCGGGCCGCGTGGACCAGGCGGTGTACGTGTACAAACAGTTGGTCAAGGCCAACCCCGACGACGTGTCGGTGCTGTTCAACGTCGGCTCATTGATGTTGGAAGCCGAGGCGCCGGACGAGGCGTTGCCGTATTTGGAGAAGGCCGCAGGACTGGCTCCGGACCGGGTGGACGTACTGTTCAATCTGGGTGCGGCCTACCAGTTGCTCGGCGAAGATGACAAAGCGAAAGATGCGTTCGAAAGGGCCCACTCCATCAGTCCCGACGATGCGGAAACGGTGTACCAGTTGGGGCAGGCGTACGGAAAGAAGGGGGAGAGGGAGGAGGAGGTCCGGATGTACCGGAAGGCCTTGCAACTGGAGCCGGGCCATTCGGACGCCATGTACGGCCTGGCTTTCTCCCTGCAGATGACGGGGAAGAACGAGGAAGCCCGGGAGCTTCTGGAGAAGGTGGCCGAGACCCATCCCGACGACGCGGACGTCCAACTCGCCCTGGGTCTCGTCTACGAAAAACGGGGGCAACCCGACCGGGCGGAAGAGCACCTGGAGCGGGCGCTGAAAATCGACCCGAAGCTTACTGCTGCACGTTACGCGATGGGGCTTGTCTACCACCGCCAGGGAAAGTCGGAAAAGGCGCGTCAGCACTACGAAAAGGTGATCGCATCCAACCCTTCCGACCCTCGGGCCCGATACGGCCTGGCTCTGGTGCAGCACGAAAGTAAACAGTATGACGATGCGTACTCCAATTACCAGCGAGCCACCGAAATCGACCCGGACATGAGTGACGCTTACCTGGGGATGGGGCAGATCCACCAGACCAAGGGAAATCTGATCAAGGCGATCCAGCTCTATGAAGAGGCTCTTCAGGCCTCCCCCGACGATTTCAACACGCTCTACTCTATCGGAAGTGCTTGTCTGGCGAGGGGGGATCGGGGCGGAGCTGAGGTGTACCTGGGGCGCGCGGGGAAACTGCAGCCGGAGAACAGCGCTATCCAGTACCAACTCGGAGTCCTGGCGGCACGAAATCGGGACTTTGCGCTGGCGGAGTCAAAATTCAGGAAGGTGGTTCAAAAAGAACCGGACAACATCAACGTTTACTACGACCTGGCCTTGTCGTTGAGCCTGCAGGACAAGTGTGAGGAGGCGCTGGAGTATTTTGAACCTTTCCTCAACGCCTCGCCCACCATCGAAGCGCAGAACGATTACTCCATTTGTCTCGAAAAGCTGGGGCGCAAGGAGGAGGCCGCCGAGGTGTTGGAGCAGGTGGTTCTGGAGGGCGGCGATGGGCGCACCCTGGTGCGGCTGGGGTCCATCTACGTGGATTTGAAGCAGTGGGGCAAGGCGGAGCCGCACTTGAGGCAGGCCGCGTCCCTCATGCCCGAGGAGTTGGGGGCCCAATACCTGTACGGACTCACCTTGGTGAACCTGAAACGGTTCGAGGATGCGCTCCGGCCGCTGGAGAACGCCCGGCGCATCGATCCGGACTATCAGGATACGAGGCGGTTGCTGGCCGCGGCCTATCACGAGACGGGAAGGGAGGAGAAGGCCACTGCTGAGCTTGAACAGGTGGCCGGTGGAGCGGCGGGGGGAGAGATCTCTGAGCGAATGGAGTTGGCCCGCCGGTATCTTGACCAGGGGAAATTTGAGGAGGCGGAGCGGCAATTAATACTCGTTTTGGATGAGCAACCGGACAACGCAAACGCGCTGCTGGCCCTGGCTACCATCCTGCAGAACGACGGCAGGGACAAAGAGTCGGCGAAATACTTGCGCAAACTGGTGAAGGTGGACCGCAACAACTGGCGGGCCGCGCTCAAACTGAGCCTCATCGAGGCGAGGGCCGGGAATCTGAAAGAGGCCGACAAGTTGCTCTCCCGCGCGTCCACCGCAGCCCCGAACGAGGTGTTGGTTTGGAAGAACCTCGCAGTGGTGCGACTGAAACAGGAGAGCTGGAAAGGGGCGGCAAAAGCGCTGGAGCGAGCGTTGAAACTGGACCCCCAGGATCCGGAACTGGCCCGCATGATGGCCCACGCTCAAAAGAAGCTGGGGAACAATGCGGCGGCAGAAAAGGCGCTGGAAGGGGCTGCTTCCGCTGACCCCAAAGACCCCTCGTCGCTGGTAAAGCTGGCGGAGTTGTGCTTCGAAAAGAAGGACTATCTGTGTGCAGTGAAGAAGGCTCACAAGGCGCTGAAACTGAAGCCCGGACATGCCCGGGCGCTGAAGATCAAGGCGTTCGCATATCGGGCGGCGGGGGCAAATGATCAAGCGCTCCCCGTGCTGAACGAACTGTTGGGTAAGACACCGTCGGACGTTTCCGTGCTGCTGACCAAGGCTGACATCCTGGTGGAGAAGGGGCAGTTCAAGGCGGCAGCAAAGCTGGCTTCCAAGGCGTTGAAAGTAGAACCGGACAGTTCTCGTGCGCACTTCATCGCGGGCCTCGCCGCGGTTGGAGAGGAGGACCACAAGGCCGCAGTCAAGCACTACAAAGCAGCACTGAAGGGTAAAAAGAACGACCCTACCATTCTCTACAATCTGGGGGTAGCTTACTCCAAGTTGAACAAACTGGAAGACGCGGTCAAGACGCTGAAAGCGTGCACCAGGGCGGAACCCAAGTTCCCCGAGTGCTGGTACGGCTGGGGGCTGATGAGTCTTGCGTTAGGCAAGGAGAAGTCCGCACGAAAGGCGGTGAAGAAGTTGAAGAAGCTGGATAAGGGGCTGGCTGATCAGTTGGAAGGACAGATCGAGTAGAGGCCAACCACGGACGCGCTCGGCGCCGTTCGTTACCCCGACCGGTGCCGGAGGCGAAGGGCAGGGTTGGAGCTCAGGGCCGGAATCACTTGACAGCGCTGGAGGGCAGGCTGTAGCGTAGATGTCGGGAAGAGACTCCAGAAACCGGTTGAAAGCTCTTGAAGCCGCAGCAGTGGCTCACTTCGGACGATTGGGAGGTGTACCATGACGAACCTTGTCCCGGTCCTGGCAAGCTTGACCATACTCTTTGTTTCGGCCGCGCCGGCGGAGGGTCAGTGGCGCGAGCAGCAGCGGCAAAGGGGGCAGTACGAGGGACTGGAAATCATGCTTGGCGGCGGACTCAACAAATGCATGGAAGACGGCGACGCCGATTGCGACGACATCGACCCTTCGGGGGTGCTGCTCGTGGCCCCCGGGTACCGTTTCTCGCAAACTGCCGGTTTGTACCTGGACATCGCCTACGGCTGGCTGTCCCCCGACCTGTCCGGCAAGGACATCCCTGATGAGGTTGATGTGGATGTCTCCATGGCGACACTGACCGTCATGCCCACGTTCCGCCTGTTTGCCGCGTTGGACAAGGCCGAGCTGTACGGAGGTGCGGGAGTCGGCTACTCCTCCTTATTGACAAAAGGCGAAGAAACTTCTTCGAACGAGACAGTCAAACTCGAGGCCGAATGGAGTCACACCCTGAACATGAAGCTGACCGGCGGGGTCGCTTTCCAGGCGACCGAGAACGCCTTTGTGGGAGTCAACGTGGACTACGTATTCAACGCGAACGACAAAGGTGACATCGAGGTTTGCATAACCGTTGACGGAAACAAGGAGTGCGTCAGCCCGGATGACGAAGATGACATCGGAGACGTCGCCGATCTGGTCCAACTCACCGGTTTCATAAGGTTCCGCTTCTAGCGGGATGAGCCTGCTATCCCACGCCATGTCCCTGGCGCTGGGTAAGGAGAAGAACGCCCGGGGGGCGGTGAAGAAACTCAAGAAGCTTGGCCGGTGGCTGGCGAAGCAGCTGGAAGGGCAGATCGAGTAGAGGCTGATCCGGCGCCAATCAGGCCCCGCCCTCACGATTGGGGTACTGTTTTGGGCTGGCATTTCGCGGCCTATCTGGTAGAATTCTGCGCCGAAAGGGAGGAGGAGGATGAAATACCTGGTTACCGGCGGGGCGGGATTTATCGGCTCGAGCCTGGTCCGGATGCTGGTGGCTGAGGGCCACGAGGTGGTGGTTGCGGACGACCTGTCCACGGGGAGAGAGAAGAACCTGGAAGGGATTGCCGGGGACGTGGAGTTGCGGGCCGGGAGTATCGAAGATGCCGCGTATGTCCGGCGGTGCGCCCGGGGTGTTGAAGGCATCTTCCACCTGGCTGCGGTGGCGTCGGTGCCTCGCTCCATGGAGGAGCCGGGTTTTTGTCACGGCGTGAACGTCACCGGCGCGGCCAACGTGCTGGAGGCGGCGAGGCTGGAGGGTGTAGCCCGGGTAGTGCTGTCGTCGTCCGCAGCAGTCTACGGCGACTCGGACAACTTCCCACTTACTGAAGAAGAGCCGTGCAAGCCGATCTCCCCGTACGGCCAGCACAAATTGACCTGCGAGCAGTATGGTGCTCTCTACACCCGCCTGGGTTGGACCGAGGCCGTGGCCCTGCGGTATTTTAACGTGTTCGGGCCGAGGCAGTCACCGGAAGGCGGCGCCGCCATCCCCAATTTCGTGTCGTCTATACTGAGGGGTAAACAACCGCGGATTACCGGCGACGGCACTCAGAGCCGGGACTTTTTGTTTGTGGATGACATAGCCAGGGCCAACATCCTGGCCATGACCTCGGAAGGGGGCGCAGGGAAAAGTCTAAACACTTGCTCCGGCAAGGGCACGAGTCTCCTGACGCTGATGGAGGCGCTGGCCCGGGCCTCGGGCCGTCCCGTGGAGCCGGAGTTTCTACCCGCTCGCCCGGGGGATATTTTGCACTCCTACGGTGCCGGAGACCGGGCCCGGGAAACCATGGGATTCACCCCGGTCACGCCCCTCGATGAGGCGTTGGAGCAGACTATGGCATGGTACGCCGGCTAAGCGTATCCACTAACCAGCAACCTGAACGGAGAAGATATGACCGTAAAGACCAGAATCGCGCCCAGCCCCACCGGCGACCCACATGTGGGGACCGGGTACATTGCTTTGTTCAACTACTGCTTCGCGAAGCAGGCGGGTGGAAAATTCGTCCTGCGGGTGGAGGATACCGACCAGACCCGGTCCGCGCCCGAGTACGAGCAAGCGATTATGGATGCGCTGAAATGGCTCGGGGTGCAGTGGGATGAGGGCCCCGACGTGGGTGGCCCGTGTGGTCCCTACCGGCAGTCTGAGCGCAAGGAGATTTACGACCAACACGTGCAGATGCTGCTGGACAACGGCTCGGCGTACCGGTGCTTCTGCACGCCGGAGCGACTGAAGCAGATGCGCGAGGAGCGCATGGGCAAGGAGCATGTCACGGGATACGACGGATTGTGCAAAGGGCTCTCCAACGATGACGTAGACGCGAAGCTCCAGAACGGCCTCCCATTCGTGGTGAGGTTAGAGATGCCGAAGGAAGGGGATTCGATCATCTCGGACCGGTTGCGGGGGGAGATCTCCTATCCCAACTACCAGCAGGACGACCAGGTTTTGCTCAAGTCGGACGGGTATCCCACCTACCATCTGGCCAACGTGGTTGATGATCATTTGATGGGGATCACCCACGTGATTCGGGCGGAGGAATGGATCCCGTCGACGCCCAAGCACCAGCGCCTGTACGAGGCGTTCGGCTGGGAGGCGCCGGAGTTCATCCACATGCCACTGCTGCGCAATAAAGACAAGAGCAAGATCTCGAAGCGGAAGAACCCGACGTCGATCATGTACTACAAGAAGATCGGGATCCTGCCCGAGGCTATGCTGAATTTCATGGGGCTCATGAGCTATTCGGCCAAGGAGGACGAGGAAAAATTCTCACTCGCGGAGATGCTTGAGACCTTTGATATCAGCAAGGTCAAATTGGGCGGCCCGGTGTTCGATCTGGAGAAGCTGAACTGGTTGAACGGGCTTTATATCCGGGAGATGGGTCTCGAAGTGCTCACCGACACCATCCTCGAACGCTGTTTCTCCCGGGAGTACATTCGCGAAATCGCACCGTTGATCCAGGAGCGGATCGACAAGTTTAACGAGTTCATTCCCAAGTCGGGCTTCTTCTTCGACGGGGCCATGGAGTATGATTCGGCTCTGCTTGTCGGCAAGAAGATGACCGCTGCGGACATGGTGCCCATTTTCAACGAGCTAATCGAGGATTTGGATAGGCTTATCGTCTGGAGCACGGAAAACATCGAGCAGGTTCTGAGGGAATTCGGCGAGCGCAACGAGTTGAAGGCCCGAGCCTACTTCATGCCCGTGAGAATCGCCATCACCGGCCGCAAAGCCTCCCCGCCCCTTTTCGAGACCATGGAGGTTATCGGCAAGCCGCTGTGCCAGCAGCGCATGCGCGAAGCGCTGACGCGGTTGAAGGTTTTGAAGAAGCAAGAAAGCAAGAAAAAGTAACATATGAAAGGGTCTGACCCCCCGTTTTTCTCGACGAGAGCGTCGGCGGTTATTCGTTGGCCAGGGAGGTGACGACGTGGGCGATGCCGGTGGTAACCCGGGCCATGCGATGGTAGTCGAGGCGGTCGGGGGTGTCGGTGGGTTCGTGGTAGTGTTCGTTGCGGAAGAACGCGGTGTCGGTGACCATGATGCCGGGGTAGCCGGCTTGCCAGAACGACCAGTGGTCGGAGAAATCCACGCCGCTTATGAACGCGGGGCCCACCAGGCCTTCGGACGGGAAGTTGGTGGTTTCACGGAACAAACCGATGGCTTTTCGGACCAGGCCGCCTGAGTCGAAGTCTCCGACGAACGCGATGAAGTCGCCGGTCTCCGGATAGGCGAATTGTAAGGGGGGAGGGTATTGCTGCACCCCGGTTTCTTCGGTGTAGAAACCGAGCATTTCCAACGCGAGCATTGCGACGACGTTCTCTTTGCGCTCCGCGCAACGCTTCGCGTAGGTCAGGCTGCCCATGGATTCGTTGCGGAAATGCGGGGGCTCCTCGTTCACGAAGGCGACCAGGCGGACGGTGCGCTTGAACTTGACCCCCTTGAACAAGCGGGCCAGTTCCAGCACGGCCGCGGTACCGCTGGCATTATCGTCCGCGCCGGGGGTGCCCCAGGCCGAGTCGTAGTGAGCGCCGACAACGATGATCTCCTCGGCCAGCGTTCGTCCGGGCAGCTCCACCTCGATGTTGGAGACGTCGGCCCCGTCCACCTCGTAGGTGTGGCGCACAGGCGTAAGGCCGTGGACGGCGAAAGTGGACTCGATGTATCGTGCGGCCGCCTCCAACTGCTCCGGCTTTTCCATATTGCGCTCGCCGATTTCGCCGGCCAGCTTGACCACGTGGTTCTCGAGATCCCGGGCAAGGGATACTTCTTTGGCGGTTGGCGGCGGCAGCGCATCCTCGAACGAGGACCCGGGCATATACGAAAACCACCAGGCCGCGGCCAGGGGGATGCAGAGTAGCGCGAGCATCACAATCGCAAGGCGCAGGCCGGCCCGCTTCCATCCTCGCCGGCCCTTTGGTAACAGAGCTATTCTCATGGATTCCCTCTCTGTGAGGAGACTATCCCATGTTGGAGCGTCAATCAACCAGGGACAACGGGCCCAATTGCAATCACGGTGGAAGTGGGTGCCTCCATTCGCGGCGAATACCGTTGCAATGACACACCTCTTGCCATACAATCATGGCAGGAGGTGTGTCATGGCCGAACGTGCGCTCAGGAATTTCCACCTGCCGTTGCCGGAAGTCTTGTACGAGGAACTGAAGGCGGAGGCGACGAGGCAGAGGAAGCCTGCCACGGTGGTGGCTCGAACGGCACTCGAAGAGTGGTTCCGGCAGCGGAAGAAGGAACAATTGCACCGGCAAATTGCCGAGTACGCGGCGAAGAACGCGGCGAAGTCGGTGGACTTGGACGAAGACCTCGAGGCTGCGTCCGTCGAGTCCCTCACCGATGAACCGGGGATGGACGAATGAGGCGGGGAGAGGTGTACTGGGCTCTGTTGAAACCCAGGTCGGGAGCCGAGCAGGCTGGCCGCCGCCCGGTGATCGTGGTCTCCCATGACGGCTTCAACGAGACCCCGGCCTGGCGATCGGTAGTCGTGGTTCCGGTTTCGGCGTCCGCGGCGCAAGCGGCCCGAGGGCCGACCGCAGTGCCTCTGCCCGCCGGGGCCGGGGGCCTGAAGAAGGCGAGTGTGGCGGTGTGCCACCAGATAACCACCCTGGACCGGGGCAAACTAGCTGCCCGGCTGGGGACCCTCGACGAAGGCCAGATGGCAGAGGTAGCCGGCGGCATCCTGGCCGCGCTTGATCTCATTTGACTCGGCGACTCTAGAATTACCTTAATAGGTCGGGTATACTTCTCGCACACCGATGGTGTGCCATGGGGGAAATGACGATGCGCGCGAATCAACTGGTCATAGTGTTGCTGGCCGCTGCTTTCCTATGCTCCTGCGGAGGGGCTGGGCGAAGTTTGTGGGGCGAGGGAGATGCGAAGAACCCTCCCGCGGTGGACCTGGTGGGAGAGGAAGAGACGATAACCGCCGAAGACGGAGCCTGCCTCCCCTCTTGCGAGAACAAGGAGTGCGGAGACGACGGCTGTGGCGGGCAGTGTGGCGTTTGCGTCATCTGCGGAGAAGAAGAGCCGGACATGTGCGCCCCGGACGGCATCTGCCCGACTGCATTCTGCTGTCCCGACTGCACTGACAAGCAGTGCGGGGACGACGGCTGCGGCGGCGCTTGCGGGGTTTGCGGGCCACCGGCCAGTTGCATCGAGAACCACTGCATCTGCGAGCCGGATTGTGCGGGGAAGCAGTGCGGGTCGGACAACTGCGGTGGCGAGTGTGGGCAATGCCTGCCCGAACAAGAGTGCACCTTCGACGGCTTCTGCGAGTGGGTCGGGATCCCCTGCGATTTCGGCGCGTGCGGCGACTGGGGCGATTCGTACTGCGGCGAGTGCCCGTGCCCTGACTGCGACCCGGATCTGACCGAGTGCATCAACGGCTACTGCGAGCCGGGGGTCGGCCCGAATCAGATGGACTGTGGCGGGATTTTCGATTGCATGGGCGAGTGCTCCCAAAGCGACCCCGGGTGCCAGCAGCAGTGCATCTCCGAGGCGCCGCCGGGAGCGCAAACGCGTTACCTGGACGTAGTAGAATGCCTGGACAAGGTCGGCTACTACGACTGCTACTACCTCCCCGAGGACGAGCAGGACCAGTGCTATTGGGAGACCAGCGACCAATGCCAGGACCAGATTGTGCAGTGCTGGCACGGCGACCTTACATGCCTCGAAATGTACCTGTGCACCATCGAGTGTGAAGACTGGGACTACGGCTGCCAGAACGACTGCATGGGGGAAGGAAACGTGGACGCCCAGTACCTGTGGGACGACCTCATCGACTGCCTGGGTGAATCGGGATACTGGGAGTGTGCGGAGTGGGACCAGCAGTGTTACGAGGACACCTGGGAGCCGTGCCAGGCGACGTTCCAGGAGTGCACTCACGGGGACAATACGTGCCTGGAGGTGCTGGATTGCATCGAGGGATGCGGCGACGACTACTGCTGGTACGAGTGCTATTTTAACGGCGACATATACGCGCAAGAGGCGTATTCGGAGTTTCTCACCTGCTACTACATGGTGTGCGGTGAGGGAGGCAACCCGGCCTGTTTTGAGAAGGCGATCGAGGGACTTTGTGCTGAAGAATACATGATCTGCTCAGCGCCCTGACCCCGGTCGTAGGCCCGAGTATTATCGAGCGCTGCTGAACCATGTGGGGGTCCTTCCATCTCCTCCAGTGAGACATTGCCAACTGCGAAAGTGGGTGCGTCGGGGCTGTCAGGATGACAGTTCGGATGGGTGATGATCTGACTGTACAACCACCCCCTTGATCGCATAGAATCTTCTCCGTAGAAATCGGAGGCACACATGCGACATGCGGGCACATATCTTCTCGTGATCACATTCCTCTTTTCCTGCTCCACCGGCGGCCAGGCGATCCTGACCGATGCGGGGCAGGATGCCGGAATGCCGGACGTGGCGCCGGAACTGCCCGGCGCCGAGGTGCTGTTTGAGGTGACGCCGGAGCAAGTGGACACCGGCTTTGAAATCGAGCCGGTTGAAATCGTCGAGGTCGACATGGGCACGCCGCCCGGCGGCGCGGGGTGGCCATGCAGTTCGGCCGACGATTGCAACGAGGGTTTCTGCATCCAGACCTCAGACGGCATGCAGTGCACCATCTCTTGCATCGAGGAGTGTCCATTTGGTTGGGAGTGCCTGCTCTACACTCCCAGTCTCCCCGACCAGGTGTATCTCTGTATGCCCACTTTTGTAGATGCGTGTAAGCCGTGCACCAACAACAAGGAGTGCTGGACCGACGGCGTCGATGCGGGACAGGCTTGCGTGGAGTACGGAGCGGGCGGAAACTTCTGCGGGATCTACTGCGGCGACCCCGACGACCCGGACAACGTCGGGCCGGCGTGCCCGGAAGGGTACGTCTGCGAATTGGTTATCGATGTCAGCGGTGCGGATCAACTCCAGTGCGTATTGGCGCAAGGCGAGTGCCAGTGCAAACAGTGGTACGTTGATGAGGGTGCCTGGACCGAGTGTTTCACCGAAAACGAAATGGGTAAATGCTTCGGTGAAAGGGAGTGCCTGGCTGAAGGACTTTCACTCTGCTCCGCCGCAGTACCATCAGCCGAGATATGTAACGGAGAGGACGACGATTGCGACGGGGACGTGGACGAGGAGATTCCGGAGGAATCGTGCCTGGTCATATCCCCGTTTGGAGCGTGTGAAGGTGTAGAAAAATGCGTCAACGGCGAACTGCTGTGCCAGGGGGAAGAGGCCCACGCCGAGACGTGTGACGGCGAAGACAACGACTGCGACGGAGATGTAGATGAGGGCTTCGAGGACACGGATGAGGACGGCGTCGCTAACTGCATGACCGACGACAAAGACGGCGACGGCGTGGTGGACGGCATGGACAACTGCGATGCGGCCTTCAATCCGCTGCAGGAAGACTTCGACCTCGATACCGTAGGCGACGCGTGCGACCCGGATGACGACAACGACCTGTCTGCGGACGTTGACGACTGTTCGCCCAAAGACCCGGAGGCTTACCCCGGGGCCGACGAACTGTGCGATGGAAAGGACAACAACTGCGATTTCACTACCGACGAGGGTTTTTACGACAACGACTCCGACGGGGCGAAGGACTGTGTGGACACCGATGATGACAACGACGGTGCCGCGGATGCCGACGACTGTGCTCCCAACGACCCCCTCTCCTTCCCCGGCGCTGACGAATTGTGCGACGGCCAGGACAACGACTGCGACGAGGTGATCGACAACGGCTTCCCCGACCTGGACGACGACGGGATCGCTGACTGCATTGACGACGATACTGATGGGGACGGAATTGCCGACAGCGCGGACAATTGTGTTGGTGTGAAAAACGAAGGCCAGGAGGATTTTGACCAGGACGGGATTGGGGACCTGTGTGATCCCGACGCGGACGGGGATGCCATACCCGACAGCGCGGACAACTGTGTTGGGGTAAAAAACACGTTGCAGGGGGACGTGGATGGGGACGGCCTGGGCGATGAGTGCGACGACGACCTGGACGGCGACGGTTTCGACAATGAAGCAGACAATTGCCCTCTGGTTGCCAACGCGGATCAGGCCGACTCGGACCAGGATGGCGTCGGCGACGCGTGTGAAGACGACACGGACGGCGACGGTACGCCCGATGGCGAGGACTGTGCGCCGTTGAACCCTGCGGTCCATCCCGGAGCCGAGGAGCTATGCGACGGATCGGACAACGATTGTAACTTCCTCATTGATGAGGGATATCCGGACAAGGATGCGGACGGGTGGAAGAACTGCATCGATGAGGACGACGACGATGACGGCACGCCTGATGGGTTGGACTGCGCTCCCCTGGATGATGAAATCCATCTGCTGGCGGCTGAAAAATGCAACCTGATCGACGACGATTGCGACGGCCTGGTGGACGAGGAGTTGGGGTCGACCGCGTGCGGCCTGGGCCTGTGCCAGCACACGATCCAGAACTGCCAGGACGGCGTTTGGACAATCTGCAATCCTTTCGATGGGGTGGAACCGGAGGAATGCGACGGTCTGGACAACGACTGCGACGGACAGCCCGACGAGGACCTCGGCGTCATTTCATGCGGGCTGGGCCAGTGCACCCATGCGGTGCCTGCGTGCCTGAACGGGCAGTTGAATGACTGTGACCCCATGGCAGGCGCGGCCGCGGAGAAATGCGACGCTATTGACAACGACTGCGATGGGCCGATTGACGAGGATTTGGGGAGCACGACCTGCGGTCTGGGCGTTTGCCTCCACAGCGTTCAGAACTGCGTGGGAGGGGCCCCGCAGGCTTGCGACGAAATGGAAGGTTTTGAGCTGGAGAAATGTGACGGTTTGGACAACGACTGTAACGGCGAAGTAGACGACGGCCTGCCCGACGTCACGTGCGGGCTGGGAGTGTGTGAGCACGCGGAACCCGGCTGCATCGATGGCGAACTGAATCCGTGTGACCCTTTCTTCGGCGCGTCGACGGAGCTTTGCGACCAGTTGGACAACGACTGCGACGGGGATGTGGACGTCGCGTGCGGGCAAGCAGGCACAGGCACGTGCATCGGAGACGTGTGCTGCGACATGCCTTGCGCAGGCACGTGTGTGAGCTGCCTGCAGCCTGACCTGGAAGGGCTGTGCACCGAATATGCCGACGGAGGCGACCCGGACGACGATTGCGGCGGATACCTGTGCAACGGGGCCGCGGTGGAGGCGCCCGGCTTCAGCGCCTGTCATGTCGCCTGCACCGAGGAAGAAGCGGAAACGCAGTGCAAGGAGGGTTTCCACTGCGACGACGAGGCCTGCGTGCCGGATCTGGATTGGGGCGAAGAGTGCGACGAGAACAGTGATTGCGTCAGCGGCTTCTGCCGCCTGAGTTGGGATGGCGAAGCGATGCGCTGCTCCGACAACGACGTTGATTGCGTGGCTGCAACGCTGGAAGACATGTTGAGCCCGCCGGGCTACGTGCAATGCGGGCTGAGCATCTTTGGGGAAGGGTACCGGGTGTGCACCGACGGGGAGTGGATTCCACTGCCCAGCGAGCCGCCGGTCGCGTGCGGGGCCATGGTATGCAACGAAGGGTGCGGCTACATCACCGAAGAAGACAACGCCTGTGTTACCGGCGCGGAACTTGGGGTCAGTGCGGGCTGCGAGTTTGAAGATGGGGTGGGCGAGACCACCTGCGTCGACTGCGGGGAGGTCACCGCCGTGCTCGGCGGCTGTGCCGAAGGTGTGGACGCGTGCAGCGTGCTATGCGGAGCCGACTGCATCGCGGGAGAGACCAACGACTCCGAGGCAAACGTGTGCTGGGAGGATGAAAACGGCGACAGTTGGAACCGCATAGATTCGTGTGCCGAAGCGGCCCAGGATTGTTTCTGGGACGATGACGGGCATGAGAACGACACGGAGAACGCGTCGTGCGGCGACTTCGATTGCCACGATGCCGGCGAGTGTTGGGAGTCTTGCGCCGGCGACGATGCCAAGTGCAACGAAGGAGCGGTGTGCTTCAACGACGCCTGCATCAGCAATGAAGGCCTGTTCCCCTGGGAACTCTCGGGCAACCATGTGATGCTCACCAAAACCGACGACACTTACTTCAAGAATCCGGCGTGCAACGGCAACTGGTTCGGCGCGGACGACGCCACCGTACAGGGGATCCCCATGAAGGTGGGGCCACACACCGCGGGCGGGAACATGGCCGGGCTGGCGCCCAACCAGGTGCTCCCCGCGCCCAACGGCGCCTGGACCATCAACAACGTGCATATCATCTTCCCGGGCGGGCGCTGTAGCGGCCAGCCGTTGCGGGCGGACTTCACCTACACCGACGACTCCACCAGTCAGACGGGCACCGCATCCATACCCCACGACTGCAGCCACGGCGGCTCCTCGTCCGGCTCCAATTTCTCGGTCAGCTACCAGGGCGCATACGGCGGCCCGTGCTGCGATGCGTGGTGGTACGGGAAGTTCACCAATCCCGAGCCGGGGAAACAGGTGAAATCGCTGTCGGTGTACTACTCCGACGGTTGCGGGGGCAGCTACCTGGGGCAGATCTGGGCGGTGACCATCGACTGACGTCGAAGCAGTGAGCGGTGAGCAACGGCAAACGGCTGCAATGAAACTTCAGGTGTTCGAGCTTTCAAGTCCTGGCCCACAGCTCACAGCCCAGAGCCATCCAGCCGAGCGCTCGGCTGGATGCTTGACTAGTCTGTCCAGTCTGGCCATGATCAGTCCCGGGAGGACGAGACCGCATGGCTGAGTACTTTACCACGAAGGAAATCGCGCGGTACCTTCGTATCAACGAGAAGAAGGTCTATGCGTTGGTGGCAGAGGGAAAGCTGCCCGCGGCGCGGATATCGGGAAAATGGCTGTTCCCAAAGCACGTAATCGATGAGTGGATCGAGAAGAACACCCGCATTCCCGGCCAGGGCCTCATGGGCGCCATTCTGGATGAAATGGTGGTCGTGCAGGGAAGTGACGACTGGCTCTTTTCCAAGGCCGCCCGGAACTTCCAGGAGCGCAGCGAAGTGCCGGTGGTTTCTTCCCGGGTCGGCAGCCTGGCGGGCATCGCGGCTATCGATCAAGGCAAGGCGCACCTGGCGGGCTGCCATGTGAAGAATGAGGCGGTGAAGAAGTCGATCGTGGGCGGCCAGGGGTGTTACCTGGTGAACCTGTTCTCCCGGGAGCAGGCGCTGATCTTCGACCGTGAGAAACACCCCGACGTGCGCGGCCTGGCGAGCCTGGTGGATCAGGGAATCGCGTTCGCCGGCCGCCAGCCGCTGTCCGGCACCCAGCGGCTCACGGAGCACCTGCTGGGGGAGGAAGGCGTGGACCCGGCTCACTTGACCGTCGCGGGCGAGTACTCATCCCACCTCGAGTTGGCTCTGGCGATCCGTACCGGCAAGGCCGGTGCAGGGGTAGGAACGGTCCAGGCTGCACAAATGGCCGGCCTGGATTTTGTGCCTCTGGCCACGGAGGCGTACAAGCTGGCGATCCCGCTGGCTTTTGCATCCCATCCACAGATGGTTCGGTTGCTGGACTTTCTACTCTCAGAGTTGAAGGCTGCCGCCGGCGAAAACCCGGCGGGCTATGATCTTGCGTCGTTGGGTAAGATGGAGACCGTCTAGGAACAGCCCCCGCCCTTTTTGATTTTGCGTTTCACTTTGGGGCGGGGTGCGGAAGGAGCCACCTTGACCGCGGCGCCGGTGAAGTAGGAGTGGAGCGCCGAAACCAGCGCCTTATCCGTTTCAGCAAGGGCAGCCAGCAACTCACTGGCCGGAGCCTTGTCTACGATCAACGACGCCCAGGCGTCGTATCCGCCGGATAGCCTGGCCAGCTTGCCGGTGTACCGGTTGAGCCCCTGAGGGAGGGCGCCGGCATCGACTACGCCCTGGTCATAGACCAGCAGGGTCCTGTCGGAAGGCAGAAGCTCGAGTTCGCCCTCGATATCTGAGTAGCAGAGGGCAAAGGGAAGCCTGTCCTTGCCCTCGCTGCACGCCGGTTCTTCGCGCAGGTCGACCACGTACAGCGAGCGGGGTTCTTCCACCAGAATACGGGCCGCGTCCAGCACTTTCATCTCGGCTACCGGGACCGGCTCTTCGACGAGCTGTTCGGGAAGGACCGCGGTTACAACGATGGCTGCGGCGCCGGCGGCAGACAGCCCGGCCAGGAGGCCTGCCGTATTGCGACTCCATGTCGCTTCCTTCTCCTTCTTCATCATTCGGGAGAAGATGGCCTCGACTTTTTCAGCGCCGAAGAACATGAACGCAGCAGCCACAGCTACGACAGTGGCCAGCAGCGGCAGGCCGATACCCAGCCACTCATGCAGGGTAAATACGCCCAACGCGGACGAGGTGTGGAAATCTGCGATGAGGGGATACATTTCGCCGAAGATGACCGAACCGACGATGACGCCGGCTACGGTCAGCAGGCCGTCCCACTTGCCCGACGCCATGGCCACGATGGAGGTGCCGGGGCAGTAGCCCGAGACAATAAACCCCGCACCCAGCAGCAGCCCGCCGGTGAGGTGGGGCCAGATAAACGTTTCGGGAATGAACAGGCCGCCCATGTTGAGCATCCCCGTCGCGGAGAAAAAGGCCAACCCCACAGCCGCGGTGACGATGCCGGAGAACATCACTTTGAACACGCGCATGTTGTGCAGATAGAACTGTGCGGCCAGAACGCGGGCGTTGCCGAAACCGTTGCGCTCCAGGGCAAAGCCGAACAGGAAGCCCACTATGATGGCGGGAACGAAGCTGGCTTCAAAGGGAACTGTCTCGCCGGAGAATATGGGGAACAAAGTCATTGCCATTGCCTCCTTACTACCAGGGCCAGAGCATAGCCTCCGCCGAAAACGGCGAGCATGAAAACCCAGCTTCCCACCGACATCAGTGCGCCGCCCGAAAGCGCCTGCCCGGAGGTGCAGCCCCGGGCCAGTCGCGCGGCAAAGCCCATGAGCACGCCGCCGGCAAGCGCCATGGCGAGCCGGGTGGGTATGGAGATCCGAGGTCCTCTGGTCACCCCGGATTTTCGCCGTCCGGCAAGGGTGGACGACACGGCGCCGCCGATAAAGACACCGATGGCCGCGAACACGATCCAACTTTGGAGCGGGCCGCCGCTATCACCCAGGTAGGTGGCGAAATAGCTGTTGTCCTGCACGTGGCCGGGGGCAACGCGGTTGAGCGCGGAAATGCCGACTCTTGAAGCGGCCCCGGACGCGCCCAGGCCGTGCCCGAGGAAGAGGAAAGAGCCGAGGAGCACGAGGCCGAGTAGGAACCCGCCAAAGTACGGGTTCCAGAGGGGGCGAGGGCCGTTCTTGCCGGCGCGGGCTCCTCCATCGCTGTCGGGGTACTGATCTCTTTTCGAGTGCTGCATGGTCTAACCTCCTGCAAGCATGCTGTAGTTGGATGCCTGGCCCGCGGAGACGATGATCGCGCGCAGGGCCAGCCCTCCGGCGAGGACCAGCAGCGGAGCGAGGATGCTGCGTCTTCCGGCGTGCTTCAGTTCAAATACCTCGAGTACGGTGGGGGCGAGAATCCCAACCAGAACCACGAGGCCGAAGAACGCACCTGCGTAGGGGCCGGCCAGCAACAGCTTTGCGGCCATTCGGTCGATGGCTGAACCGGTAGCTTTCTCCAGTAGAAACAGGCACAGGACCAACGCCTCGAGCGCCAGCGCGGCAAGGTCCCATTTCAGCAAATCGCGAAAGGTGCCGGAGTTCACTTTCCAGAGCATCATCAACGCCGCAGCGCCTGATATTCCGGAGAGTAGAAACAGGGGCGCCAGCAGCCCGGTGCTCCACAACGGCCTGGCGGTAAGAGTCTGGAGCAGTACTCCGGTGTAGGCGCCCAGGGCGATTCCCACTCCTGCAATTGCGAGCAGGACGGCCCTTTGGTGCTCGACGGACCATTTGCGCACTCCTCGGAGCAGCCGCAGCAGCGGGACCTTCTTCGTGAGGCGGTCGGTCTGCTCATCGGCCAACGACCCAAGAAACCAAAGGCCCAGAAGAGGGTACGCAAGCATTAGAATCCAGGAACCCCACGACATGGGCGACATGGGCTTGAACGCCAGGTAGAACCGCGGCACGTAAGCCTTGTGTGCGAGGTCCAGGAACAGAGCCAGCATACCCAGGGACAGCAGGCCGGCGGCGACTGCTGACCCCCACAATGACAGTCGGCGCTCCCACCGCCCGTTGCCGCGCAACTGCTGGATCGCGCCGACCACCATGATGCCGGCCACCAGGCCGCCGAGGAACAGGTAGACGGGGATCTCCCAGTTCCAGATGGCCAGCGTCGGATCGATACCGGAGTTGGTGCGGACCGTGTGTAGCTCGGACGTAGGCCCGGCGCTGACGCTCAGGGTGCTGATGGTGCCAAGCATGATAATCCCTCCTACACTAGAAAGAAGAGGTTGGGGTCCATGCCCGTTTCGGGATGGAGGGTTTTCACTCGTCGCGAGTGCGCCAGTTTGGACACCTCGCTGTCGGGGTCTGCCAGATCACCAAAGGTGAGGGCCCTGGTCGGACAAGTTTCCACGCAGGCGGGTAAGCCGCCCTTTTCTACCCGGTGGAGGCAGAAGGTGCACTTGTCCACGTACCCCTCGGGATGAACGAACCGTGAATCGTAGGGGCAGGCGGCCATGCACGCCTTACAGCCGCTGCACTTCCGGTGCGTTACCAGCACAGCCCCGCCGTCGGACTTGTGGCTGGCGCCGGTGGGGCAGGCCTGTACGCAACCGGGCTTGTCACAGTGATTGCAACGGGTAGAACGAATCTCCAGATTTATGTCCGGAAAATCCCCCTCTGCCTCCTCGACTATCCAATCCCTGTAGCACCCCAGAGGAACTGCATTTTCAGTCTTGCACGCGATGACGCAGGCGCTGCAACCGACGCAGCGTCTGGTGTCGACGGCCATGGCGTATCGCTTTTGCTTTCCCATGATTTATGCCCTCTCCATGCGCACGAAGTTCACGTTCATGCCGGTCCCGCCCATAATCGGGTCCACCTTGAAGCGGGTAACGAGGTCGCTGTCGCTGGCGCCTTTCCCGTAGGCGTGTTTCAGTTGCTTCTGCTGCGTGCCCCAGCCGTGCACCATGTAGACGCAGTCCCGTCGGATGCGACGGGTGGCCCGCACTTTGATGGGCCCAGCCCTCGCATCATCCTGGTTCACAACCATTACCCGCTCGCCATTCTCGACGCCCGCCTCCTTGCAGACGTCAACATTCACCCACAACTCGTTCTCCGGAAAAGCCTCGCACAACAACTTGTTGTTGACGGTGCGGCCGAACGAGTGAGTAGGCGCCCTTCCGAACAGCAGGCGGTACATGCCGGGAGGCGGTTCCTCGTGCGGCTCGAACTGAGGCATCGGGTCGAACCCTGCATCTTTCAGTTGTTGGGAAAACAACTCGATCTTGCCCGAAGGCGTATCAAACGTCAGCTCCAGCCCGTCCTCCTCGAACGCCGGCTCTTCTTTACCACGCAGTACACCGGTCTTTCGCAACTCTTCACAGTCGTAGCCCGCACTTTTGACTCGATGCATTGCGTACTCGACGCTATCCGCCCACGGGAAGTAGTCATCCAGACCGATACGATGCGCCACCTCCCTGGCGATCCACCAGCCCGGACGGGAGTCGTACATGGGCTGGACCACCGGCTGCCGGATGGCCAGGTACGGGACCTTGTAGCTGGGAACGTGGATATCGTCACAGCGTTCAAGATATGTCGATTCGGGGAGCACCACATCGGACCAGCCGCAGATCTCGGCGGGAAGAACGTCCACCGTGACGATAAAATCCAGCTCCTGGATCGCTTTGTGCACCCGTGCTGCGTCGGGTAGTGATTTGACCAGGTTGGTGCCGTACACAAACCAGCCCTTGATGTCGTACTCGGCGGTGTCCGGAACACTGGCGTCACACAGACCCTGGGCCAACACTTCGTCGGCCAGGGGATAGCCGGAGCCCTTGGGCATGTCGGCTGGAGGGCTGGCCGGGGGAGAGTATTTTGTGTAGGGGTACTTTGGTACATCGAGGCGTGAGGGGTAGTAGAAACCGCCTTTTCTACCCCACGCGCCCAGCAGCGCATTGAGCATCGCCTTGGCGCGTTCACGCTGCGCGTCGTCACCGTACCAGGTAGTGCGCCGTCCCGGATAGACCACCGATGCGGGCTTGAAACCCGCGATGAAGCGGGCAGTCTCCACGATAAGTTCCGGCCGGATGGTGGTGTGGGTGTAGGCCCACTCCGGCGTCTTGTCCGACAGGTGTTTCTTTAGCTCGTCCAGACCCAATGCATGCTTCTCGAGGTAGTTGGCGTCGTACAACCCCTCCTTCACGATAACGTGCATCCACGCCAACAGCAGCGCGATGTCGGTGCCGGGCTTAATGGGCAGCCAGTATTTCGCTTTGGAGGCTGCCACCGAGTGGCGGGGGTCCACCACCACCAGGCCCGCACCATTGCCCAGCGCCTCGGCGAATTCCTGCACCTGGGTGTTGTGCATGTTCTCGCCCAGGTGGGCGCCGATGAGAGTGATGCAGCGGCTGTTGGCCAGGTCCACACGCTCCGGAGAAGCCACTATGCCGCCGAAAGTAAGGTTGAAGCCCACCTCTCTAGGACCCCGGCACTGCGCATAAGAGGGCGCCGAGATGTTCGGCGACCCGTAGGACTTCATCAGGTGCTTGAACCAACTCCCGCCATAGCCGTGCAGGAAGAGGGCGAGGGCCTCGGGACCATGCTCGTCGCGGATCTTCAACATCTTGTCCGCCACCAGATCCAACGCCTCATCCCACTCTGCCTCCCTGAAGACCTGCTCGCCCCGCTTTGTCGAGGTGCGGATCAACGGCTTCTTCAGCCGGTCCGGATCGTAGAGAAGCCCGGTGCCGCCCGCACCGCGGGGGCACAGGCGCCCCCGTGATAGAGGATGATCCGGATTGCCGGTGATTTTGGTCACCTTCCCCTCTTTCACGTGGGCCAGAACTCCGCACTTCCAAAAACAGAGCTCGCAGAAGGTCGGAACCACCCAGTCTCCTGCCGTTCCCGGGTCATGGATCGGGTCTCCGTCCAGCCCCCACCAACGCGTTACCAGTCCGCTGCCCGCAGCCGCAGCCACGGAGCCGGCCGTAGCGATCTTGATGAACTGCCGTCTGGTCAATCCGCTCATGGTTCTATCCCTCTTTTTTGCAATCCGTCACGCAAGCGATGAGGTTTCTAAGCCCCTGTTCCTTGATGGAATAAGTCGCGCGCCCGCCGGTACGGTCAACGTGGACCAGCCCCACCATCCTCAACACCGCAAGGTGCTGGGAAACAAGGCTCTGCCTGACGTCGAGTCGCTGACAAAGCTGACTCACGGTCTGCGGGTCCTCGCAAAGTGCAGCGATACTTCTGAGCCGCAACGGGTGAGCGACCGCCTTCAACATCTCGGCCAACTGCTGAGCCCTTTCGAGGTCTTCAACTATGTTGCTCTTTGCCATAACATCCCCTCATTGCGATATCGCCATATTGCGATGTCGCAAGTAATTTATACGCAGGGCGGCAAAGACTGTCAAGGGTTTTTTTCTAGGCCAGCATTTCGAACTGTTGAGAAAGCCCGGGAGTCAGGTGTTCCAACGCCGCGGTGCCGTCGACGGTGAAGGTGAAAGACGAGCCACCCTTGCGGCGGCGGGAGAGCTGGAAATTACCGTTGGATATCATGGAATTGAGGCACGATTTCACGCGGCCGTTGGGCTGAACGTACTTGAGGCCCGCCACATACTCGGGCTCAGCGTCGAACTCTCCGTTCAGCACCCACTCCCGATTCTGCATCGTGAATTGCCAGTGCCCGACTGACACGTCAGCCTTGGCCCTGAGCCAGCATTGAGGCCCTGCAAAGGAAATCTCTTCGCCATCCAGCAGCACCTTGCCCAGGGTCAGGTGCCGGCTGCCGAGGGAAAGGCTCGCCCCCTCGAAAAAGAATTTTCGACCCGACCCCTCCCCTAGCATGCGAGCCTGTGCCCACGTGTAGGCGGTTGAGTGAAAATGTCCCCAGTTGTGCCCGACGCTCAGCGGATAATCCGCGAACTGAAACCGCTTTTTGCCAACGGTCAGTTCCCCGGTTGCCAGACCTTCCGGAACCGGGCTCGTCAGCTTGGTTGTGGGGAGGAGCGGGGTCTTTGAAAAGGAGGGACTGACGATCATGGAGTTCGAGAGGGCGGAGAAACCAAAATCCCACCTGGCCTCACCACCGCCGAGAGTGCCGGAAGCGCGGTCCCGGGTCAGAGTGTTGTCCCCCATGAAGATCGCCGCGTCGGCTTCTCCGATGCGCCAGTCTTTATTGCTGAGGACCTGTTTCCAAGCCGACACTTTGCGCCCGGTGACGGCATCCCGGTCAAAGAAGATGAACCAGCACTCCGGCAACGGCTCACCACCGCCCCTGCGGATGAGGAACGTGTACTTGATCCAGGCCGCCCACTTTCCGGAAGGGTCATTCAGTTTGAGGAAGTAAGATTCGACGAGCCCCAGCTTGTATGCCGGGTCGAGAACTGCCGGAGTCCAGTAGTCAATTGCCAATTTTCAATTCCCAATTCTCAATGAAAAGTTTCTTACCCTGGACCCTGACCCTGGACCCTGGACCCCTGCCGTCGGCCCCTCGCTCGCTCTCGGGGTAAGGGATCATTTGCACTTGTAAGCCATGAACGTCATGTCGAACTGGCAAGTCTTGTTGAGCAGGTCGCAATCGTCCACGTAGAGGATGTTGTTACTGCAGAACCACAGTTCGTTCTCTATGCACTCGCCCTTGTCGGTGATCCAGCCACACTCGGCCAGTGCCACGGGATAGCAGGTGCCGGCTTCGCATTCCCAGCCCAGAGGGCAGGTGCCGCACTCGCCGTAACACCCGTCGTAGCCGCACTGCTTGGGAGTCCCATCATCCCAGGTACACTGGGGCACGCACCCTTCGGAGCATACGAATTTCTGCGAGGGGCCATCCCACTTACAGTAGTAATCTTCGCCAAAGGATTGGCAAGGCGTTTCGACCAGGATGCCATCCAGGCACTCCTGGAGAACGTTGTTCTCGGTGCAGGCGCCGGCTTCCTTGTCGATAGCTCCGCAGGGGTCATCTTCGCACATGCCGGTCAACTCGTTGCACAGGAACGCGATGCCGCAATAACCGCAGCTACCGCCGCAACCGTCCGGACCGCACTCCTTTCCCTCGCAGTTGGCGATGATATCGCAGTCCCAATAGCACAACCCATCGTCGCCGCAGGTGAAGTTGTCCTCGCAGCCGGGTGGGCAGGTCCCGTAACAACCGTCATCCCCGCATTTCTTGCCTTCGCATTTCGGGACGCAGACTGATTCGCAGACGCCCAGGACACACTGGTGCTCGTAGTCGCAATAGCCGCAAATGCTGCCACAGCCGTCTTCGCCACACTCCTTGACCGTCCCCGCGGGGTAGTCCGGGTTTTCACCTTCCTTCAAGGTGCACTGGGCCACACAGCCGTCAGGGCCGAGGTCCTCCGGCCACACGAATTCGTCCTGTAGCTCCTGAACCTCCAGGTCGGGCAGCTCCGCACCGTCGGGCAGCGGGGCCACCGCGTCTTCTCCCAACTCCGGAGTCACATCCTCGATCAGCTCGAAGACGTGAGAAGGCACGTCAGGGGGCGCGGGCAGGTCGGGGCCGGTGTCAGGCTTTACCGGTTCGGGCCCGCTGTTGCCGCTGTCGTCGCCACAGGCAGCCAGGAAAAAGGCAATCATCGTCATTGCCAGAATGAGTGAACATCTCATGGGGAGAACCTCCGCACAGCTCGGCTAGAGTATGCAGTTATACCCTCCGGCTCCGAAATTGGCGCCGAAGTCCCAATCACACTTGGTGAAACCGTTCTGTACGCAATCATAGCCGTACAAAATCCCTTGCTCGCAGAACCACCTTACGTCTCCGACGCACAACCCGACGACGCCGTCGATCCAGGCACACTCTCCACCTTCCGCCGGCTTGCAGATCCCGCTGGCGCATCCCCATCCGGTGGGGCATACACCGCAGCTCCCCCAGCAGCCGTCGTCGCCGCACTCTTTGGCCGAACCGTCGTTGAACGTGCATTGGGGGTCGCAGTCGGTTTCAGGTACGCATTCGTACTTGCCGGTATCCTGGTTCCAGCCGCACATGTGGTCTTTAATCGACTTGCAGTTGGTAACTGTCAACTCAAGTTCAATGCATTCGGCGAGGTTGTACTTGTCGTCGCACCTGCCCTTGTAGTCCACGGTGCCGCACGGGTGCGGCTCGCATAGTCCTTCCTCGCTGCAGATTTCCCCGAACTGGCAGTTTCCACAGGAGTGGCCACAACCGTCGTCCCCACACTCCTTGCCCCCGCAATCGCCGTCACACGCCTCGCCGTAGCACATGCCATTGGGCGAACACGAGGTCCCGTCCTCGAGGCAGAACCCGCAGTACCCTCCACACGCGTCGGGACCACATTCCTTCCACACCACATCGTTATCGACGGTGGTGGTGCACTCTTTCGGGCACACGCTGGCCTCACAAACTCCGTCGGCGCAGACGTATCCATACGCGCAATACCCGCAGATACCATCACAGCCGTCGGAGCCACACTCCTTGCCGGAGCAGTTCTTCATGCACGGGCCGACATCTTTGTCGGGCTTGGTGTCGATTTCGGGCTTCACTTCGGGTGCGGACTTGTCTTCGGCAACGTCCGGAATGGAGAAGTCGGCGTCCCCCACATCGGGCACAATCACGGTTCCGTCGTCGGTGGTTTCGACATCCGTCGGGGAACCGGGCTTCTCACCGGAGTGGACCTCCTCAGGGCCTATGATGACAGTAAGGGTGTCATCATCCTTGACGTCCACCAGAGGCATCTCACCGTCCGAGAAACCGGAAGGCGTCGTGGTCGTATCTGCAGAGCAGGCGGCAAGCCCAGCGGTGACAAGCAGCGCCATCAGCAGGCAGAATCTGTGGGTCATATCGTCTCTCCTACGCACCGACTTTCAGTAGTATACAGTAGTTGCCGTTGTTGCTCAACAACGCCTTTGGCCGTAGATATCCCAAGCCAATGAGCAGCTCCGGAGGAGCAAGAGCCAATAGGCCACATCGCTAGCTGTGGGAAACCAGTTGCATCGGCCGTTCCATTCCTCCCCGGGCTTCCGGCCGGGGCTAGTGGCTAGCGTGCCCTGCGGGGCCTGGTTCGGAGGTTGGAGATCGAGAGGAATGCAGACGGAATTTGATGGCGGCTAGTCAGGTTGGCAGGAGCCGGGGTTGCCCGGTTCGCAGTGAGCGTCGGGATCGCATTGGGAATCGTAGGTACACATGTTGGCGCAAGCGGGGGGCAACTGGTCCACCTGGCCGTTGCAGTGAACCGCCTTGTAGAGGCCGCAGTCGTCGCTTTCCACCGATTGATCGCAGCCCGCATCGTCGCCGACGATCACAGTGCCGCAAACCGACAGCTCGCACGTGGCGTCCTGGCGTTCCCCTTCACACAAGGGGGGAGAGATGCACTCCGACGGGCTGGCGTATTCGGCCGGACAATCCCCGGCGACAAAACAGCAGTCCCCCGTCTCACAACAGAAGCCGTTTTGACAGTAGCCGGAAGTGCAATCGCCGTTTTCATCGCAAGTTTTTCCATCAGCGAGGTCAGCCAGGCAGTGGCCACCATCGCAGTGGGCTAAGGCGGTGCACTCCTCGTCTACCAGGCAGGCGACAGGGCAGGAAGGCGGTTGCTGGTCGCCGTCCCCGGAGCAGTAGACCGGATCGTAGAAGCCACAATCCAGGGCCGGGGACTGGCCGTCACACGCGGAGTCGTCGGCCACCTCCAGGCTGACGCAAACGTTGGCCTGGCAGGCCGCTTCGAGCCTGGAACCCTGGCAGGTTTGCGGATCCTGGCAGGTCGCCGATTCCGAGTACTCTCCGGGACAGTGGTTCGCCAACGCGCAGCAATCTCCCGAGGAGCAGCAGAATCCGTTCTGACAATGGAAGGACTGACAGTCGGAGTCCTCGTCGCAGGCGGCGCCATCACCCAAATCGGCAAGGCAGGCGCCATCGCAATGAGCGCTCGCGTCGCACTCGTCGTCACCTAGGCAAACCGTGGGGCAAAGCGGTTGCTCCTGTTGCACACTGCCGTTGCACACCACCGAAAGAAACGGCCCGCAGTCATGGGCTTCGGTCCACCAGCCACACCCGGAATCGTCTTCCGCTTCGAGGCTGCCGCATACGAAGTTGTCACAGGTTGCATCCACGCGGTGCCCCTGGCAGCCGGCCGCGTCGTCACACGCCGGGTACTTCTTGTATTGCCCGGGGCAGCCCGCGGCCGAAAGGCAGCAATCACCGCTATCGCAGCAGATTGCGTGGTTACAGTGGCCGGAGTTGCAGTCGGAGTCCTCGTTGCACGACGCTCCGTCCGGAAGGTCGCCGAGGCACACCCCGTCACAATGGGCGCCCGGGTCACACTCGTCATCCGCCAGGCACTCCAGCGGGCACAACGGGGAGTCCTGGTCTTCTTCCCCCGTGCAGAAAAGGTCAAGGTACGCGCCGCATCCCGCCGCGTTCACTTGCTGCGTGCACGCGGAGTCATCTGCTACGATATCGGACCCACATACGAAGTCGGCGCACGTCGCGTCCACCCGCTGCCCCTGACAATCTGCGGGCCACAGGCAACCGGGAAGTGAGGAGTAGTCCGGCGGGCACTCAGCGGCATCGATACAGCAGTCGCCGCTCTGGCAGCAAATACCTGCCGAGCAGTGTCCGGACGTGCAGTCGGAGTCCTCGTCACACTCCAGGCCGTCGCCGACATCCGGAACGCAGATGTTCTGCCCGGGTCCCGGGTCGCAATGGGCGCCGGGATCGCAATGACCGTCGGCCTGGCATTCTTCCGGACAGGCCGGACCGGGCTGCGAAACCTCACCGGTGCAGAGCACGGGCAGAAACAAACCGCAATCGTCTGCCGTCACATCTTCGGTACAGCCCGAGTCGTCGTCGACGGCCAGTTCCCCGCACTGGTGGTTCGTACAAACCGCATCGACCCGCTGCCCCTGGCACGCGGCAGGCTCTTCGCACTGAGGCGAGGCGGAGAACTCCGGTGGACAGTTCGAAGCCGTTGCGCAACAGGCGCCTTGCGCACAGCAATAGCCGTTACCGCAGTGGCCACCGGCGCAGTCGGAATCCTCGTTGCACTCCAGCCCGTCGTCAATGTCCGGCTCACAGACACCGTCGCAATGAGCCTGGTCGTCGCACTCGGAATCCCACTGGCAGGCCTCGGGGCAACCCGGGGCAGGTTGATACTTGGCGCCGGTGCAATAGACATCGGCAAACAACCCGCAATCCCCGGCCAGCACCAGAGGACCGCACGCACTGTCGTCAAGCACCAGGTCAGACACGCAAATGAAGTTGCTGCATCCGCGGTCCTGCCGGGTGCCCTGGCAGCTCTCAGGGGTCACGCACACCGGCGGGCTGTCGTACTCCGGCGGACAGTGGTAGTTGAACTGGCAGCAATCGCCAGAGGCACAGCAGAAACCGTTCTGGCAGTGTCCGGAGATGCAATCGCTCGCCTCGTCGCAGGAAAGACCATCGGTGAGGTCGGGCTTGCAAATGGAATCGCAGTGATAGTCGGGCGCGCACTGCGAGTCCTCACCGCACGTTTGCGAACATTCGGGCTCCGGTTGTGCCGGCTCGCCGGTGCAATGGAGGTCTGGAAACGGTCCGCAGTCGTTGGCCAGCAGGGCAATATCGCACCCGGAATCGTCGTCAACGTCGGCGCTGCCGCACCGGCTATCTTCACACACCGCGTCGACCCTGTGTCCCTGGCACGAAGCAACATCGTCGCACACCGCAGCGGCCCAGAACTCATCAGGGCAGTCCACGGCCAGTGAGCAGCAGACATCCGAGGCGCAGCAGTAGCCGTTGGCGCAATAGCCGGATTCGCAGTCAGAGGCTTCGTCGCACTCGGCGCCGTCCTGAGCGTCCGGAAGGCACGTTTCCCCCCCCTCCAGGCCGGCAGGATCGCAATGTGCTCCGGGGTCGCATTCTTCGTCTCCGACGCAGTTGGTGGGGCACTCAGGCTTCTGCTGGTCCTGGAACGCAGCGCACATGACCGGGAGGAACAGACCACAATCGTCAACCACGTTGAGGATATTGCAAGCGCTGTCGTCGTCGAAGGTCACGCTCTCGCAGGTTGCCTGGGTGCACGCGGCGTCAATACGAAACCCCTGACAGGAGCCGGGGTCGGCACATTTGGGAGGTGTGGAGAAGGAGTCGGGACAGCTCGACGCCTGGTTGCAGCAGACGCCTTCGCTACAGCAGTATCCGTTGTCGCAATGGCCGGAAATGCAGTCGCTGGGCTCGTCGCACACGGTGCCGTCCACCTGGTCCGCAACACAGGTCTTGGCTCCGGGGCCCACGGGTGGATCGCAGTGAAATCCCGGGGAGCAGATATCGTCGTCGGAGCAGTTCAGTGGACAGGCCGGTGCGGGCTGATACTCTTGTCCGGAGCAGTAGCTGGGCAAGTAACTCCCGCACTCCAGCGCCAGCACGTCGGGGCCGCATCCCGTGTCATCCCCGAGGGTCGCGGTTGAGCCGCACTGGAAACCCTCGCAAAACGCGTCGATGCGGATCCCCTGGCAATCGTCCGGGATCACGCAAAGTGGAGCCGTTGCGTATTCCGCCGGGCAATCCGCGACCTCGACACAACAGTCTCCGGACCCGCAGCAAAAACCGTTCTGGCAATGTCCCGACATGCAGTCACCATCCTCATCACAGGAATATCCGTCGGGAAGGTCCGGCTTGCAAACGTGCTGCTCAGCGTCCGCGGAAGGGTCGCAGTGGGCATCCGGGCTGCAGTCGTCGTCCACATCACACCCTGCAGAGCATGGAGCAGACAACTGAGCCGGCTGACCGGTGCAATATTGCGAAGGATAAGGAGCGCAGTCTTTCGCCAGCATTCCGGCACTACATCCGGAGTCATCGTCGATGGGGCCGATAGAACCGCAGATGTACATTTCGCAGGTGGCATCCATGCGATGGCCCTGACAGGAAAAGGACTCCTGGCACGTGGGCGTAAGAGAGTATTTGTCCGGGCACTGGTCAGCCTTGAGGCAGCAATCGCCGAAAGCACAGCATACCCCTGCGCTGCAATGGTCGGAGAGGCAGTCGGTGGCCACGTCGCACGGGCCGCCATCATCCTGGCGCGGTTCGCACAGCCCCTCCTTGCAGGTAAACCCCGCTTCACAGTCGCTCTGATCAATGCATGAGGCCGGGCACAGGGGCGGAGCCTGAGTCTCGTCACCGTTGCAGAATAGCTCACCATACGGCCCACAATCCACCGCCGGCTCTTCAGCGACACAGGCGCTGTCGTCGGGTATGCCGGGAAGAGCAGAGCAGCTATTCTCGACACACGCTGCGTCGGTGCGTGTACCCTGGCAGAGTCCGGGCTCGTCGCAGGCGGCTGGCGACGAGAAAAGCTCGGCGCAATCGTCGTCATCGTCGCAGCACAACCCGTCGAGGCAACAGAGACCTCCCTCACAGTGGGTCGAAAGACAATCGCTGTCTTCGTCGCAGGAGAAGCCATCTTCGAGGTCCGGCTTGCAAACGTAGTCGCAGTGAAAACCCGGGTCGCAGTCGAGGTCGTCAGCGCAGCCGTTGGAACAGGCCGGAAGAGCCTGCTTCTCCAGACCGTTGCAGTGAACCGGGGGATAGGCCCCGCACTCGTTGGCGAGGGTCTGTTCGTCGCACCCGGAGTCGTCGGGTTGGACCGGTCCGGTCTGGCACATGTTGTTGACGCACTGAGCATCCTGCCGGTGCCCCTGACACACTTCCGCATCGTCGCACACCGGCTGGAGCCAATGGTCATCCGGGCACAGGGCCGCGTCAAAACAGCAGTCTCCCGCCTGGCAACAGACGTTGTGAGCACAGTGGCCGGAGTTGCATTGAGGGTCGGTGTCGCAAACCGCACCTTCGGGGAGGGCTGGCACACACTGACCATCCTGGTTACAAAACGAGCCACCTGCGCAGCCGCCGTCGTCTTCGCAATCGGTAAGGCAGGCGCCGAACGCGCCGATCTTGTCACAAGCGAACAGCCCGCAAGAAGCGGTGCCGGCTTCGACGCACTGCCCATCAACACACGCCTCGCCGCCAACCATGTAGAACTCCACCCCCTCCTGAAGGCAGAAAGGAGGGGCACAATTGGAGGCTGCCTCATCCACGAGGCCATCGCAGTCATCGTCCACCCCGTTGCAAACTTCGAGGGAGGCGACGTTAAACGGCTCACAAGCCCCGATGCCGGTGGCCAGGCAGGGGCGAAACCCGGGGCACGTCCCGAACTCGTTGCTCGTTTCGCAAGGCAGTTCCTTGCCTTCCTCACCGGGCAGGCAAAGGCAGTTGCCGGAAGGCGGTGCGCACAGACCCTGGATTGCCCCTTCCTGGTGGCAGTCAAGGCCGTTGGCGCAGGCACCCTCATCGTCGCACTGGTGCAAGAGCACGTGAGCCCCGTCCAGTTGAGCGCACAAGACATTGTCGAACGGGGGCGGCAGGGCCGGGTCGCAAGGCTCGCAGAAACCCACCAGAGAGGGCACGCACAAGTCCTCATCGTCGAGGGACCAGCACTGCCAATCCGGGGGACAGACCTCATCGCAGATGGTGGTGCACACCCCACCGAGGGGGGTAGCGAGGCATTGCCCCGGATCGCAATCTTCGTCGGATTCGCACAGTTCACCAAAGGGGAACTCGACTGCCACTTCCGTCTCGGCCTCGCCTTCCGCATCGGCTTCGGTTTCCGAAACGTCTCCGGCATCAGCGGAACCGGCTTCGGCGTCGGACAAGTCCGGAGCGATCAGATCGACCTCGCCGGACACATCGTACAACTCCGGCCCGACATCGACCGTCTCCGGGGCAACCGCGCCGTCCGGTTTCAGGTCCGTCGCCAACTCGGATTCGACATCGGCCAAGGCCAACTCCCCGCCCGCATCGAGCAGGTCGATTCCGCCGCCGACCGAAGGTGTCGAACAATGGGTGAGAGAGGTGAGGCAGAGAACAAGGCTAATCAATCGCAGGCGCATGGGCGCTCCTTTCGCGCACAAACCAAACCAGAGAGTATTATCCTATCGGAAGATGCGGAGAGCAAATTAGTCCCTCCCCGGGCTAACGGCCGGAGCTACTGGCTTGCGTGCCCCACGGGGGCCTGATTCGGATTTTGGAGTTCTAGAAGATCAGCAGTCAGCCGGGCAGCTCGCCATGGTTTCCGTCGCGCCGCAGACGCCGTCGCCGCAGGGGCCGCAATCATCCGCACAGTTGGCCGGCGTCTCGGGGCCGTCGCAAATGGCATCGCCGCAGGAAGCTGTGCAGTCCTGGGCACAGGATGCGAGGGTCTCGGAGAGAGCACATATCCCGTCCCCGCACGACGCACAATCCAGGGGGCAACTGTTGGCAGTCTCGCCCGGATTGCATGCACCATCCCCGCACGGAGGCGTACAGTCAATCGGGCAGGTACCCACGGTTTCCCCTGCGTCACATGCGCCGTTAGCGCAGGTATCCTCACAATCCCAGGGGCATGCCACGGAGTCTTCCGTCAGGTTACACACGCCGTCGCCACAATCGCCACAATCGGCGGGGCAGGCTGCTGCGTTCTCATCGGCCTGGCAGATGGAATCACCGCAGAAAGGCATGCAGTCGAGGGGACAGGTGCCGGGTCCATCCTCGTGGACCCCGCATATGCCGTCGCCGCAAGGGCCGCAGTCGTGGGGACACAACGGCACCGATTCGGTGAGCTCACATTTGCCGTTTCCGCAGACGCCGGCACAGCCGGGCACCTCCGCGCCGGGCACACAAACACCCACCTCGCAGTGGTCTCCGGCAGTACACTGATTGCCGTCGTCGCAGGGCACACCATTGAGGGGTTGGTGAACACAACCGCCGAAGGCATCACAAGTGTCGGAGGTGCACGCCTCACCATCATCGCAGTCGATGGTGGTCCCGGCAACGCACTGCCCGTTGATACAACTATCGCCGGTAGTGCACGGGTCCCCGTCCTCACATTGGCCTTCCAGAACGGTGTGCATGCAACCTTCCACCGGGTCACAATAGTCATCTGTGCACCAGTTGTTGTCGTCACAGGTGTTGGCCTGGCCGCCAAGGCACTCCCCCGCTTCGCACTGCTCGCCCACGGTGCACGGGTCCCCATCCTCGCACAAGTTGGTGTTGGGAGGGTTGATGCACCCTTCATCGGGAGCACAAAGGTCGTCGGTGCAGGGGTTGTCGTCCGCGCAATCAAGAGGCTCGGTGCCCGGCTTGCAGGCCCCTTGTTCGCAGAAGTCGCCGTTGGTACAGGGGTTGCCGTCGTCGCACTCACCTTCCGACAGGCTGAACGCACACTCTCCGGAAGGGGTGCAATACCCTTCGGTGCACGGGTTATCATCGCCACAGCCGGTGTCCACGACACACGTGCCGCCACAACCGTCGTGGTCGCCGCAGCTCTTATCTTCACAGTCGGGAACACACTCACCCTCGTCGGGTTTCACGTCGGCGCCGCCCGTGTCACTGCCCCCACCGGTGTCAACCGTAACATCATCACCGGCAACTTCCGTCGCAACTTCCGGTGTGAAGCCGGCGTCGTCATCGCCGCCACCGTCACCTCCGCCGCAGGCAGAAAGGGAAAGAACGAGTGCTGCGCTCCACCAGATGACTGCTCCTCGCATGGCAATCCTCCCGTTTGATCTTTGCCTATCTTACAAAAATTTCGAGGTCGTTGAACAGAACATATTCAGGGCTCGATTGATCTTCGACGCCCCACCGTAGGATATTGGACTCCGCCACCGGGGTGTTGAAGGTGTAATACTTGGACGTGCCGCCGGAATTCCAGTCCCCGCCCCACTGCCCCCCGGTCTTGAGCACCGTTCCGGGAGTGCCGAACATAACATACCCGTTGGAGCCGTTGCCCGTCTTTCCCCAGGAGCCGGCGTTCCAGTTGTCGTCGTGATGGATGCCGCTTCCGCCGTAACCGCGCCAGCTCCCCCTCACTTCCGAAAAGGTGAACATAGTGTCGATTTCGAAGTACACCAGCTTGTCCCCGCCGCCGTTGTTGCTGCCGATGGCGAAAGAAGGGTTGTCCCCGTCGGTGACCACCGTATAGCCCGGTCCCACGATCACCTTGGCCTCATGTGGGAAATGCTGATAGCTGTTCACTCCGCCCACGTCCCCGGTGCTGGAAATCAGGGTCCACCCTCCCCCGTTGGTATCCATGTCGCAATAAACCTCGAAGGGATCGACACCGCCGATGCCGTCCGGATCCAGGGTGTACAACCCGCTCTCAGCGTTGGGGCTCTCGTCCAGGAAGTCTTTGCAGGACGAGATGGTGCAGCCGTTGTCCGCGATACCGCTGCAATCGTCGTCCAGGCCGTTGTCGCAGATCTCCTCGGCCTCATGGTTAATGTCAGGGTCGGTTGGAGCACAGTCGGTGATGTCGGGATCGTTGTCGTTGTCGTCATCCGGATCCACGCAGTCGGCCAGTCCGTCGGCGTCGCTGTCCGGGAAACCGTCGTCGATGCCGCCGTTGCAGTTGTTGTCCAGACCGTCGCATTCCTCAGGCTGCGAACCTTCCATCGGATCACATTCCACCTCCTGCCCTTCTGCACAAAGAGGCGTGGAGTGGAGGCATTCTCCAAGGCCGCAGGAGAGCATCCCCAGCCCCTCATCAAGGAGGCCGTCACAGTCGTTGTCAACCCCGTCACATTCCTCTGCCACCGCCCCTTCCTTTGGATCACACACCTGGGGGACCCCGTCCGCACAGTTCTGGACGATGTGGGTGCATACTCCCTGGCCGCACGAAGTCGACCCGAGTCCGTCATCCTCCAGACCGTTGCAGTCGTTGTCCAGGCCGTCGCAAATCTCCGGGGCAACGCCCAGGAAGGGGTCGCACACCGCGATCTTTCCATCAACGCAATAATCCTGCTCGTGAAAACACTCGCCTTTGCCGCACTGCACCGAACCGAGGTCTTCGTCCACCGCGTCATCGCAATCGTTGTCCTGGCCGTCACAGACCTCGGCCGCCGCCCCTTCCATGGGATTGCACACCTGCGGCACACCGCCCACGCACACCGGCACCGTGTTCTCGCACGCGCCCAGACCGCAGGTAATCTGGCCCAGATTCTCATCCACCTGTCCGTCGCAATCGTTGTCGATTCCGTCGCATATTTCTACACCAACACCCTCCTCCGCGTTGCAGTCTTGTGGGATGCCACCGACGCAATTCTGAACGGTGTGAAGGCAAACGCCGAGCCCGCAGGTGGTGGTGCCCAGGTCTTCATCGACCAGGCCGTCGCAGTCGTTGTCGTTTCCATCACATTTTTCGAGCTCAACACCCTCCATCGCCTCGCAGACTTGAGGGATACCACCGACGCAATTGTCAACGGTATGATTGCACACACCCAGGCCGCAGGTGGTGGTGCCCAAATCCTCATCCACACTATCATCGCAGTCGTTGTCAAGGCCGTCGCACACTTCCATGGCCGCGGGGTTGATGGTCGCATCGAGGGGAGCGCAGTCCGCGTCGTCGGAATGACCGTCGTTGTCGTCATCAAGATCGGTACAGTCTTTGAGCCCATCCAGGTCGCTATCGTTAAAACCCTCGTCGATGAGGCCGTTGCAGTTGTTGTCTACGCCGTCGCAAACCTCCTGGGCGCCGGGATTCACGTTGGGGTCGAGCGGAGCGCAGTCTTCTGCGTCGGGGGTGCCGTCGCCGTCCTTGTCCCCCTCACACGCATCCCCCACGCCGTCATTGTCGCTATCCTCCTGCCCCGGGTTCTCTACACCAACACAATTGTCCGCGCTGTCTTCCACGCCGTCTCCGTCCAGGTCGTCGTCGCACGCGTCGCCCAGACCATCCCCGTCGATGTCCGACTGTTGCGTGTTTTTTACGCCAACACAGTTGTCCGCGCTATCGGGTATTGCATCTCCGTCAGCGTCGGGGTCGCAAGCATCGCCCAGGCCATCCTCATCCAGGTCCTCCTGGCCCGGATTCTCCACGCCAACACAATTATCCGCACTGTCGGCGACGCCGTCGTCGTCGGCGTCGTCGTCCACGCAGTCAGCCACACCATCTCCATCGATATCCGGGAATCCGTCGTCCACATCCCCGTCACAATCGTTGTCCAGGCCGTCGCAGATTTCGGCCGCACCAGGGAACACCGACGCATCAGTCGGCGCACAGTCGGCGCCATCAACGACGCCATCGTTGTCGTCATCTTCGTCCACGCAGTCCTTCCACCCGTCCGCGTCGGTGTCGGTGGACCCTTCATCCACTATGAAGTTGCAGTTGTTGTCCTTGCCGTCGCACAACTCCTCGGCGCCGGGATGGATGTCCTGGTCGAAAGGAGCACAGTCCTCCGCATCCGAGGTCTGGTCGTTGTCGTCGTCCAGGTCGCAGACGTCGCCAAAATTGTCCAGGTCATTGTCCTCCTGCCCCGGGTTGTTCACGCCAACACAGTTATCCGCGCTGTCGACGATGCCATCTCCATCTTTGTCGGTCTCCATGCAGTCAGCGATCCCATCGTCGTCGGTATCTTCGAAACCCTCGTCGGTGGCGCCGTCGCAATCGTTGTCCTCGCCGTCGCAGCTTTCCGCGTGCGCCTCTTCTCCTTCGCACACCAGTTTGCCCTGGTCGCACGCATACTCTCCGGCACAGGTGCCGAACTCGTTGGCCACCAGGCAGGCGTCGCCCCCGGTGTCCTCGTCAATTTCGCCGTCGCAGTCGTCGTCCTGACCGTTACACTCGTCCACTTCCGGCTCAGGTGCCGAACAAGGGGTCAGGCCATCCGCCATGCACTGGCGGTCGCCGAAACATCTACCCCACTCGTTTTCCGCGAAACAATCAGTGGCCGCACCTTCATCAATGTACCACTGGTTGCACTCACATTCTCCCTGGGACCGCGTGCACTGAGTCACCGCTCCGCCGGCCACATCTTTGCCATCGCCACAGTAGTAGCCTGCCGGGCAATCTTCGTCATCGTCACAATTGGCGCCACAGAAGTTTCCACCTTCCCCGTAATCTACGCAGGACTGCCCGGCGTCGACGCCGTTGGTCCAACATTCGTCGTTCTGCGTACACGGCCGGCACAGGTCAACCATGGTAGGTACGCAAATGAACACCTGGTCCGGCATGCTCGGAGGGTGCAGGAAACAACTCCAGTCGAAGGGGCACTCTTCCACGCAGGAGATGGTACACTGCATCCCGTCCGCGGTCTGGATACAGAATCCCGAGTCGCAGTCAGCCGCTCCCTCGCACGGATACCCCGCCGCGCCTGGCTCAGGCCCGCACGCATCCCCGCACACGTCCGCCAACGCTTCTCCGAAGTCCCAACCGTCGGTTTTCGCGTCTTCGTCCAGCGACTCAGGCTCCACCCCGGCGTCGTCGGCCACCTCAGCCGGTGCAAAGCCGTCCCCGGCATCGACACCACCAAGGTCCTCAGACACCGTAACCGCACCGTCGCCACAAGCCATCGACAAGACAACCGCTGCAAAAAGAACAATCCCTATTCTCATCCTCTCCCCCTGCTTCACCCTCGAACGCCAGCATGCGCCACATGTTCGCGCACGCAGCATGCGTTGCCAAATTTTCTGTTGGGCCCGGGGCTCACTGTTTCCGTTGCAATCCGCGTGCAAGGCCACCTATTCTGGTAGCGTCGCATTTCAGGAAGAGGTTGAGGGAAGACCGAGAAGGAACAGTTGTAGGGCCGCCGGACAAGCAAGGAGTCTCATGACCACATCCGACAACCACGAATCTCAGTACATGCACGGAGCAAACGCTGCCGAGCAGGAACGCCTCGAGCAGATGGGGACAATCCTGCCGGGGATCGAGTTCCTGCCTGAACTGAAACCGGGAATGCGCATTCTCGAAGTTGGCTGCGGAACGGGGAGCCTGGCGCGCCAGGTGGCCCGCAAAGTCACTCCCGGGGGAACGGTTGTCGGTGTTGACCGGCAGCAGGCGCAACTACACAGGGCCAGGCAACTGGCGGACGGAGAAGGGGTCGAGAACCTGTCCCTTCACCTGCAGGAGGCAACAAAGCTGGACTTCCCCGATGGGCAGTTCGACGGTGCGTACTGCCGGTTCGTCGTCGAGCACGTGCCCGATCCTGTGGTCCTGGTCCAAGAAATGATGCGGGTGGTCAAACCCGGGGGGTGGGTGTGCTGCTTTGAATGGGAGAACGGCTGTTCGGTCATGTATCCGGACTGTCCCGCAGTGCAAACCGTGTGGCAGGCCGTGTACGATTTTCAACTCGGCCTCGGAGGCGACCCCCATATTGCCCGCAAACTGTACGGCATCCTGAACCGGGCGGGACTGACCGACGTTCAGGCCAGCGGACGCGCATGGAGCATCACGTCGAAAGACAGGGACAAGCTGCAAGTCTACGTTGGCAGCGCCCGGGAGATCATTCGCCAGACATGCGGCGGACTTCCGTCGGAGAAACAGGTTTCGCAAGAGTTGCTGCAACAGGCTGACGCCGAATATGAGCAACTGTTGACTCATCCGGAAGCCTTCGCGATGGAAGGCTACGTGTACGCCACCGGCACCATCGCGCTCGGCTAACCATCCGACCCCTGAGCGTCAGCCATGGGCCGCCCCCAACACTCCAGCCAAAGAAATCCGCATAGTATCAATTCTTATTATGCATTGGGCTTATAGGCCAGAAAGGCCCATTATTCAGGTAGGAGGTGAACGATGAATACCAGAAAGGATGTGCGACTGACCAAACACTCTCACTGTGCGGGGTGAGCGGCCAAGTTCGGTCCTACGGACCTCGCTCAGGTTCTGAGCGGCTTGCCTGCAATCACCGACCCCAACGTCCTGGTAGGGACCGCCACGGCTGACGACGCGGCGGTGTACCGCGTGTCGGATGATGTGGCGGTGATCGAGACGTTGGATTTCTTCACACCTATCGTCGACGACCCCTACATGTTCGGCGCCATTGCCGCGGCAAACTCCCTGAGCGATGTGTACGCCATGGGCGGGAAGCCTGTTCTGGCGCTCAACATAGTCGCGTTTCCCAGGGACAGCGCTCAGACTCCCATATGGGTGCTCAACGAGATACTCAAGGGCGGCTCCGACAAGGCTGCCGAGGCGGGGATAAGTATCGTTGGCGGTCACACCATCGACGATCCCGGACCAAAGTACGGTTTGTCTGTGACCGGCCTTGTGCATCCCGACCGGATCTGGCGGAACACCGGGGCCAAGCCCGGCGACCGGCTGATTCTCACCAAGCCTCTTGGCATCGGCATCATCACCACGGCGTTGGGGGCCGGCGCGGCCAGCGAGAAGTGGACGCAGGGCGCAATCGACTACATGGCCGAGCTCAACGGCCCGGCCGCGGCGGTGGCGGCCGAGGTAGGAGTGCGGGCTTGCACCGATATTACCGGCTTCGGGTTCCTGGGTCATTTGCACGAGATGCTTGGAAGCGAGGGGCTGGGTGCGAGAGTCTCCGCATCCTCGGTTCCGGTGTTGGAAGGCGCGCACGAGCTGGCACTGGCCGGGCACGTGCCGGGAGGCTCCCGGCGCAACCGGGAATCGCTCTCGGACCGTGTGTTGTTCCATGGTGCGGTGGCAGAAGAAGACCACCTCGTTCTGAGCGACGCCCAGACTTCGGGCGGACTGCTATTCGCAGTTGATGAATCAAAGGCCGGCGAGTTGGTTTCAGGGCTTGAGTTGGCCGGGGCCCTCGCAGCCGACGTCGGCGAGTTCTACAAGTCAAAGGCGGCGCTGATTGAGGTTGTTCCGTAGTTCTTTCTTCTTTGGGGGAGTAGATGGGCGAGTACGCGCTGGTACTGTTGCTTGGATTTGCCATCAGTCTGGTTTCCGGGCTGCTGGGAATCGGTGGCGGCATTGTCATGGCGCCGGCCTTGCTCTATCTTCCGCCCTTTCTTGGCGTTGCCGGATACGACATGAAGCAGGTGGCTGGACTCACCATCACTCAGGGCCTCGCCGCGTGCGTGTCCGCGGCGCTGCGGCATGACAAACATCGCCAGGTGAATTGGCGGCTCGTAAGGTGGATGGGACCTGCGATACTGGTGACCGCGCTGACAGGCTCGGTGGTTTCCAAGTGGACCGCCAGCGCGACCCTACTCCTGGTGTTCGCCGGCCTTGCCGCCGTAGCTGCAGTCCTGATGTTCTTTGCAAGTCGCGAGGAGTCCAGGCCGGCGGGCGCTGACCCTAACGCCTTCAGTGTGCCGGTGGCTGTTGCAATTGCGGCGACAGTGGGCGCGCTTGGAGGCATGGTGGGCCAGGGCGGTTCATTCATCCTGATACCGCTCATACTCGTCTTTCTACGTCTGCCTACCAGAATGGTCATCGGCACTAATCTGGCCCTTGTGGCCTTCGCCTCCCTCGCCGGATTTGTCGGCAAAATGGCCACCAACCAGATTCTTCTCCTCCCCGCCCTCTTCCTGGTGGCGGGCGCAATCCCCGGGGCACAACTCGGCAGCGTGCTCAGCCAACAGACCCAGGCCGTTTGGCTGAGGCGGGCGCTCACCCTCGTGATATTCGCGTTGGCGGTTGGAATCGGCGCTCACGCCATCGGCCAATCGTGAACCGGCTCATCTCCCCTACCCGTTCAGCGTCGCCTCCATCAAGCCGATGAACGAACGCATCACCGGTGACAGGTGCTTGTCAAGGTGTTGCACAAGGTAGATTGGGCGCTTGAGGTTCAGACCCCCCACCCGGATCCTGCCCAACCGCCCACTGGCAATTTCGCCTTCCGCCGCGTGGATTGACATCAGGGAAACGCCAACACCCGCCGCGACCAGCGCCTTAATCGCCTCGGAGGAACTCAACTCGATTACGTGGCCAAAATTGCATCCCGCTTCAGCGAACCAGGCTTCGGCCAGTCTTCGGGTGGCGGAGCCCCGCTCCCGGACAACACATATTTCGTCGGACAGCTCCTCCGGAGCCACCAGCTTGCGCCGGACCAGCGGATGAGAGGGTTCGGAGATGCAGACTATCTCGTCCATGACCACGGGCCGTGACGCCAGGACGGGACTCTGGGGCACCTCACCAATCAACCCCATGTCCAACTCGTTGCTGACAATCCCCTGTTCGATCACCCGGGAGTTCGCCACCGTGTAGCTCAACTCGCTATCCGGGTGCTGCCGATGAAAATCCCCTACCACTGACGGCAGCAGGCAGCATCCGGGGGTCGCGCTGGCGCCGATCCTCAGACGTCCCTTGCCGGCCTCGGCATATCCGCGCACCATCTCGGCAGCCCTTTCCATGGCGCCCAGCAGGCGCTCGGCCTCAGCCGCCAGCGTCTCCCCGGCGCCGGTGAGATGCAGCGCCTTGCCCAGTTGCTCGAAAAGCCGCACTCCCAGCTCTCGTTCCAACTCACGGATCCGACGGGATGCCGCCGGTTGCGAGATATACAACTCCTCGGCGGCACGGGTGTAGTTACGGTGCTTGCGCACAGCCAGAAAGGTCTGCAGGTGTACTGGATTCATTTTTTGCCCTCACCCCAACGACAGCGCATAGTGCCTGCCGGATTCATTCGTTTCCTTTATAGTCACCCTACTCCCTCATCGTCAAGTCGGAGCGCACCCGGCGAGGAGCCGACGTGGCTGACAGGGGAAACATATTTTCCGACTTGGAAAACAAACCCCGGACGAATAGGATGGATGCATGTTGGATGGAGCACCTCAGGAGGGTGAGCTTTGAAAGTCCTTGCGACCGCGGCTGCCGTAGCCTGTTTGCTGGCCGGATGCGTATCCAAGCCGGACCCCTGGACTCCGTTCAGGGATACCGGAGAGCCTGACCTGACTCGGACGGAAGAGATTGCCGGAGCGGACGTTGGGGCCGAACTGCTCGACGCCGAGACGGAAGCCACCGCACCCGATCTGTTCGTTCCGGACGAGCAGAAGTTCGAGATCTGTGCGCCTGAGTGCATTTCCGAAAATCCCTGCACCGATGCCTACTGTGAAGCCGGGGAGTGCGTGCACCAGCCGGTTGATGGCTCATGCGACGACGGCGACCCATGCACCGAAGGAGACACGTGCGAGGCCGGTGAATGCAAACCAGGCTCCGACCAGTTCGAATGCGACGATTTTAACTCGTGTACGGACAATCTGTGCATCGCCGGAGTTGGGTGCCAGTACGATCCCAACGCCGCGGATTGCGACGACGAGGATCCGTGCACCGTCGGTGACAAGTGCGAAGGCGGGGAGTGCAAGGCTGGACCCGACCCGCTGGCCTGCGACGACGGCAACGACTGCACTTTTAACTCCTGCGCAGCCGGCGAAGGGTGCAAGTACGAGCCGAAAGATCAGGCCGCGTGCGACGACGGCTTCACCTGCACCAACAAGGACACCTGCCAGGGCAAGGTGTGCGTCGGCGAGCAGGTATCCTGCAACGACAACAACCCGTGTACGGTAGACACCTGCGACCCCACCGTGGGCTGCGTTTTCGAACCGGCCACCGGGGCTGAATGCGATGACGGCAACGAGTGCACCAAGCAGGACGCGTGTATCGGCCCTATGTGCATCGGCCCTCAGTTTGCTGATTGGATCCTTGAGTGCAAGGAGGATGCGTGCGGCAACGGCATCTGCCAGGGCGATAACAGCGCGACCAACTGCCCCACTGACTGTGGCCCTTGCGGCGACGGGGTGTGTGGACACCACGAGGTGGTGGAAGGAGTTGCCGGCGGCCTTTGTCCCATGGACTGCCTTCCCCCCTGCGGCGACGGAGAATGCGAGGCCGGCGAATTGGAAGGATGCCCCGTTGACTGTGGCGGCTGCCCGGACGGCTATTGCGGTCTCTACGAAACGCCGGAATCGTGCCCGGACGACTGCCCCACTGCGTGTGGAGACGGTGTGTGCACCCCCGGGGAGAGCTTGCTGCTGTGTCCCACCGACTGCAAAACCCCCTGCGGAGACAAGCTTTGCGCCCAGGGCGAGAGCCCCTACAACTGCCCGGTGGACTGCGGTCTCTGCCCCGACGGCTACTGTGCCGCGGACGAAGACGTAGAATCGTGCCCATGGGATTGCGACAAACCGTGCGGCAACGGGGTCTGCGACGGCGGCGAAGATTTTGACAGTTGTAAGATTGACTGCGGCTATTGCGGAGACGGAGTGTGCGGCAAGACCGAGAACCACTCCCAGTGCCCGGGCGACTGCCCGGATGGGTGCGGGGATGGCCTCTGCGTCGAACCTGAGACGCTCGAGAACTGCGTAATCGACTGTGGCGAGATACCCGACTGCGTCGACAAAGACTGCGGCGGCGACGGCTTCGGCGGACAGTGCGGCCAGTGTCCGGCGGGCACAGAGTGCAACGCCGAAGGGCAGTGTGTCTAGCTTCTGCCGGGCCGGGCGAACTCCGTTCCCCGGTGAACTCAACGGAATCCATAGGGTGTAACATGCGCGTTCCTCTTCTTCTTCTACCCCTGCTCCTCTTGTGCGGATGTCCTTCCGGCTCTCCCACCGTAGAACCGGGCGATGACTCCATCGACGCGATTGAGATTCTCGACGCTTCGCGCGCTGACGCCAATCTGCTCGACCGGGCTGTCCCCGAAGACCGGGGCGGGGGCGACCGCGGGCAGACCGAAGTTGCCGCGTGTGAACCCGGCAACGCCCAGGCCGGCTGTTCCTGCGCCGGCGACGAAGACTGCGCCACCGGCAGTTGCACCCTTCACTTCGGTTCAAAGGTATGTGCAGCACCTTGTGCCGCGGGCTGCCCCGAAGGGTGGGAATGCGGAGATGACGACGGAGCCTCAGGCCTCTGCTCCTCCCTCTTCCCGACGCTGTGCCTGCCGTGCTTTGCCAGCGACCAGTGCGGAGAAAATGACGCACTCTGCGCGCTTCACCCCGACGCCACCGGCGCGTTTTGCGGGGCAGCCTGCGATGAATTCTCCCCCTGCCCGGCCGGTTGGTCGTGCAAACCAGTGGACACCATCGAGGGCGAAAAAAGCCACCAGTGCATCGTAAAAGCAGGCACTTGCCTGTGCTCCGATTACGCGGTGGACCAAGGGCTGGAGGCCTACTGCGAAACCAGCAACGAATTGGGCGCGTGCGCGGGCCTTCGTCAGTGCGTCGACGGAGGTCTGTCCCCTTGCGACGCGCCCGAACCGCAGGACGAGAGTTGCGACGGACTGGACAACGACTGCGACGGCGAGGTGGACGAGGAAACCACCTGCGACGACGGGGACGCTTGCACCGAAGACGACTACTGCGACCAGGGAGAGTGCACAGGGCAAGCGGTGGAATGTGACGACGGCGACCTTTGCACCACTGACAGTTGCCTCCCCGAATCGGGCTGTTCGTTCGAGCCCAATGAATTGGCTTGCGAGGAAGATGGCGACCCGTGCACCGAAGACGTCTGCGTCGATGGAGCATGCTCGCACCCGCCGGGCAACGACGGAATGCCCTGCGACGACCTGGACGACTGCACCACCGGTGATCACTGTTTCGAAGGTGCATGCATTTACGACGACTACCTGGACATGTGCAAGCTGGTGTGCTCGGACGGTCTGTGTATCTTCCCCGAGAACCCGGATGATTGCCCTGAAGATTGCGGCCCGTGCGGGGACGGGGTGTGCGGTTTCCACGAAAACGGACCCGACGGGGGAACCTGCCCCATGGACTGCCTGACCCCCTGCGGCGACGGGCTGTGTGAGTACGGCGAAAGCCCCGAATATTGTGTAGTGGACTGCGGCGGCTGCGGCGACGGACTGTGCGGCCTTCATGAGGACGGGGTGGTCTGCCCCAACGACTGTCCGCCCGCCTGCGGCAACGCAGTTTGCGAGCAGGATGAAACCATTGAGATTTGTACGGTTGACTGCATTCCGCCGTGCGGGGACGGCCTCTGTGTAGATTTTGAAAATCCGTACAACTGTCCCACCGACTGCTCACTTTGCGACGACGGCGTCTGCGGCATTTCGGAGGACCAGGAATCGTGTCCGCAGGACTGCATGGTCATTTGCGGAAACGGACTGTGCGAAGGTGGGGAAAACCCGGAAGAATGTGCGGTGGATTGCGGCTGGTGCGGAGACGGGGTGTGCGGGTTCGCTGAAACAGGATCCAACTGCCCCGCAGACTGTTTCGTAGGCTGCGGCGACAACCTGTGCGGCCCCGACGAAGACGGCCTGAGCTGCCCCTTGGACTGCACGGTAGATGCAGACGGGGACGGCTTCGAGGACCTGGTGGACAACTGTCCCTGGCTGTTCAACCCGGAACAGATAAACAGTGACAACGACGCGTCGGGGGATATGTGCGACCTGGACGACGACAACGACGGCGACCTGGACGCGAGTGACTGCGCCCCCCTGGACCCGGAAGTTTCGTACCTGGCTGACGAACAATGCGACGGCGTGGACAACGACTGTGATGACGAAGTCGACAACGAGGCCGAATGCGCACCCGGCCTCGAATGCCTGGGCGGCGACTGCATCTGCCCGCCCGACTGCGAGGGCAAAGAGTGCGGACCCGACGGATGCGACGGGGAATGCGGCCAGTGCCCGGAAGAGCAGTTCTGCCTGGCCGACGGAAGCTGCCTGTGCGTGCCCGACTGCGTGGGCAAAGGGTGCGGCGACGACGGCTGCGAAGGTAGCTGCGGAGAGTGCACCGGATTCCAGGAAATATGCTTGGATTTCAGTTGCGTCTGCTCCCCCGACTGCGAAGGGAAGGAGTGCGGAAGCGACGGTTGCGGCGGTCAATGCGGTCAATGTGATGCAGGCGTGGCATGCGACGAGGGTTTGTGCGTCGCTTGCGTCGATGACGGCTCCGGCGGCTGCGACGACGGCGAGATCGTTGAATTCCCGGTGAGCGATGAGAGCGGAGCAGACCAGAGAGACCCGGCCGTAGCCACCCTCAGCGGCGGTGGTTTTGTTGTCTCGTGGACCGATTCGAAAGAGGATGGTCCGGTCGCCGAAGAGATTTACGCCCGTGTTTACGGCCCCTCCGGGCAGCCGTTGGCCCAGTCCTTTCTCGTGAACAGCGGACAGCAAGGTGGCGGCCAGTTCAACTCCACCGTCACGAGGATCCAGGATGGCACCTTCGCCATTGGCTGGGACGACCTGGGCGCCGGGGCCCCCGCGGGCATGAGGGCCCGCGGGTTCGAGGCGGATGGCACCCCGGTGGCAGCTTCTTTCGCCGGGACAAATCTACCCGCAGTGCCGCCCGTCTACCCCGCAGCAGGGGAAGCGTGGGAGAATACGTTTGTGATGGTGTGGCAAAATGAACATCCGGACACACCTCAGCGGTACGTTTACATCCTGCAGTTCGACACCATGGGCATACTTTACGACAGCGATGCCCAGGTTTCGCAGACGCCGGTGGGAGCGGACGCCAAGGTCGCACTGTCGTCAAACGGAATTGGCGACGGGGCGATTGTGGCATGGGGCGGTGACAACACACCTGTGCAAAGCGTGACGGTAAACTGGGCTGGTACCTTCGGTGGCGAAATTGAAGTGAGCGCCGAGCCCGGAATTCCGTCCCTCGCACCCCTCCCCGGCGGCGGCCATATTATCGCGTGGGCGGATGAAGGCGGGACCGTCGCGGTCCGACGCTACAGCATCGCCAATACCCCCCTCGGGCCAGCGGTCGGGCTGAGCTCGCAGGGGACCGGGGCATCGGTTGCTACGGTTGCGGACGGCACTGTGCTTGTGGCCTGGGCCGAGGAAGGAGATGGCGGCAGCCAGATCCTTTACAGTATTTTGCCCGCTGACGGAGGGCCGGCGACTGTGCCGGTCGCTCTGAGCAGCGCCGACTCCCTGGACAATTCGGCCACAGCAACCGCCGCGTTCCAAGACGGCAACCGGTTCGTAGTCGTCTGGGAGAGCAATTTCGGCGGTGACCAGGGTTGGGACATCAGCGCCATGTGCGTGAGCAAGCTGGGCCACAAAATGCATCTTTGCGACCCATGTGGCGACGGTGTATGCGGCGGGGGAGAAACATGCGAGAGTTGCGAGCAGGACTGCGGTCCCTGTTCGCCAGGTTGCGGCGACAACACCTGCGGCGCCATCGAATCGCCGTGCAGTTGCCCCGCAGATTGCGGTCTACCCTGTGAGAACGAAGTGTGTGGGGACGACGGATGCGGCGGTAGCTGCGGCTTGTGCCCCGGGTGGCAGGATGCCTGCACCGGCGGCCAGTGCATCTGCCAGATCAATTGCGAGGGTAAGGAGTGCGGAGCTGACGGTTGCGGGGGAGAATGCGGGGACTGCCCGGGGGAACAGATGCACTGCGTCGAGGGCGGCGTGTGCCAGTGTTTCGGGAGCTGCGGCGGCAATGAGTGCGGAGACGATGGCTGCGGCGAGAGCTGCGGCGAGTGCCCTGATGACAAGGTGTGTCATCCCGACGGTTACTGCGACTGCCCGCCCGACACATCGCAGTGCGACGACTTGTGCTGCCCGGCAGACGAAATCTGCATCGGGATCAACGAATGCTGCAAGCCCAACTGCACCGACAAGGAGTGCGGCGACGACGGCTGCGGATCGCTGTGCGGCGAATGCCAGGCCAATCTGGAGTGCGACCAGTTCGGCAAGTGCCGGTGCAACGACTTCAACGTCTTCGACTGGGACGGCTGCAAAGATCAACTTCCCGCCGAAGTGCAGGTGAACGACATCACGTCAGGCTGCCAGCGGGAGCCTGCCATCTGCGCCGTGAGCGACGACGATCTGTACGTTGCAGTGTGGTCGGGCGCCGGCACCCACGACCCCGGGGGAATCTACGGCCGAAGATTCACTGCGGACGGCCTTCCCACAGGGGGACAATTCCACATCGGTGGTGCAACTTCGGGAAAGGAGGAGAGATTCCCGGACGTGTCATGCTACCAGGCATCGCAGTTCGTGACAGCCTACCAGCGCGGCTCGCCGGACGACTACGACATCTATTTGCAGCGCATGGATATCACCGGAAACGCGGTGGACCAGGAGCAGCAGGTCAACGTCTTTGCCGGGGGCACCCAGGAACTGGCTTCAGTAGCAGTGAGCGAGTCCGGAGGGTGGGTAGTAGCCTGGCAAAGTTCAGATCCCCAGGGCTCCAACTCTTCGGACGGTTCCGACAACGGCATCTACGCGCGCTTCTACAACGAAGGCGAGCAGCCCTTTGGCCCGGAGAAGCCGGTGAACGCTTTCACCAACGGTGCACAGGAGGCACCCTCAGCTGCAGCCCTTGCCGACGGGACCTACGTGATCGCCTGGTCGAGCCAGGGACAGATGGGTGGAGGGCTTCCTTCGGTCATACTTCGGCACTACGACCACGACGGCAGCCCTTCCGGCGGGGAGATTTCCATCAACGCCGCGGCCGACTATCTGCAACTGGAACCTGCGGTATCCGCTACCGGCGGCAGCGGATACGTGGTCACCTATGCCGGGCTGATGAACCTGGACCGCCACCTGTTTGCCCAACGATACAACTTATTCAGTGAGCCGCAGGGATTGGAGTTGCAGTTGAGCCAATACACGGGCGGAGAGCAGGGATACCCGGCTGCCGCCGGTTTTGATAACGGCGCTTTTGTGGTCGCCTGGCACGGCGAGTGGATGGAAGACACAGAAGGGTTTGACGTTGCGGTGAGAGGCGTAGACCAGAACGGCCAGTTCCCCGGCAACCAGATTCACGTCAACACGAAATTGAAAGCCGACCAGCATTTCCCGGACGTCGCGGTCATGGGCGGAGAGGGCTTTGCAACCGTCTGGGAGAGTGACGGTCAGGACGGCGACGCCTGCGGCGTCTTTCTGCAGACGTTCGGCCCGGAGGGAAATCGACTGTACGGCGGCAATTGCGAGAGCAACTGCAACTGGCAGGAGTGCGGCAACGACGGCTGCTGGGGTAGTTGCGGGACGTGCCAGGGCGTACAGGAAATCTGCCTCGATGGAGAATGCGCGTGCCAGCCCGCCTGCGAAGGCAAGCTGTGCGGCCCCGACGGTTGCGGCGGCGAGTGCGGACAGTGCCTCCCCGACGGATTCGATTGCACCGACGACGTCTGTAACGCGCAAGGGCAGTGCGAGTACAATCTGCAGGCCCTGTAGTGCATGATTCCGGAAAAGGGATGCATCGGCCACGGGAAAACCTCGGCCGACAACGGTTGCCACACCTGCGACTCCATCAACGACCCCAACGGCTGGTCCAACAAACCCGATGGCACCAGTTGCAGCGATTTCAACCCGTGCACCAACAACGACAAGTGCGAAGAAGGGGGCACCTGCACAGGCGCCGCCATCCCCGGCGCGGACTTCATCGACATGCTGAACGGGCTCACCTACGACTGCGAGAAACAACTCGAATGGCAAAAGACCCCTGGCCCGCAGCAGTACAACTGGCAGGGCGCTGAAGACTACTGCGGCACGCTTGAATTCCACGGCACGGGGTGGGGACTGCCAACTGAGAAGGAGCTCACAGGAACGTGCGGCGCCGACGCCTACTTCAACGACCTTTCCGGGCTCTACCACACCAAAACCCTGGCGGTGAATCCTCCCAACATGGTGGTTGTGAACTTCCCCAACTGCTCAGTCGATGAACAGAGTCCAGCAGCGTCGGCTAAGGTGCGATGCAAGAGACCGGCTGGGAGTCAGTAGGGGGGGGGGATTACTACAGGCTGCAAGTCATGTACATCGCCCAGTTCTTGCCAGGGAAACCTTCGCCCTGGGGCCATGCGGTTTCGCTCTGATAGACGGGTACACACGCATTCTCCACCTGGGCCATGGTAACCTGAGCCACGGTAATCTGGGCGTTGTTCGACGGCACAAAGATGACGCCGACATAGTCGCCGCAACCGGGTACGAAGCCCTCTCCATTGGCCTGGGCGTCAGCGATGATCTCGTTGGCCCTGGCCTGGCTCCAGCTTCCCAGCCCGGACGTGAGCACCACATCGTCGATGAGGGTCCAGATGGCCCGCTGTACGTCGCCGTAGGTGTACACACCACCAGATGCGGATGGCTGTCCCGGGTACGACTGATTAAGAATGTAGTTCAGCAGGTCGAGATTCTCCGGATGCTCAACCAGGCCCTCGGGGAGAGGCTCATAGCTGGAGAACACTTGTGCGCTGTACCACGTGCCGGGATAGATCACCCGGTCGGTGTCGATGCAATAGTCGTCGTAGATTCCGTCCAGAACCGAGCCGCCGGCGACGGTCAGGTCGAAGTAGCTGGGCTCACCATACGCGGTGCCGGCGTGGGCAACCTTCATGGATACCGAGTCGGGCAGACCGGCTGCAAAGCCCTCAAGGTTGGAGTCGTAACCGACGATGGTGGAAACAACGCCATGTGCCGCGAGGAGCAACTCTTCGCCGTTGTAGTCTTCCAGCGGAATCGCAAGATTGATTTCCGAGGCGTACTCCTCCACGCTTTCGTGGTGTTCGAACTGGCCGGGAATGGGATTCCCCTTCTTCTGAGGAATGTCCGCAAGTTCATATCCGTATTCGAAGCGCGCTGCGGAGATACACCAGTCGCCGTCAATCACGTAGTCCACGTACATGTACTCCCCATCGCTGAACGCGTAAATCTCTCCAACGTCAATCGCCGATTCGGCGTTACCTCCTCCGGCAATGAGGTCCGCGCTGCATACCTCCTGAGCGGTGGCCGGGTTCGCGGCGAAAAGTGACAAGACGATAACGAACATTGCGGAAGTTTGTGTCAGTTTCTTCATGGCAATTCTCCATTGGTAGTTGCTGCGTTCTATCTGTTTGGCAGCGTTGTCGATTTTCAAGAAACTCGGCCATTTGTCGGTGGTTCCGGCGGTTCCTTACAGTCTTTTCTTGTGTGCTGAAATTCGCGTGGCCGAGGTCGTCAGCCTTCCATTTCCTCGACGATCCGACCCAGGCTGTTGGCGAATGTGATGCGGACCTTCTTGTAGTCTTCGAGGATGTAGTCGAACAGCGGTCTTCGGTGGGGAGAAACCTTGTAGTCCCGGTCGGGGAAGACCGGGCCGAAATGCTCCTGGCCCGCGAATTTTTTGAAGCCGAAAGGCTTGAGGCGCAGTGCGGAGATTATGCCGTAAACTCTAATCAGGTGCTTGAACGCGTGGGTAATCTCCACCTGACTTTCATACGCAGCAAACGCGGCCTCTTTGAGTTGCAGTTCCTCCGGGGTCAGAAAGAAGCGGTGGGCCTCTCCCTTATGCCACGGCGCAAAGCGAAGCGGCACCAGAAAGAATATCTCGTACGCGGGCAGTTCGTAGAAGGGGATCTTTACCCCCCCTGCAATGGAGAGCTGCCTCACTACACGAGCAGTTATGTAGTGAGACAGGTCGTGCTCCACGTGCCCGCCCTGCCAGGCCAGGGCCCACACCACGTCGGCCTTCTCGATCCTGGGCCTGATCGCTTCCTCAACGGACCCGACCAGGTGTCGGATCCGATTGCGCAAAGGAAGCGTCAACGCCCGGTCGGCAGGAACGCGCGCCAGGTCGATGAGTAGCTGGTAGATGTCGAGTTCCGAGTGCCCCATGAAGGTGAGCTGAGGGAGCTGGTAGCCTAGAATCGACATCGCGGCCACGCACTCGTGATACCTCAGACGGGCGTACTCCTGCGGATCCATGCCCGCGTGGGGCGCGAGGCCGTCACCGTTGGTCATCCACGCCACCTCGGCGCGCTCGTGGAGCCGGGCCAGCATGCCCGCGTACGGCAAGTCGTCGTCCTGGTGGGCGAAGATAAAGGCGTGCCGGTTGCCCGCGGCAAACAACTCTTCGGGATAAGGCACAAATCCAGGACTCATGCAAGCTCCCCAATATGTTCCTTCACTTTGGCCACCGCTTCGAGGATGTCGTCGGTGTCTCCCGCCTCGCCCAGCAGATAGGGGTAGTGCAGCCAGCACCCTTCATCCAGGGCAAATTTTTCGCCCACCGGGAAGCTGAACTGAGCCAGAGTGTCGGCTGCTCTAATCCCGTCTCCGTACCGCTCCCGCAGCATGGGGAATTCATCAGTCGTCGCATTCATCAACGGATTGTGCGGCAGGGGCGGATAGAAAATGCCGTCCATTTCGATCCCTTCCGCGGTGAGCGCTTCCAGGAACCCGTCGCGGTGGACGCCCTCGAACTGAGCGGCATCATAGTTGAGGATAAACTGGTAGACGCCCCGCCTGGTCTCCCTGGGGTCTACCGGGACCGGGGTCAAACCACCGATTGCGGCCAGCCCTTCGGTCAGCCGTGTCGCATTACGATTCTTGATTTGCAGCAACTCGTCGGCCCGGGCCAGTTGGGCCAGCATCACGCCGCACTGCATTTCCGTCATTCTAGCGTTGTAGCCCAGGAGCCAGCCGTCGAACGAATCGTAGCCTTCTTCCTTCCTTCCGCAGTTGACCAGGGAGTGGACTTTTTCCGCGTACAAGTCGTCGTTGGTGGTAATGAGCCCGCCCTCTCCCGAAGTAAGAATCTTGGAGGTCTGAAAGCTGAAGGAACCGAAATGACCCCAGCTCCCTACCCCCTTGTCCCGCCACTGGCTGCCGTGGGCGTGGGCACAGTCCTCGAGGAGTATCAGGTCGTACTTCTCGGCAATCTGAGTCAACCTGTCAAGGTCTGCTATACTGGACCCGAGGTGCACCGGGACTATGGCCCTGGTACGATCGGTTACAGCCGCTTCCACCAGGTCGGGGTCGATACAGTAGTTATCGGGAGAAACGTCCACAAAAACCGGCACCGCATTGATGTATACCGCACACGCCGCAGTAGCGATCCAGGTGGTACAGGGAACGATCACTTCATCGCCGGCCTTCACGCCTGCGGCGCGCAAGGCTATCTCCAACGAAATTGAGCCGTTGGTGCAGCAGATTCCGTAACGTGCGTCCTGGTACGCGGCGAAGCTACGGCCCAACTCGGCGGCCCGCGGCTGGGGTTCCGGAAAGCCGCCCCAGTCGCTGTTTTCCACCGCATCGATAACAGCGTTTCGTTCGTCGTCGCTTCGCACCGGCCAGCGGGGCCAGCTTTTGCCTCCTCGCACCGGGACGCCGCCATTGATCGCCAGTTTCGACATGAGCTTCCTCCTAGATGAGATCTCGTTTGATCAACGCCTCCAGCACCCCGGCCGCCTTGCCGACCGAGGGTACGAGAGGATTCGCCTGAAGTGCCAGAAATGCCTTGTCGCGATCCCGGTTCACCGCGGCCTTGATAGCCAGCCGCTCGTACGCCTTTACCTGGGAGATGAGCCCCATGATGGAGGCTTCCACTTCGCCGATATGCAGCGGTTCGACGCCCGCGCTGGAGAGCATGGACGGAATCTCGACACAGGCATCCCCGGGCAGCCCTTCGATCGCGCTGTGGTTCAGCGTGTTGACTATGAGTTTGGCAGGTTTGGGACGGCTGAGCGCCTCCATCACCTCCACGGCAACCCGGGAATACCAGGCGCCGCCCCGTTCGGTGAGCAGCGCCGGTTTGAGCGAGTTCGCGGGGTCTGCGTAGTACTCAAGCAGATTCTCCTCAATCTCCATCACTTCCTCGGCCCGGGTCCGCTCCTTCTCAAGGAGTTTCTCCATCATCTGGTCCGGCGCATAGAAGTAACGCACATAGGACGATGGAATCATGCCGAGTGCCGCGAGGAATCCAGCGGGGTACTCGAGCTCCGGGATGTTCTTGGGGCCGTAGGCCGATTCCAGACTCTCGATGAGATAGGGCAGCACGTCCTTCTCGTCGATGATAATCTTCCTTGCCCACCCCAGGTGGTTCAGCCCCACCCAGTCCATATCCACCAGGTCCGGTTCGGTACGCATGTGCCTGGCGACGTCCATCTGGAACTCCTTGGGGACGTTGCACAAACCAACGCAGCGGGTGGTGGCGAATCGGCATATAGCCTCGGTAACTATGCCTGCGGGGTTGGTGAAATTTATAAGCCACGCCTTGGGGTTTACGTCCCGGACCTTACGGGCCATGTCGAGAATTACGGGGATGGTCCGAAGCGCCTTGGCAAAGCCGCCCACCCCGGTGGTCTCCTGCCCGATGAGCCCCCGGTCGAGCCCCATCAGAATATCCTCGTGCCTCGCCTCCTGGCCGCCGACGCGGATCTGAAACACGACAAACTGGGCGCCATCCACGGCCGCCTCGAAGCTGTCGGCAGCCTCCACAATCAGGTCGGAATTGAGCCCACGGGACATGCGCCCGGAAAAACCGGCCACAGTTTCCAGCCGCTCCCGGTCGATGTCGAAAAGGGAAGCGGTGCTGACACCGCCGTTGACCTGCCACAGGGCAAGCCCCTCAATAAGTTCCGGGGTGTAGCTGCTGCCACCACCGATAATCGCCACTTTCATAACGCGAACTCCTCTCGTACCACCAGATGCATTCCCGAATAATCGGCTTCGACCCCCATTTCACACGCCAGATCCATGGCGTAAAGAACTCCTCCGGCGACAGGCCTTAGGGCCAGCGCCACCGGGAACACCCGGGGAAACTCGTTCTTCACGTCGGAAAGCAGCGAGTCGGTCACATGTCCGGTGGCGCCCTTCTGCAGAACGCTGCCGCCCATCACCAGCGGAAACGACTCATCAGCCGAGAAGAGCTGCCTCGCTACCGCCCCCACCGACAGCCCCAGTTCAGTTCCCGCCCACTCAAGGATGGAGATGGATACCTCATCGCCGCCCGCCGCGGCTTCGAACACCAGCGGCGCCAGCATCCCGGGGTTGAAGCTGTCGATGTACTTGCCGTGCCCTTTCGCCCGATTGTCAGCCAGAAAATAGTCGACAATGTCGTCCAGCCGTTCCAACTTCAGACGGGTCATGAGCAGATCAACCAGGGCAGTCTCCGGACCACGCCCATCTTGAGAGCGGAAGGTGCGTCGCAAGGCCTGGACTCCGATGTCGGAAGCGCTGCCCAAATCGCCGAATTCCGGACCGTGGCCGCCGACGCGGAACCGCTCGCCGCGGCTGTTGGCGCCCATGGCATTACACCCCGTACCCGAAACCACACCTACGCCCACACCGTCGTCGGTGCCGGCCCGCAAGGCCAGGTAGGCGTCGTTGACCAGGTCCAGCGGTACGCCGGGCATCAACTCCTCGAACGCACCCCGAATAACAACGTCGTCCTTGGGCCGGTCGAGGCCTGCGATCCCCAGGCCGGCAGCGGCCACATCTTCCCGGGGAGCCCCCAGTCCGTCGAGCGCGGCCTCGATAAGCCGGCCCCACTCGTCCCGGGCCCGCTTGATACCACACCCCTGGTAGTTGGTGCCGCCCCCGGTGACTGAGCAGCAACGCCCGTCCGCAAGGGACACTGCGGCACACTCAGTCTTAGTGCCGCCCCCATCCACCCCGATGACTATGCTTTGGCCCATGAGCGCCTATTCCAACTCCTTGAGCTTCTTCTTTGCGTATTGCCTGGCATCTTCAGTCTCCCAATCCATGTCTTTGGGAGATTTGGAATCGTTGATGCACTTCATATAGGTTGCCTTTGCCTTCTCCTTCTTCCCAACCGCGGCGTACCCCTGGGCCAACTCGAGAAGCATGTCGGGATCGTGGGGGTTGAGCTTGCCGCCCTTCTCCAGCAGTTCGAGGCCCTTGGCGCTATCCCCCCAGGAAATGAGACCGGGGAGATCCCGGTACAGTGCGCCGAGCATCATGTACGCTTCGAACCGCTTCGGCTCGTCGGAAATCATCTCTTCCAGGAATTTCTTGATGTTCTTCGATTCCTTGAGCGCGGATTGCCACCCTTCTCCCGCCTTTGACTTGAACAGAGTCATGGCCCACATGAGGCGGCCGTCGTAGTCTTTGGGATTCTTGTCCAGCACCCGCTGCGCACACTCGACGCCACGCTCCGCCGCCTTCTGCTGCTTTTTCCCTTCCAGCCGATGGGCGTAGAAATAGGCGGTGCGGCCGCAGAAAATCTGGATCTTCTTTTCGTCCGGATATTTGGCAGCCAGCTCAGCCGAGATTCGCGCGGCTTCGCCGTGCTGCGCGAGGTTAGCCCTCAACTTGTAAATCCGGTAGAGCCCGTCCCACTCCTCTTTGGTGACCTTCTTCTCGGCGAAGGCGAGGGCGGGCAGGAGAAGACATGAGATAACAACCGCCAGTGACCTGACCATCAACAAACCTCCTTTCGCTGCCGGACGTAATGTAGCCAAGACAGGGTGCTTAAGTCAAAGCTTCTTGAGCATCTTCAGTGCGTATGCACGCGCATCTTCAGTTTCCCACTCACGGTTGGGAGGAGGGGTGCTTTCGTCGATCACCTTCCGGTACGCGACCCGCGCATCGGCCTTCCTGCGCACCTTGGCGTAAGCCGCGGCCAGTTCCAGGAGGACTTCCGGATCCCGGGGTGCGAGGCTGGCGGCTTTCTCCAGCATCTTCACCCCTTTCTTCTTGTCGCCCCAGGAGATCAGGGGCGGCAATTCACGGTAGAGCACCCCTTTCATCATGTACGCCTCAAAACGGTCCGGCTCATCCGCTATCAAATCGTCGATGTACCCTCTGATCTTCCTAGCTTCCCGCAGCGCCGCAGGGATCCCTTCGGCCATGCGCGCCTGAAACTGGTTGAGCACCCACCAGTACCGGGCATCGTAGTCGTGGGGGTCCATGCGCATGATCCGGCCGGCTGCGGCCACCCCCTGAGATGCTACCTCTCGCTTCCGGCCGTGGTCCTTGAGACGATGGGCGCAGTAGTATTGCGTAATCGCGCAGAACAACTGAACCTCCCGGTCTTCCGGGTAGGTGGCCGCCAGGCCCGCAGCACCTGCGGCAGCCGCCCGGTGCATCTCCAGATTGTCGCGTTTGGCGTAGATCTCCATCAACTCCTGCCACTCATGCTCCGACACCTTGCGGGTCATGGGCTCCTCCTGGTTTGCCGCACCGAGATTAGCGCACCAGGTGTGCTGTTGCAAGATGGTGGTTTCTGGTATAGTGGTCAAAGCACTCAAGCAACGCGGAGGTGCGCGGTTATGCGCCAGTTGATCGCAGTCATTTTTACGCTTCTCGCCGGGGCCGCATGTGCCGGATCGGGTGGGGTAGCGCTCCTCAACGACCAGGGCGGCGGTGACCTCGACGCGGCAGTCATGCCGGATGCCGGACTACCCGACCGGGGAGGGCCGGCGGACGTTCCGTTCGATCCGGGCGGCCCCGAGGACAGCAAGCAGGAATTCGTCTCCTGCATGGCAGGCACCGGGTGTTTCGGTGAACCGTGCGACGACGGCGGGGACTGCCTGTCCGGATTTTGCGTAGATCACATGGGCAACCAGGTGTGCTCTGAAGCGTGCGTGGAGGAGTGCCCCGCAGGCTGGTCGTGCCAGCAGGTTTCGGGGCTGGGCCCTGACCTGACTTTCGTTTGCGTTTCCGATTTCCGGGTGCTCTGCCGACCTTGCACCGACAACGACGACTGCGCCAGCACCTCGGGGCAGGAGGACCTGTGCGTCACATACGGCGCTTCCGGACGTTTCTGCGGCGCAGCCTGCGGTGAAGAGAAACAGTGCCCGGAAGGGTACAACTGTGAGGACGTAGGGGCCGCAGGAGAATCGCTGTTCCAATGTGTCGCCGACGCGGAAGAGTGCGAGTGTTCAGACCTGGCGGTGGAACTGGCGGAGCACACGGTTTGCGAGGTGTCCAACGACTTCGGAACCTGCGAAGGTATCAGGAAGTGCACCTCCGGCGGCCTCACCGCGTGCGACGCGGACGAACCTGCGGCTGAGCAGTGCAACGGTTCAGACGACAATTGCGATGGCGAAACCGACGAGGCAACGTGCGACGACGACAACGATTGCACCGAGGACCTGTGCGAAGGCGTCGATGGGTGTGCTTTCGAACCGCTGGAAGGAACCACCTGCGACGACCTCAACCCCTGCACCGTCACCGACCACTGCGTGAGCGGCGATTGCGTGGGGACAGCAGTGCAGTGCGACGACGGCAACCCCTGCACCGATGACCTGTGCGACGGTCAGTCGGGATGTATTTTTGAGGCCAACAGCGATATCTGTGATGACGGGGACCCCTGCACCATTGGAGACCTGTGCGTGGAAGGAGAATGCCAGGGCACCGCGGTGGAGTGCGACTGCGTGGCCGATACCGATTGTGCAGCCTTTGAAGATGGCGACCTCTGCAACGGGACACTCTATTGCGACAAGTCGGGAGTGCAATTCAAGTGCGCCGTCGCCCCGGACACGATTGTCGTCTGCCCGCCGCCCGCAGGACCCGACGCAGCCTGTCTGCAAGCATCGTGCGCGCCGGTCACCGGCGCCTGTTCACTGACCCCGGCCAACGAAGGGCAAGTGTGCAGCGACGGCGACCAGTGCACCTATGGTGAAAGCTGCTTCCAGGGGACCTGCAGTGGGGGCGCCGAGCTGAACTGCAATGACGCGAACCAGTGCACCGCGGACTCCTGCAACCCCGACTCGGGCTGCCAGCACTCGCCGGTGAACGGAGGGTGCAACGACGGCGATTCGTGCACCGGCCCGGACGCCTGTTTTGACGGGCAGTGCGCGGCCGGTCCGCCCCTTAATTGCGATGACAACAACCAGTGCACCGCGGACAATTGCGACTCCGCGCTCGGGTGCACCCATCTATACCTGGATCAGGGGTGCGACGACGGCAACCAGTGCACCATGGGCGACCATTGCGAAGGAGGCCTGTGCCTGCCTTCCTCCATGCTCGGATGCGACGACGGCAACCCGTGCACGGATGATTCGTGCAACTCCCAAACCGGCTGCCTTCACACCCACAACAACGCAGCCTGCAGCGACGGCAACCAGTGCTCCTCCAACGACTACTGCCAGGACGGAACGTGCCAGCCCGGCGAAGAGTTGGATTGTGAAGACAACAACCAGTGCACAGAGGACGTATGCAACCCACTCCTCGGATGCCTGCACACCAACAACGCCGGCGTTTGCGACGACGTGGACCCGTGCACGCTCCAGGACAAATGCTCCGGCGGGGTGTGCGTCGGCACGACGCCGAAGGACTGCAACGACGACAACCCGTGTACGGATGACAAATGCATCCCCATGGCCGGCTGCTCCTACGACAACAACGACAACCCGTGTGATGACGGAAACTCCTGCACGACGGGAGACAAATGTGCGGCGGGAAGCTGCCAGCCCGGGGAACCTTCCTCCTGTGAAGACGGCAACGTCTGCACCGACGATGCTTGCGTCCAGGGGCAGGGCTGTGTTCACGAACCCAACGACGCCGGGTGCGACGACCTCAACGAGTGCACCACCGGAGATACTTGCAAGCAAGGTCAGTGCAGCGGCACCGGGTCGCTGGAATGCGACGACGGCAAGCCGTGCACCAAGGACATTTGCCTCCCCGGCGGCGGCTGCCTTCATGAGGACGCTGAAGCCCCGTGCTCGGACGGAGACCCGTGCACCGTGGGCGACGTGTGCGAGGCGGGAGAATGCGTGTCCGGTCCCGCACCCGACTGCGACGACGGCAACCCCTGCACCGACGACTCGTGCGGAGCCGACGGGGCCTGCGACCACGCCCCCAACCAGGCTGCTTGCGACGATGGAAATCCTTGCACAATTGGTGACCACTGCGACGACGGCTGGTGCGCACCGGAAGGGCCGCTGGATTGCAACGACGACAACCTGTGCACCACCGATAACTGCGACCCGTTGCAGGGATGCATCTACACGTTGAACTCCAACCCCTGTAATGACAACGACGCTTGCACCATAAACGACCTGTGCGGAGCGGGAAGCTGCGGCGGGGGCGGTTCATTGAACTGTGAGGACGCCAATCCGTGCACCGTAGACAGTTGCGACCCCGCGGCCGGCTGCATCCACTTGTGGGCCGACGCTCCGTGCGACGATTTCAACCCCTGCACCGAAGGGGATCATTGCGACGAGGGAGTGTGCAAGCCGGGTTCGACGGTAGGATGCGATGACCAGGATGTCTGCACAGACGATTCGTGCGACGTGCAGGCCGGGTGCGTGCACACCCACAACCAGGCGCCGTGCAACGACCTCAATGAATGCACCACCGGCGACGTTTGCGCCGCCGGTGTGTGCGCCGGACCCGATGGCCTCAACTGTGACGACGGCAAAATCTGCACCGACGATTCGTGCGTTCCCGATAGCGGCTGCGTGCACCTGAACAACTCCGCTCCGTGTAGCGACAACAACAGTTGCACTGAAGACGATAGCTGCTCGGGGGGAAGCTGCCAGCCGGGAAGCCTGATCAACTGCAACGACGGAGACGAGTGCACAACCGACAGTTGCGACCCGGTCCAGGGCTGCATTCACTCCAACAACAACAACTGCTGCTCTCCCAGCGGCAATCGTGTTGCTTTCAACTCCATTTCGCAAGACTCCGCAGGCGGCTGCTGGAACGGCAACCCCTGTGGCACCGACTCCTACTCGTGGAACGGCAACGGCCAGGCGTTTTCGGGCTTTGGCCAGTCCATTACGTGCAGCGGCGCGAGCGGCTGCGTTGCACAGGTAGGAATCACCACATACTCCGGCGGCAATTCGGTATGCCAGGGCAAATGGGACGTGTACTGCAACAACGAAAAGCAGTGCACCATCACGACTCTCGGCACAAGCTGCGCGGGGAGCGCCATGGGCAACGGTTGCAAGTGTAATTTCCCCAAAGCCAAGAGCTGCTCGTCCATCAAGCTGGTATCGGTCCAGGATGGCGACGGAACGGGGAGTTGCTGCGGAGGCTCACCTCAACCCGATTCGATGATCACTGCAGTAAGCGCCTGGTAGGGAGGCGAAACCGATGATGACTCGAGCTTGTCTGGCCGTTTTTCTACTGCTTCCGCTGTCAGCCTGCACCGGCAGCGGCACCGACGACTGCGTCGAGATTTGCGATGGCAAATGCGGCGCGTATGAAGGGTGCGACTGCGAAGGCTGCGGGGATGGCTTTGCATGCGAAGACAACGTGTGCATGGAGGCGTGCATCCCGGTTTGCGACGGCTTCGAATGTGGGGACGACGGTTGCGGCGGAAGCTGCGGCTCCTGCCCGCTCGCAGCGCCCGCGTGCAACGCGGGCTCGTGCTGCACGCCTGACTGCGCGGACGCGGAGTGCGGAGACGACGGTTGCGGCGGCGTGTGTGGAGTGTGTTCCGAGGATTTGCCGGAGTGCGTTGAAGGCCTTTGCTCCGCGGTCTGCGTCCCAGATTGCGAAGACAAAGAGTGCGGGGATGACGGTTGCGGCAACAGTTGCGGCGACTGCCCCACCGCCGCACCGGTATGTAACGAAGGCCTTTGCGAACCTGATTGTGTCGGTAATTGCGAGGGCCTCGAATGTGGGGACGACGGCTGCGGTAAAAGCTGCGGCGGCTGTCCGGACAATCACGTGTGCCTGGCCGAAGGGGTCTGCCTGTGCCAGCCCGATTGTGCCGGAAAATGCGGCGAAGACGGGTGCGGGGGCGAGTGCGGCGAATGCCCCGGGCTGCAGGAAGATTGTGTCGACGGCTTGTGCGTCTGCCAGCCCGCTTGCGACAGCAAGAACTGTGGACCTGACGGTTGCGGCGAAAGCTGCGGTGAGTGCCCCGAAAATCACGACTGCCTGGCCGACGGCACCTGCCTGTGCGTCCCCGACTGCTCCGGTTCCGATTGCGGCAGCGACGGCTGCGGCGGCTCTTGCGGCAGTTGCGGCTGTGGAGAGTACTGCATCGACGGCTTATGCGTCTTCACCGCGTGCGACGGCAAGGAATGCGGGCCGGATACGTGCGGGGGAAACTGCGGCGTCTGTCCGCCCGGCGCCGCGTGCGTCCAGGGCCTCTGCCCGCCGGAAGGAACCGGGTGCGAGGATTTCAATGAGACGCCCTGGGACGGCTGTACGGACGGGCAGGTCACGGAGTTCCAGGCCAACGAGTATACCCAAGGGGATCAGAAAGCGCCTGACATCGCCATGCTGGCCGACGGTCGGTTCCTGGTCGTCTGGCAAAGCGCGCTGCAGGACGGCAACAGCGAGGGTGTATTTGCCCGCTTCTTCTTCCCGGGCCTCGAGCCCGACGCCGGCGACTTCCAGGTGAACAGCGAAAGCTACGGAACCCAGAAAGACCCCCGGGCTGCCGCAGTGGGAGAAGACCGATTCGTAGTGGTGTGGGTCAGCTCGGGCCAGGACGGATTCATGGATGGGGTCTTCGGCCAGTTGTTCGACCTGGACGGGTTCCCCGATGGCGACGAGTTCCAGGTGAACACTTATACAACCGCCAGTCAGATTGCCCCCGCGGTGGCCGGATTTCCCGGCGGCTTTGTGGTTGTCTGGGAGAGCCCCGGGCAGGACGGGTCCGATACCGGAATCATGGGCCAGCGCTTCGCACCCGATGGCGAGAAGTGGGGCACCGAATTTCAGGTGAATACCTACTTCCTGGTCGCGCAGAAGGCGCCCGCAATAGACACCTTTGACGACGGCAGGTTTGTGGTGGCATGGAGCAGTTGGTCCCAGGACGGCTCCGATTGGGGGGTCTTCGGCCAGCGCTTCATGGCGAACGGCGACATGGAAGGGCAGGAGTTTCAGGTGAATACCCACACCGGGGAGCACCAGTACGCGGCCAGCGTTGCCGTGACTGGAGACTCCACTTTCGCCATGTCGTGGCAGAGCCTGGACCAGGACGGCTCCGACTACGGGATCTACGGACAGCGCTTCAACCTGTCCGTGGGCAAGTCAGGCTCGGAATTCAAGCTCAATGAGCATATCGACCAGGTGCAGGAGGCCCCGTCCCTGGCCGCGGCTCCCACCGGGGACTTTGCCGCCGCGTGGCAAAGCTGCGCCACCCCCGGCGCGGTGGACCCGCCTCAGGACGGCGACGGCTGCGGAATCGTCGCCCGCCGGTACCAGGCGAACGGCTCTGCTGTGGGCCAGGAGTTCGTGGTCAACGTCTCCCCCACCGGGGAACAGACGGGTGCAGCCACCGCGATGTCTGCGGCCGGCGATTTTGCCGTTACCTGGGCAAGCTGCCCGCCCCCGACCCAGCCCAACTCGGCCCAGGATGGAAGCGGATGCGGCATTTTCGTGCAGCGTATCAATCCCGATGGAGAGCGTCTCTATCGCTAGCAAAACAGGGGCGCGAACGCCCGCCCGCATTAAAAAAAGACAGCAGTTCTCAACACGAAGGAATCACTGATTATACGGGCTTTTCGCTTGACTCCCCAAGGCCCCTGAGGTATATCCCGCTCGACTGAATGAAGGTTACTACGGGGGTCTAAATGGACCTTGTCAAAAGCACATTTGCCGGCTCATGGTATCCGGGAACGAAAAAAAAGATCGAAAACAAGATAGGTGAATTCAAGGAGAACGTCGGCCGCCCACAGAAGTTGAAGAAACCTCCGGTGGCGGGCATCGTTCCCCATGCCGGCTGGATGTATTCCGGCCGGATTGCCTACGAAGTTCTGGACAACCTCGCGCCTCGCAATCCCGACCTGGTCGTGCTGTTCGGCGGCCACGTTCACCAGTATCAGCGTTCACTCATCTTCGCCGGAGACGGCTTCGAGACTCCGCTAGGGCCCGTCATGTGCCACAAGGAGATGGTTCAGGGGCTGTCCGGAGCGTTCAGGTTCCGACCGGTGGAGACTTCGGCCTGGGAACCGGACAACACCGTTGAAGTTCAGTTGCCCCTGGTAAAGCACCTGTTCCCCGAAGCCAAGGTAGTTATTCTGCATCTGCCCCCCCGGGACATCATTCTGGACATCGTGGACCTGATCATGGAGTTCGTCAGACGTTACGACACCAAGCCGGTCTTTGTGGGCTCCACAGACCTGACGCACTACGGGCCCCGGTACGGCATGACCTCCTACGGAGTGGGTGAGAAATCCCACCGCTGGGCCAAGGGTGATAACGACGCCGCGTTTATCAGCAAGCTGGTCAGCCTCGACCCTCAAGGCTGCCTGGAGGAAGGGCTGAGCAACTACAATGCGTGCTGCCCCGGCGCGGCGGCCGCGGCGGTAACAGCGGCCCGGCTCATGGGTTCCGAATACGGCGAACTGCTGACCCATGCGACGAGTTATGAGATTGTACCCGTGGGCGAACCGGTGGATTTCGTCGGCTACTGCTCAGTTGTATTCTAAATCAAGCTTACTGTCGGGTAAAAATGGCAGGTGATGGTTGCATAGCCATGGTGCTGGCGGCCGGCTTCGGCAGCCGGTTGGAACCTTTCAGCAGTAAATACCCCAAACCGCTGCTCCCTTTCTTCGACGTTCCTCTCATCGACTACACGCTGTTCAAGTTGGCCCGCTCAGGCATCAAGACCATAGTCGTCAATCTTCACCATCGGGCCGAGGTCCTCCAGCCACACTTGGACGCCGCGGCCCAGCGGCTGAACACCGAGTTCGGCGTCACCCTGCACCTCTCCTTCGAGGAGGAAATCCTGGGCACCGGTGGAGGGCTGGCCCGGGCGAAAAAGTTCTACGACGGCAGCTCGCTGTTGGTGGTGAACTCCGATATCTTCTTTGATTTCCACCTTCCCGACCTGCTCTCCTATCATCGTCAAACCGGCGCCTCGGCAACCGCCTTGCTCCACGACGGCAGCGGACTGGAGCACCTGCGCAGCACTTTGACCGATGACCGGGGCCGCATCATCTCCATCGGGAAGGCCGACCCGCAAAACGCGTCCAAGGGCGTCTTTGCCGGGGTATATCTGCTGGAGCCGGAGGTATATCGCCTGCTGCCGAATCGAAAGTGCTCGGTCATCGACGCAGGTTTCCGGCCGGCCATGCGGTCAGGACTGCCGGTTCAAGGATGCCGTCGCTTTTTCAACTGGCAGGATCTGGGCACGTGGCGCGGCCTGTCTTCGGCTGTGTTTGCGGTGCTGAACACGGGCAGCCTGTCGGCTTTGGCTGAGGGCCCGTATCGAGAGGTGCTGCAACTGTCTCCCGGGCGGTTCATCTTCGAGAGCGGCGAAGCCGGGATCACACCCCCGGCGTACATCGGCCCCGGAGTCCAAATCCCGGAGCAGTCGGCCGCCGGCCCCACGGTCGCGGTTTGCTCCGGAAGCCGCGTCCAGCCGGGCGCCACACTGTCTGGTTCCCTGTTGCTTCCGGGAAGCGTCGCTGAAGGGCGAATTGCGGACTCCATCCTGTGGGAAGGGTGGTCCACTCTTCTTACTTAAAGTCTACATTGGTTTGTTGTTGAACGTCATCTCGAAACACGCTACATTAGCCGATAAGTAACCTTGATAAGTTTGGGGACGTTTCTCAAAAGGAACCGCAATGAGTAGAAAAAAACAACTGTTCGACAAGCTCAAAGATGCACCCACCGATCGCTCCGCGTTGGACAACCTGGTGGGGTTCTTTGCCCGTCGTGGTGAGTTCCAGGAGTTGTACGAAGGGCTACAGGAGATGGTCGAAGGATTCAGCGACCATGCGACTGTGGAGGCTTTTCGCAAGTTGCTTGTGGACATCACCCGGCGGCACCTGGACTCCACCACCGATACGGTGCTGGCGGCAAACTTGAAGCTGAGACTCGCCAGCCTGCTTTTCGAGCAGATGGGAGAAACCCGTGATGCGTTGATCCTGGTCACGGAGGCGTTCGAGCAGATACCGTCTGATGAAGTGGCCCAGCGGGCGCTGGACATGCTCAAGAAGATGAAGATGCCGCTGTTTGAGGTCCAGCTTCTTCGCCAGAAGGCGTTGAGCGAAGACGGCACCGACAAGAAGGCGGACACGTTACTCCAGTTGGGCCATTCGGCCCTCAATTGCGACAAGGTACACGAAGCCCGCAAGGCCTTCGAGGAGCTGTCTCTTTACTCCGAGGCATGGGCCGAAAAAGGGCAGGAAGGCCTCAAGCTCGTAGATAACGCAGAAAAGGAACTGGCCGAAGGAATCGCAGAGCTGGAGAAGGCCATCCCGGAGGCCACCGATGTGGAGCGGCCGCTCCTGAAACAAAAATTGGGCCGGCTGTACGTCTCCCGGGGAGAATTTGACGAGGGGATCGCACTGCTGGAAGAGGTTGTGGACCACGAGTCTTCGGACGAAGGAATCATCGAGTTGGTCTCTGCCTACAAGGAAAGCGAGCACTGGCAACGGCTCATCAACCTTTGCGACCAGTTTGCCGACCAGGTCAAGTCTAAGGAGGTCCGCAAAGAGCTCTACAAGGAGCGGGTACGGGTGTTCGTACAGCGATTCGAGGATCGCGACAGCGGATTCGCCGCGATGGAAGAGCTCTATTCGCGGTTCCCGGGCGTCTCAGACGTAGTGGAGTTCTGCGCTCAGACATACTCGACCTACGAAGACTACGAAGGGCTCGCCGAATTGCTGGGACGCGCCCGCCGCGACACCAAGAACCGCGACCAGGAACGGCGCTACCTGGAATGGGAAGCGTCGATTCGGTGGCACAAGCTGGATCAGCTTGACGACGCCGAGAAGTTGTACCGGCGCATCAAGTCCATCGACCCGCGCAACGAAGCTGCACTCCTGTTCTACGAGAAGTTCTGCCTTGATAAGGGCGATTTCCGGAAGCTCTATTCAACCCTGTCTACACGGCAGAGCCTGGTGCCGGACCGCCAGAAGGTTGCCATACTCAAGAACATGGCGGAGATAGCTCGGGACCATCTCAGTTCCCCGGACCGGGCCATCGACTCGCTGAAGAAGGTCCTCGTCCTGCTGCCCGAGGACGAAGCCGCATTCACCGACCTGGCGACCCTGCTTGAAGAGACCAAGCGTTGGCACGCAGTTATCGAACTGTACACCTCCCGAGCCGAACGGCTGCCGGAGGAAGAGGCCGACGAAAAACTGGAGTTGCTGCGCAAGACTCTGGACATCTATTCGTCCAAAGACAAGCTGCCTGTTCCGGAGATGGTGGTCACCGTCTACCGCAAGATCCTGCAAATCGACCCCCAGAACCGAGAGGCTCTGGACGCCCTGGGCGACTACTATCAGAGCAATCGCCGCTGGAGCGAGCTTACCGACGTGCTGGAGAAGAAAGCCGCACTGGAAGACGACAGCACCCGCAAGATGGAGTTGCACCGGGAGATTGCCGAAATCCTCATTGAATACCAGCACCAGGAAGGCGCAGCCATACCGCACCTGGAACAGGTCGTAGAACTGGCGCCCAAAGACAGCCAGGCTATGGGCCTGCTGGCTCGAGCCTACCGCAGTCGGGGTGAATTCGAAAAGTTCTTCGAAATCGGCCAGCAGCAGTTGACCATGGTGAAGGGGAAGGAACGCACGGAACTCCTCGAGGAACTATCCACCATTGCCTTGGAGAGGCTCCAGGCCGACGAGGACGCTGCCAACCTGCTGGAGCAGTTGGTCGCATCGGCCCCAAAACATCCGTGGGCATTCAGAAGACTTAGCCAGCTATATACCAAGCTGGAGCGATTCGACGAGCTCGCTGAGCTTCTCGGCCGCGGCGTCGAGAAGGCGAGCACTGCAAACCAGAAGCGGGAGATGCGGGAGAAGCTGGGGCAACTGCTGGCCGAAAGGCTCGGCAGGTTCGACGAAGCCCGCAGCATCTTCCTGGAACTGTTGGACGAGAACCCGACCAACCGGCAGGCAAAGCAGTCCCTTCACCGATTGCTGGCCCAAGCGGGCGAGTTTGCCGAACTGGAAGACATGTTCACCCAGGACAACAACCTTCCCGGCCTGGTCCGCTTCCTCGACGAATATCGTCACAAGGAAACCGACCTGGAGCGAGTGAAGTCCGCGGGTCTCGAGATGGTGCGTATTTCGGACCATTTGCTCAACGACAAACCTCGGGCCAGGCAGCTCCTCGAAACGCTTCTGGAGCAGTTGCCGGATGATGCCGAGGTTGCTCGGACCCTGTTGGGCTACTATCCGAAAAAACGGGCGGACATGGACGTCGCCCGGGCCCTGGGCGTCATCGCAGACAACACCGACGGCTCGGAAGCAAGAGAGGCGGCATTCAAGTTGTCCGACGTACTGGAGCGCATCGGCGAATTCGAGGCGAGCTACACCAGAACTCTCGGCCTCTTTCTCGAGGACGTTCGGGGCGGGGATCTGGATCTCCTCGAATCTCTTATCGACCGTGCGGAAAAGGCCGACACTCTGGAAGATTTCTCGTCGGTGGTCGTTGAACTGCTGGACGAAGATCTGGAGAGTGCGATTCGAGTTGAACTGGCTATCCAGGTTGCCGACGTGCACAAGTCCCGGCTGAAGGATCAGGGCCGGGCCCGGGAACTGTTGCAATCGCAGTTGGAGCGCGAGCCCAGCTCTGTGGAGTTGCTGAAGCAGTTGGAGAAGATCTACACCGGGGCGGGCAACTGGGACGAGCTGGAAGGTGCGGTCAGAGCGCTGGCCGACCTCGCCATGGACGTAGACGACAAGAAGGAGGAGTTGTACAAACTCGCACGCCTCTACGAAGAGATCACCACCGACCAGGAAAAGGCGGTCGCAGTGTACGAGGAAATCCGGGAGACCGACCCCGGCGACTCCGAGGCCTATGCCGGACTCAAGCGGATGCTGGAGGAGTTGGAGCAGTGGGAAGAGATGGCCGGAGTGCTGGAAGATGAGTTGCAATTCGCGGACGACGAGCAGGCGCGGGAGAACCTCCTGCAACTGGCGAGCCTGTACGATGACCAGCTTGCAAACGCGGACACCGCGGCCTCGTTCTGGCAGCAGGTAGTCGAACGGTGGCCTGATGACGGCGACGCCTGGGGCGAACTCGAACGTTACTTCAAGGAAGACGAAGCTCTGGAGCTGGTGGTGCCGCTGCTGGAGGCCCGATACGAAGGGGCCGAGGCGTGGGCCGAACTGGTGGATGTGCTGTCCAAGAAATCCCAGGTCTCCGATGACGAAATGGAGAGGTTCGACACCCTGGGCCGGTGCGCCGAGATTCTGGGGGAGAAGTTGTCCAATCCCGGAGAGGCCTTCGGGTTCCTCACCCATATGGTCACCATCAATCCTTCCGAGCCCGACCTGCTCGGACGTCTTGAAGCCACTGGCCGTGAAGGCGAAAAGCTCAACGAGCTGTTCGACATCTACAAGGGGTTGTTGGCAATCGGAGAGAGCGAGTTTTCGGCTTCGGAGCCCTTTGATGAAGGGCTGGAGATGGATGCCGCGCTGTCCCTGGCCGGACTGGCCCGTGAGTTGGATGACAACGAAGTTGCAGTCGACGCACTCATGCGTGCCCGCGCTCACGCGCCGTCCGACCTGGCAATCTTCCAGCAACTGGAGGAACTGCTGGAGCAGCAAGAACGCCACGAAGAGCTGTTCGAGTTGCTGGTCGAGAAGAAAGATGCCGTCTGGGAGGAAGACGACAAGAAGGAACTGTACGTCCGGGTGGCAGATCTCCTCACCGCAAAACTGGACCGCGAAGAGGAATCTATCGAGTGGATAGAATTGCTGCAGGCCGCGGACGAAGCTGACCTCGAGGTCGCCGAGCGCCTCGAAGGCCTGTACCTCAAGTATGAGAAGTGGGACGAAGTCGCGTCCCTGTTGCGCTCCAAGCTGGCCCGCCTTGATGGGGACGAACGCCGCGGGGTCGCGTATCAACTCGCAATCGTGTACCGGGACAACCTGGCTGACCTGGAGTCCGCGTACGAGATCCTGTCGGAAATCGTTGCTCAGGACGACTCCGACGAGATGTGCATCGAGGCGCTGTCGTTCATGCTGAAGATGAGCGAGGCCGAGGGCTACGACAGCGTGGCCCTGAAGGTAGTATCGGTGCTCGAGCCTATCGCCACCCAAGGGGAAAACTGGCAACTCCTGGCAGATGTGCTCGAAGTGAGGGCCGCCATGGCTCCCGAGCCCATCGACGCGGCAATGGCCTGGCATAATCTGGGGAGTCTGTACCGGGACCGGCTGGATGACGCGGGCCGGGCTTTCGACGCGATGGCCCGGGGAGTGGAGCAAGCGCCGGGTATCGACGAACTGCTGGCCGACCTGCTGTCCGAGGCCGAGGCCCAGGACCGGACCGGAGAAGCCATCGATGCCATCGAGAAGGGCATGGGCGGTATAGACGCGGCTGACGATGTCGCGCCACTGGCTGCGCTGGCTGCAACAGTGCGGAAGCACACCGACGACCTGGACAAGGCTGCGTTAGCCTACGAACGGCTCATCGAGCTGGCCCCCGAGAACCTCGACAACTACTGGGCTCTGGACGAAATCTACGAGCAATCGGAAAACACCGAGGGGCGGATCCGCGTGCTGGGTGACGTCGCAGACCGCCTGGAGGGCAAAGAGCAGGCGGACGCGTGCGTGACGCTGGCCGAGTTGCAGGTGGGCCGACAGGAGCGGGAGGACGCGGTGTTCTCCCTCAACCGGGCACTCACCAACCCCGACCTTCTCGACGAGAATCGCCGGGCCCTGGCGTTCCACCTCCTGGTAGACGCACTGGAGACCGAAGAGAACTGGTTCGACCTTTCGCAGGCGCTCATGGCGCAACTTCAGTTCGTGGATGACGCCGACGAGAAAAAGGCACTTCTCTTCCGCGCCGCCGGGCTGGAGGAAGAACAGCTCGGCAACCCGGAACGCGCGATCGAGCACTACTACTCCATAGTTGATGCCGACCCCACCGAGAACATGGCTACCGAGGCGCTGTATCGGCTCCTTGAGGCCACTTCCAGATTCGAGCAGTTGGAGCAACTCCTGGCCGGACAGGCGGAACTCACCGACAGTTTCGAAGGCAAGAAGGAGCTGCTGCTCCGGTTGGCCCGGGTGCGCTTGTTCGAATTGAGCAACCCTGACAGCGCGGTGGACGCCCTCGGTCGAATGGCGGATGAAGACGGTATCGGAGAGCCCGAGGTGGAACTGCTGGAGCAGGTGCTGGAGAGCTTCCCGGACAGCGGATTCCGCGCCTCCCAGTTGCTGGAGCAGGCTTACGAACGGAATACTGAGCACGAAAAACTGGCGGAGATCTACCGGGTACAAATCGACCGGTATGCCGAAGAGGTGGACCGGGTAGAACGATACCGGGATCTGGCCAGCCTTTACGAGGCGCACTTCTCCGATGTGGACACTGCGTTCCTGTACATCAGCCAGGCGTTCAAGCTTGAGCCCACGTCTGAGGCGATTCACGAACAGTTGGTGCAATACGCCCGGGAGCGAGGCAGCTTCGACGAGCTGTTTGATATCTACCTCGACGTACTGGTGCAGTTGGAAGAGGCCGAAAGCCGTAACAACCTGCGCTCCAAGATGGTGGGCATCTACCACGACGAGCTGAAGGACCTGGAGCACGCCGAGGTGATCTACCGGGACATGTTGGATGATGACCCGGGCCACGCCTATGCCATCGAGAAGTTGCAGGAGTTGTACCGTGAAACTGAAGCATGGGATAAGTTGGTGGACGTGCTGCGCACCAGCGCGGAGTCAACCCGTTCCGATAAGGCTCGGGTCGCAACGCTCTACGAAATCGCCGCAATCTACCGTGAAAGCACCGGAGACCTGGCTGAGGCGATGGACACCTACGAGCAGATCCTCGCCGCCGACCGTGGCCAGTGGGACGCCTATCGCGGCATTGAAAGCATCTATTTTGAAAAAGGGGACGTGCAAGGTGTGATCTCCTGCCTCAGGCGGGAAATCGACGCCCGGGAGGAACCGGAAGAACGACGCGAGGTTCAGCTTCGCCTGGCCGCAATTCAGTTCACGGAACTGCAGGAGTACGACCCGGCGGTGGAAGAGATTGCCAACATCCTGGTCGAGGAACCCGAAGACGAAGGGGCCCTGGAGCTGTTGCGTGAAATCGTTGACCAGTGGGAAGAGCCGTCGGAGCCGGCCATCGACTTGCTGGTCTCCGCTCACACCGGCAAGGAAGAGTGGGACGCCCTGGTCGGGCTTTACCAGGCCCTCGCAGGCAGAGCCCAGGGGCAAGAGGAAAAACGGGAGTGGTTGTCCCGCATCTACGACGTTCGTACGACGTACCAGTCGGACGCCACTGGGGCTTACGCCGCGTGCAAGATCATGGTCGCACTGGACCCCGCCGACGGCGAACGGCTCAATCTCCTGGTGCAACACGCAGTGGAAATCGACGATATCAAGGACCTGGTCTCGTTCCTGGGTTCGACGCTGGAGGACGACCGGGTTGCGGGAACCGATCTGGAACCCGATCTTCGCTTCCTTCTCGGCAGCGTGCTGCAAGGCCATGCCGACGACAACCAGGGAGCTGCTGATCAGTTCGAGAAGGTGGCCGAAAGCGAACACCCGACCCTGGCTCCCGATGCACGGCGTCTGCTGAGGACCCTGTATCCGGAGTTGGAATCCTGGGACCAGTATGTCGCATTGTTGGAGACACTTAGCACCGAAGCCCCCGACCCCATGGAGCGCAAGCAACTCCTGCTGGAAGCGGGCGGAGTGGCGGCCGACACCCTCAAAGATGATGACAAGGCGTTGGAACTGTTCGCCACCCTTGCTGACGAGTTCCCCGACGATACCGAATGTCTCGACCCCTATGAGCAGATTCTCACTCGCCTCAAGCAGGTGGAAGACTTGGAGGCCCTGCTACGTCAGCGGGTGGACATGACCGCCGATGAAGGAGAGCGGGCCGCAGTGCGGTTGCGCCTGGGTAGCCTGGTGCTCGCACAGGACGACCGCACCTCGGAAGGGGTGGACGAATTGCTCATGGCGCTGCAGGAGACTCGAGAACTGCCGGTGCTGTGGACCATTCTCGAGAGCCTCATGGGCTCAGACGACAGCCCGGAGGAAGACCGCACTCGTATCGCCCGGGCACTTCTGGACGCCTACCCGGATGACACCGAGGCAGCCAAGGTGTCGGCCGCACTGGAGACCCAGTTGAGCCTCGAGGAAGACGAAGATGAGTCCAACCGCCTCCACTTGCAACTGGCCGAACTCCACGAAGGGGGAGAGGATGCGGAAAAGGCGTTCTTCCACTACTCCCAATCGCTAAAGCTGTATCCCGGCGCCGGCAAGGTCGAAAAGAAGCTTCGGAAACTGGCCAAGGGTGCCTCCCTGCACGCTGAACACCGGGATCTCCTGGTGGACCTGGTAGGCCTTGTGGACGACGAAACGCTGCAAGCTCGATACCTGTTGGAAGCTGCCGGGCTCGAGCGAGGCGAACTGGCCTCCGCAGATAGCGCTGCGGCTCTCTACGAAAAGGTGCTCGAACTCGACCCCGCGAACAAGGAGTCTCTCGGCGAACTGGAATCGTACTACCGTGAAGGCGAGCAGTTTGAAAAACTGTCCACGGTTCTCGAAAACCAGATCGGAATCGAAGACGATCCCGACGTAAGACTCGACAAGACAGTAGCCCTTGCCGAGTTGTGCGGCGAGCAACTGGATGACCCGGACGGAGCCCGCCAGTGGTGGGAAGAACTCCAACACGAGCCCAGGGCCCGCAAGAAGGCCTGCGCACACCTCGAAGAAATCTACTCCGCACAACAGGAGTGGGACCTGCTCTCCGACCTGCTGCTTCAGCAGCGGGAGGAAGCAGAAGGCGAAGCAGATCAGAAACTGGTGATGGTCAAACTCGCAGGCCTCTATGAGCAACGTCTTGACAACCTGGAAGAAGCGTACCACTGGTACAACGAACTGCTGCAACTCGAGCCGGAATCGGGCGCCGCGCTTCAAGGCGCCAAGCGGTGCGCCACCCAGTTGGAGGATTGGGAAACGGTGGCCCGGGTGGACACCACTCTCCTGGCCTCGGCGGAAGGCGAAGAGGCCGCAGCCTTGCAGAAAGAGCTGGCCTCAACCCTCATCGAACGGCTGGGCGAAAAGGAGCAGGGCGTACAGCACCTGCAGAGCCTGCTCCAGGCTGACCCTGTGGACCCCGAGGTGAAGGAACTGGCCTTGAGCCAGATTGGCGACCCCGACATAGGATTCCAGGTAAGTCTCACCCTGGAGCCGGTGCTGGAACAGAACGCAGAATGGGATAAACTATCAGAACTTTACGAAAGCCAGATCAGCGTTGTGGAGGAAGCCGAGGAGAAGATCCCCATCGCGCTGAAGGCTGCGGAGGTGCTGGCCGAACGACTGGACAACGCGGACCGGGCGTTCGAAGTGCTGGCAGACGTTCTGGAAGCGATACCGGGGTCTCAGGCCGTGTCCGACAAACTGTCGGAACTGGCGGAAGCCGGAGGAGACTGGACTGCATATGTGGAGGTAATTCAGAGGGCCTACGAGAATGCGGGTGAGGCAGAAGAGCTGATCGCACTCGCCACGCTGGTGGCCGATGCACACGCTAACAAACTCGACGCTCCCGACGCCGCCTTCGACTGGTATCGCCGGGTGTTCGATGAAGACCCGACTCACGCTGAGACCATCGCCGCGGTGGAGAAACTGCTCGAAGCGGGAAACAAATACGAAGAGCTGGCTTCATTCTACGAAGACGTGGTGCTGAACTTCGACGGCGAAGAGCGATTGCCGTTCCTGCTCAAGCTCGGTTTCACCAGAGAAGGGCAACTCAACGACCCGTCGGGCGCAGTACAGGCTTACCGGGAGGTGCTCTCCATATCGCCCGAAAGCGCCGCGGCCCTGAGTCGCCTGGACGCAATGCTGGACAATCCGATCCTCGGACTGGCCGCGGTGGAGATTCTGGAACCGATCTACCGCAGTCGGGGAGACGACGACGGCCTGGCGCGCGTGCTGGTGGTGAAATCAGCGGAAGTTGAAGGCAGCCTGGATCGCGCCGACCTGCTGGCCGAAGCTGCCCAGCTCATGGCGAAGAAGGAGGGGAACGAGCAGGCCGCATTCGACACCTACCTGCAGGCGATCAAGCAGAAGAGGTTCGACACAAGCGACACCCTGGTGCCGGTGGAGGAACTGGCCCAGAAGTTGGACCGCTGGCAGGACCTGGCCACCGTGCTGGAAGGGGTGGTTTCCGACGCCGAACCGGGAGACCTCAAGGTTGAACTGTTGCGCCGGCTGGCGCTCATATATCTCGAAAAGGTCTCAACCCCCGGACTGGCCGAACTCAAACTCCAGGAAATCCTCGCAGACGACCCTAACAACGGGTTTGCGTTGAACATGTTGTCACAGGTGCTGCAAGACCAGGGCGACGCGGGCCAGCAGATCGAAGTGCTGGAAAAACTCGGCGACATTGCACTGGACGCAGCTCAGAAGAAGTCCAACTACGTAAAAGCCGCCGGGCTCGCCCTGGAGGCGGACAATTCGGAAGAAGCCGCCCGGTTCTACGGCAAGGCGCTCCAGGTAGCCCCCGACGACCTGGAAATCATCGACCTGCTGGCCGATCTCCACCGCCAGAGGGAAGCGTGGAAGGATCTGGTGGAGCTACTGGAGGCCAAGAGCGGCGTGCTGGAAGGCGATGAGGCCATTGACGCCCTGCTGGACGCGGCCCACATTGCCAGGGAGAGCATGCAGGCGCCGTCGCGGGCGTTGGCGCTTTGTCGCCTGATGCTGGACAAGGACGAAACTAATCGCGCTGCGCTCGGCATCATGACGGAGATTCTGCAAGGACAGGGCAAGCAGCAGGAACAGATCGTGGTCCTCGAAAAACTCGCCGACCTGGAGGAAGGGGACGAGCGCATTGAAACGCTGTGGAAACTCCACGCCCTGTCGTTGGAAATGCATGACACTGAAGGCGCCATCAGCTACGTCGAGAAGGTGCTGGAAAGTGACCCGCAAAACGCCCGCGCAATCGAAGCCAAGATCGAGCTGCTGCGCGGCGGTGAGGACCTCTACAACCTCGTTGCCACTTACGAAGAACAGGCCAAGCTTGCCGAGGAACCGGACAAGAAGGCGGAGTTGCTCTACGAAGCAGCCACCACCCTGGCCGACGAAATCGGAGAGCTGACCTCTGCGCTGGAGAAGCTCGGCGAGATCCAGGAGTTGGTCCCCGAGCACTCTCAATCGGTGCAGAAGAGCGCCCAGATCTACATTCAGCAGCAGGCCTACCCGGATGCCGTCGACGCGTTTGAGAAGCTCGCGGAAATGCAGGTGGACGCTGAACATCAGGCCGGCGCATTGCGGGCTGCGGCGCGTCTGTCGCTGCAGCACCTTTCGGAGCCGCAGCGGGCGAGAGAGCTGGCCGCCCGCGCACTCGAAATGGACGAGGACGACACCGAGGCCTTCGAACTCATGTCCTCGGCCCTGGACAAGGAAGAAGACTACGAGGAGCTGGTCCAGCAACTGCTGGCCCGCGTGAAGAAGGTGGAGGGCGTCGAGGAAAAGGCCGCGCTGTGCAAGCGGCTGGCCGTCGTCCATAGAGACGGCCTGGGCAACGAAGACCTCTTCCTCAACTGGACCGAGGAAGCCCACAAGACCATGGAAGATCCGGACCTGGTGGACGAGATGCTTGCTCACTACCGCGGAGCGGATAATCTGGAGCGGGTAGCCCCTCTCCTGGAATGGAAGATCGGCCACCTGGGCAAACGTCGACAACAAAAAGAGATCCCCGCACTCCAGTACGAACTGGGGAGCATTCTCAACCGGCTGGGAGACAAGGACAAGGCGCTGGAGGTCCTCCAGAAGTGCGTCGACGCCGACGGCTCGTTCCTCCCCGCCATCTACTCCATCGCGATGCTGCTCTTTGAACTGGACCGCAAGGAAGAAGCGCTGCCTTCCTACCAGACGCTGCTGCTCAGGATCAACGAGCTGGAGTCGAAGGAGCAGAAGGTGTCGGTGTACCTCAACCTCGCCAAAGCCCACCTGGACAAGGGCGACCACAAACGGGCCAAGACTTACCTTTCCCGCCTGCTGTCCATCGACAGAAAGCACGCGGAAGCCAAGGAACTGCTGGGGAACCTGTCGTAGAAAGGCGACGGTCAAAGCAAAGAACAGTACTCAGAGCATCAGCAGCCTGCCCTTCGAAGCCCTTGCGGCGAAGTAGGGACGGGCCTGCACCACTTCGACGTGGCAATTCGCCTCTGCGAGTCAACTATCAACAGGTTAACTTGACTTTTTTGTAGTTAAGTCTATGGTGGTAAACATGAAGGAATTCGTCGACCGAGAAAAGGAACTCTCCGCATTCCGGCGATGCCTGGCGAAACCATCTTCGCTGAGCCTGCTCTACGGACAACGCCGCACAGGCAAGACGTTCCTGCTCCAGCATCTGCTGCAAAACAACCGCGACGCAGTCTACTTCCTTGCCGACGAAACAACCTCCGCGTCTCTGCGGCACCGCTTTGTCCACGAAGTAGACCTGGCGGGCAGGGGCGGCCCGGCCTGGCAGGGAGCGGCTGCCGCGGACTGGAGCGCCGCGTTGACCCTGCTCGTGCACACCGCGGCAACAGATCAACGCCGACTGGTGTTGGTCATTGACGAGTGCCAGTACCTGTTCCGCAGAGAACCATCCGCTCCGTCAATACTCCAGCGCCTGTGGGACGAATACCGTCACAAGATGAACCTGCACGTCATCTTGTGCGGATCAGCGCTTGGCACCCTGGCACGGTTGGGGGATACCGATCAGCCGCTGCATGGGCGCTTCGACATGCGCCTGAAGCTCAAACCGTTTGCCTGCCGGGACGCGGCCGGGTTCGTGCCGGGTTGGACTCACGAGGATAAGATGCGTCTGTACGGCGCTTTCGGCGGGCTGGCGCGGCATCTTGCCGAAGTAGACCCGCGAACTTCCCTGGCCAAGAACGTGATCCGGACCGTCCTGGACCCACTGTCGCCCCTTCACGAAGCCCCGTTGGACATGCTCCGCTCGGAACGGCTGTCTTCCCGGGCGGAAGCCGACGGAGTGCTGGCTGCGGTGGCCGCGGGAGAGAATCAGTTCGGCCTCATCGCAGCTCGCACCGGCCTCACCGCCAACCGGACAGACTATGTGCTCAAAGAGCTTCAGGCACTGGAATTGGTGCGCAGGGAGACCCGCATGGGCGACCGCGACCGCGCCCGCTACGCCCGCTACCGGTGTACCGACCCGTTCGTAACTTTCTGGTTCAGGTTTGTCCGGCCCAACCGCGGAGCGCTTCAGGGCACCGCACCGGGCACCATCTGGCGGCACCGCGTTGCACCCCACTTCGACACTCACATGGGAACGGTGTTCGAAGAGGTCGTCCGCCAGGCGTTTGCACGCGGTGCGGCAGCCGACAACGTGGGACCTGTGGATGAGGTTTCTTCCTACTGGAGCCGCGACGGAAAGACCCAGATAGATCTCATCGCTCGGGCCGGAGATTCGCGGCTGATGGTAGAGTGCAAGTGGCGCGCCCGGGGGAATGTCGGCCTGGACGCGCTAAGACAACTACGGGACCACGTCTCCCGTTACCCTCACCGCACCGGCCATTCCCTACGCCTCTGTATAGCCACCGCAGGCGGCTTCACCAGTGAACTCAAGCAGGTGGCGCGGCTGGAAGACGTCCTCCTCCTGGGACCGGACAACCTGCTGAGATAGGTTGCCTGCTATGCCAAGTATCAGTGCCAGAAGCCCAAAGAGATGATCGTATTGTGATAGCGGGGGGCGAAGTCGAGGCCGATGCCGGCCTTCCACTCCCACCAGAGAAACTCCCCGACCCGCACATCTGTGCCGAGAGTCAGGTGGGGACGGTAGGACGAAGATTCTACCCGGGTCGGCTCAAGGTACGTGCCGCCGCGGACGAGGAGGAAGTTGTTCATCACCTCCGACTCTACGCCCGCGTGGATTGAATATGATGCACTCTCCCCCGAAGGGACCGAATCTCCTGCCAGAAAGGAAGTCATGCCCGTGGAGCCCTCGGGAGCGGCGCCGTAGATGAGAAGGTCAACAGCCACCAGCACATAACGGCGGTCCAACACCTGCGACAACCCCGAGCGCGCCAGCAACTCCATCTCCCTTTCCCGGTCTTCCCGCCCACAGTTGAACGGCCTCCCCGACGCACCAAATTTGTACGCAGCCCCCAGAGCCAGGCGCCAGGGCACCGCGATGTTGTCCGGGATGGTGAGGTCTTTGACCTCCTCCGGAACCGCGGTCTCCTCCAGGTCGGGCCTGATACTCACCGGCCGGCGAAAGCTCACTCCCAGCCGATATGACTCGTCGTCAGGGCGCCACACGAGCCCCACATCCAGGCCTGAGTTCTCCCACTTCACCAACTCGTTCCTATCTTCCTTGTCGCTGAGCACCAGCGACCCGGTGCCGATGCCCATTCCCAGCAACAACTGTTCCTCCAGGAACGCGTATGCCAGCCCCAGGTAGCCGTAGTCGAACCCGTAATGGTATTCGCCGTTCCTGCCCGCGACCTTGAAGTGGTTGTTGTTGAACGAAACACCGATACCGAACTTGCCGAACTGAAGGCCGATACCGACGTTTTGGGCCCGGTATTCATTGGCGCTGTGGGACGCCTCGCCCGTGTTGAACATGTCCACTTCCGCCCCGGGCTCCAGCAACATCAGGTCATAGTTCCAATCCCAATCGAACCAGTCTGTGGAGTAAGGATAGCGGTTGATAAAGGAGGCAGGGTTGAGAAAACCGCCCTGGGTGCCTTCGGCGATGGCGGTGTACGCGCCGGCCAGACCCAGGATCCGGGATGATGCGATGACCGGACCGCGAAACACATCGACGTCGATGGGTGTCCTGGTTTGATCAGCCGCCGCGGCCGTCGACGCGCAAAGCAGCAGCAAACCGGGCAGGCAACAACGCAGCAAGTAAGTCATACGGGTCCGTTTCTCCTCCCTCGCCTTGGAGAGGTCCGATATGTATGCTAGCATAACAGCGAT
>CAZVFX010000004.1:0-22580 GCA_964626565.1 uncultured Myxococcales bacterium
CACTGAGGCACGCAGACGCATTCTCCTGCGAAGCAACCGTTGACCGTCTCCGGGTCGAAATCGTCACACTCAGCGGAGTCGTCCGGAACGTGGACGCAGGGGTAGGTGGATTCCTCCGCAGTCTCATCGCAGGAGTCAGTGGTGCAGGGGTTCCCATCGTCACAATCCGCCGGCAAGAATCCGCAACTCCCACTGTCCGAGAAGTACATCGGGATCGTGCACGGGTTGCTGTCGTCCCACAGTGGGGAGCAGTAGCAGTACCCGCAATCCCAACCGTCGGGTGGGTTTTCGTTGCACTCCCAGACGCAACCAACGTCCGGTTCGCAGCCGTAAGTCATGCACGAGTCCCCACCATTGCATCCCGGAGTGAGGTCTACAAACTCGCACAGACCGACCCCTTCCGGCAGGTTGTCCGGGTCGCTCACTTCCGGGTCACCCGGCTCTGTCCACGACACAAAGCCCTTCTCGAACTGGCAGGATTGGGAGGTGCAAGCGTTGTCGTCGCTGCACTTCTCGTCCGCCTCTTCCGTGGTGGCGCCCCAGCACGGAACGGTGAGGCAATCCAGGTAATCGTCCGAAGGAAGGCTGTAGCAGTCCCCGATGATTGGATTGCAGGTGTCGTCTGTGCAGGGGTTGCCGTCATCACACAACCCCTCCTCGGCCTTGTCGAGGTGCAGGCACCACCCCGTTTCAGTAATGCAGATGTCTTCGGTGCACTCGTTCGGATACTGCCCGGGCCCGATTCCCCAGGGGCAGGGCACGATTGTGCCGTCTTCAACGAGGTAGCAGTCCTTGCAGTCCGCGTCTTCGTGGCAGCAGAGGCCCTCCAATTCCTCCACCTGGCAACAGCCGAGATCGCACGCCCAGAGTTCACAGAATTTGAGTTCTTTGCCTCCGCATACCCAGGCTGGGTTGTCTTCCGGGCCACACTCGCCGAATTCGCACTCGCTGACGCATTCACCGGAAACGCACTTCTCCAACTCTGCGCAGAGACCGCATTCTCCTCCGCATCCGTTGGGCCCGCAGTCCTTGCCCTGACAGTCGACCACACAGACACACTCACCAAGAACACATTCCTTCCCTTCCGGGCATGGGTCCACAGGACCCCACTCAAGGCACGAGTCTTCATCGAAGTCCCCACAGGGTACACGGGCATCGAACAGACATCCCACCTTCCCCGTTCCGCATTCATCTTCACAGCCGGGTTGGCTGATCTCCTCTGTGGTTGCTACCTCCGCCTGCTGCGGAGCGTCCATCTTCAGTCCGGCCTCTTCGGTCGAAACCTCGGCGGGTGCATCGTCGGTAACGTCCATGGGCGCTGGCGAGTCCTCACCCACGGTAGAACTCCCGGTGCAACCAGTCGCCATCAGGCCCGCGCTGTACAGAATTGCGAGGGTTGTCCGCGTCAGCACTTTCCTCCTCCAACTTCTGAGTGAATCTCTACTACAAAGTATACGATTTGCTGAACGCTATCTCAACGTGCCGTCTCGACGGGAGACCGAAAAAAGTCGGCAGTCAGTGACGATTTTTTGGCCACATCGCTTTCGAAACCCCGATATTAAAGGGTGAGAGGTCAAACAGCCGCACCGCGGCAACCGCGGATCCCGCATGCACCAAACGGCAGTTGGCTCGTTCTTTGAGATGGCATGGGGGTTAACGTCGCTCGGCCGTGGGCGCCGGTTCCGATGGTGGGTAAGTCGGCCATAAATATGCACCCGGGAACTTATTCCACAGCACCAGCCGCAGCAAACTCCACTGTCACCAGAAAGGAGGAAACGAAGAGAGGCCCCCACCGACCCATACACCGCCTCACCCCCTCACCCCACATGGAGACGTGTGCCCACCCCTCTTCTCCCGCCAGGGGAAGGGGAAGTTGTTTGCCCACACCGCCCGCCAGAGGAAAGGGAAGTCACGGCGATGGCGGCTGTTGGTGGTTTGGCGAGTTATGGCGGGCTCCGGACCTGACCCTCGCGTTTCAACATTGATTCGCTGGGTTTGCCCTGCGATAATGCGTGGGCTGTGCCGTTGGACTGCGGGCACGGGTTGCGAGGAGGAGAGATGGAACGGCTTACCGGTACTGAAACGTACATTCTGGACGATGAACTGGCGCGGGTGGTGGATGTGGCGATCCGGCTGGAGTTGCCGCTGTTGCTGAAGGGGGAGCCGGGGACGGGCAAGACGTTGCTGGCGCATGCAATTGCCGAGAAGCTGGGCCTGCAACTGATCGTCCTTAATGTGAAAAGCAGCATGAAGGCTGTTGAAGCGCTCTACCAGTACGACACCCTCACCAGGCTGAACGACAGCCGTTTTGCCGACTCGGCCCGGGATGTGTCCGACATCAACCAGTATATCCGCATGGGGAAGATCGGTCAGGCTTTCACCGCGGACAAAACCTGTGTTTTGCTTATCGATGAGATCGACAAGGCGGACAGCGATTTCCAGGACGACCTCCTCGATGTCCTTGACCAGATGTCGTTCGACATAATCGAGATCGACAAAACGGTCACCGCGATCAATCGCCCCATCGTGGTGATTTCCAGCAACGCCAAGAAGGACCTTTCCGACCCTTTCCTGGGCCGTTGCGTGTTCCATCACATCGCTTTTCCTTCCCCGGAGTTCATGGCGCGGATTGTCAAGGCCCACTTCCCCGATTTGCCCCAGGACCTGGCCCGGGCCTCGGTGAGGGCTTTTTACAGTTTGCGGGACATCGACGGCGTGGAAAAGAGCCCCGCCACCCGGGAGTTGCTCCACTGGATCAGGGCGTTGAGTTCGGAGCCCGGGTTTGACGTGAAGCAGTTGGTGGACAACCGTAAGGTCCCGCTACTTGGGTTGTTGTTCAAGAAGTCGGACGACCTGATGCGCGCCAAGCGACAACTGGGGCAGACGGGGACCTGGTAGGCCAATGTTTGAACCGTTCTTCTACCGCCTTCGAGAATACGGCATGCCGGTGAGCCCCACCGCCTTTCTACAGCTACAAAAAGCGTTGTCAGCCGGCCTCATCTCGTCGCTGGGAGATTTCTACGTGGTGGCCCGGGCCCTCATGGTGAAGCGGGAGCGGCACTTTGACCTGTACGACCAGTTGTTTGCAAACTACTTCGAAGGCAAGGAGATCGACGCATCCATCGCAAATGAGCTGACCGAGGAGTTGAAAGCAGCGTTGCAGGAGTGGCTGAAGGACCCGCAGTTCCTCGAGTCCTTGTCCGACGAGGAGAAGGCGAAGCTGCAAGGCATGACCCCCGATGAGGTGGTGGACTACTTCCTGCAACGCCTCAAGGATCAAACCGAGGCGCACAGCGGGGGCAGCCGGTGGATCGGCACCGGCGGCACGAGCCCGGTGGGACACGGCGGCTATCATCCCGGCGGCATGCGCGTGGGCGGCACCAGCATGCGCGGCAGCGCGATCAAGGTGGCCATGGATCGCCGATACGTGGACTACTCGGACGATTCCCCGCTTTCCGCCCGGCAGTTGGGGGAAGCGCTAAGAGCCGTGAGGCACCTGGCCCCGGTGGGACCGAAAGACGAACTCGACGTTGACAAGACCATCTACCAGACGGTGAAGCAGGCGGGGGAGATAGAGCTGGTTTTTGACCGTCGCCTGAGGGACAAGCTGAGCGTCTTTCTATTCATCGACAACGGCGGTTGGTCTATGAGCCGCTACATCGATCGTACCCGCGATCTTTTCCGCCAGGCCCGCCATACGTTCAAAGAGCTAAAAACCTACTTCTTCCACAATTGCATATATGACGTGGTATGGGAGGACCCTCAGCGGTGGCATCGGCCCATAGACCTGGAGGAGGTTTTGAAGGCCGATTCCGATACCCGCATCATAGTGGTGGGAGATGCTTCTATGGCGTCCTACGAGTTGCTTCACCCTATGGGTGCGTTGGATATTGTCACGGAGCAGCGCCGGGCCGGGCTGGATTCCCTGAAGGACATGGCCGACCGCTTCCCCAACTCAGTCTGGATCAACCCGATCCGGCGGTCCCAGTGGCCCCGTACGAGGGGCCGGAATACCCTGCGCATGATCAAAGATGTATTCCCCATGGTGGACCTTACCCTCACCGGCATCGAGCAGGCGGTTGAACTGTTGAAAAACTGAGGTAACGGCAATTATCAATTATCAATTTTCAATGTTCAATTAGAGGCCCGGGGCAGACTCCGGAGAGGCATTCTTTCATCGAGAATTGGAAATTGAGAATTGCCTCTAAGGAATTCTTCGTTTTCCCGGGGTCACAATGACGGTGGATTCCAGGAATTTGTTGAGGGCGGGCATCAGCTCCGCGGCGGCTTCGGGGCCTGAGAGGAGAAGGTTGCACTGCTCATCCCGATCCGCGGCCAGGTCGTACAGCTCCAGCCTTCCCGAGAACACTTCTTTGATGAGGTGCTTGTCCGCGTCGATGGCGGCCACATAACCGGTGCGGGGGATTTTGCCCCTCCAGGATACCTCGGCAAATACCGGCCCCCGGTGGGACAGAGAGCCGCCCGCGAGACCCGGCGCCAGGGAGTAGCCGAGCACCGATTCGGGTAGTGGGCCGCCGACCAGGTCGGCAATGGTGGGAAACAGGTCGATGAGGCTCACCGGCTCGGCGATCTCCATGGAAGCCAGGCCCGGCACGTAGATCAGCAGGGGAACGTGGAGGCACTCGTGGTTGAGGGTGCGGTGTTTGCCGAAGTTGTCGTGCTCACCCAAACCTTCGCCGTGGTCGGAGGTAACGATGATGATGGTGCGGTCCCCGCGGGGGCCGTCGAGGACCGCGTCGATGAGTTGACCGACGTGCCGGTCAGTGTACCATATCTCCGAATCGTACGCCGACAGTGCGTCGTTCACCGGGAAGGGAGCTTCCGTGTGGGGAACATAGTCGGCATGAGCGTCGTAGAAGTGGGCCCACAGGAATAGCGGGTCAGTCGAGTTTGCCCGGTGATGCGACAGCACCTCCAAGGACTTCTCCAGAACCTGGGGAGACGATACGACAGGCCCTTTGGCCTGCACCGGAATGTGCCAGCCGTCAAAGCCCTGGCCCCAGTTGTTCTTCGGGGCGAAGAAGCGGTGGCTCAGCACCGCCTCGGTGCGAAACCCCTGTTCGACCATGTATTCGGCCAGGGTGTAGGCTTCGTCCCGCATGACTCTAAGGCCCCACACCCCGTCGCCCGAATTGAGGGCTACGTTGTGAAGATTGCGGCCGGTGACCAGTGCGGGGATGGAGTCGGTGGTTGAGGGGCCGGCCGAATAGGCCCGGAGAAAGCGGGCCGATTTTGCGGCGAGAGCATCGAAGTTAGGTGTGGTCGGAAGGTGGTACCCATAGCTGGAAACGTGGTCGGCGCGGACCGCGTCCAAGGTGATGAGCACTATGTCCCGTTGCCCCGGAAGGGCCGGCGCGACCAGGCGCGCGGCGGCCGGGGTCTGACTCGCCACGACGGAGTCATACCCGTTGCAGTCTTCGTCTACTCCATTCCCGGGGAGATCCTTGGCTGCCGGGTTGATGGCGGCGTCGAACGGAGCGCAGTCGGGGCCGCCGAACAGGAACCCGAAACCATCCCGATCCAGATCGGAGGCGGTGCGCACCACGTGGAGCGCAAACCCGGACAGCATCGCGGAGCGCTCTCCTGCGAGGCGGATTCTCGCGTTGCTGCCCAGAGCGCCGAACAGCAGGACGGAGACGGCCAGTACGACCGCTGGTTTCCGCCAGCCCACCCTGGCCCCGGTCAGACCCAGTAGCAGAAGAACTGCGATGATCAGGAACAGCGCTGCCGACACTTGGGCTACCCAGTAGGCCTCCGTCAAATAGCCGCGGTGTAACGCGGCTGCGGGCGCGATGCACAGCAGCAGGGCCAGGACCGCTGATGAGGGGAGTAGCACGATCCACAACGGGCTGACCTTCTTTGCCGGTTGCCGGGTGGGGAGGAGCCGAAGGGTGAGCTTCTTGACCGCCAAACCGGCCAGCACTGCCACTGCCATGGTGGCTGGGGCTGCTGCGGTGAGGAGCAGAGCAATTAGAGTAGCTTTGTGGAAAGTGCTGATCGCCCACACAGCAACCAGAAAATAGAGCACGAGCCAGCCTGCCGCTCCGAAGAGCAAACCTGCCTGCCCGGCCAACAGTTGTCTTCCTCTCTCGGGGGTGAGTTTCTCCGCCAGCCGTTCCCTCACGCCACGGTACAGCCAGCCTGAAAAACCGCTGAGACCGCCTGGAAACAGAAAGCGCAGCAGCAGGCCGACAACGGCGGCCAGAACCAGTCCGCAAACGGGACCGCAGGCCAAGGTGAGCAGAGCGCCGCCCACCAGCGGCCATTCTCCTCCCGACGGAATTGCGGGCAGCGCCAGCAGTTCCGCGGCGGAAGGCAACATCCCCCCGACTACCGCTGCCAGCAGCAGACCGGCCAGCGGGTTGCCCTCTCCCCGTGGGCGGGGTGTTTCGCTGGGGGTGGCGGTGGTTTCCGACAACGGCAACTCCTCCTCTACGGCCATCCAGCCTAAGCCACCGGCGCTCTGTCGTCAACTGCCGTTGTGCCGCACATCGCTTTTCCGAAGTTCCTTGTTTGCGCCGGGAGAGAAAGGCTATGATGTCCTGGATGGCTGCGGAGAGCTTGCCAATGAGCGTTACGGAAGAGGAGAAACCGGGCTGGAAAAGGGCGCTGGCTGCGGCCGGTCGCGGTGGTGCTGTTGCGGGCCGTTTTGTCGCGAGCAAGGCGGTCGCCGCCTACCGCGCCGTGGACCCGGATGTACAGCGGCATATTGTGCAACTGCCGTTGTTGAGCTACAGCCTTCTCTTTTGGAAGGGGTTGCCGGTTGAGGCGGGGATTCCCGATGGACATCCGCCCCTTGTTTTTGTCCACGGTATGGGCGGCAGCCGGGGGGATTTTGCCCCCATGGCTTTTTACCTGCGCAGAGCTGGCCGGCGACGTGCCTATCACATCCAGTTTCCGGGGCACCAGACCCTTGAGGAGCGTGCCGAGATGCTGGCCGCATACGTCGGGGAGGTGACCCGGGCTACGGGTGAACCGAAGGTGGACCTGGTGGCTCACAGTATGGGCGGAGTGGCCGCGCGACTGGCCATTGTTGACCACGGGATGGGAGCGTTGGTCAAGACCTTCATTACCCTGGGGACTCCCCACGGCGGCACCTACCCGGCAAGGTATGGCAACACTACCAATACACGGATGCTTCGCCCCGACAGTGAGCTCATCACGCGCTTGAACAGCCACCGTCTGTCGCGCCGTATTCGCGGCGTCACGTTCTGGAGCCGCAACGATCTGCTCATTTTGCCCCCCGAATCCGCCGCTCTGGAAGGCACCCGCCAGGTGGAGCTGACGCCATCTACCCACTACGGCTATCTTATCAACCCCAGAGCCTGGCGCGCGGTGCAAGAGGCTCTTGAAGGGCATTCCGGTTGAGACCGGGTGTACGAGGCGAGGAGTCATGCGAATACTGATCACCGGGGCGGCAGGGAATCTCGGCTCACTGCTCGCCCGTCATCTGCTGCCTTCCGGGTACGACCTGAGCCTGATGTTTCACCGCACCCCACTGGCTTCGGATCTGGCGGAAGCCGAGAGTGTGACTCCGGTGCAGGCGGACCTGGGAGCGCCGGAGACTTTGCAGGAGGCGTGCAGGGACGCGGATTGCATCGTTCATTTTGCCGGAGTTCTATTCGCGCCGCGGCCGGGTAGTTTCCTGCCCACGACCAATGTCCAGTACGTGCGTAATCTGGTCTCGGCTGCTATCGCCGAGGGGGTAAAGAAGTTCATTCTGGTGAGCTTTCCTCACGTTGAAGGGGAATCGACCCCGGACGCGCCGGCCATGGGGCTACCCGACGGCTCACCGGAATCTGTGCACGCCGCGACCAGGCTGGAGGCGGAGAAAGTGGTGTTCGAGGCTTGCGAAGGTACGGACATGACCCCGGTCGCGTTGCGGCCGGGGATGATCTACGCCCGGGGTGTGCTCATGATAGACGCGGCCCGCTGGCTGGCCCGGCGCCGGCTGCTCCACGTCTGGCGGGAACCCACCTGGACGCACCTGATCTCGTTGCCCGATTTTCTCACCTGCGTCACCAGAACCATAGAATTACAGGACGCTCGGGGGATCTACAACCTGGGCGATGAGCGTCCAGTGACGTTGCAGGAGTTTCTCGACCTGGCGACCGACAAATGGGGCTCACCGAGGCCGTTGAGGTTGCCGCGGTGGTGTTTCTTCTTCGCAGCCTGGTGCTTAGAGGTTTTTGCCATGATCTTCCGCACCGCATCGCCGCTGACGGTTGACTTCGTCAAGATCGGCATGGTTTCTTACTGCTGCGACACCCGGCGCATGAAGGACGAACTGCTGGCGGAGTTGGCATATCCCAGGCTTGAGGATGGCCTGCATCTGTTGTGACCAACTGAATCTGGAATTACGATGGGCGCACGGGTCTTAGTATGAGGTGCGAAACGGCAGACTCAGCTCCAGGCTGTCGTCGGACGTCACGCCTCTCCAGCCGTGGAAGCAGCGTGGCCTGATGCTGGTGTATTGCCGTATGTAGACGGGGCTGGAGGCCGGCAGCAGGAGAGTAACCTCCGACGAGCCGGCTGCGCTCGTTACCGTGGCGTGGCAGAGACCATCCAGCAGGTCGAACGAAATCCCACCGACCATAATGGAGATATTCACCGCCCCCTCGAGGGAGGTCATGGCTACGATGTGAGCTCTTTCCTGCGGGGCCCAGGGCGCCTTGATGTCTTTGACAATTACAAGGCGTCCCGGCGGAAGGGCGATTCCTTCGGCGTGGTCGGCCGGACCGGCGAAGTCTGCTTGTGATACCGGTGGGGCGAGGAGGTTGAGGGTCACCGCAACACTTTCGGGCGTCGCTGTTCCGTCGCAGGAAAAATGGTCGGGAAGTCCATCTACCTCGTCGAAGGGGCGATCGATTATCATGGTCATGGGGATGGCGGTAAGCCCTCCTGCCCCGGTGGCGGCGAGGAGTTTTTCAAAATGGGGATGCCCGACACCACCGTCAGGCATGTCGCCGGGACCGGGCAGAAATTCCTCGCCGGACATGACCTGTCCGTACAGGGCGTCCCGGTATTCCTCGGGTGAGCGCCCCGGCGGTGGGCCGCCGGGAGGGCCGCCGGGAGGACCAGCAGCCATTTCAGCCAACTTGCTTTTGTCCACCTCCAGGGCCATGGCCTGGTTGTCGAGGTCCCTGAATGCGGTGTAGCGTCGATTGTACTCGGGTCGGGCCAGGTCTCCCCACACTTCTGCTCCCCGGTACAAAAGCAGCCGCGCCGATGCGAGGGGAATCGCCATGGAGAGGTCGGGCAACAGGTGCAGCGCCCCCAACTGCCGGCGCTCGCTGTCGGCCAGCACCTGCTCCTGCAGGGTGACTCTAGGTGGGGTGACGGGGGAGTTCCTGGCGTCTTCCTCCAGTTCGGGGTTGACGGTTCGTTCGTCCAGTTTGTAGTCGGGAGAGCGGGCGACGAGGGTGAAGATTGTCACCAGCAGCGCGGCAACGAACCATGCGATCATCCCGCGTCGTGAATAGGCCAGGGACAGTTTCTTGATGTTCAGCTTGTCCTTCCCGCCCAAGGCGGCTCCGACGCCGGCTGCGCCCAGCAGGCCCAGGGGTGACGAGACGATAAGCAGGAGACCCATCTTGTTCGGTTCTTCCCAGCCTGCCTGAACCATAAGGATCGCCATAATCGGCACAATCCAAAGGACGCTGACAATGCGTTTCAGCAGGGTCAACCCGCCGCCCTTTAAGAGTCCGGCGAGGCACGCCCCCGAAAAGAGAATTCCAAAGGTCCGAATCGCAGTGAGGGGGTAGGATACGAGGGTTGGGAATCCGTTGTACGGGCTCCGGAGTACCTCGTCGGTGAGCGGCCAGCTCAGGAAAGCCCTCAATACGAACCGGTATCCGAACAACTCGTAATCCACTCCCGGGCGGATGGCGAACGACTCGTAGCCCAGGCTGGAGAACGCCAGGTACGTTGACACGTGAACCGTAATCCAGGGCGCGCAAGCGGCCAGCAATCCGAGGCAATACACTCCCGCCTTCTTCCACTGGTCTTTGATGACATAGGGAAAGAGCATTACCGGCACGAGAATTATGAGCACGTGCCGGCAACCCACGGCCAATCCAAACATGGCTCCGGCAGCCCAACTGCTGTAGGCGGGTGACAAGAGGAAGTAGAAGGCGGCTGCCGCGGGGGCCAGGGCCAGCACATTTTCATCGATGTGGGGGATGGAGAGAATCAGGGGATTTAGAGCCACGGCCACCGCGGCCAGGTAGGCCAGGGATTTCCGTCCCAGGAACCGCTGCCCGCCGGCAAACGAAAACGCGGCGATGAGCACACCGCAGAAGGCGTGAAGGAGTCTCAGACCCGACAACTTGAACAGCGCCAGGAAAGGAGCGATCAGGAACGTGGGACCCAGTCTGATGCCGTTTGGCCAGATGAGGAACGCGTTCTTGTGAATCATGTATTCAGGCACATACAGCATCGCGGTTTCGTGGGACAGGTAGTTGTGGTGGGGGACGAGTCCGGCTCTAAGCGCGCAGGTGACCTGGACCAACAGATGGCTGTCATAGGTAAACAAGTAAACGACAAAGACAAACGCCAGAAATCCGATGAAGGGGAGGTCGAGCTGCTTCTTCCAGTCGAGCAAAGTTGCTGATCCGTGTCGTCGCCACACAGCCAGGCACAGGCCCAGCCCGAGAATCAGCCCGATGCCCAGGCATGTAAATCGCCCCATTTCAAACCGGGAAAACAAGCCGACAAGTCCGGACACCAGGGTCGACACGAAGCAGATGAGCAGGAAACCCAAGCCCAACGCGACTGCGATAGACTCGGCGGAGCTTACGTCAACGGAACGGTTTCTGGCGAGCGCCGCGGCCGCGCCGCCCACGGCAAAGCACAAGGCAACAAAGATTATGAAGACCGTCAGGGTTGCAAGCATCGCATCCTTCGCTGCAGGGCGTCTGTGCCCTTAGTGCCTACCCATTATAGCCGGACACCAACCGTCGGGCGAAGAGTTTTGTTTCCGTCCTGACGGTCCGTTGGTGAGTTTTTCATAGACCCAACCCTTCTTACGCTCGTATCATGCATGCGGTCAACGACTCTGAGGAGAGAACGATGAAACGATTGATTATGGCGACAATTCTGTTGTGTACCTGCTTTTCCGGACCAGCCAAGTCGAAGGAGGCGGGCCCCGAGTGGCTCTCATCGTCCATCAGCAAGGTCACGGTCTATTCCGATCGGGCCAGCGTGACTCGGACGACCTCGGTAAAACTGAGTTCAGACGAGGTGGTCTACGGCTTCAAGAAACTCCCCGGCTGGGTGGACGACGGTTCGGTGCGGGTGACTTTGTCTCCTTCCGGGGCGGGGCGGATCGTGGATGTGCGAGTCAAGCGGGACTACCTGGCCCGGGCCACCGACGAGGAGTACCGCAAGGCTGCGGACGCGGTTCAGGAGATCGCGGACAAGCTTGACGAACTCGAAGACGAAGAAAGGGTGCTCAACGCGCAGGCCAAGCAGATAGAAGAGATAAGGGTTTTCTCCATGGAGAGCATCCCCAGGGAAAGTGCAGTGCGCGATATAAACGTGGAATCGTACGGCAAGGTTGTCAATTTCGTCACCGGGTCGTTGCGGGCGACGGCGAAAGCGAGGCGTAACATCGACCGGAAGCGTCGGGACCTGGGGCCTGAACTGGCCGCTCGGCAACGTCGGCTGGATGAGCTGCAAAGCCTCACCCAACTCGAGGAGACAACGGTGCTGGTAACCCTGGCCGGAACCGGTGCGGGACAGGGGGTGTTGGAGTTAAAATACATGTTACCCGGGGCTACCTGGGAGCCGGCTCACGAGTTGAGGGCTCAGGGCAGGAATCCCAATTCTGCAGAGGTCACGTCCTACGCTGTCGTAACGCAGACCAGCGGAGAGGACTGGGAGAACGTGGACATCTCCTTTTCGTCCCAGTCTTCCACCGAGGCCATACGTATTCCTGAATTGGAGGCGCTTACGCTCGGAGACACACACGTAACGTCGCGCACGGTGCGCAAGCGGCAGTCGTCCTTCAGCCGCGCCCAGGCCGCGTTCGAAGGTCAGAACCGCATGTGGAACAAAGTGCAGCAGAAGAAATCCAACTACAGTAACTGGCAGGAGATGTACGAGAGCAACATCGATATTCTGCAGGTGACCCAGAGCAAGACGGTGGAGATCTTCAAGCGCCTCCAGACCCGCGGCACCACGGCTCATTTTCTGGGGAAGGGCAAGCAGACCATTAGAGGGGACGGCCACTCGGTGCGGGTGCACATCGGTCGCACCGAGCTTGCCGCCCGGCAGAAAATCGTTGCCGCGCCGGAGCAGTCCCTCAACGCGGTGCGCACCCTGCAGATGAGCAACTCCGGTTCCCAGCCTTTCCTTCCCGGCGGAGTTGCGCTTTACCACGACGGTACCTTCCTGGGTATGACTGAGGTGGACTTCATCGCCGAAGGCGAAGATTTTTCACTCTTCCTCGGTGTTGCCGACCAGATCAAGCTCTCCCGCGTTCTGGACAAGAAGCACAGCTCTCTGGTCAGGGGTAAGCGCACCCGCATGCAGGTTGCGTTCACCGTGGCGGTGGAGAATCTGTCAGACGAGGAGATTTCCTTGGAGTTGGCCGACCGGATTCCGGTTTCGGAGAACAAGGAGATCAGGGTGGATCGCGTGAAGATCTCTCCCAAGGGCAAGCCCGACGCCAGGGGCCTGCTGCACTGGTCGCTGACGTTGCCTGCTAAGGGGAAGAAATCGTACGGCATCGGCTATCGCATCGAGTACCCGCCCATGCTGGTGCTGGAGATGGAACGTACGCGTAAGCACAAGCAGGCCGCCCGCCGGGCGATGCCAGGTGCCCCTCCCCAGGCCGCGCCCGCTTACGATTTCGATGGAGACGAGGCCATTTCCGAACAGATCATGAGCCTGGAAGAAGCGATGTAGGCTTGCGCATAGCCTGTCCCCTCCGCTATCATGGCCGCAGATAAGTTCCTGACTGAAGAGGTGGCCATGTATCGTAACACTCTGCTCATCGCCTTGACCCTACTACTGGCAAGTCCCGGCAACTCCCGGGCTCAAGGTGCCAAGGCGGCTCCCGCCTCTTCGGTCGCGGCTCTGGCCATGGACCAGAGCGGAAACCTGTGGGTTGCTGAAGGGGGCGGCTGCGGCTCGTCCGCGACTACCGGTGCGGTGTGGCTGTCTTCCGACCGCGGCGAGAGCTGGGTCCGGATGCCGGTGTTTACACCGGACAGCTACGAAATGACCACTGCGGCCGCAGGGCTGGCCGTGGATAGTAAGCGACCGGGGCGGGTGCTGGTCCGCGCCGGATCCTGTTGCGACAAAGAGGGATGCGAAGGGGGCGAGGCCTATCTTTCCACCGACGGCGGAAAGTCGTGGTGGCAGGTGGTGCTGGATGAGCATCTCCCCATGGATGAGGAGGACGACCAGGGCAAGGGGATCACCAATACCGCGGTCTTCGAACACAACCTGGAACGTTTCGCAGTATTGGTCGATGGACACGGTTGGTTCGAGACCGGCGACGGGGGCGGCACCTGGAAGAAGCTGACGCTGAGCAAGACAGCGGGGCGACCCGGCGGGAAGGGGTGGCGCGCCGATACCGAGGGCAGGCAAGTAACCCTCGGGGGTTGTGCTTTCTCGGCCTCGGGTAAGGGAGTGGTGCGAAAGTGCGGGGACGGTGCGGAAGCGCGCATCTTCCCCACCTCGATTACAGACCGGGGCCCGGCGTCGGCGCTGACCGCGTCGGCCGGCAAGGTGACTGCGGCCCGGCTCACGAAGCCGGGGACCGACGAAACGGTGGCCAATCTTACCGAAGAGCAGGTTGCGCGTTTGAACAAGGCTCTGTCCCGGGGCGAACCGGCCTGGGATTGGGTCGTCACCAGTCCGCCGTGGCCCAACGCACTGGTATTGGAAACAGCCACGGGCCGGAAGTTGGCGGTGCGTTTTGTAAACGTCGTCATCCGGGTCAGTCTTCTCGACCCCGCCACCGGCGGCAAGCCGCCCACCGACGATATCTGGCGAGCCAACTCCCAGGACTTCACTCTGCACGAGGAGGACGCTGACTGGTTCTGGGGGCTGATGGGCGGTTATCTGGGGTCCACCAAGGTCAAAGAGTACATGCCGCTGAAGGACCCCGGGTTGGACATCAATCCCAAGAAGGGTAAGAAGCCGAAGTCAAAGCCGTGAGGAATGTAGGGACGCCGCGGTGCGGCCTACTGTTCTTCTGACGCCAGCGCGACCTCAATGGACTTGACCGCAATTGCGCACGTATTGCTCTGAGCGTACAAAGTAAGTTCCACGTCCAGCATTGTCCCTTCCATGTCGGGCAACGTTGCCAGATCGACGGGAAATATCTCCGGCGGGTAGGGCCCCAGGTAGTCCTGCCAGGGCGCGTATGCGAGTGCCTCCTCGTCATTAGCGGTGCGCAGTCGCATCTTCATGTGGCACTGCTCCGGGTCCGTCACCTGGTAGTCCACGTGGACCGATGAAAAACCTGCCGGGTTGCTGAAGAAATGCCGATACGTGCCCTTGGGGGCGGCGAAGGACTGGAGTGCGTAGCCGGCCATATCGGTGAAAGTCTCCGGGCTGCCACCCACCGGCACCTCACAAACCACTTCGTACGTTTCAGGATCGATTTTCGACGCTGAAGAGGTGTTCTTGTTTATTGCCCAGACGAATCCGTTGTAGTCGAGGTCCACACCCCTCGGCGCCCGGCCGCCCCCCAGGTCCATGTAGCCGAGAGTGGTGGCCGATTCCGCTTCCACAACCGCTATTTTGCTCGAATTATCATTGGCGATGTAGATGTATCCCTTGGCCGATGCCGCGACGCCTCGAGGTTGAGGCTGGGTCAGAGCGGCCACCCACTGCTGGGTATCCGGCGCGAACCGGTAGCCAACATGCCAGCAGCAGCAGTTGCTGATCCACACATTTCCCAGATTGTCGAGGTTGATGCCGTAGGGTTCGAAGCAGCCGATGTTGGGGGTGTATTGCGTGCTCTGCCCGGTTTCGGGGTCCACCCGCACCAGCTTGCTGCCGCCCCGTCCGGCCACCCAGATGATTCCGTCCTGGTCAACCACCAGACCGTATGGATTGTTGGGAATATCGATCTCCTGCACCACGACGCCGGTTTCGGGGGCGAGGCGCCTGAGTTTCTTGCCGTGCCACTCTCCCACCCAGGCGTGGTTCTCCGCATCCACGTCGAGCGCCCGTTGGCAAGCGCCGCCGGGGTAGACGATGAACATGACGCACTCATCTTTGCCCTTGGGGTACAGTTCGTTGCCGTTGACCTTGCCATCGTCGTTGAGATCCCTGGCGGTATCGATGACGCCGTTGCTGTTCTTGTCATCGCAAAATGCCTCAGCAGCAGCTACTTTGGCTACGCCGCCGTCGCTGCGGCAGCCGACCCAGAGGTTACCTTCCTGGTCTACTGCAGTTCGGGAAGGGTTGGCGCAAACATAGTAGCGGCCGGTTTGATTGCATTCCTCGGTATCAAGGCGGGTAACGGTATTCTGGCCCGAGTTGGCTACCCACAGAAAGGCCAGGTTTTCCTTTGAGGATTCGAGGGTGAGGTAACCGTCAATACTCAGTTCCAGGTTCTCGGAATTCCCCAGGTTGAGGGCGAAGGGGTCGAACTTGTCGGGACCGACGCCGATGGTCTCACAGGACGCCTCGCAGTCGCCGCAGGGAGTGAGCACACCCTCGTCGACCAATCCGTCGCAGTCGTTGTCGTCGGCGTCGCAGCTTTCAGGCTGGGGCAGCACTTGCCCCTGGCAGTCGGACCAGTAGCCTTCCTGGCAGAATCGCTGGCCAAGCCGGCAGACGCCGGTCCCAGCCGAGCCGGGTTCTCCCTCGTAGCAAATTGTAGTCTCCCCTTCCAGGCTGCACTTGCACCCTTCGAAAACCTGCAAAGCACATTGGGGGCAGTATACGCCGAAGTTCGGGTTCGTGTCGTCGCAGTCCTTTCCCATGTAGCAGTTCAGACCGTAGCCGTCCCCATCAAGGTCGATGCACTGAAAGGGCTGATTCTGAAGGTCGGGGCCGGCGTCAGCAGAATCATCGAAGCTGTCCTTGTGGGGTCCGTCGCCGTCCGGGTTTTTAGCCGAGTCGGCCAGACCTTCCGTCGTCAAATCGAGACCCGGGTCCACTTCATCGATGGTTGTGTCCTTCCCGGTCGACCCGCCGTCGTCGGAGGTGCTGCAGGAGAAGGTGAGGACGCACACAAACATGACGGCCGCAAGCACTCGGGATGTGCTGAACTCCATGACTCCATTCCCCCCTACACGCACATGATCATCCGCGACCGGCGGTGCCCTGTCAACAGGCAGTGTCCCGGTTCGGGACCGGTAAGCGCATATGTTCCCGGGCGCATGCATGGGTGAAATGACGTCTAGTCCTCTTCCGAAGCGAACTTGGCTTCGATTGACTTGACCAGCGGAGTGCAGGTCTTACTTTCGGAGAACAGGGTGACTTCGACCTCCAGCAGCTTGCCTTCCATCTCGGGAAGGGTGCTGAGGTCGAGAGGGAACATCTCGGGCGGGAAGGGGCCGAAGTAGCCCTGCCACGGCGTGTCGGCCAGAGTCTCTTCGTCATCCGCGGTACGCAGCCGCACCTTGATGAAGCAGAATTCAGGATCGCCCACTTCGAAGTCGACGTAAATGGAGAGCCACTTGACCCGGAAACCTTCCCAGCCTCCGAACAGGTGGCTGTAGTTACCCTGGGGAGCGGTAAAGGTGTGGAGGGCATATCCGGTCATGTCGGAGTAAGTGTACGGGCTGCCGCCCACCGGCACTTCGCACACCACCTGGTTGGTTTCGGGGTCGACCTTGGAGGCTGACGAGGCTGACTGGTTGACCGCCCAGATGTAGCCGCTGAAGTCGATGGCCATGCCAATGGGGAAGCGGCCTCCGCCCAGGTCCATGTAGCCCGTAGTCTGTGCGGTGTCGGCATCTACGATGGCGACCTTGCTGGACTGATCGTTGGCGATGTAGACTGTTCCGTCCGATGAGCCGGCTACGCCGCGGGGGCGGGCCTGCATCTGGGCTGCAGCCCACTGCTGAGTTTCCGGGTCGAACCGGTAGCCAACGTGCCAGCAACAGCAGTTGCCGATCCACACTCGCCCCTTGTAGTCGAGGTTGATGCCGTAGGGCTGGAAGCAACCGATGGTCGGTGCATACTGGGAGGACTGGCCGGTTTCGGGGTCGACCCGCACCAGCTTGCTGCCGCCCCTTCCGGAGACCCAGATGATCCCCTGCTGGTCGACCACCAGGCCGTAGGGGTTGTTGGGGATATTGATCTCCTGCACCACCACCCCGGTATCCGGAGCCAGGCGCCGGAGCTTCTTGCTGTTCCACTCACCCACCCAGGCGTAGTTGTCCTTGTCGACGCCCAGGCCTCGCTGGCAGCCGCCACCGGGGTAAACGATGAAGAGTACGCACTCATCCTGGCCCTTGGGATAGACTTCGCCGCCGTTGACCTTGCCGTCGTCGTTGAGGTCCTTAGCCGTGTCGATGATTTCGTTGCCGTTCTTGTCGATGCACAGCGCTTCATCGATGGCGATCTTGGCCACACCGCCATCGCTGCGGCAGCCAACCCAGACGTTGCCTACCAGGTCCACTGACGTTCTCGAAGGATTGCTGCACACCGCGTAGCGGCCGGTTTCCTTGCACTCCTCGGTGTTCAAGCGGGAAACCGTATTCTGGCCCGAGTTAGCGACCCAGATGAAGGCCAGGTCAAGCTTGGTGGAATCGAGGGTGAGGAAGCCGTCCATATTCAGCCCCACCTTCTCCGAGTTGTCCTCGGTGGGCTCGAACGGCTCCAGGCCGTCGGGCCCGATCCCGATGGTGTCGCAGAACGGGTCGCAGTCTCCGCATGGGGAGAGGACACCCTCATCCACGGTTCCGTCGCAGTCGTTGTCAAAGTCGTCGCAGCTTTCCGGCTCCGGCAGGATCTGTCCCTGGCACGCGGTCCAGAAGCTGCCCTGGCAGAAGCGTTGCCCGAGCTGGCACACGCCAATGCCCACCGATCCCGGGTCGCCTTCGTAGCACACCTCGGCCGCCCCTTCCTGGAGGCATTTGCACCCTTCCACGCTTTGTTGGTCGCAAGGGGGGCAATAGATGTTGAAGTTGGGGTTGGCGTCGTCGCAGTCCTTGCCCATATAGCAGTTGTCGCCGTATCCGTCTGCGTCCTTGTCTACGCATGGTGCCGGCTGATCCGGGACGTCGGGCTCTCCGCCGCCGGTGTCATCATCGCCGCCGCCATCGAGGGGCTGCACCGTATCCCCGGTGGGTTCCGCCGTGTCGTCATCCTGGACATCCGGGTCCACAACGGCGGCGTCAGGGTCCTCAACCGCCAGGTCCGGGTCTGAACCGGTGATGTCAGCAGTCTTGTTGTCTCCGACGAATCCGATGGAGGTGTCCTTCTTGGTGCTGCCACCTTCTTTGGACGCGTCGCTGGAGCAGGCGAGAAGGCAAGCGCAAAAGCCCAATACCACTGCCCAAGTTACGCTGGATTTCATCGTCCCCCTCCCTTCAACACACATTTGATTATCTGTTAAACCCGACTTGCTGTCAATACAATGTCATGATCCCGCGTATCGCCGCGAGCGCGGCCGGGCGCGCCCCCCGCGTCGCCTTGACTTGCCCGAAGGCATCCGGTATCTTGTCGAATCAAGAATCGACTGCACAAATTGACTGCTGGAGGTTGTAATGAACAAGAGATTGAGCGCGACGCTGACGATCATGGCAATGGCCATCCTGTGGGCCGCCCCCGCAATGGCGGACTACCCCGCTGATTGCAACGGCCTGAATGATCCCAGCGGTGCGGACTGCATGGGGTTGAGCTATGAGGGGTGCTGCGACGATCAGGGCCGGGTCACCTGGTGCGATGACGGCCAGCTCTTCTGCATCGACTGCGCAGCCGCGAGTCCGGAATGCGGTTGGCAGGGAGAGTTCTACGATTGCAATACCGACGGCTCGGCCGGACCTCCGGAGTTCCCCAAGGACTGTGTCCAGTGCAATCCGCCGTGCGGGCCCAATGAGAAATGCCAGGGCGGCCAGTGCGTCGCCTGCAACCCCGACTGCGGTGGCAAGCAGTGCGGCTCGGACGGCTGCGGCGGAACCTGTGGCTCGTGCACGGGCGGAAAGGAGTGCGTACAAGGGGCGTGCGTCTCCACTGAGAGCTGCCAGGGACTGTGCGGGCAGGGCACACCGGCCCCGGCGGGTTGCTACTGCGATGACCAGTGCTTTGGATTCGGGGACTGCTGCCCCAATGTCTGCCTCGAATGCCCCGAATTTGCCGCCCAGGAAGACTGCCAGGGGGTGCAGCCGCAATGTGGTGACGGTCTGTGCAGCGGTCCCGGCGAAAACTGCGCCACCTGTCAGCAGGACTGCCCATGTGGTGCGGGAGAATCGTGCAATAATGGCGTTTGCGAAGCGGGCTGCATCCCGTTCTGCGACGGCATGCAGTGTGGCCCCGATGGCTGCGGCGGTGCGTGCGGCCAGTGCCCCACCGACTTTGTTTGCGAAAATGGCGCTTGCGTGCCGGGCCAATGCGAGCCCGACTGCACCGGCAAGGCTTGTGGCGACGATGGTTGTGGGGGTTCTTGCGGCGCGTGCACCGACGGGGCCGAGTGTATCAATGGCAAGTGCATCGGCTGCCAGCCCAATTGCGGTGGCAAACAGTGTGGCGACGACGGGTGTGGCGGCTCCTGCGGCGAGTGCCCGGCAGGCAAAGAGTGCGACATGCACGGTAACTGCGTGGGCGGTTGCGATCCTGTCGCCAACTGCCAGGGAAAAGTGTGCGGCGACGACGGCTGCGGAGGGCAGTGCGGGCAGTGCAATCCTGGTGAGATGTGCGACAACGGCGCGTGTGTGCCTGAGTGCATCGCTAACTGCGTGGGCAAGGTATGCGGAGATGATGGTTGCGGCGGGCAGTGTGGACAGTGCGCCGCGGGCCAGCAGTGCGACGCGCTGGGACAGTGCCAGGCCGCGTGCATCCCCAACTGTGTCGGCAAGCAGTGCGGCGACGACGGTTGCGGCGCGGTGTGCGGCACTTGCGGCGCGGGGGAAATGTGCACCAACGGTGCGTGCGTGCCCCAGTGCGCCCCCCAATGCCTGAACAAGGAGTGTGGCGCTGACGGGTGCGGTGGATTCTGCGGAGTGTGCACCGGCAATGCGAGTTGCAGTGACGCCGGCGTATGCGTTGGCGGGGAAGGTAACGTGCCCGGGGCGGATGTCACAGGCGACGGTGGTGGTAGCGGCGGCGGTGGCGGCGCGGGTGGTGGTGGCGGTGGTGGCGGCGGTGGCTGCAGCTCCGCCGGCTCTGGCGCTGCGCCTGCCGGGCTGTTGTTGTTGGGCCTCTTCCTCGCAGTCGCGGCATTCGGGCGCCGGTTCTCGACTATGCGGTTCTAGATGGTCGCCCACCTTCCTGACTTTCCATCCCCGATTCTGAAAACGGCTTGACTTCGTCAACCCGCTTGAGTAAGGTTTGCGGCAAATTTGGATATTGATGGTAATTTGATTGAAATTCGCTGAGGAGGAGAAGATGAAGTTCAAGCTCGTAATGGTACTCATAGCCGCTGGTGCATTGCTTTCGGCCGGCCCGGCCCTGGCAGATTATCCTGATGACTGCCTGGGTATGGGCGTGGTCAGCGGCGCCGGTTGCGAACACACCGAAGCCTACGAGGGATGTTGCGACGACCTCGGCCGTGTGATCTGGTGTGAAAACGGTGACACTTACTGTATCGATTGCGCCGGCCTCAACCCCTCGTGCGGTTGGCAGGGCGATTTCTACGACTGCGGAACCGATGGTTCACCCGAACCCAGCGGTACCTTTCCCCTGGAATGCGTTTCTTGCGAACCGGCATGTGTGCCGGGAACCAAGTGCGTGGGCGGTGAGTGTGTGCCTTGCGAACCTGAATGCGAAGGCAAGAACTGCGGCTCCGACAATTGCGGCGGCGATTGTGGTGAGTGCTCGGGCGGGCAGACCTGCTCCGGCGGCTTGTGCCAGGTAGTGGGCTGTGAAGCCCTCCCCAGTGCCGGCTGCGGCGGGTGCCCCTGCGAAGCTTGTGTCTGCGAGATGGACCCCTTCTGCTGCGACAACACCTGGGACGGAATATGTGCCGGCGAGTGCCTCGAGCAGTGTGGCGGTTGTCTCCCGTTGGAGAACTGCGGCGACGGCGACTGCGACTACGACGAAGGCGAAGGTTGCGCCAACTGCCCTGACGATTGTGCGTGTGAAGGCGAGGATGTCTGTCTGGCCAACGATTGCTGTACTCCCGATTGCGAGGGCAAAGAGTGTGGCGACGACGGCTGTGGCGGTGAGTGCCCGGCTTGCCCGGACGGCTCGGTTTGTGTTGGCACCGACTGCTGCACCCCCGACTGCGACGGCAAAGAATGTGGCGATGACGGTTGCGGCGGCAACTGTGCGGTTTGCGAACTCGGCGCCTGCATGAACAACGTGTGCGTTACCGACCCGGGATGCGTCCCTGGTGACGGAACCGGTTGCGGCGGCTGCTTCTGCGAAGACTGTGTCTGCGAAATGGACCCCTACTGCTGCGAAACGGCATGGGACGGCATTTGCGTGGGTGAGTGCGTCGACCAGTGCGGCGGCTGCATGGAGCCTTGCGACCCGGCTTGTGAGGACGGCTTCAAGTGTGAGGATATGGAGTGCATCGCCTGCGGCGACAACGAATGCGGCGGCGGTTGCGGCGAATGCGGCGACGGCTACGTCTGCCTCGAAGGCCTTTGCGAAGAGGTGCCGTTGTGCGAAGCGCCCTTTACCATTGCGTGCGGAGAAGCCCTGGCGGGCGATACCACGAACTTCGAGAACGTCATCGACCTGTACGAGTGTATCGGGTGGGACGAGACCGGGCCGGAACTGGCCTACATCCTCTCTCCGGTCGTCGACGACGTGGTCACGGCCACGCTCAGCGACCTCGGGGACAACGATCTCGACATCCTCATTACCGAGGGCGAATGCTCGGCGTACACCTGCATTGAGAGTGGCAACACCTCTACCGAGTTTGCGGTGGAGGCGGGCAAAACCTACTACATCATCGTGGACGGCTTCGGTGGCGACATGGGTCCCTTCACTCTTACTCTCGGATGCGAGTCGTTGTGTGGCGACGGTGAGTGCGATGGCGAGACCTGCGACTCCTGCCCCGAAGATTGCGCCTGCCCCGATGGCGAGAGCTGCTACCTGGGTGAGTGCTGTCTGCCTTCCTGTGAAGGTGTCGAGTGCGGCGATGACGGCTGTGGCGGCAACTGCGGCGAATGCGGCGAAGGCGTCTGTTCCCAGGGTGTTTGCATGACCGGCCCCGGCTGCGTCACCAATGACTTCCCCGGCTGCGGCGGCTGCCCCTGCGAGCAGTGCGTGTGCGACATGGACCCGTTCTGTTGCCAGACCGCCTGGGATAGCCTCTGCGTTGGCGAGTGCGTGAATGATTGCGGCGGCTGCGGCGAGCAGTGCGACCCGCCCTGCGACCCGGGCTTCCTGTGCCAGGACGGTGAGTGTATCGAGTGTGTCGCCGACTGCACCGGCAAGTCGTGTGGTCCCGACGGCTGTGGCGGTGAGTGCGG
>CAZVFX010000004.1:22680-104348 GCA_964626565.1 uncultured Myxococcales bacterium
TCGCCGACTGCACCGGCAAGTCGTGTGGTCCCGACGGCTGTGGCGGTGAGTGCGGACTGTGCCCCGAAGGCACGGTATGCATGGACAACCAGTGCCTTACCGCCGGTTGCGAGCCTCTGCCTGCACCCGGTTGCGGCGGCTGCGCCTGCGAAGCTTGCGTTTGCGCCATGGACCCGTTCTGCTGCGAGAGCCAGTGGGATAGCATCTGTGCGGGCGAGTGCCTCGAGGAGTGCGGCGGCTGTCCGCCGGTCGAGTTGTGCGACCCGCCTTGCGATGACGGTTTCGACTGCATCGCGGGTGAGTGCATCGAATGTATCCCCGACTGCGCCGGGCTTGCATGCGGCGACGACGGTTGCGGCGGCGTGTGCGGCATGTGTCCCGAAGGCACCGGCTGTGTCGGCGGCGCCTGCCTCGTGGCCGGCTGTGAGCCGCTTGAAGGCCCCGGCTGCGGCGGCTGCCCGTGTGAAGGGTGCGTTTGCGAGCAGGACCCGTATTGCTGCGAGACCATGTGGGACGATATTTGCGTCGGTTTGTGCCTCGAGGGTTGCGGCGGGTGTCCCGAAGTTGAGGACGTCTGCGGAGACGGCTTCTGCGGTGGCACCGAGGACTGCACCTCCTGCCTGGACGATTGCCCCTGCGATGGCGAGTGCGTAGACGGCGAATGTGTCGAGTGCGTGGCGTCCTGTGACGGCGTGGAGTGCGGCGATGACGGCTGCGACGGTTCCTGCGGCGAGTGCGAAGACGGGCTGGCTTGCGTCGATGGGCTGTGCATCGAATGCACCCCCAACTGCGACGGTGTGGAGTGCGGCGACGACGGCTGCGGCGGCGACTGCGGCGTGTGCGACGAAGGGCTCTACTGCGACTTCGGCATTTGCACCGCTGGTAGCTGTGACGGCTACTGCGGATTCGAAGAAGCCACGCCGTTCGGCTGCTTCTGCGACGACGCCTGCTTCGAGTACGACGACTGCTGCCCCGACGTCTGCGAGATGTGCCCCGACCTGGTCAACTGCGACTGCGTTCCCGATTGCACCGAAGCCGAGTGCGGTGACGATGGTTGTGGCGGCGACTGTGGCGCATGCGATGAAGGCTTGGACTGCATTGGCGGCGCCTGCATCGGTGAAGTGGTCGACCCGTGCGACCCCAACCCCTGCCTGACTCCTCCGGCGGACTACTGCGATGCCGACGGCATCACGCTGATATCATTCGCGGCCGAAGGCACCTGCACGCTGGATGACGCGGGCGCACCGTTGTGCGACTACGCGGAGCAGACCCTCGATTGCAGCGCCCAGGGCATGACTTGCGACGTCGACAAGTGCATCGAAGGCGTCGTGATTCCGGAAGACCTCGGCGGTGGTGGCGAAAACGACGTGGTGGAAGACGCGGGTACCGGCGAAGAAGATACCGGCACCGGCGGCGGCAGCAGCGGCGGCAGCAGCGATTGCTCCACCACCGGCACCGGCAATCCCAACACTCTGTTCCTCCTCTTGGGCTTCATGCTTTCCCTGGTGGCGATCCGCCGCTTCCGCTTCACCGTCTAGTTCTTCCCCGATAGCTGATACCTGATCGCTTCATTGCCTTCTCACGGTCTGTGTGATACATATGCTTCACCCGCGTGGGAGTTGAAGATGGAACGAATACGAACAGTGATTGCGGGCGGCGGACTGGCCGGCCTGACCGCAGCCTCCGTACTTTCGGAAGCCGTCGTACTGGAGAAGGAAAAAATTCCGGGCGGACTGTTGCGGTCGCCGGAGCACGACGGCTTCATCATCGACCTCGTTCCCCACGTCTTCTTCACTCCCAACCTGAAAGCCATCGAGTTCTTCGAAGAGAAGGTGGGGGCGGGAAGGTTCTTCCTCCATGACTCCGATGTCAGAATCTGGTCTCACCAGGCGCTTACCCGGTTCCCCTTCCAGTGCTCCCTGTACGGGTTGCCCGCCGACGTTATTGTCGAGTGTCTCTACGAATTCGCGACTGCCCGGGCCAATCCTCCGGCCAGTATCGACAATTTTTACGACTTCGCGGTTGCCACATTCGGGAAGGGGATAGTCAAGCACTTCTTGAGGGACTACAACCGGAAATTGTGGGGCGTAAGTGAGCTGTCCGAACTGACCGCAGACTGGGTCGGCGGAAAAGTCATCACCATAGACTTGAAAGATGTTATCGAGGGCGCCTTTGTTGACCGCCGGTACACCAGCCTCCCCAATGCGCAATTCAGGTATCCCAAAGAGGGGGGAATCGAGACCCTGGCGTTGCGCACCGCAGCCCACGTGGAGCGCCTGGAACTCGAGTGCGAAATAGCGGCCATAGACCCCGACGCCCGGACCGTAACTACCACCGACGGGCGTGGATTTGCCTATGAGCACCTGATCTATACTCTGCCGCTAAGCGCTCTCCCCGCAGTGATCGGGAACCTCCCCGGCCACGTGGTAGACGCGGTGAACTCCCTTACCTACCGGGATGTGGTTGCCATTCACCTCGGCGTGGGAAGGGAGCAGACGGTGAAATGGCACTGGATGTACTATCCGGAGCCCGAAGACCCGTTTTACCGCGTTAGTTTCCCTTCCAACATGGCCCCTTCGACCGCGCCGCCGGGCTGTACTTCGATTATTGCCGAGGTCGCGGTTGACCCGGGCAGCCCCCTCGATGAAGAGCGGGTCACCGAGGACTGCATTCGGGCGCTCGTCCGCTCCGGGATAATTCGGGACGATGACCCGATACTTCTGAAAAAGAGCTACCGGTTGAGTCCCGGATACGTAGTTTACGATGCGCACCGGGCGCGCTCCGTCGAGACCATCGGGGAATATTTCCGGGAAAAAGGAATCGTCCCCGCCGGCCGGTTCGGTGAATGGCGTTTCTTCAACATGGACCACACCATCATGTCGGGCTTGAACGCCGCGGCCACGATTGTGGGGGACGAAGGGCCATGAGGGAACTTGTAGGGGTTATTCTGGCCGCAGGCGAAGGGCAGCGGATGGGAGAAATTTCCGCCCACTACGCCAAGCCTGTTCTTCCCATTTGCAGCGTCCCCCTCATCGCTACTCATCTGAAGATGCTGGAAGGGATCAACATCAAGCGGGCCGTGGTGGTGGTAGGCCATCAACGGGACAAGGTCGTACAGACTGCAAAGGCGCACTGCCCCAAAGGGCTGAAATTGCACTTTGTTGACCAGACGGAGCGGTTGGGCATCGCCCACGCTTTGAATGAGACCAGGGATCTGACGGATGGTTGCAACCTGGTGGTCATTTTGGGGGACACCCACTTCATCCCCACCGACCTGGATCTCGGGCTGAAGCGGCTCTCTAGCGGGGAAGAGGATTCCGTGGCCGGAGTGCTGTCGGTTCGCAGGGTGCAGGCGCCGGAAATGATTCGTCGCGAGTGCACCGTCAGATTCGACTTCACCGGGAGCCTGGTGGAGATCCAGGAAAAGCCTGTGCAGCCGTTCAACGAGCTGAAACCGTGTGGTATCTACTTCTTTTCCCCCGCCATATTCGAAGCCATCGAGATGACTTTGCCCAGTGCCTTACGAGGGGAAGTGGAGATCACCGATTCCATCCAGACCCTGGTTGAATTAGGGTATACCGTCACCGGCGCCCCCACCGTGGAATGGGATCGCAACATCAACTACCCCGGAGACCTGCTCATCTCCAACCTGGTTGAGCTCAAGCGCCGGGAATTGGGCTCGCTCATCGGCCCGCGCACCACCTTTCACGAGGACGCTGAAGTGCGAGACTCGGTAGTGGGGAAGGACGTGCAGATCCTGTCCCCCGCCAAGTTGTTGCGCTCCCTGGTTCTGGACGGAGCAGTGGTGGAAGAGCACGGCGATTTCATCGACTGCGTCATCGGACCGCGTTTTGCGATTCCTGATTGCTTGAAATACGAATGGGCGGACACACCTGAGGCCTTTTCGTTGTAGGACGAAAAGGCAATTCTCAATTTCTAATTACCAATTGTCTTACGAATCGTACCACTTCGGCTTCCACAGCCGACTGACCGCACCGAACCCTTCGAATTTCTTCTTTCCGATGAGGGCCAGGAATGCGTCGCGGGCAAGCACCCGGAAAATGGCAAAGAGGAACCACCAGTACAGGCGGCGGCGGATCTTGTGGCGGGAGAACATCCCTTTGATATAGCGCCAGGGGTTGCGCTTCACGAACTCCGAGCTGATCTTGGTCCCGAAAGCGCTGACCTCCTCCCGGGTCATGTTCTTCGGCTTGATCACCGGTACGAACATATCCCATTTGGAGAAATCCCACTCCTCAACGTACTCCTTGAAGTTGGTGTAGGCAGGGGTCCCGGGGTAGGGCATTAGCGGGTGGATCGCCGGGAAATCAACGTGGGTGTCGTCGATGTAGTTCTGCAGGCTCGTCAGCTTCTCAGGGCTGTCGCTGGGTAATCCAACCAGGAAGCAAGCCTGGCGGAACACCTCCGGGTGCTTGTCCTCAAGCATCCGGCAGCACTCCTTGAAGTGGTCCGGCCCCACCTTGTCTTTGCCGATCTCGGCCAACCCCTCGACGTCGTTTCGCTCAGCGCCGAACAGGCAGTGCCGCAGCCCCGCCGCGACCATCTTGTCCAGAACCCCTTCCTCCTGCTGCCGAAGCATCAGGTCGGCCCGCACGAATGACCACCAGCCCAACTTGTACTCCCGCCGGATTATCTCCGACGAGAACTTGTCGAGCCATTTTGAGTCTGCGTTCCAGGTGGCATCTACCCAGAACAGGTACCTGACCCCATACTTCTCGTACAGCAACTCAACCTCTTCGACCACTCGTTCTGCGCTCTTCATTCTGAGCTTCGGCCGGAACTGTACCTGGCCGTTATCGTCCAGAATGCGCTCGCCTTCGTTAGCCGACCAGGAGCAGAACTCGCAAATGTAAGGGCAGCCGCGATTGCCCTGAATGGTTGCCGCCCGGGGCCACAGCATCCCGAAAGGTGAGTATTTCTCCAGCGGGATCATGTCGTAAGCGGGAATGGGCAACGAATCGAGGTCCTCGATGAGGGGTCGGGGCGCGGTTTCGATGATGCCGCCGTTTTCTCGATATGCAATCCCCTGAACTTCTTTCCAATCCTTCCCTTCTCGAAGGGAGTTCAGCATGTCCACGGTAGTGAGTTCGCCTTCGTAGCGCACGATGGCATCCAACTGTGGCCAGGTCTTCAGCGAGTGCTCGGGCATGTGGGAGTGAAACACGCCCCCGGCCAGAGTAACCACGTCGGGGTTGATCTGCTTGGCCATCTCCAGCACCCGCATCCCTTCGTGGGCATAAATGATCATGTCGCCAACCGCGACGACGTCGGGTTTCTCCTCCTCCAACACCTTGTACAGCGTCTTCCAGCCGATTTTGTGGGGCATGCAGTCGATGATTTTCTGCTCGATCCCTTCCGTCTCACGCCGGACGTATGCTGCGAGAGAGGGGAAATTCAACGGAGCCAGGAAGTTGTCCGACTCGTTGATGATGGGCCACAGGTGGGACGGAGGCCGGACATATACGACTTTCAGCCGGTCCCTACCGGCCAGTACGGTCTTCATCTTTGGATCCTCCCTCATGTGGCGGGGCCATCCGCCAGCACCAAATGTAGCGACGAAACGTGCTTTTGTCAAAGCTCAGCCTGTGGTAAACCTCCCAGAGGGACACCACGGGAGGGTAGAATGCACAACGCACTGTTGAACGAAGCCCAGGTAGCGCTGCAGCGGGAGGCCAGAGAATTCGTTGCCTCCGTACCGGCACAGCTTCTCCTCGATATGGACGCGGACAAGGTCCAGTATCCACGTGAGTTTGTGCAAAGCGCGGCCAAGGCAGGGTTGCTGGGGCTCAGGTTCGATACCGGGCTGGGTGCCCGCGGCTTGAACTGGCAGGACGAAATCGTCGCCTTGGAAGAGATCGGGGTCCTGGGCAGCTCCTTGTGTTGCCTGTATTCGCTGGTGAGCATCGTCGGCGAAGCGCTGCACGTGTTTGGCACCGATGAGCAGAAGGAGAAATACCTCTCCCGTCTCATCTCGGGTGAAAAATTCGCAGCCGAGGCGCTAACCGAACCGCGTGGTGGCTCCGACTTCTTCGGCGCCACCGCGACCGCGGTGCGGGAAGGCGATTTTTACCGCCTGTCCGGCCAGAAACGATTCGTCGTGGGCGCGGAAGGTGCAGACCTGTTCCTGGTCTACGCCAAAACCGGCGATGGCAAACCGCACGAGTCCCTCAGCGCCTTTATCGTGGAGCGCGACGACAACTGTCATGTGGAGTACCTGTACGGCCTCCTGGGCACCCGGGGCGGTGGTGCGGGCCGCATCATCTTCAAGGACGTGATGGTGCCGGCGGAGAACATCGTTTTGGGCGAGAATCGCGGCGCCGAGGTGTTCTACCAGATGATGATTCCCGAGCGGCTCACAACCGCGGCCGGCGCAGTGGGTCTCGCCCGCAGTGCGCTGGAAGTAGCGGCCCGGTACAGCGACAAACGCAAGGCGTTCGGGCAGAAGATCCGCCAGTTCCAGGGGGTGAGCTTCAAGGTCGCGGACGGCATCATGAAGCTGGACGCAGCCCGGGGGATGGCTTACACCGCGGCGGTGGCGGTGGACCGCTACGGCAGCACCGGCTACACCCGGCGCCTGGTTTCCGAAGCCAAACGTTTCTCGTCGGAGATGTGCTGGGAGGTGGTGAACCATGCGATGCAGGTGATGGGGGGCATCGGCTACACCAACGTATTCCCCATTGAGCGTCTCGCCCGGGACGCCCGGATCATGAGCATCTGGACCGGAACCAGCGAAGTAATGAACCTCATCATTCAGCACGAGTACATGCGGGAAGTCTTAGGTTCTGCCGAGGTCGGCCGCAACATCGAAGCCGACGCGGCCGAAGCCGATGCCGACGAGAAAATCTACGAGTAGAGAGGCAGCTTTCAGCGTTCAGCCCTGGCCCCTTGTCCCTGGCCCCTGTCTCTGGACCCTATCCCTGGACCCTATCCCTGGACCCTGCCCCTGGACCCTATCCTGGACCCTATCCTGGACCCTGCCCCTGGACCCTGCCTATTTCGCGTAATCCTCGACTCTGGTCTGCCTGATGACGGCCACTTTGATGCGGCCGGGGTAGGTGAGTTCCTGCTCGATCTTCTTGGCGATGTCGCGGCATAGAATGGTGAGTTCCGAATCGCTTACTGCGTCGGGGCTTACCAGTACCCGGATCTCTCTTCCCGCCTGGAATGCGAAGGCTTCCTCGACGCCTTTGAAGGACTTGGAGATACCCTCCAGGTCTTCGAGGCGCTTGAGGTAGGACTCCAGCAGCTCCCGCCGTGCGCCCGGGCGGGCGCCGGAGACGGCATCCGAGGCGATGACGATGTGGTCCAGTACGGTTTCGGGTCTCTCGTGGTGGGCGCGGATCGCGCCGACTATGTGGGCCGGCTCGCCGTACTTCTTGGCCAGTTGGGCGCCGATGACGTGGTGGGGCCCTTCCATTTCCTGGTCGGCTGCCTTGCCGATGTCGTGCAGCAGTGCCGTGCGCTTGGCCACTTTGACGTTTTCGCCCAACTCCCCGGCCAGCAGCCCGGCGAGGTTAGCCACCTCCATGGAGTGTGCCAACACGTTCTGGCCGTAACTGGTGCGATAGCGCAGTCTCCCTATCAATTTAATCAGCTCGACGTGAAGTCCGAAGATGTTGAGCTCCATGGCGGCCTGCTCGCCGGCCTTCTTGATAAGGTTGTCCACTTCCTGCTCGGTCTTCTTCACAACCTCTTCGATGCGCGAGGGGTGGATGCGGCCGTCCTGAATGAGCTTCTCCAACGATAGCCTGGCCACTTCGCGGCGCACCGCGGAAAACCCGGAAACGATAACCGCCTCGGGAGTATCGTCGATAATGAGGTCGATGCCCGTGGCAGCTTCGAAAGCTCGGATGTTGCGTCCTTCCCGGCCGATGATGCGCCCTTTCATCTCCTCGTTGGGGAGGTTGACCACTGTAACGACCTGTTCAGCCACGAACTCTCCCGCGTAGCGGCTGAGTGCGGTGGAGAGAATCTGCTTTGCCTTCTGCTCCGCCATTTCGGTGGTTTCGTCTTCGATGCTCTTCAGCTCTTTCGCCGACTCCAGCTTGGCTTCGGCGACCAGCTCCGCGATGAGGGCCTGTCTCGCCTCTTCTGCGGTCATGCTCGCCACGCGCTCGAGGGTTTCACGCGCCTGCTGATTGAGACGCTCGTAAGTGGCGGTGAGGTCGGAAACGCTCTTCTCCCGCGTGGTGAGCTTCTTCTCCCGGGCCTGAGCTTCCTGCTCCTTGCCGGTGAGCAGATCCCCCTTTCGCTCGATGTTCTCCTCTTTCTTGACGAGTCGCTGTTCGAGTTTCTGGAGTTCCAGCCTGGCCTGGCGGGTTTCGTGCTCATACTCGTGGGCCCGGTTTTCAATCTCCCGGGCTTCGAGGAGCGCCTCTTTCCGTATCGCTTCGCCCTTCTTCTCGGCTTCTTTTATTATCTCGTCGGAGTCTTCTTTGGTGCGGACCTGCTGCCCGGAGCCCTGCTTCTTCATGATGAAGAAGACCACTGCTCCTATGACAACTCCAACTGCCAGTCCTATAAGTATATAAAGAATGGGCATGGTTCCTCCCCGGGATGCGTACAGGTTACAACAAACGTCCAGGTTCCAGGTCGGATTCCGTATGGGAGGTCAGCACTGCCCGCGTGGGACAGAATGTTCAACCTTATCTATGGCCGTGGTAGCTCCATCGCCACCACTAATATCAACCTGCCTCGACGACAGCAGGTACACTTCAGCAAGGCCATTCGTACTGCTATATGATCATGCCTCCCTTACAGAGGTCGAACCGGCTGTTAGCAAACATACCCGTTCTGTTCAAGCTTTTCCAGCAAAAAAGTTGACTTGGTGCGCACTGCCTCGCGCATCTCCCGCAACCGGTGCTTTTCCTTGAACAGATCATCGCTGAGGTTGAGCATGGTGAGGATGGCCAGGGTCATTTCCGGCAGCCTGCCGTCCGGGTCGATCTCTTCCATCTTGCTCTCGATATACTGAATGAGTGCCGTAATGTGTTCTTCCGAATCATGGGTTTTGATCGGGATTTTGCGGGAAAGAAGCTCCACCACTACGCTTGTCATTTTACAACCCCCCTCAGGTTCACAGTGCTCGTCCACGAAGCCATTCTAGCAGTAAAGAAGGCGGTGTCAAGAAAAGGACCCCGGGTAAGAGGGGAGCCATTTTCAAAGGATTACGGACCGTTGCGATCCGGGTCCTAAAGGGAAGCGGTACAGTTTTTCAACCGTCGGTAACTAGAGGTGTTTTTCGATGGTTTCCTGGTACTGGCCCTTTGGGCGGGCGCCTACTATGCCGTCAACCATCTGCCCCCCTTTGAACACCAGCACTGTGGGGATAGAGGTGATCCGGTAGTTGGCGGGCACCTGGCGGTTCTCGTCGACATTCAGCTTGCCGATGACCGCCTTGCCTTCGTACTCGGTCGCGAGCCCTTCGAGGATGGGCGCCACTGCTACGCAGGGGCCGCACCAGGTGGCCCAAAAATCCACCAGCACGGGGATTTCACTCTTGAGTACAACTTCGTCGAAATTCTGGTCGGTTATTTCCAACATGCGTCTTCTCCTATGCAATCATCGGCCAAATTATGAACTTCTTGGCGAAGGTCAACCCTTGACCACTGTTACGCCAACATATTTTCTAAGTCGTGCATTGGCTTCAGAGATGGTAAAGCGGATGAGGTCGTCCACAACGTCGTCCCTCAGGGCGGGGGAAATGCGTACCGGACTGGAGACGACAACCGAAGCGGCAGCCGGAAAATCGTTGGCCAGGAGCAGTCCGAAGCGGGAGACCGTCTTTTCCACTCCGCCCAACCACTTCTTCACGTTCAACTCTTCTCCCTTTGTCCGCAGAATACCAACCAGTTCCTTGAACGTTGCCAGTTCCACACCCGGGATCCCCTTTTGCATCTGCTTTCTGAGTTCCGCGTTCTCCTTGGCGGAGCCCGGCGGGTCAGGTAGGGAGGGTACAATGAGCTTCAACGCGTTGCCCAGCAGGATGCGCATGGTGTTACGGTCCAACACTCCCACTACCATGTGGGGAGTGAGGAAGGTCGCCAGGGTGCGGCCCAGTTCGAAGCGCAATTCCCTGGTCGCCTTACCCGCCGCTGCGTTGGCTCCGAACACGAGGACCGGGGGATAGCACGCTTCTTTCGAAACTCCCCCCGAGCCGGCGCGGATGTAGGTCGGCGGGCGGGAAATGCCCAGGATCTTAGCCGCAATATCTTGCAGCTTGCCCAATAGCGCCGCGGATTTGTCGTCGAATAGATCCCGCTTGGTCAGGCCCAGGTCCTTGGCCGACTTGAGGTGCAGTCTAGCCCCCATCCGGTCGTAGAGGATCTGGAGAATCTCGGTGAGTTCCCACTCCTGGTCGTCCGACATGAGGTCGGCGCGGAACATGTCAATGTCGATGACACGCGGCTTGATTTTGAGCGCGGCGGAGGCGAACTTCTGATAGAACGCCTTTTCCTTCTGGCTGGCGCACCCCAGGTAGTGTTGCACGCCCGCAACACACCAGGCATGGTCATACATTTTGGCCTTGGCCAGCGCCTTGCGGAACTGCAGCAGCAGGTTCGGGTCACGGGGCTGCTTCTCCAGGAGCGCACGATACTGTTCCAACGCCCTGTCCACATTGTCTGTGGCCTGCAGATAGATCCCTGCAGCAAGTTCCTTGGCCTCACCTGCTTCCGGTTTCAAGGCTGACGCGGTTTCCAGCAACTCCACGGCCCCGGCCGAGTCGCCGAATTTTTCGAGCTTGATCCGGCCCAGGTTGAGATTCAGCTTGTACAGCAGGTCCTGGTCGGCATCCTCGGGAAGTTGGTCAAGCACCAGTTGGTACAGGTCCCGCTGCTGCTCCCAGTTGCCTGCATTTACCGCGATTTCCTCAAGCGCGGTGAAAGCATCCCACTTGGTGGGGTCGTGTTCGAGGCAGCGCATGAAGTGAGCCGCGGCTTCCTCGGGATTCTCAAGGTAGTCGGAATAGAGCAGCCCCTGGGTTAGAGCCAGGGCAGCCCTGCGGTCAGCCGCGGTCTCAAGATCCTCGGCCTGACGGAGCGTCACCACCGCCTCTTCGTGGCGCTCCATCTCCATAAGAAGCTGGCCCAGGGAGACCAGCACCGCCATGGAGTCGGGCTTGGCCTGCAGCGCCTCACGATAGATTTCCACCGCTTGCTCCCGCCGATCAGCCAGTTCCTTACACACGTCGCCCAGGCGCACGTACAGCGCGAACCGTTTCTCCGGGTCGGTTTCCACCTCGAGCATCTGCTCTACGAACCTGGCTTCGCCCGCCCGGTCCTTGTCCTCCCGGCACAAAGTAAGCAGTTTGCCCAGCAACTCCATGTCTCCGGGGGCCTTGGCCAACAACGCCTCCAGGTGCTCCCGGGATTGCTCCTTGCGGCCGAGCTTTCCGTCGAGGTCGGCCAGGAGGTTCTTGAAGCTGCGGGTCTCCTCGATGGTCAAGGAGTCCTCCTGCAGAATCGCGGAAACCAGCTCCCGGGCCTCCTCGTGTGAGCCTTGAATGTAAAGCAATGATGCAAGCCCCTTGCGGGACTCATCCTGGCGATGCTCCAGTTTCAGAGCTTCACGGTAAGCCTCAATGGCCTCTTCCCGCTTGAGGAGAGCTTCATAGGTCTGGGCTGACAGGAATACGAACTCTGCCACCAACTGCTCGTCGAGTTCTCCCTTCAACTGCTGCAGAATCACGAGGATAGATGCGGTGCGGTCCCATTGAGAGGTCTGAGCGTAAAGCTGCGCGAGCCGCAGCGCAGCCGACGTGTTCTCGGGCGCAATTTCCAACACGCGTTCCAGCACCTCGGTGGCCTTGACAAGGTGTTCCAGCCGCCGGGAGTACAGCTCTGCCAGTTCGATTCCCAGGGTGATCTTCTTGTCCTCCTCGGTGACCCCCTCGAATTGCTGTTCCAGCAGGGTTGCCAGCTCGCGCCAGTTCTCCTGCCGCTCGAGAATCTGCCGGTAGAGCGTGAACGCTTCGTCGTGGTCGGGTTCTGCTTTCAGCACCTCGTCCAGATAGGTCTTGGCCGGCGGCAGCAGCCCCATCTCCATAGCGGAGACCTTGGCCATATCCACCAGTACGTCGTTTCTCTCCTCCGGCGCGACGTGCCTGGAGCGCTCCGCCAGCATTTTCAGCAGGATCTCAAAGCGCTTCTCTTTTTCGCAGATACCTCGCACCCGGGCAAACGTCTCCACGTCGCCGGGAGCGACCTTCACCACCTGGCGCAACGCCTGGAGCGCTGCCTCCGGGTTTCTCAACTCGTCATAGTAGACGTCCCCCATCTCTTTCAGCAGGGTCAACTTCTCGTCGCCCTTGAGCATGCGAACCATCTGCTCGTAGAGCCAGCTTAGCTCGGTGAAGTGGCCTGCCCGCCGCAACGCGTCTGCAAGCGAGAAATGGTATTCGGTGCTGTCCGGCGCCAGTGAGATGAGTTGCCGGTACAGCTCTATGGCCGAGTCGAGATGGTCAAAGACGCGCACTTCGATCTCGGCGGCCTTCTCCATGTACTCCTGCCGCAGAGCGCGGTCCGACGTGACCGGAATGAGGCGTTTGTACAGCCGCACCAGCCCTTCCCAGTTCTCCGGTGTGGCCAGGGCCTCTTCCAGCGCCCTTTGAATGGCCACGTCCTGGGGCGCTTTTTCCAGAGCCGTCTCCAGCCAGATCTGAGCCTGGGGATAGTCTTTCTTGCTGGCGTAGGCTTCTCCCAGTTGCAACCTTAGTTGTTGGGCCTTCTGCGGGTCCTCCTCCTTCCTCAACTCCTCTTCGAGGAGCGGGAGCAGGCGTTCCCAATCCTGCAACGCCTCGCACGCTTCTTTCAGCGCGCCCAGAATGCCCCGGTCGGCAAATGTCGGCGCCAACTCCACGAGGCGGTCCAGCAGGTCGCCCGCTTCGGCAGGGGTCTTCAGCCGGTGTTTTACAACCAGGGCCGCTTCCTCGAACAGTTCTTCGCCTCCGCGTCCTTCCATAAGCTGGGCGTAGTCCAGCAGGGCGGAAGCCAGCGGCGCCCACTTTTCGCTCTCTTTGTAGATGCCGATGAGCCCCTTGAGTACCAGCTCCCGGTCGCCGCCCTGTTCCCGAGCTTTTTCCAGGTAGAACAGCGCCTTCTCCGGTTCCTTGATTTCGTTCATGCAGAAGTGGGCCACACGGCAGGACAGGTATTCCTTCAGGTCTGCCGGTGCATCCCCGGCCTGCTCCAGGTAGAACGCCAGCAGGTCCTCCAGGGTGTCGCCTTCCAGCATGAGCCGCTCGAGTTGCTTGCGTACCGCCGGGTCCCGCGGGTTCTCCACGAATGCCTGGCGCATAACCTGGGCTGCTGACTCCTTGTCGCCGTCGCCTTCCTCGAACAGGCCCGCCATCTTCCACAGAATGTTCATGCGGCCAACGCGGGTCTCCTCGGTGTCCAGGCGGGAGATGAGCAACTTGGTCTGGGATTCCACATCCCCGTGCTCTTCGAACAGCCGCTCCAAAGCCGCCTCGACTCCCTCGTGCCCCGGCGCCAGCTTCAGCGCCTCCTCCAGCGCCTTACGAGCCCCCGCAACGTCAGACTGGAATTCCAGCCTGGCCATGGCTGCAGACAGCAGGATCCCGGCCTTCTCTTCCGGAGACTCAGCAATTTCAACCTTCTTGCTCAGCACGTCCAGGTATTCATCGTTCCGGCCTTCCCGGAGGTAGAGCCGTTCGAGGTAGGAAAGCGCGGTCTGGTTCCGGGGGTCCAACGTCAATAGCTGGCCCCACACCAGAACTGCTTCTCCGGTGTCGTACAGGTATGATGAGACGATCTCCCCCAACTCCTGGTACAGTTCGACTACCTGCTCGTCCGAAAAATGCCCCGAGTCGATCATCTGGCGGAGCAGAGTTGCCAGGGAGGAGTAGGAGAACGCCTGGCGATACAGCCCGCGCAGCGCCTCCATGGCAGCCGTGTCTCCCGGGTTCAACTCAAGCACCTGGGCATAGTACTGGGTTGCCGCTTCTGCGTCGTCCAGCTTCTCGTGACAGATCTGGGCCAACTGGCGCTTCACCGCGGCGGCCTGCTCCGGGTTGGCCGCCATCTCCAGCCATTTCTTCAGCGCCCGGGCCGCACCTTCATAGTCCTCCGCCTCCTCCTTGAGTGTGACCAGCAGTTGCACCCAGCGTTCCTCCGCTCCGGTCTTCTCCACCAGAGTTTCCAGGAAGGAACCGGCGGCAGCGCTGTCTTTCAGTTTCTCGTGGTAGACCTCCACCAGTTTCTCCAGCGTCTCCACCTCGCGCTCGGGGGAGGTCGCCTGGTCCGCGAGATCTTCCAGCAACTCGGCCAGTTCCTCCCACTGCCCCGTCTTCTCGAAATGGCCGGCCAGGGTGCGTGCAGCTTCCGGATTCTCCGGAGCCAACTCCAGGCAGTCCCGGTAGATGGAAACTGCCCTTCCGGGCTTGTCCAGCTTCTCGAAGTAGAGGCCGGCGAGTTCCAGCAGCCAGTAGACCTTTTCATCGGTGTCCCAGATCTGATCGGCTTTCATGTGCAGCAGCCTGGCGGCGGCTTCGTAGTCCTCGGAGGCTGTCTTCTCATGCCGCTCAAGGTCCAACGCCTCGGTGTGTCCGGACTGCACGTCGTTGAGATGGCCGACGAGCTGTTGAGCCTGCGCACTGGCGCTGACCAGGTATTCCTCGCCCATACCGTCGAGAATGCCCTGCAGCGCGGCCAGGAAATCCCCCGCGGTGGCAAACCTCGCCTCGGGCTCCGGTGACAGAGCCCGTTCCAACACCTCGTCCAGGTCTTCCGGTACAGGAAAAATTACCTCTGAAGGAGGTGTGTATTCGGTTTTCGAAGGCAGTGCCCCCGTGAGCATCTCGTAGAGGACCAGCGCAAGGGAGTACAGGTCGCTCTGGGGATTGACACGCCCGCTCAACACCAACTCGGGAGCTGCATAACGCAACGAGTGGATGCGTTCCAGCGGCCTGAATGTAGCCATCTTGGCCGACGGCAACTTGAGGATGCCGAAATCGGACAGGTGCGGCTTGGCGTCGAGATCGAAGAGGATGTTCCCCGGGTGGATGCCGCCGTGGATCAGGCCTGCGCTGTGGAGGCCGCCAAGCGCGCTCAACACCTGGGCCGCAATAGACACCGCCTGCCGGGGCGGAAGCTCCTCCTTACGCCCCAACAGCTCTGCCAGGGAGCCTCCTTCAAGGTAATCCATGACGATGTGGTTTTCCTGAAGGGAAGAGGAGTAACCAGCCTCGACAACCTGTACCAGGTTCTCATGATCCAGGCCGGACAACAGCTTTCCCGTCTCCAGGAAATAGCGGGTAAAGAACTCGTTGCGTGACAGGTCCGGATACAGGATCTTCACTGCCAGGTCCCGCTTCTCATCCATGTCGTACATCCGATAGACCGCACCGATGCCGCCTCTCCCTACGAAACCTACCGCCCGGTAGCGGCCGTCCAGTACCTTCTCGGCCGGCATCAGCCTGCTCTTGAACTTCAGACGTGCGGCTGAACTCTCGGTGGGGCTCAATGTTGCTGTCCCGCCGCCTCCACTCCACGACTGCATGAATTCGGCGAGATTGGCTGCGGCGCCGTTGGCCTGCAGCTCGTTCACCATGAATTTCGCCCCGTGGAAGCACTCCAGTTTGAGGGTGTTGGGAGTGCGCAGTCCGTTCACCATATACATGGTCTCGGGCCGCTCTTCTCCGGCCGGCACAATGTCGATAAAGGGGCTCAGGTCCAGCCCTCTGGTTACGTCCTCCGTGACCAGCATTGGGCGGCCGGTAGGTACCGCTCCGGCCATCTCAACGCCGATGGGCAACGGCTGAGCGTCGTAGCCCATCCAACGCAGCATGAATCCGGTGAAGGCCGATTCATCGGACGAGGCGTGGCTCCGGAAAACCACCAGAGGATACCTGCCGAGAAACTGGAAGTTCGAGAGCAACTCTTCCACCTTGGGTTCCAACTCTCCAAGGAGATCACCGGCCATCTGTTCGCTTATAAGTTGATCCGGTTCGGCCAGCAACTCAGAGCAGGTGGCCGCCAACTGTTTCATGTCGGTAGCGACCGCGGTGGGTTTGCCGTTCTTGAAGCAGATTGTGCTGACCAGCTTGGGTGAAAACGGGTCGCGGTCAGCCAACTGGGCTGACAGATCCAGAACCAGGTCCGCCCACTTCTCCAAGGTCGGATAAAGCAGGGGTTGCTCCAGCGCCTGGGCCTGTTCCGCAGACGGCTGCTTGCCGTAGAAGTCGCTGAGCAAGACCGCTCCCAGGTAGCGCACGAGGGAGTCGAGGGTGGCCAGGTAAAAGGCCGCCCGGTCGGTGTTGCTCGCGGCAGTGCGCGCACAGCGGTAAGGCGCGGCAACCGGATGCGGGAACTGATGCTCCAGTGTGTAACTCAAGAACTGTTCGCCTTCCTTCATATCAGCCTCGGTGTCTATTACGGCTTTCTTAAGCATGATGCCATCAGGGGTCTTATTACAGCGTTTATTCTGGACGGTGTCAATCATTTCTGCTATACACGGTTCTATGAAAGCGAAAATCTCTTTTCTCGTCATGGGTTTCGTAGCAACGGCTGCGCTTTCCTGCGGTTCGGGGGACAAGCACAAGCGACTTAAAGTTCGTGAGGGCTACACCACTCCCCAGGTGATTGCCGCGTTTGAACGCAGGTATACCGTCGGCCAGGTGGAGACCAAGACGCCGCTGGTGCGGGTGGAGGGTAGCGACAAGGGCTACAAGACCATCACCGCGGCAGCGGCTGACGCTCCCGCCGGAGCCACTGTGATCGTGCCTTCAGGCGTCTTCCGGGAGTCAGTGGTGATCTCGGCGCGCAAAAACCTGGTCATTCGGGGTGCGGGGCGGAACAAGAGTATCGTCCTGGCCCAGGAAACCGCGGTTTATCTATCCCGCTCAAATGCTACCATTTCCGAACTGGGCCTGTGGTCCAGAACCACCGGCCCGGACGTGGCTGTTGTCGCGGTGTCCGAGAGCTCTTTGAGGTTGTCCGATTGCAAGATCTCCGGCGGTACCGGCGCCGGCGTCGTCATCGCGGGCAAGTCTTCAGACGTCAAGCTGGTGGGCAATCTGGTCACGGGCAACATGGGCGGTGGTGTCAGGGTACAGGGTGGAAAGGTGGACATGCTGAGAAATGTGATCACCTTCAACGCCGCGGGCGGAGTTGTAGTCGCTCCGGCCGCCCCGGGAGCCATCTTTCGACTCTCCTTGTGGCACGACACTGTCCTGGAAAATTGGAGCGGTTTCCGCTGCGTCTCGTTTGCCAAGGGCGGGGTGGTTCCCGTAACCCCCCTTGCCCCTTATCGCATCGAAGCCAGCATCATCAACTCTGCCGGCATCGGCGAGACCTTCGACGAACAGTTCTTCGCAGCGGTCAAGAACGAGGGCAACAATTTTCTGTCGGTTTCCGCCCAGCCGGCGGAGAAATTCTTCCTCGACCCCGGCGCGGATGACTACCGCCCCCGAGGCCAGATCGTCGTGGACGGATTGGGCATTGAGTTGGGCGCTTATCCTTCCATCCAGGGGCTGAGGGAGCTGACTCGGAACCTCAACAACGCCGTGGTTTCGGAGAAACTCCAGGCCGCCTATCTTCTCTCACTCTTTCTTCCGGCTGAGGAGCGGGCGAAAACCCACGAGCGGATCAAGCAGGTGCTGTACGCCTGGGTGGACGACTTCCTGAAACACAAGCGCCTGGGTACTCGCCTGTTCGAAGCGCTGGGGTTGGTGAAACATGTGCCTGCGGAATGGCGCATCGGGGTGATACTGGAGCGTTTCTTGAGCGGCTATCTGGGGAAGTACCAGTATACGCTGAAACCCCTCAACTTCTTCGATGCTGACCCCCAACTGGGAACCGCGATCACGGACTATCTGGCAGGAAAGACCTCGCTCTTTCCGCGCTTCATCGCGACGGAGGGTGCGACTGCCAATTCATATGTGCTCAGCGGGTTGGTGAAAGTGCCCTTTGTCACTTCCGAGAAGGCCACCGCGTTCAAGATCCCCCGCTCGGTGCGCAATCCGTTGCGCAAGCGCATTGAGGGAACGATCACCATGATCGAATCCCGCGCGACGGAGAACGAGAGAAAGATCTCGGACCTCGAATATACCCTTACCAATCCCCACTTCTACCCCAAGGCGAAAAAGAACTCTCGCTATCGGACCGGTATGGAGAAGAAACTCGCACGCCTCAAAGAGGACAAAGCTGAGAACGATGCGAAACTAAAGGCCCTCAAGGAGCAGTTGGAAGTAACCGAAGACGTGTTCCAGATCGAGATCACCGGGACCATCAAGGATACCACCGTGAGCGGTGAAATCTCCATCCAGTTAGTGGCTGCCCCGTCCGGCGATATTCTCCTGGACGAGACCCAGCCGGTGACTTTCCTGCACACCGCGGTCCACGTGGACCCGCTGGAGAAGTTCAACTTCCCGGGCTCGGTTCTTACTGGTGCCCGGCGCACTCCCAACGAACTGGCTGCCAAGAAGATTGCCGACATGATGCTGACCTCAGTGATCTCCGGAGAAACAGCCAACCTCAAGTGGCTGCTCGAGAAGTTCGCCGGGGGGATCATCACCAACGCGGAAGAAGACTCCCTGGTGGAGCTGCTCTTGCTCAACGCGGATCTCTATCGCCAATCGCTGGATGCGCGCAAGGAATACCGGGAATTGATCAAGACCAGGGCGGGTTCAAGCGCGGCCATCGACGTGACTGTCTCGTACGATAAGTCCCGGGGCCTGGGCCGCAAGGGCATCGTAATCGACGTCAAATACAACGACTCAGCCGCCGCATCCGAGCGCATGGACCTGCTCAAAAGCATCCACCGACCCTATTGGGAGCTGCAGGAGATGGTGGAAGGTTTCTTGAAGATCCGATTCGGATTGACCAGGAAGTTGTTCCTGGAAGCCCGGAAAACCCTGGACGATATGCTGGAAAAGTAGAGCTTTAGGCCGGAGCTGCGGGGATGAACCCTTCCTTCATCAGGTACTCTATCTCCTGCCGCGCCCGCTTAATGGTGATTTCGGCAATTTCGAAAGCCTGGGACGGGGTCAGCTTCACCCGAGCCACTCCCTGCTCAATCGCCTTCTGACCTACTGCCACTGCTTCGCGGGGGAACACCTCCCATTCGTCCATAGTGGGAATGAGGTAGTCTTCCCGCAGGCCCTTGTCCTCGGCGCACTTGGCCAGTTCGTAGGCTGCGGCAATGCACATTTCATCAGTAATGGTGGTGGCCATTACGTCCAGCGTACCCCGGAAAATGGCCGGGAAACCGAGTGAGTTGTTCACCTGGTTGGGGAAGTCGGAACGGCCCGTCGCAACTACCCTGGCCCCCGCCTCCTTGGCCTCCCAAGGCCAAATCTCAGGGATCGGGTTGGCGCACACGAAGACGATGGAATCGTTGGCCATCTTTTCGATCCACTCCTTCTTAACCACGTCGGGGCCCGATGCAGACAACGAGATCAGAACGTCCGCACCTTCCATCGCTTCTGCAATCTCGCCGTCGTAGTTGTGGGGGTTGGTGTGGAGAGCCATTTCATACTTGGCGTATTCCGACTGCTCCAGACCCGGCCGGGTGCGGGCAATGCCGCCCTGGCGATCAAACAGGATCATTTTGTCGCCGTCCACGCCCGCAGAAAGCAGCAGGCGGCAGATCGCAATGTTGGACGCGCCGGCGCCGTTCATCACCACCCGCACCTTGTCCATGGGCTTGTCTACGATCTTCAACGCGTTGATGAGCCCTGCCACCGTAACCGCGGCAGTGCCCTGCTGGTCGTCGTGCCACACCGGAATACGGCATTCCTCGCGCAGCGTGTCCAGGATACGGAAACACTTGGGTTTCTCGATGTCCTCCAGGTTCACGCCGCCGAACGTCGGCTGCAACAGCTTCACCGTACGAATGAACTCGTCCGGGTCCTTGGTGTCCAGCGCCAGGGGGAAGGCATCCACGCCGCCAAGGTATTTGAACAGGATGCACTTGCCTTCCATCACCGGCAGACTCGCCTCCGGGCCGATGTCGCCAAGCCCCAACACCCGAGTGCCATCGGTGATTACGGCCACCATGTTGGCCTTGTTGGTGTGTTCGAAAACAGTCTCAGGGTTCTTGTGGATGTCCTTGCACGGCTCAGCGACACCCGGTGTGTACCAGATCGCAAAGTCATCGACATTGCGAATGGCGCATTTGGGCAGCACCTTCACCTTGCCCCGATAGAACGGGTGGAGCTTCATCGCATCTTCGGCAGGTTTGTAAGCTTTGGCCAGCAACTCTTCTTTGGAAAGTTTGTCACTCATGGTCGACCCTCGTCCAGGTTTGTTCATCCCGTTTTCAATGTCACCAAGTCCGTCAAGACCGTGGGCACGCTAGCACTTTTCGACGCGGTGCGCAAGGCCCTAAGTTGGGTAATAAATACCTACTCACCACAGCTCAAAAAGAGTGTTGATATTGCTAAAGGACTCCACCACACTCCTGACGCCTTCACGAAAGCCCTCCACCGACACTGCCAGAAAGGCATACAACTGGCTCGATGTCAGCGGCACAAACCTCACCAGATCCTGATCTCTCGACCCGCCGGAGTAGTAGGCGGCCCGTTCGCCGGTGGCCAGCACCATGGCGTTTCTGCCCGGCATGTTCTGAGGGTATTCGAAGTTCGGGTCGTAGACCGCGAACAGGCTGGCGTTCTCAAACTGCCATCCCTTGAACACAACAAAAGCGTGCCCCGAGTCCAGCATCGCGAAAGAGTGGAGCTTCCGCCGGGTCTTCAGCAACTTCCGCCGGAGTCGGAAGCCGGCCACCACCGGCAGTCTTCCTTCCTCCAATTCCGCCCACAGGTGTTCCTCCACCCGGGCTTGCGGGTCCCTTAGTACCGCCCGCACCGTCTCCTTGATGTTGAAGGGGTTGAGGTTTTCGAGGTGCAGCAACGACATCAGCCCGGTTACCAGTTGGGATTCTTTGGCGCTCAATTCCCTGAAGCTCACGCTGGAGCGGAATACTAGCGGCCGACGGGAGATCATGGACTCCAGCAGTTTGACCGGTGACAGGCTGTCCGCAGCCACTCCCGGGCGATTGCCGAACTCAACATGCTCGAAGAACAGCTTGACCGCAAGCGCGATGCCAACACAGGTCCCCTGGGTCAACCGGGAGAGCCAACCCTTTTCGAAATTGGCGAACGAGGGTGTATCCACGTAAGGGTCGAGGCCGGAATCCAGGGCCTGAACGAGCCGCCCGAGAGAGGGAGTGTCCGGGGTCACCGGGACGACCACTTCCTGGTCGCAGGCCTCCACCGAGATCTTCCCCCAGCGGGCGGGATCCCCGTGGGCCGTGGACAGATTGAACACCGGATAGACCACCGCGGTGCCTGACCCCTCGAACCGGCGGGTGCCGTCAGGAAAGGCCAACGATTCCGGGAGTGACACTGTGAAGTCGCCGGTGCACTCCACCTCCAAGGCCAGGTGGGTCACCGCGTTCCATCTGTTTACCGCCACTCGCTCCGGAAATACGGTTAAGGTGCCGGTTCGAGTCTTCTTCTTCACCGCGCGGGAAGTGCGAAACGACCTGGACACCAGGGGCAACTGTGCGACCCCCCCCGCCTCGTCCGTGGCATAGACCTCCCAGCGGTAATCCCGTCCGGGAGTGAGCACGCCGTAGGGAAGGGTCACCTGGTCGGCTTTGACCCGTTCAGCGTAGGTTATTTCCCCCTGGTCATCTTCCAGCCTGAACTCCCAGGCAGGAGTCTCCCCTTCCGGCCATCGGAAAGTGGCCATGGATTCCTGCACCACTGCTCCTTCCGGAGGAAAGGCCGAGGTGCCCGGAGCTTCGTCCGGAGTTCTGAAGAATGTGATCCACGCCAGGAAACCGGCCGCGGCCAGCGCGGCCACTACTGAAAGGGCAGCCCCCAACTTCACGAAAAACCAGAATCTGTTTGCGTCGTCTCGCACCAGGTTACCGTATAGCAATCAGGGCGGGAGTAAAGCTTGTCGCCTTGAAACCCGCACTTCGCCAAGCCCGCACGACTCGGGTCGCCCCATCGGCATCGAACGCGAAGCCCACCACCAGGTCGCCCCCCCCCGCTCCCGAAATCCGTGCCGGTATCTTTGCCCCACCAGCGATGGCGAGGAGTTGCTTCAGTTCGGTTGTGAAGATGCCTATTCCACCGTCCCGGTCTAATCGCTCCAGCGACGCGTGTGCCCGGTCCACCAGCTCCTGCACGCCAGCCTGCTCCTGCCCGGCCCATAACGCGTGACACAAACGGTTGGAAACGGTTCGGTGGTGGTCCAGCGTCCGGCGGAAAGCCTTTTTGGTGAGCGCGCCGTGGAAGCGTTTCAGTAACGCGGCAGTGTCCGATGAACACCCGCTGTCCGCGGCGACCAGGTGGAGGTTGCCGGCAGAAGGCGCCACCGACAATCCCGCGGGCGGGCGATAGAGCACCATGCCCCCGTACGCACACGTGGCCACGTCGTACCCCGACCCGCCCGACTGAACCCGGGCGTGTGCGGCGGCCGCCACCCGAAAGACTTCCTCCGGCGTCAATTCCAACCCCGCGGCCGCGGCTGCACCGACTACCGTACCCACCGTCAGGGCGCTGCTGGCGCCCGATAGGGCAAGACCCCCTTGTTGCCGCTGGAATTCCAGCTTCACCCCGGTGACTTTGCCCCCGTAGCTTTCCTGCAGCAACTTCAGACTCCAAAGCGGAAAGAGCAGCGCGGGGTGGGGGAGCGAGTCGAAGCGGTCAGGCAACCCGGCTGTGGAGTACTCCGTACCCAGGTCAGGAAGAGAGATGTGAACGCCTGCGGCAGGATGAGCCGAGACGGCAAAACCCGGTTGCACCGCCACGGCCAGCGCAGACCCTTCCGGCTCGAGCACCGAGTACTCTCCTGCGAGCATGATCTTCTGTGGAACGAGTAGCTGCAATTATCAATTACCAATTCTCAATTATCAATTTTCAATTCACTGCTCACCGCTCACTGCTCACTGCTCACTGCTCACCACCCGGACGCCGGGGCCGGGTTTACATTTCAAGATCCTGGCGTCGGGCAGCAGTTTGGTCATGGCGTCTACCACCTCGTCTACATGCTCATCGAGGGTGAACAGAATCGGATTGGGGCCTGCATCCAGGGTGTGAAAAAGGGGCAGCCGAGCGGATAGGTCGGCCACCAACTCCAGCGCCAGCACCGTTTGCGAAGTTACATAAAGAATGGGCGGGTGCGCTTGCAGACAAAGTGCGTGCATGGCCATGGCGCTGGTTCGACTTATCTTGGCCAGCTCCCGGAAGTTCCGGTCGCCGATGGCTTTCACCGCTTTCCCTGCAAGTCGGTTACATTGGGCAACCCACGAGTCAAAACCCGGGGCGGATTGGGCGCAGCGCGCCATTCCTTTGGTGGACGAAACGCCCTTGGCCCGTGTGTCGAGCATCACAACCACAATAGCCAACTCGGGCCAGTGGCCGGCCGGGGCGACGCTCTTGGCAAAGCTGTCGCTGCCGTCGGTCAGTGAGCCGCAGTTCCAGCGGACGAAGCCGTCGGGTACCGATCGGCTGGCCGAGCCGGACCCCAGCCTCGCCAGGGCGGAGAGTTCTCGTTCAGACGGCTCCATGCCGTGGAGTGCGGCAACCGCGCGCGCCGTGGCCGCCATGGCCGCGGCCGAGCCGGCCAACCCCACCCGCGCAGGAAGGGAGGTGGTTATCCGGGTCGCTACCGGGAAGTCGAGGCCGGTGCGTTCCCGCACCCACTTGAATATCCGGGCGAAGCGGGAGAAATGGGGCGGCCCGAGGGGGGCGTCATTCCACCACACCTCGTCGCCCGAGCTGCTTTCGCTTTCACTCAGTTCGACTTGGGTGTGGAAGCGGTCCAGACACACTGACACGCTGTCGGCCACAGGGAGATTCAGACCCGGATCCCGCTTGCCCCAGTACTTGACGAAAGCAATATTCGGCGCCGCCTCTGCAACCGTCTTGAGTGTTCCTGACATGGCCCCGTCTTTCCTACCGCCTACAGCCTCTCCGTCCCTACCATCTATTTCGCATCAATGTAGAAGGTGTCGGCCGCGTCGCCGTAGTCGCTTCCTTTGCGCGCATAATTGAGCAGCAGTTCATGAATCTCAAGGGTGCCCTGCTTCGGCTCGCCGCGTCCTACCAGAATGGAGAAGGTGTCTGCACCGCTGCCCGCCTCCGCCTGCTCCCGCAGCGACTTGATCTCCAGTGAGTTGTTCCCCTTCTTGAGGTACAGGGTGATCTCGATGGTGAGCTTGTCTTGCGCCGAAGTAAACGCCTTGATCTGCTTGTCGTTGATCCAGACCTCGAACTTGTACGGCACCTTGCCGGGTGAGCTGGTTTGCGTGAACAGGAAGTAGCGGTTCTCCAGATTGCTCACCGGCACTGCAGTTGCCGTGGCCTGGGTGCCGGTGGCGGCAGTGGGCAGCACCTTGAATTCCGGGGCGGTTACGTAGAGGTCCCCCCGGGCGTTGAACGTAACGGTGCAATTGTCCAGGGTCAGGTTGGTGATCCCCCTTACCTGTTGGCCGTTGACGTAGATGTCTGCTGCATGTGCGGCAAGGCCCAATAGCAGGCAGGTAGCGAAAACAACCGAAGTAACAATCCTCATATCAAACCTCCTCGAGAGTCGTTCTGTGGGAGGGTACAACACCCATTTCCTTGTATCTCTCCCACTTCCTCCGGGAGGCCTGGCGCGCAGCCGGGCTGTCCGGGGGTACGAATTCATATACGGCGATCTCAGTTTCTGATGACTGCACAACGGATGCGGCCACCGCCTCGTCCGAGAAATTCATGATGACGTCGGCCGCGGGCCGCTCGGACCCGGGCATGGAAACCACTATCCGTTCCAGAGGGGAGGTCTGAGCCCCCACTAAGGAGTGTGGCAGGAAGCTGCCATCGTCATACGTCCACAGCAGATCGTTCATGACTCTGGCCTGCTCCTCACCGGCCGTGAAGACCGCTACCGTGGACCCCGCCTCGACGTGTTTCTGGGCAAAATGGCAGAGGCGCTTCATAAATGCGCCTTTTCCTCGTCCCGGCACTCCGATGAATGTGATCTTGGCAGCCACGGCCGGGCCTCCCACAGGTTATAGGCAGGATATCACTACCATTCGTGACCACAGGCGTCAAGTGCAGCCACCGGTGGAAACCTCCCTGCCTCACCGGTGTCTAGTCCCCGGGGTGGCGGTATTTGTGACAGTGGCAATGCTATACCTGCCGCTTGTCGCCCTGAGTTTGCCTTGAGCGTCAGCCGAAGGGCCTGCGGGCTAATTTACTTGCATGCGGGCGAGTGGAGGTGATAAACTTCCGAAGACATTTGTGAGGCTGGAATGAAGTTCAATTGCCCAAAGTGTAAAAAGGAATTCGCCCTTTCCGATAAGTTGAAAGGCAAGACCCTGAAAGTGAGGTGTACTTCGTGCGGCTCAGCCTTCAAGATGAAGGTTGTGGCGCGCAGCCAGGCACCCGCAGCCGCGAAGAAGCCGGCGAAGAGCACTGCCCGCTTCCATCCCGATTCGGCGGCTAAGGCCAGGGAAGAGGTCGAACGGGACGAGGCCAAAGCCGCGGCCCGGAAGGCGAAAGCACAAAGAACCGCCCCTCCCAAATTGGCCGCTGTCCCCCCGGCAGCAAAACCCACTCCGCCGCCCGTGCCCCCTCCGGCCCCGGAGCCGAAACCGGTCAAGTGGTACGCCATCGTCGCGAAAAAACGCCTGGGGCCCATGCCCTTCGGCGCGCTCAAGCGGCTTATTGCCGACGGTAAGGTCACCAGTAGTGCCAATGTGTGGCGCAAAGGGATGAAAGCCTGGGTGCCCGCGGGCACGGTTAGTGAGTTGGACGAATATCTTGCCGCCATTCCCGCCCCCCCGCCGGTCCCGGAAACAGTGCCTGAGCCCAAGCCCGAGCCGCAGCCTGCGCCGGAGCCGAAGCCTGAGCCGAAAATCGAGTCGAAGCCGGAACCCGCTCCCGAGGTGGAAAAGGCTGCGGTCAAGCCGAGCGGCGACCCTTCGAAGCCGCGCAGCGACGAGAGCGCACCGTGGGAACTGTCCACTCCGTTCAACGACCCCGCAGCCGAAGAAGAGATTGCCAAAGTGCTGGAAGTCAGCGAAGGGGATAGCACCGGCGCGGAGCCGCCGGCCGTCGCCGACGTTGAGATCAGCACCCTGGACGCCAGCTTCTTCGATTCTGCTCCCGAAGTTCCGGTGCTGCCGAAAGGGGAAGATGAGATCGTGCTTCTCGACGGCCCGGCGTTCCCCATGGAACTGGAAGAGCATCATGTCGACAAAGATGCGCGGGCAAGCCTCAAAGACTTCAGCGTCATGGTGCGCCTGAGCCGCCGCAACCGGACCAAGCAGGTGGGCCTCCTCATCGGCCTCGGCGCAGTGGCGGTGGCCGCCTTGTTCGCAATCTTCACCTTTGGTGATCCGCTGGCCGTCATCTTCCCGGAAAAGGAGTATCACGCCGCAGCCCAGGGTGATTTCAAGGGACTCTTCTCCGAGTACGAGAAGAGGCAGGCGGAGAAAAAGCAAAAAGAGGCGCAGAAAGAGAAGGTGGAGAAAAAGGCGGCCCGGGACCAGTCCGTCGCCAACGCTGACGAACTCCTGAAATCGATGCAGGACGAAGTGCTCACCGTATCGTTCAGTGAGGATGAATTGGGCCTGGACAAGGAGCGTTTCGCATCCAAGCTCAAAGAGAAAAAAGGCCGCCACAAACCGTCGGATAAGAAGAGGGACCACACCAAGAAGAGGGTGGACAAACGCCATAAGCCTGTTGATGAGGGGGACGACGGCGAGCTTTCGCTCTCCGAACTGGCCGCTGCAGAAGAACGGAAGAAGACGGCACTCGATGGCAGCACCATATCCAACTCCGGGGGTGCGAATTCCGGGAAAGTGGTCGACGGCATGGACTCCTCCATGGGCAAGGTTTTCGGTGGCCCGTCACACCTGAAAGAACGAAAGATTGACGCTTCGGTGGCCAAGCGGGAAGGGGACGGCTCTTCCCTGAAGATCATGGTCGCCAAACGCGTCGGCGCCAAGGTACGAGGCAAGCGCAAACACCTGCAGCGCTGCGTGGAGAACCACAGCGGCTATGCCGGCAGCGGCGCCAGCCTGCGGATCAATCTCCACTTCTCCGATAAGGGAGAAGTGCGAAAGGTCAGCGTCAAGGACGGCAACGACCAACTGGAAGCCTGCTTCCAGGAGGCGTTCCACGGCTGGCGCCTGTCAATGGTCAATCGCAAGATCAAGATCCCCATCGCACTCAAATTCCAATGAGCCGCTTTCGCTTCAGACGCTCTTCATGGCTTGACCCCTCCCCCCGCCCCGGTTCCACCTGGATGACCATACTCTTCCTGGCCGCGGCCCTGGTTTTTGTCCTCCTTGCCGGCAGCAAATTGGCGGATAGAATGGCCGGGTGCTATGTGGACATGGCGGGAGAAGAAGCCGCCGGCCAGGATAACGCAGGGAGTCAGGAAGAGGCGGAGCCCACTCCCGGAACAAACATCAAAATACGTACTCAGTAGCCAAGTTTTCCGTCGGCAAAAGAAATAATCTCTTGACTTCTTTGACGCGGTGCGTTATCTTTGACGCATGGAGTCGTCGGATGGAATTGGCCATCGGCGGCAGCAAGGAGGTAATAAAATGAAGGATAAGGCAATCGATTTTGGCGCTCGCGTGAAAGAGACCGTGCAGCATGCCCAGAAACAGATCCAGGGATTCGAGGAAGATGTTCAGAAATTCGTCAGCAACGTCCAGGAAAAGCTGGTGGCAACCCCCATGGAGCAGGCCAAGAAGGTTGATGACCTGCTCAGGACCGTGGCGGTAAAGGACTTCGTGGAAAAGATCCGTGCAGTGGAGATGTTCAAGCAGGGCCAGGCGGTTCGCAAGGACCTCCTTGAGCGCTTCGGCCTCGTGGCCGCAGACGAAGTTGAGGCCCTCAACAAGAAGGTCGCCACCCTGCAGAAGAAGTTCAACACCCTGTCACGGAAGAAGACCCCGGTGACCCAGGCCACGTTCAACGCCCTGGAAAAACGCCTCGCCAAGCTGGAGAAGAAGGCTACCCCGAAGAAGAAGGCCCCGGCGAAGAAGAAGTAGTAAGGCAGGGTCCAGGGTCAGGTTCCAGGTTTCACTGCTAACTGCTAACGCTAACTGCTAACAAGGTCGGCCAGCGCAGCAGCCGACTTTTCTCTGACGGTTTTGTGCAGACTGTTCCCCTTGCTGTCCATGGTGACCAGGGCGGGGAAATCTTCCACTTCCAGCACCCAGAACGCTTCCGGCGTTCCGAACTCCTCCAGCTTGAGAACGTCCACCACTTTTGTGATGCGTTTGGCCAGCAGTGCTGCGACGCCGCCCACCGCGTGGAGATAGACGCTCCCTGTCTTGCCTAGACCTGCCAGGGTTTTTTCGCCCATCCCTCCCTTGCCGATTGCGCCCGCCAGTCCGTATTCCTCCAGCACCGTCGCCTGGTAGGGCTCCTCGCGAATGCTCGTCGTGGGGCCGGCAGCCACCACTTCCCAACCTGATTCGGTTTTGCGTACGACCGGGCCGCAGTGGTAGATGAAAGTGTCCTTGAGTAGAGACCGCAGGTCGTCGGGGCGCTCTTCCACCAGGTACTTGTGCGCGGCGTCCCTTCCGGTGACTATTTTTCCATACAAGCGCACTTCATCGCCCATGTCCAGGTCAGCGATGACCGCAGGATCAGCGGGCAGATCGATTCTCACCTTTTTCATCCCTGCACCTCCACGTCCCCGATGTGGTAACCATCTGCTCCGAAACGCAAAGTCTTTCTCCGCAGCGCCCAACAGCCGTAGGCGATGGTTACGAAGTATGACGCCGGGTGGCGATGTGCGTACGCCGCTTTGACTCCGAGCACGGTGGTCTCACCGCCAAAGCCCATGGCTCCGATCCCCAGCCGATTCGCTTTTTCAACCAACCGCTCCTCTAGTGCGGCTAGTTCGGGGAGCTCTGACCTGTCGTCGAGGGGCCTCAGGAGTTGTTTCTTGGCCAGGGCATACGACTGAGTGCGGTCGCCGCCGATGGCCACCCCGATGATTCCGGGGCCGCAGCCGAATCCCTGGGCCTCGAAGATACCGTCCAGGACCACCTTCTCTACACCGGCAAGGTCCCTTCCCGCACCCGCCGGCCCGTGGGGCAACTTGTACTGGCAGGACACGTTTTCGCTGCCGCCCCCTTTGAGCAGCAACTGTACGGTCAACTCGTCCCCGTCGTTTTCTTCGAAGTAGAAGGCGGGGTACAGCGCGCCCGAATTGTCGCCGGTGTTCTTGCCCGAGAGCGGGTCCACCGCGTTGGGCCTCAACAGCGCCATCGCAGTAGCCTTGGCCAACTGCCGCCGGGTCAACCCTCGCACTTTCTCCTTGTCCCAGGTCCGGGGTATGTTGGTGTAGAAAGTCGGGTAGCCGGTGTCCTGGCAGATGGGGCTTTCGAGCTGGTCTGCCAGTTCGATGTTCTCCACGATTGCGTCCAGTGCGGCCCGGCCGGCGGGCTTGGTTTCATTCTGCTGCGCCTGCTTCAGCGCCGCGGTCACGTCCGCGGGCAGGCGGGTGGACGCGGCCCGGATGGTCTCGCCAATCGCCTGTTCGAGTTGCGCGTAGTTTACCTGGATGGGCATCACGGTCCTCCTGCGGGTCACGGAAGTTCAAAGAAAGAGCGTATTACGAAAACCGGGTAGTCCAGCACTACATTAAAGAGGATTACGAGAACGACAAACCATGTCATCGCGGCCGCGACAAATAGCGGCGCCGCCTGCTTCAAGCCGGTAACTTTCTTCACTGCCAGCACTACTCCGGCAGACGAGAGCAGCGCGGCCGCGGCCAGGATGGCCAGAATCCGTGTGTCGAGAGCGAAGAAACCGCCGTACAGCTTTGCGATAAGGTGCAGGCTCAAGTCTCTTCCCGTTGGTGTGAACCGAGCAGTCGCAGGTTCACGAGGTTCACGAGAAAGTGCGATACTATTACGGGGACCAGCGCCCCGCAAGCGAGGACCATGATACCCCAAACCAGTCCTAGAGCAAGGGCAAAAAGGGACCAGGCAAAGTAGCGGGGAAGGAAGAAGCCGTGGAGAGCCCCGAACAGAAGTGAAGAAACCACCAGCCCCCACTCCTGCAGCATGCAACCTCTAAACAGCAACTCTTCGCCTACCGAGCTGGCCGCGGCCAGCAGCACGACGTGGGCCATGCCCGGTCGGCCGAGCGCCTCGCTCAGAAGGTCAGCCAGGTTCCTGGCCCAGGCAAAACGGCGCACTGAGATCGCACTGAACACAATCACCGCCAGCGCCAGCGCAGCACCCAGGCCGAGCCACACCGGCGTGTCCGCCTGCCACCAGACCAGGGTCACTCCGTCCGACAGCAGATCCCACACTATGCAACCCGCGGCCAGCAGCCCGTAGAACACAACCGTAGCCAGTGTAAATCGTCCTTCCCGACTCATGGTGCGAAGTATGCCAGATGATGGCCACCCATGTCCATGCTTCAAGCTGTCCGCTGACGGCTGATCGCTGATAGCCGCCTCAATGTTGACTTTCAACCTGTGCGTCATAGAATACTTCGGGTAAGGAAAGGAGGAGGCGAACATGATTGGCAGAAGCTGTTTCGCACTGGCCATGGCCGTTTTCATGCTGGCAGCCGCCCCGGCAGCCGCCCAGGAAAAGACCAACCCCAAAGAGATAGTCATCGGCGTAGTCACCATCACCATGGACTCTGAGTACGTGGTGTTGGAGGTGAACGGGGAGAAATGGGAGGAGTACTACTTTGAGGAAGACGGGTACTCACTGGTGGTGGAAGGTGTCGACCGCACCAAGAAGAACGTGTTCAAGCTTACCCCCATCTACGAAGAGTTGAGATTCGCCGAGGTCACCATCAAACCCGGCGACTGGAAGCTGGCTCGCCTAGACAAACAGACCCGCCAGTGGCAGGCCAAAAGAAAAGTGAAATTCAAGAAATGGAAGCCCGGCGAGCGGGAGAAACACCTTAGCGAAGAAGAGGCCCAGGAGTTGAAGCGTCAGCAGGAAGAGCAGAAGAAGGCCGAAGAAGATGCTCGTCGAATGGAAGAGGAAAAGAAGAAAGTCGAGGCGGCCCAAAAGGCCGAGGCGGCCAAAAAAGCCGAGGCGGCCAAAAAAGCCGCCGAGGCCAAACCCGAAACGGAAAATAACAAAGCCCCAACCGTAAGGGAGGGGGCCCCCGAGGCCGAAAAGGCCGAGAACCCGGCGACGGCGACGGCGACGGAAACGGCGACGGAAACGAAAGAAGAATCGAAGGAAGAAACGAAAGAAGAACCGAAAGCCGAAACGGAAAATAACAAAGCCCCAACCGTAAGGGAGGGGGCCCCCGAGGCCGAAAAGGCCGAGAACCCGGCGACGGCGACGGCGACGGAAACGGCGACGGAAACGAAAGAAGCCCCCGCCGAGTAGCCCTTGCCGTTCCCCACACGCATTTTCCCACTTTTTGCGTTGTGCCTGATCGCTGCCTGCAGCGGCGTCCCCACCGAAGCCGAGCAACTGAATGTCAAAGTAATCTCCGCTCACCAGGTGCTGAAATACCTGCAACAAACCCCTGACCCCGGACCCTGCCTCTATCCTCCCGAGGAGCATCCTTCCTGCCAACAGTTGCAGGAATGGGCCGATGTCGCCAAAGCCGTGGTCCAACACGGACTGACCCCCGAGACCCTCGGCTGGGATGCCCCGGGCCGTCATGCCGAAGCTTGCCCCGCGTTTGAACTGGCGGCAGAAGAGAAAGCCGCGGGCCTTACCGGCGCGGCGTTCACCGTCGGTTCTCTGAAAGGAGAGTTCACCATCGCGGAGGCCATGCCCGAACTGCAACGCCTGGACCCGGCCTTGTGGGCCAGGGTCGAGGACGCGTACAAGGCGGGCCATGCACGCCGCAAACTGGGCTGCGACGCGGCCCGGGATTACCTGGCCGCAGTCGCGGCCACCGGCGTCGCCCTGCTGGAAGGGCGCAAAGGCGCCGAAGAATACGTCGCGTCCCGCATGAACCTGCTCCCGGCAGCCCCGGTTGCCCTCGCTCCTTTCTATCCGGCCACCAAATCCTACGCCCGCCTGCTCGAGGCCCGAAACCAGTACTCCGCCCTGGTCGAACATGGGGGCTATTCCACCCTGGGTAAGGCAACCTCAAAACTCAGGCGAGGGCGCAAAGGCAAGGCGGTCGCGGCGCTGCGGGAGAGACTGCGGAAGGAAGGATTCGGGGACGGGAAGGACAGCGGCGTTTTTGACGGCCCCCTCGAGATGTCCATCAAGACCTTCCAGGCAGTGCACATGCTTCCTGAAACCGGCAAGGTGGATCGAGGGACCCTGAAACGATTGAATGTCTCCGCGGCCGACAAGCTGCGCCGTATCGACCTGGCCCTCGCACACTTGCGCACCGGGCCCGCCCCCTGGGACCCTTCCTACCTGCTGGTCCAAGCGCCCCACGGCTTTCTGGAGTTGTACCTGGACGGCTCCTTCGTCCGCCAGTTCCGCACTGTTCTGGGCAGCGCGAAGAAGATTCACAACCAGGAAACGGGCCGCAAAGAGTATGCTTTCCGGACGTTGCCCGTAAACTCCGTGGTCAAACGGATAATCTTCAACCCGGAGTGGATCGTCCCCGACTCAATAGCGAAGGCGGAAATCGAGCCGAGATTGGAGGAGGACCCGGGCTACCTGGGCCGCCACGGCTACCGCATCTTCGAGTACAAAGGGGGCAAGAAGCTGTACATTCAGGGGCCCGGCAAGGGGAATGCGCTGGGGAGGGTAAAATTCCTCTTTCCCAACGACTATGGTTACTATCTCCACGACACGTCGCAGAAGCACCTGTTCAAGAAACGCCGCCGCCTGTTCTCTCACGGTTGCGTGAGGGTTCAACACGCGCTGAAACTCGGGGCCCTCATCCTCACCAGAGACCGGGGTTACACCTGGGACAAGATCCGCAGTATCCTCAAAGACGGCGACCCTTACGAAGTCAAACTGGTGACCCCCATCCCCATCTACGTAATCTACAGCACCGTAGCCGCCGACTCCCACGGCCGCCTCCTGTTCATGCCGGATGTGTATCGGTTGGAGAAGGACTAGCCCAGAAAATACTCACTGATGTCGTGGAGGAGGGTCTTCCTGTCTTTCCAGGCGGCCTTGAGCGAGAGGCGTAAACCTGGTTCGATGTAGCACGACTGCCAGCACCGGTCGCAACTTTTACCCGTGGCCCGGAGGGCTTTAATTTCGGGATTGCGCCACAGTTGGGAGAAAGAAGACTCCTTGACGTTGCCCGCGTGCTTGCCAAGGGTGTAGCACGGGTACAATTCTCCGAACGCGTTGATGTCGCACACGCCAAGGCCCGCCATGCAGCGGACCTTGGTCCGGTCACCCGCGTACCAACCCACGATTCCGCTGATATATGAAGGGCTGTTGGTGACCACCCCCCGTCCCCGGGCGCGCTCCTGCAGCGCGTCCAACGCCCGTGCGAGCGCGGGCACGTCGCCGGGGCGGGGCAGCAACGAATCATCCTGGCCGTACACGTTGAAAGGGTAGCACTGGTGGTAGGGCAGAAGGCGTAGTTGCGTCGCCCCCGCGTCGGCAACCAGGTCAACCATATCCGGAAGGGTGGAAAGGTTCTTGAGGCAGACTAGCGTGTTAAGCCCTACCCGCGCCCGGTCTCCTGCCAGCTCTCGGAAGGTCGCGATGCCCGAAGTGGCACGCGCGAAACTGCCTTCCACCCCACGGATTTCATCGTGGAGTTCGGCTGTGGGACCGTCGATGGAGACCAGCAACTGGTCCAGGCCTGCGGTTACCAGCTCTGCGCTGCGCCGCCGGTTGAGGAGCACTCCGTTGGTGGTCACCGTGACGTGAAGGCCCGCGGCTTTGCACCCTGCTACGATGCGGGGGAGGTCCTGGCGCAACAGCGGCTCGCCTCCGAACAGGTCTACCGCAACCAGACCTTCGGCCGCCAGTCCGGTAAGGACCTCAAGCAGACGGTCTGCGGAGACCTCGTGGTCGGCAAGGTCGGCTTCGCCTTCCTTTGTCTTCCAGATGTCGCAGTGGCGGCATTTGAGGTTGCACCGCCGAGTGAGTTCCACGAAGACCATCAGGGGAGAGCGGGGGGCGAGGCCGAAGATGTCGTACGTCGCAGCCCGCCACAGGCTGTCGGCAATGCGCGCCATGCGCCCCACATTTTTCATCCTCCCGGTCATGAGCGTCTCCAGAAGTAGTCAAGCAGGGAGGTCTGCCCGGAGAGCTGTTCGAGGATCATGCCGGGGGAGAGGTTGGCCAACAGAGAAATGTCCAGTAGGCAAGATGTGTAACAGTGCAGCGACGGGGTGCACCTGGCCGACTCCCGCCTTAGTTCTTCTGCCTCTTTGGAATGCCAGATGTCGTGCAGCCGGTTTTCTCTTAGTCCCCCTGCGATACGCTCCTTGGCGGCCTCGTATTTGGGGCACGGGACGTAAACCCTGCCGCTGGAGTCCACGGTGAGCAGCAGCGACAGCAGCCGGCAGGTAAACGGCCGGGACTCCACGATGTGCTTGAAGTACACGGCAGGGGTGAGCAGAACGTCCCGGTTGGTGCGCTTCAATTCGAGCATTCTGTTGGCCGCGGTAACCGCTTCCGTGGCGGTGAAACAGTTGATGTCCAGTTCCGCCGACTCGCGGGTGAGCAGACGTACGTGCAGGCCCGCGCCCACTTCTCTCGCCAGGTCCATGAGCCCCTCAACTTCGGAGAGGTTGTCGGGCCCCAGGCTCATGTTTATGCGGGCGGATATGCCGTGGCGTCGAGCTTCCTCCAGCCCCTGTACTGCCTGGGTGTATAGATTGGAAATGCCGCGGATTTCATCCTGGCGCGGACCGGCGTAGTCCAGCGACACTGTAACTCCATCCAGCAGCGGGGCTATGGAAGGGAGCTGTTCCGCCAGCCGGCTGCCGTTGGTGGTCATGGTGGTGCGATAGCCGGTGCGCCTGGCCAGGCTCAACACCTGGTGGAGATCGGGATAGATGGTGGGCTCTCCTCCGGAAAGATAGAGCACCCGGCAGCCCAGCGCCCAGGCGTCGGCCATCAGGGTTTCGATTTCGGCAAGGGAAAGCTCTCCTGCCTGGGGCTGTTCCCGCCAGTGATAGCAGAATGAACAGGAAGCGTTGCACCTCTCGGAAGGCTCCAGGAGCAGGATAATGGGTTTTGGCTTATGCAGAATCCCGTTCATGAAGGCTGCTGTGGCCAGCGTTTTGAGGTAGTCGCTCATGACTATCTTATGTTAAGAGCATGTCAGGCGGACTGCAAGAAGACCTGAACCACCGGCTTTCGCCCCTGGCGTTTCTTCACCACCCTTCTGGCCAGGATGCGGACCTCTTCCTCGATGGATTTTTCGGAACCACCCCGGAGCTGATTGTCGAAGTCGTTGATGATGGAGCGCTCCATGGCGTCAACGAGGCTGCCGTCGGGGTCAGGCACTCCGTGGAGGGTGATCTCGGGTCTCAACTCCACCCCGCGCTTTCGCTTCTTGAAGGTGCAGCGCACGATGACCAACCCGTTGTGCAGCAGTCGGCGCCGGTCCCGGAGCTTCAAATCCTCGGCGTTGCCCATGAGCGGGCCCTCGATATAGCACTCCTCAAGGTCAAGGCTGCCCGCGTGCTCAACTCCCCGGGCCGACACGGTCAGCATGTCGCCCAGGTCGGCGATAACCGCCTCTGCTCCCACGGTTTCCTCGGCCAGCCTGGCGTGGGACTCAAGGAAACGATACTCGCCGTGGACCGGCACAAAGTACTTCGGCCGGACCAGCTTCAACACTCTGGCCAGGTCTTCCCCCGGCGCGTGACCGGAGGTGTGGATGTCTGCGTTGGTTTCGTCGAACACCGTCGCCCCCAGGCGAATCAGGTTGTTGGCCACCGCCTGGATCCCCTTTTCGTTGCCGGGGATGATCTTGCTGGAGTAGATGACCAGGTCGTCGTCGCGGATGTGGACATCGGCGTGCTCACCGGTGGAAATGCGGGTGAGCGCGGATCTGGACTCACCCTGGCTGCCGGCCACCATGAGCATGAGCCGGCCGCCTTCCACTTCGTCTGCAAACTTCGGGTCCACCAGGTCGTTGGGATCGAAGGGTCTGAGCCCCGTTTCCATGGCGGCTCTTCCGTAGCTGTACAAACTGCGGCCCACCAGGCCCAAACGTCTGCCCAATCGATTCGCCATTTGCGCCAGCAGGGTCACCCGCTCCATGTTGGATGAGAAGAGCGACATAAGCACTCGGCCCTTGTGGTTGGCCACCAGCTTGGCTACGTCTGCAACCACTTCCGATTCGGGCCTGGTGGTGCCGGAGCGCTCCACGTTGGTGCTGTCCGACAGCATGAGCAAGACGCCTTCGTCGCCCAGTTCAGCGAACGCGGGCAGGTCCATAGGCTCGCCGATGGAAGGTGCTTCGTCGACCCGGAAATCCCCGGTGTGGAGGATGGTGCCGTAGGGTGTGGTGATCGCTATGGCCAGCGCGTCGGGGATGCTGTGGGTTACCCTGATGAAGCGAAAGCCCAGCCCGGCCAGTTCCAATTCGTCGCCCGGCCGGATCTGGTTGACCGGCAGGGACGGAGGGCCGGGATATTCGAGGGCTTTCGCCTTCAACAGCGAGGCTGCGAAAGGCGGGGCGTAAACAGGAACCCCGGTGTCACCGAAAATTGCCGGCACCGCACCGATATGGTCCTCGTGGCCGTGGGTGATCAGCACGGCCATGATGTTGTCTCGATTGACTTCGAAATAGCGGATGTCCGGAATGATGAAGTCCGGGCCGAAGTGCTGACCCGGCGGAAACATGACCCCGCAATCGATGATCACGGTGCCGCGCTCCGTCTCGACAGCCAGGCAGTTCATGCCGATTTCGCCCACGCCGCCCAAAAATACCAGTCTAATTTCTCCAGACATATCAACCACCTGTGTACAGGCCCCAAAAGGCCAGAAGTTCTTGTACCAGACCGGGCGGCAAAACGAAAGGCCTAAGCTGTCCAAACCAGTTGACGTCGGCCGCAACGAGGAGATATAGTTCGCAGCAGACGATGGTTCAGCGGGTGTGAAAAATGCAGGCACTGAAGAGACAACTCGTTAAATTCTCGCACCGGGTCTGGGAGCAGGGCTGGGCCGCCAATCATGACGGCAACATCACCGTCAGAATCGACAAGCGCAGGATTCTGGCTACTCCCACCGCCTTTTCCAAAATCGAGATCAGGGAAGATGACCTGCTGATCATCGAGACCCATACGGGGAAGGTGTTGTCGGGCCGGCATCGACCTTTTTCCGAATTGGGCCTTCACCTTGAGTACTACCGGACCCGTGAAGATGCAAATGCAGTGGTCCACGCCCACCCCCCGGTTACCTCCGGACTAACGGTAGCGGGCGTCGAGGTCGAGCCCCGCATGACTCCCGAGGCGGTGGTATCGCTGGGCGACCGGATCCCCTTGGCGCCGGTGGTCTTCCCCGGTTCCCTGGAGAGTCGTCAGCAGGTGCGTTTCCTCGGGAGGCTCTACGACGTAATCGCTCTGGCCAGCCACGGTGTCATCACCTGCGGCACGGACCTGGAACAAGCCTATCTTCGCTGCGAACTGTGCGAACAGTTGGCGCAGATGCAGCAGGTGGCCATGGGGGTAGGCAGGTTGCAACTCATCCCCGACGTATGGATTCCCGACCTGTTGGCCAAGCGCAAGAAAGCAGGCCTCGGCCCCGAAGGCCGCGGCGAGCAACCCCCGGCACCCGACATCTCCTCCCTCCCCGTCGACCAGATAGTCGAAGCCATGGTTGAGAACCTGAAAGACGGTTAGTTGTTAGCTGTTAGCCGTTGGTTGTTAGCTTGAAGCCCGAAACCCGAAACCCGAAACCCGAAACCCGAAACCCGAAACCCGAAACCCGAAACTCGAAACCCGAAACGTCCTCTTCCCTAGTACGTTCCCTTCTTGATCCCCAGACCCTTCGCCACTGCAAAGGTGATAATTGCCGCGCCGAAGCTGAACAGGGCGCCCATCTTGACGCTGTCCAGGAGATCCCCCGGCGGGAAGGCGACCACGCTGACGAACAGCGCCACCGTGAACCCGATCGCGGCGGCAAAGCCCACCACCAGCAGTTCCTTGTTGCCCATACCCTTGGGCAGGGTGAGGCCGCAAAGCTGGCCAATCTTGGTGCACGCCACGATGCCGACGGGCTTACCCACGATCAGACCGGCGAGCACCAGCCATGTACCGGCTCCCACGGCAGATAGCGCAACGCCTGCGTTGACGAAGCCGAAGAGGCCCAAGATCAGCTCTACCGGGTTCTTCCACCAGTGCTCCATGCGGTTCAGCGTGTCCGTGCCCTCGGATTCACCGGGCGCCCAGATGCCCAGGTCAGTGTGCTCGTGAGGCATGCACCACGCCAGGGGTACGAGAGCCAGAGCCGGGTGGATGCCGCCCTCGTGGAAAGCGAACCACGACAGCACGCCCGGGCCCAGCAGATAGGCCCAGAACGAGTTGATCTTCAACACCTTCCAGAAGACCAGCGCCAGGGCAATGGCCGCGGCCGCGCCAACGAAGAACACCAGTTGAGGGTTGATGCCGTGGAGGAAGGGTAGGATGTTGTGTACTTTCTGAGGATAAAACGCGGCCAGTACGATTAGCCCGCCCGCGTCGTCGGCGATGGCCAGCAGCAGCAGAAAGACGATGGGCGCCGGGGTCTTTCCACCCGCACCCTTACCAAAGATCATCTTGGCTACCAGGTACGAGAACGCAATATCCGTGGCCATGGGCACGGCCCAACCCCGGGTCAGGTCGGGTTGAGCAAATATCTTGGTGCCGATGATGTAGATGGCAGCAGGTCCGACCATGCCGCCAATGGTGGCCATAATGGGGAGGCTGGCTGTGCGCACATTGGATAGGGCGCCGCCCGGCAGCATGGCTTCCCTGATCTCCTTTCCCGCCAGCAGGAAGAAGAACGCCATGAAGATGTCGTTTACTGCGAACTCGATGACATGTTTCGTCTCGGCGTACGCCTCGTAGTTAGTGTTGGCCCAGATGAGAGCCACCAGTGCTCCGCCGATGAGAAACAGCGAGTTTTCGAGGAGGAATCTGACCATTTCGCGGCTTGCCTTTACCATATCTTCTCCGCCTGCATGCTATTGCGGCTTGATAACTTCCAAGCCGCCCATATAAGGCACCAGCACCTTGGGCACTACGACGCTGCCGTCGGCTTGCTGGTAGTTCTCCAGTATTGCGATGATGGTCCGGCCGATAGCCAGACCTGATCCATTAATAGTATGTACAAAGCGGGGGCGCTGCTTTTTTTCCCCTTCGGGCCGATATCGAATCGATGCCCGGCGCGCCTGGAACTCGTAAAAATTGCTGCACGATGAGATTTCACGATAGGTCTTCTGGCCGGGAAGCCACACTTCGAGGTCGTAGCATTTCCCTGCGGAGAATCCCATGTCGCCCCGGCAAAGCAGCGAGACGCGGTAGGGCAACTCGAGGAGTTGCAGCACCGCCTCCGCATCCGCAGCCAGCGCCTCCAATTCGTCGGGTGAGGATTCGGGAGTGGTGAATTTCACCAGTTCCACTTTCTGGAACTGGTGCACCCTGGTGATACCCCGGGTGTCCTGGCCGGCAGCCCCTGCCTCTCGGCGGAAGCAGGAGGAATACGCCGCATATTTGATGGGTAACTGCTCTTCCTGCAGAATCTCTTCCCGGTGCATGTTGGTCACCGGCACCTCGGCCGTTGGAATCAGGAACATGTCGTCGGTGGAGAACGCCTCTTCCGCGAACTTCGGCAACTGGCCCGTACCTTCCATGGACTGCCTGGTGACCATGTAGGGCGGGAGCACCGGTTCGTATCCTCTCTTTGCCGCTTCGTCCAGCATGAACCGGGCCAGACCCAACTCCAGGTACACTCCGGCCCCTCGGTAGAGCGCCTGACGGGAACCGCCCACTTTTGCGGCAGCCTCCAGATCGAGGACGCCCGCTGCCGTACCCACGTCCCAGTGGGGCAGGGCCTCGAAGTCGAACGTCCGGGGTTCACCCCATGACCTCACAACTATGTTGTCTTCTTCGCTTGTCCCCTCCGGGACCGACTCGTCGGGGAGGTTCGGGATGTACATTACGAAGCTACCCAGCTCTTCCTCGACTGTGGCGACGGTGCGTTCCAGCTCCTTGACCCGCGCGGATAAGCTCTTCAGCTCCTCTCGCATGGCGCCCGCCTTTTCCCGGTCCCGGGCTATCTTCTTGAACTCGTTGGAGAGCTGTTTCTGGCGATGGCGACTCTCTTCGAACTCGCCGATTGCCGACAGGCGTCCTTGGAACAGCTCGACCAGGCGGTCCCAGTCCACCTCTGCGCCGCGGCCCTCGAGACGGTCACGCACCTCGTCCAGGTTTTCGTACAGGAATCTCGGGTCGTGCATGCCACTCCTCCGTCTGTCGGCAAGCGAACGTATCAAATCTCGTCCTGCCTTGCAAGATGGTAACTGCCCCGATTTTTTTGGCGGAAAAGCAAAGCTGGACTATGCTTTGTGGTGATTTTGCACTCTTTAGAATGTAAGGAGAAATGCCATGTGGGACGCCATTCTTGAACCTCTCAGGCGATTGGTCGATGTTCTCAACGCCAACTGGAGCAACATCGTGATGACCATCCTGGTGCTGCTGGGCGGCTGGCTGGTCGCCAGAGCTATCAGGGTATTGCTGGTGCGGGGTTTGCGCATCGCTCGCCTCGACCTGGTCGCGGAGAAGGCCGGCATCGAAGAGTTCCTCAAGAAAGGGGGAATCAAGCAGGATGCGGTGGATCTTCTAGGCGCTCTGGTTTACTGGATTATCATCATCATCATCCTGTTGACGGTGATGCAGATCTGGGGCGTGGGCGACGAATTGAGCACCACCCTGGTGCCGTTCCTGCCCAGGATCTTCGTGTCGCTGGTGATCCTGATCCTGGGGCTATACATTGCGTCTTTCGTGGGCGACCTGGTACGTACTACGTCGGCCAACGCGGAGATCATGTATGCGAAGATGTTGGGCCAGGTGATTCACTATATACTGGTCATCTTCGTCGTGCTCACTGCCTTACAGCAACTGGGCATTGAGACCAAACTGATCTCCTGGGGTTTCCTCCTCATCCTGGGCTCCCTCTGTTTGGGGGGTGCCCTTGCTCTCGGCCTGGGCGCCAAGGATGTGGTCCGGCGCCGGCTGGAAGCATGGGAAGCTGAAGCAGAGAAGGACGCAAAGAAGGAAGAGTAGAGGTAGCAGCAAGCCAGAGGTGGGTTGGTCCTGCTTACTTCTCACCGCTCAAAGCTCACTGCTCAAAACTCAAAGCTCACTCCGACACGTATACCGTAGCCTGAATACCGTCCTCACCGTCCGGGTTTATCCCCTGCAGTGCCACAGGCTTCTTGCCCTTCTTGGACAAGCTGCCGCTCTGACCCCCATTTCCAGCGGGGCCGAGGAAGTGCAGATTGCCGACCAGAGTGGGCTCGGAGTCCGAGGTGTAGACGACGCCCGCTGAGATGCCGCCGGCGCCACCACCGCCCGGTCCGCCGCAACCACCGTAACCACCGTCTCCGCCGTCCGCACCATGGCCGGAGCCCTTGTAGCCGGCTCCGCCCTGGCCGCCGTCGCCACTCGCACCGCCCCAGCCGCCGTCGCCGCCCCAGCCGCCGTTGCCGCCGCCCGTCGTGTGCAGCTTGCAAGCCTTGACCAGTCCGCCCGATTTATACAAGGCGATGGCAATGGAACCGCCGCCTCCCTGGCCCGCAGCACCACCGTCGCCGCCGGTGCCGCCCGCGCCGCCGCCACCGCCACCACCACCCTTGGCGTCGCACGAATTCCAGGAGGTATTGTCGCCGTATCCACCGCCGCCACCTCCACAACCATCGTTGCCGGTGGCGCCGGGGTTGCCCCACTGCGGTGTCCAGTCCGCCTGGGTAAGGTGACCGCCGGCGCCGCCGGCGCCGGCATGCCCGTCGTAACCGTGGCAGCCCTTGCCGCCGGCTATACCGTCTGCAGCTCCCTGGTTGATCTGGTATCCGGGGGCCCCGTCGGCCGGGTGGCACGACAGCTTGTAGCGTGCCGACGGCTCCGCGGTCCACTTCGGATCCCAGGTCGACAAGCACGGGGCCGACCAGAGCCCCGTCGCAACCATGGTGTTGATTCCCTGCCCGCGGCCGCCCGCAGTCAGAGGACCGTATCCTTGCCCCGGGCTGGCATTCTTGGGGCAAGTATTGTCGCCGTATGAGCACCAGGGCTTGAGTATCTCCGTAATGAGGCAGCCGTCGATGGCGTCCTCGCCGTCGTGGCCCGGCTGGCCATCCAAACCATCGTCGCCATGTTCGCCGCTGGAACCCTTGCCCGCGAACACCTCCACCGCCACTACCGACAGCCCCGGACTGTTCCGGGCCAGAATGCCGATGGATGATTGGCCCTTGATGACCGGCGCTATAGAGTGGATCTCCAACCGCCCGATGGAAGTTGCGGCGCCCAGGCCCCACGCACTCACTGCAATGCGGTCGCCCCAGATGGTTGTGGTCTGATTCGGATATACCTGCCAGCCTGCCGCCGGATCGTACCCGCCCCACACATGTACAGCCGGTTTCAGCGTCAGGGTCTCGTAGTAGACACCGGCAGCCACCAGTACGCAGTTCAGGCCGGAGTCAGCCGCGGCCTCGTCGATGCCCGCCTGAATCGTCTTTTTAGGCTCAGACATGGTGCCGGCGTACGCGTCGCTGCCGTTCTGGGCGTCTACAAACACGCAGGAGTCTACTGAGCCGTCTATGCCGTCGCAGTCGAGATCCAGGGCCCAGATATCCGGCAGATCGCTGGCCCCCGGGTTGACGGTCGCGAGGCTGTCGTGGCAGTCCGGCGTCGCCCCCTCGCACGCCTTACAGGCCACCGTTACGAGGACGCCCTCGGCGCAGTAGCCGTCGCCATCCTTGTCCACCCCGTTGTCGATGCTTCCGTCGCAATCGTTGTCCAGTCCGTCGCAGTCCTCGGGTGCTGCCGGGTTGAGTTGCGGGTTGTTGTCGTCGCAATCGCCGAATGCCGGGCAAGCTTTTTCGACTTTCGAACAGATGAGGAGCGAGGGAGGTGAGGGAGCATAGCACTCGGACACCAACGCCGGCGGTTCCCCCGCACAGAATCCGTCGCCGTCCCCATCGCAATCCTCGTCGGGCCCTTCCACACAGTTGTTGTCCACTCCGTCGCACAAGTCGGGCTGGCCCGGGTGGATAGCGGGGCTGGCATCGTTGCAATCCAGGAGATGACTTTTACACACGTACGCGTTCCCCCAGACCAGCGCCGGCTTACCGCAATAGCCGTCGCCGTCTTTGTCGCAGTTGACATCAAGCAGGTCGTCGCAGCCGTTGGCCTTGCCGTCGCACAGCTCTTCATGACCGGGGTGGACGGTCGCGTCGGTATCGACGCAGTCCAACTCTTCGTGCTGGCACACCGGGCCCGGAGTCCAGGATGAATGGATGGTGTGGCAGTAGCCGTCCCCATCCTTGTCGCATCCATCATCAATCAATCCGTCGCAGTTGTTGTCTCTGCTGTCGCAGATCTCCGGCATGGTGGGGTTCACTTCCGGGTCCAGATCGTCGCAGTCCAGCGCGTTGGTTGCCAGCGGGACCCCGGCGGGCAAGCCGGGGGATTGCTGATGGCACGCGCACACCGTCTCTTCGCCGCCCCAACCGTCCCCGTCATAGTCGAGATTGAACGTCTCGCACCCGACTGCATCCGTTTCATCAACCAGACCGTCGCAGTCGTTGTCCTCGCCGTCGCAGCTTTCCTGCTCAGGGGTCTGGCCTGCGCATACGATCGCACCCTCCACGCACACATTCTCGCCGGGGCATGTGCCCCAGGCGTTCTCCACAGTGCAGGAAGTGACCTCCAGGCCGTTGTCCACCGCGCCGTCACAGTCGTTGTCGTCGCCGTCGCACACCTCTGGTGTGGGCATCGGTGCGGAGCAGGGGGTCAGCCCGTCCGGGGTGCACTCCCTTTCCCCGAGGCAGGCGCCCCACTCGCCGCCGTTCTGGCAGTCAGTTGTGTGCCCCAGGTTGGTCGCGGCTGCGAGGCAGTCGCAATCCCCCACCGGGGCGCAGTAGCCCGACTCGTGGCAATGGTGGGAGGTGGGGCAATCCTCTGCTGCGCCGCACGGCGAAGTGCAGAAGCTGCCCTGGCCGGAAGGGAGTGGCCAGCAGAGCGCCTCGTCGTCGCCGGTGAAGCGACGGCAGTCCTTGCTGGTCTGGCAGGGACGGCAGTAGCGAACCTCGTCGGGCAGGCAGTAGAACTCGAGTTGGTCCGGGCCTGCCGGAAGGTTCCGGCAGGAGTAGCCCTGGGGGCACTCCTCCACGCAGGTTATGGTGCACCTCCAGTCGGCCCCGGTGTCAACGCACAAGCCTGAGACGCACTGGTAGTCACCTTCGCACAGGTAGCCGAAACCACCCGGTTCCTCGAACTCCTCAACGTCGGCGTCGCTTAAAGCATCTGCTCCCTCGTGCGTGAACAGATCTCCTTTCTCCTGATCCGGTTCGGCCAGGTAGAGGTCCGCTTCCGTTACATCGTCGAAGACCTCTACCGGACCGGCTTCCACCTCCTCGCTCGAGTTCCAGTTTACGGCTCCGTCTCCGCACGCGGAGAAGAAGGCCGCTACCACGATCGCACACCACGCTCTTTGTTTCATCTTTCCACCTCCTTGTTGTGGGTTGTCTCTTATCTATTATCGGGGTTTGAAAAAAATCTGTACCAAAAAAAGCGACATTCCTCGACGAGAGCGTTTGGCGCGGAAAATACCCTGTGAATACCGCTTGGACAACGGCGTCTGTTGGCCCCGTTGACAAAGACGGATGGAGGTTGAAAATGAAATCAATCGCATTAGCCATAGCAATCAGTTTCTCCCTGACCGCCCTTCCCGCCCTGGCCGCCGATGCTGTTGCCGGCAGTGAAAAGCAGGAAGTGGCCAAGAGTGAGTCGGAAAAATACCCGCCCCACAAGAAGTACTACAAGAAGAAGAGGAGGCGGCACCGGGGGCACGTCGTGGTCCACGGACCCCGGGTGGTGGTGAAGCCCGTGGTGGTCCACAAGAAAAGAGTCGTTGTCCACTCCTCGCCCGTGGTTGTTCACCACGTGACCACGGTGAAGAAGAAGCGGCGCCGCGTTTCCGAAGGCCGTCACTATCATCGCCGGGTCTCGAGGCCCCATGAAGAGTCCATGCTGGGCGTAGGCCTGAGGCTTAGCGGAGTCACGGTTGACGGCCAGAAGCTCAACCTGGCGACCGTCGAGAATCCCACCATGTGGGGCGCCGGTCTTCAGTTGCGCGGCAAAGTCTCACCCAACGTTGGGCTCGAACTCGCCGCCGACGTCATTTCCGGCCGCGCCGATGAAATGAACCAGACCACCGTACCGCTGATGCTCTCGCTGATGTACTACGTGGTCCCGGACGGCAAGATGAGGTTGTTCGGCATGCTCGGTGGCGGTGTTCACCTCACCAAGCTTGAGTACGATCGTGGTTTCAGGCACGACCTTGTCGAGGTTGCCGGCCAGGCTGGCGGCGGGCTGGAGCTGAGGCTGTCACGAGACTTCGCCGTCACGTCGGACCTCAGGTTCTTGGGCGTGTACAGCAACGTGGGCTCCACCACGTCCCTTCAGAATGACTGTGTCCAGAGCGTGGGCAACCAGGCAGGCTTCTGCAACGGGCTTTCCTCCCTGAACTCCGATGACAAGTTCAGCATGGGCGCCCAGTTCATGGTTGGCGCGAACATGTATTTCTAGATTTCTCCCTCCCTTGCTCCCTTGACCGTTCCGGTCCCCCCAGAGCGGGGCTTCGAAGCTGAAGCCCCGCTTCCTTTTTAACCCACGCGGGTATATCATCAGCGCCTGCTGACGGAAGGGAGGAAAGCGATGGACCAATTCGAAGAGAGAGTGACCCGGATCCAGGAAGAACTCACCAGCGAAGGCCTGGACGGTTGGCTGTTCTGCGACTTTCACAACCGCGACCCCATTTCGTATCGGGTGCTGGGTCTGGAAGAGGGAAAATTCACTTCCCGGCGGTGGTTCTACTACGTGCCTTCCGCAGGCGAGCCGAGCCGACTGGTGCACTCGGTGGAGAAAGGCAAGCTCGATGCTCTTCCCGGCGAGAAGACGGTCTATCTGCCCTGGGAGCAGTTGCACGAGGAGCTGAAGCGGATCCTCGGGCCACCTTCCCGCATCGCCATGCAGTATTCTCCGAAGAACAACATCCCCTACGTCGATCTGGCGGACCCGGGAATCGTCGAGTTGGTGAAGGGATTTGGCCACACCGTGGTGAGTTCAGCAAATCTCGTCCAGACTTTCGAGGCAGTGCTGTCGGATGAGCAGTACGGCACGCACGAAGAAGCTGCCCGAAAAGTGCAACGCATCAAGGATGAAGCGTTCGAGAAGATCGCCGCGGCAATCAGGTCAGGGACCCCTTGCACTGAGTACGAGGTGCAGCAATTTATCATCACGCGTTTTGATGAGGAGGGGCTCACCTGTGATGAGGAGTGGCCCATCGTGGGGGTAAACGCCCATGCGGCCGATCCCCATTTTTCCCCCTCTGCGAGCGCTAGTTCGCCCATTACGAAGGGGGATATGATCCTCATCGATCTGTGGGCGCGCCTCAACCGTCCCGGCGCCATCTACTACGACATCACCTGGTGCGGGTTTGCCGGCGGCACGCCGCCGCCGAAATACGTGGAGATCTTCGATGTCGTCATGGCGGCTCGCAACGCGGCCTTCAACCTGGTGAAGAAGCGGTTTGCGGAAGGAGTTGATGTCCATGGATACGAAGTGGACCGCGCCTGCCGGCAGGTGGTAGAGGAAGCGGGGTTCGGTCCCTGGTTCGTGCATCGCACCGGCCATTCCATCGGCACTGCGGTGCACGGCAACGGTGTGCACATGGACAGTTTGGAAACCAAAGACGAGCGGCTGCTGGTGCCCGGCATCTGTTTCTCAATTGAACCGGGGATCTACCTGGAAGGGGAAATGGGCGTGCGCACCGAGATCGACGTCTTCATCCTCCCTTCCGGAGAGGTGGTGGTGGTGGGAGAGCTGCAAAAGGAACTCATCCTTCTCGATGTGTGACGCCCTTGCAATTGGGGCCTTATTCAAGTAGAACATCGGCCGGGGCAGGGGCAGAAGAGAAGGAGGCCGCTGGCCGCAAGGCTGGAGGAAAGTCCGGGCTCCACAGGGCAGGGTGGTCGGTAACGCCGACCGGGGGCGACCCCAGGGATCAGTGCCACAGAAAGTATACCGCCCGCCGTCGCCTGAGGCTACCTGGTAGTCGAAGGGCTAAGGCGTGGTAAGGGTGAAAACGTGAGGTAAGAGCTCACGGGCTGCGGCGGCGACGTCGTGGTCGGTAAACCCCACCCGGAGCAAGAGAAATATGGAAGCGCCGGGATTCGTCCCGTACGGGTAGCCCGCCCAAAGCTTTCGGGTCCTCGCATGAGGGGCGTGGCAACACGTCTCCCAGATAAATGGTCTCCACTTCCTGCCGGGCGACCGGCAGGGAGGACAGAACCCGGCTTACCACCTTCTGCGCCTGCCCCGTAGAAACACACGTTTCGGGTCTCGAGTTTCGAGTTGCTACAATGTGATGATCTTCGGTGCCCCGATCTCGGCTTCGGTTATTTCCACGGTAGCGCAGGAAGGGTAGGGTGCGAAGCGCTTGTCTGTGGGACTGCCCGGGTTCACGAACAAGATGCCGTCCCGTCCGGTGATTTCCGGATAGTGACTGTGACCGAACACCACCATCTCGAGATTGCGGCCCGAAACTTTGGGCAGGATTCGCTCTACTATTCCACGAGGGGCCCCCCAGCCGTGAATCACCCCGATGCGGTGTCCCAGGACTGAGACCTCCGCGACTTCCGGGAGAAGCGACTGCATCACCCCTGGATCCATGTTGCCGCGGGTCGCTACCAACGGTCTCAATCCTTCAAGCTGGTTGTACATTTCGAAGGTGTTGAAGTCACCGGCATGGATGATCATGTCGCACTGTTCGATGAGGGCTCCCATCGCCTCGGGGAGCTCAAGAACCGACGAAACGTGGGTATCTGAAAGCAGCAGCAGTTTTCGAGTGGTCATACCGTCAGTCCTTCAGTCGTAAGATCTCTTTGCCGTCAATGCCCCACCAGCGGCTTTCTTTGATGGGTACCGTTTCTGGCTCGCGGACAAGAGTGTGCATGACGTAATCTCCGGTGTCCAGGTAGCCGTCTCCGTCATCCTTGACCAGGGCGCCCACGTGACCTTCCCGGAAGTTGATCAGGTCTCCGGGCCTCACCCGCCCCTTCGGGCCAAAGGTGAAACGCTTTCCCTTGCGGTCCAGGTAGAAGCCGTCGGGGTCCAGCGTCACCTTGGTCCACCGTTTGGCCGCCAGCTTGTACAGCCCGCCCGTGTACGTGTAGCCGAACTTCTTCTTGCCCCGCTGGCGTCGTTTGCCGTAGACCATGAGGTCCGCACAGTCGGAGCCAACCAGCAGGTCGGACTGATGGCCGCCCTTGATCCGCTTTGAACCGTAAATGTAGGGGGTGTTGTACAACTCGTAAAGGTAGCCGAGGTAGCTGTCGTCTTTTCGGTACACGACGGTGTGAACCGCGCGGCAGACAGCCCCCGACTCGCGGCAGTCGATCCCCTTGGAGGACGCCGATCCCGCGGCGGTTGCGGCTTTCACCTTGTAGCGCATCACCCCCAGGCCGTGCGATAGTTCGGGGAATTCGTCGTGCATAATGGTGGGGTGCACGTCCGCGGTCACCGACCAGCCGGCGGTCCACGACGTCTCGTCGTACTCGATGTGAGCCGGCGGTGCGGAGTAGGAGTTGTCATAAGACTCCGCGCCCGCCTCCACCTTGAGCCAGGTGATGGTCGCGGGACAGCTTACCGGCCACTCTGTCGGATTCTTCGCACCCTTCTTCTTCAGCTTGGCCTCGGTGTAGGTCGTCTTTTTCCCGCCGGCCACGGTATCCACTACTGCGTAAAGGGTGACCTTTTCTCCTGACTTGACGAATTTGCGCCTCGGCGTGGCGACGCCGGAGTCGCCTACCCGTGACACGATGGAGACCCCGGTGATTTCAGGGCAGTTTGCTGCCAGAGGTTGAGCCGACGCCCCGGAGCCCGAGTCCATGCAGGAGGCTGCAAGCGCGGTGAGTAGTAGGGCGGGAAAAACAAGGCAGCGAAAAGGCATGATAGCTAGTTGATCCAGCGGTAGATGACCGCGGCTCCGAGGAGGCCGGCCGCGATCCAGAAGAGAACGTCCCAGAAGCTCGCTTCTTTCTTCTTCTTCTTCTTGCCGGTGCCCACCAGCCCCTTCATACCGCCGCGCATGGAGCTGAAGACACCCCCCGATTTCCTGTGTCTCGTCGACGAGGTCCTCTTGGGCCTTCCCTTTTTCTTCTTCGCCATCGGCATCTCCTATGAACCTGACTCTCATATTACTTCAGGCTGCGGCCAAAGAAAAGTGTTAGAAATCGCTCCACATGACTATCCCCTCCGGATCCGGCTTGAACGCGTCGAGCAGAGGAGTCTTTACCAGGTGCACCTGGCTCGAGAAGTACACGGGTGCGCCCGGCAGATCCTCACACAGCAGGCGGTGCGCCTGGTGCATGAGGTCAACCCTCGACTCAGGGTCTGCGGCCCGGTGGACTTTGTCCACCAGATCGTCGTATTCCGTCCGGGTGTAGCCTGAAATGTTGTTGGGATGCCCGGAGGTGAAGTTGTCAAAGAAGTCCACCGGGTCATATCCGCCGGTGAGGGAATACCTGGCGATGTCGTAGTCCCCCGCCTGCGCCAGCGCCAGGAAGCTCTTCCACTCCATGTGCCTGAGATTCAGGAACACGCCGGTCTGCTTTTTGATGCACTGCTGGGCGAACTCCAGAATGGCCCGCAAGGTCTCCGATGCGTTGTACAGGATTTCCAGGCCGCTGACCCCGGCTGCAAGATCTTCAGGCAGGCGAGCGACCTCCTCGTCGAACGGATGAAGTGAAGCGCAGCGGGCCGGCGTGAACCCTGCCGATTCCCCATACAGGTCGGGCACGAAGGAATAGGCTGGAACCTGCCCAGCACCCAGCACCTGCTGGACCAGCTTCTCCCGTTGCAGACCCGCGGCCAGGGCCGCGCGCACCCGGGCCGAGCCCAGTGCATCTCTCTTCAGGTTGAACATGAGGTAGAACACGGACCGTCTTGGCCCGCTCACTACCTGCTCGCCGAACTCGCTTTTCAGAAACAGGATCTTCCCCAGCGGAACCAGCCCCATCACGATGTCCACCGCCCCGGTCTTCCACCAGGCCAGCGCCGCCTCTTCGGAGTGTGCGAAGCGCAGCACCACTTCGCCGAACTTGAGTTGGGCTGCGCCGGGATGATGGGGATTGGCTGCGAGCACCAGCTTCTGCCGGGGTTCCCATTCCCGGATGAGATACGGCCCGTTGGAAACCAGCTCCCTCCGCTTCTCCTCACGCTCAAGGGGGATGGGGGCGAAACGGGGAGAAGCGAGTAGTTCGGGCAAGAAGGGCTGAGGTGTTTCCAGAACTACTCTCAGCGTGAAGTCATCCACTGCGGTCACTGCCACATCACACCCCTGCCCCGCGGCACATCGGCCGGCACCCTTGACGATGGCCATGGCATCGGCCCCCGGGGACGCGGTTTCCGGGTCGGCGATGCGCTTCCAGGCCGCCTCGAAGTTGTGAGCGGTAACGGGGGTGCCGTCGCTGAAGCGGGAGTCGGTCCGGAGCTTGAATACCCACTCCTTTCTGTCGGTGTCCACCTGGAATTCCCGGGCGAGGTTGGGGACCACTTTGCCCGCCTTGCCATCCCATCGGTAGAGGCAGTCGTGGAGGTTTGCCGCCACCTGAAAGTCGTTACTGCCGGTTAGAAACGCAGGGTCGCAGGAGTTCGGCTCGGCAATTGCCAGGCGCACAGCCGACGGCGAGCCGTCTTTCCCGTTTCCGTCAGCAGGCGGCTTGCGACAGCCGGGGCACATACACAGCGCGATAAGGAGCAGCCCAACACCCACCCTCACTTGCCGACCCTCCGGAGTACAACGTCAACGGTCTTGCGGGCCACCAGCGCGAAGAACTGAAAGGAATCGCGGACCGGATGGTAGTGACTGGTTTCGTCTCCGTAGACACAGGTAATGGGAACCTCTGCATAGCTCAGACCTGTCCGGGCAGCATCGATGAGCATCTCGGATTCGAAATCGAACCCTTCTCCGCCGCTGTCTTTCAACCTGCTCAGCAGACGGGCCGAGAGGAGTCGGTAGCCGGACTGGCTGTCAGTGATCCTGGTGCCTGCCAGCAGTGAGATTACTCCGGAAGAAAAAGTGTTGGACAGTCTTCTGACCAGCGGCATTCCTGCGTTGTCGTTCATGCGAGTGCCAAGCACGATGTCCGCCCCGGTTTCTTTGAAACAGCTTGCGAACAGCGGGATTTCCGCGGGCAGGTGCTGGCCGTCCGCGTCCATGAACAGCGCGGCCTCGTAGTTGCCGTCCAGAACGCGGTTTATTGCAGTTCGGATCGCGGCGCCTTTGCCGCGGTTTTCCGGGTGCACGATCAGTTCTGCCGGGCTTTGCCGGGCCAGTTCCACCGTCCCGTCGGATGAGCCGTCATCTACCACCAGGACGTCGTGCCCGGCCGCACACGCCTCCGTCAGCACCCGCGCGATGTTCAACTCTTCGTTGAAGGCCGGGACGACGACGAGTATGCGCGGTTGCTCCATTCGATCCTCTAGCCCGCAGACGGTCTCATTACCCAGTATTTCATGACGGTATAGTTGAATAGGAACACCAGCACCTCGGCAACCACCTTGCCGGCCATAGGATCAAGGCCGGCAAACGTCACGTTCGCGTACACCAACCCCGATGCAAGGCAGAACGAAATGCCGTAAAGTACCAGAAACCTCGAGAGGTCGGAGCCCAGGTCCGAGGTTCCGGTCTTCTGGAAGGTCACGTACCGATTCAGCAGAAAGCAAGCCGCGCCGCCCACAGTACGCGAGATGAAGTGGGCATAAAGGAACCAGGAGCCGGCAATGTGCATGAGCATCCAATAGGTGACCAGGTCGATGAGGAAGACGAGGCCGCCTACCAGCGCGTACCGGTGCAGTTGCTGGGCCCAGCCGAGGGCCGCGGCAGTCAGCATGTGAGCGCGACGCCACATGGAAAGCTGCTGGGACCGGGTCGTGGATGCTTTGACCGGAGTCATGGGTTTTGCCCCCCCTCGGCGCTCTCATAATTACCATGAGCGGGGGGGCAATTCTACTCCTTTCTGGCCTTCAGGCGGACCACTGCGAGGATGTTGGCCAGTGACCTGGGCGTATAGCTTCGGCCCTTGTGGGGGATGTTGTAAAAGCCGTCCTGCACCATCATCACTGCGGAGCCACCGCCGTCGAACAGCATGGCGTCGGACGCACCCGCTCCCTTCAGGATGCAGCCTGCGTCGATGGCCGAGAGGCCCGACGAACGCTTGATCCGCCCTTCGGCAACCAGCAGGTACGCGGTTTCTCCATCTGCAGAGACGCCAACTGCGGTGCGGGGGTGGGATTTGGGGATATAGAAGCGCAACGGCACCGAGAAACTCTCCTTGGATGCTTCGTCAACTACCGCACCGCCCCGCAACACGCGCGGTCCGCCGGAGATGGCTTCCAGAATCGTCGGTGAGAAGTCGTCGGTGACCGTGGACAGCGTGAGCTTGTCTCCGGGAACCAGCTCCTTGACTCCATCCCGCTTGTCGCCACACGCGACCAGAGCCAGATCGAGGGGAGCCATCCGGGTTGAACGGCGCGTCGTCTGGACCGTCTCCACCGTCAACTCGATGCTCTCATTGAGCATGGGCTGCAGCCTGTCCCGCTTCATCAGTACCGCGGTGCAGCCATCCTGAATCACCGTCCTCTCCCGGTAGTAGCCGGAATAGATCACCGCCTCATCCTGGCCGGCCTTGCGGTTGGCCCCGGTGACCGCGACGTTCACTTTGTCGCCGACTATGGTCTGAGTGAGGGTGAAGACCCCGATATGGGCGCGGTTCTCGTCATCCAGGACCAGGCTGGACGTGTTGTATGGGAACCAGAGCACCTGGCCGCCGGAAACGTGGAGGCCGAGGGGGTCTTTCTCTTCGCTCACGAATGCGAAGTAGTCGCCGTTGACCGCGGCGCGTACGTCCACTCCTCCTTTCCTGAAGTACTTGGTGACCCTTTCCACCGACTGGCTTCGGCCGAGCGGTCTCAGCGACCGCAGGGTGAGGTTCGCCTCTCCCAATTCGACTTTAAGCACGTGCACGAAGACCGGCTCTGTCTTTTTGTCCCGTTCAACAGAGTATGAAGAGTACTCGATGCCGGTTTCCACACCGGTCCAGATGAAGTCCTCGGAATCGGCCGAATAGGTGCAGGTCTGCGCCCACACCGAGCCCACCGGGGGGACGCTGCATACCATCAGGAGTGAGAGCAAGAATAACGCGCGGTGCATGGTCTCTATTTCTTCCTCACTTTGCCGGCCGTGATGACAGTGGCCTCTATTCCGTGTTCAAGATACTGTTGCTCAATCAGTTCCACTTCGTCGGCCCGGTGCGCGGGGAGGACGGCCAGAACCCGCTTCCAATCGTTTTTGATGCAAGTATCAAACAGCCCCTTCTTGTTGGGTGCGAAACGGCGGGCGACACCGTACCGGATGTACCTCGCGGACAGGCCGTGGGCGATGGCCGCGATGCCGATGATCTCGGACCGGGTTACGTGCCCCACGCCGAAGGCAGGATGCCAGATGTAGTACGGTACTCCGGAAAGCCCCTGCTGGAACAGGTAGGCTGCAGTACGAGCCAGGGAGTTCTGCACTTTGTCCAGCGTGACGGTGTCGCCCCTGAAGTCCACCGGCTTGGACCTGCCGTGAACTACCACCGCCTGGATGTTTTTGAACGGCGGCAGTTTGTGTTCCAGCGTCAGCTTCAGTTCCGGAGCAGTGTAGTCGTCGGCCGGTTTCGAGCGTACCCTTTTCAGGCGGCGGATCTTCTTGAACGCCTTGGTGGCCCTGGGCAGATGGCCTCGGTGGGTTACCAGCAGGGCCGACCGGAACCGCTTCTTTTTGATTATCAGCTCCGCGTTGCGCGCATTTTCAACTGTCGTTATAGAGCCGTCCTCGACGAGGATTGCGCGGGGCGGAACCCCCATGGCAAGGGCCATCACTTTCATTTCCTGCGCTTCGGCTACGTGGCCTGATGTGTGCCCGCCGCAAAACAGCAGATACTTGGCCCGGCCCGCCTTGTACGCCTTCACCGCGGTGGCCACCCTTTGCACCATCTTGAAGCTGGGCTGAGCCTCATAGTTGTGCCCGACCCCCAGCGCGATGATCACGCCCACTCTGGACGGGCCTTTACCCTTCTTCTTCTTCTTTCCTGCCAGCGGGGAGGAAATCCCGGCCAGGGTAACCAGAACGGCCAGAAAACCGGCCGTCAGTAGAATGCGCATCCGGTCGGTCATGGAATCTTGGTGTCCAACTCCCGGGTGCACCCGGCAAACTCGGGGTTGTGCTCACAGATCTTGTCCCGGACGTCCTTGGCTGCAATTCCGCTGAATTTCACCTGTCCGTTGAGGACCCAGGTGGGGCTGGCTTTGATCTCGAGGCCGGCTGCGATCTTGTAGTCCGCGGCCAGAAGTCCCCTGGCTTCGCCAGCGAGGCAGGCGGCCACCATCTCGGCGTCCACCGAGGTCTCCTTCGCACACGCTCTCCAGTTTTGCTCCACTGCCTCGGTCGCAGCCTTTTCTGCCGCGGTTCGTTCCGGACCTGCATCCATGCGCACAATCTTGCGAGCCGCGCCCGCTTCCTCGATAAGGGTCTTGTTGCGGCACCAGATGAACTTCATCGCCTGGGCCGGCTGCGATTTGGCCAGCGCGCACAAGTGACGCAGGTTCTCCTGCACCTCTGCCTCGCCGTGCCGGGAGACCAGTTGTCCGTCCTTTTCCTCGCCGATGAAGTGCAATTCGAAGTGGAGTTCCTCCCCAAAAGCTTGCAGCAGCGGCTTCATGGCGTCGAGGGCCTTGATGCCGAACGGGTCCTGAGAGACCACGTACAGTTCCAGACGACCGGCGGAGAGAGAGCGGCATTCGAGGGTGTCCTTGCAAGTAAGGTCAGCGCAGTCAACCTGGCCGTTGCCGGTGTCGTCTTCGCCGTTGTCGCACACCTCTCTGGCAGGGTCGAATCTCGCGCGCCCCTGGAACACCTTCCATTTGCCGCTCTTCGAGGCTTTCAGGAATCTCTCCAGCCGGGAGTAGCTGTCCGCCTTTTCGATCGCCGCATCAAACAGCAGCACGGGGAGAAACTCCAGCCCCTCTTCATCGTAGAGTTTCCGGCCTTCCTCATCCGAGTAGTCCAACTGTCGGAACTCGAGGCCGGGGAACATGTTCGTAAAACTCAGCTCCAGTCTGGGAGTCTGGCAGGAACGGTCCTTGCACCGCTTATCGTTCAGCACGATGCCTGCAATGGCCACCGGCGGCGGCACATCCGCGCACGCTCTGGGAGCGGGGCCCCCGGCAAACTGCTCGCAAATGACCCTTAGAAGATCCTGGTCGGTGCGTCCTCCCCGGTACATGGTGTCCCCAACAAAGACTGTAGGGCTGACGTTAGCCCTGCGAGTGCGTGCGGCAGCGAAAGACTCCCGCAACAGCTTTTCGCCCTCTTCGCCTTCGTAGCACGCCTTGAGCCGGGCCCGGGCGTCCTCATCCAATTCAGTCGAGGTCGCGCATTCTTCCCAGTTTCCGGGCATCGCCTGGACGTCCCGGTTCATGCAGTGGATTGTGTCCATGAAGCGGTAGCCGTCCCCATGATAGTGCTGCAGGCAAAGCTGGATGATGTCCCCTCGCACTTCCTCATCTCCGTGGCTGGAGACCAGCTTGCCGTTGAGCTCCTGGCCGATGAAGAAGAGCTTGAAATCGACCCATTCCCCGACCCTCTTCAGCAGAGGATGGATGCCGTCCATGATCTGGACGCCGAAGAAGCATCGGGACATGATGTAGAACTCCACCTTGGCCTTCTTGCCCGTAGGGTTGGGTTCATTGACCGGCTTCTTGGGGGCTTCCTCGGTGGGAGCAGCTTTTTTCGGCTCCGCAGCAGCGTCCTCTGCCGGCTGGTCCTCCTTGGCAGGTGCGGCCTCAGGGGCCTTGGCCGCAGGTTCCTTATCCGAGTTTTCTTCAGCCCGCGTCTTGGATTTGGTTGCTTCCGTGGTCGATTTTTCAGCCTTCTGCTTGGTGGCCGGTGTCTGCTCCTCCGAGCGGCAGGCCGCGACCAGAGACAGAATGACCGCCACGACGACCAGGTTGATTCTCATTGCCCTCCTCCATGTTGCGGTAGCCGACGCCACGGGCGAGGCTGGCCCGGTGGTCGCACACAGCCTATCCCGCCTGCGCGTGCAATTCAAGGTCTTTTGCTGCCAGTTTTTGTTGGCAAGAGATTCTGATGGCTGTTATTATGTCGCCGAGGTGTGTATGAAGATCCTGGTTTTGGATGGACCCAATTTGAACCTTCTCGGCAGGCGCGAGCCGGATGTCTACGGCACCGGTACGCTCGCCGCGATCCGATCATCGGTGGAGAAGTTGGCCGATGAGCTAGAGTGCGAAGTGGAGTTCTTCCAAAGCAACAGTGAAGGGGAACTGGTGGAGAAAATCCACCAGGCCGCGGACCGCTTTGACGGCATTGTCATCAATCCGGGAGGGCTCACGCACTACTCCGTGGTTTTACTCGATGCACTGCTCGCAGTGGAACTTCCGTGTGTCGAAGTACATCTGACGAACCTCGCGCGCCGGGAGGAGTTTAGGCAGCGCTCGGTTATTGGCGCGGCAGCCACCGGGCGGATTGAGGGATTCGGGCCGGTCGGTTACCGGCTTGCGTTGGCAGGTCTTGTGGAGTTTCTCAACGAGACGAAAAGCGGGACAAAGAAGAACTGATGGCTCAGACGAAGAAACAGAAGTTTCTGCAGAAGGCCGACGGCTATGCTAGGGACCGCAAGCTGAAGAAGGCCATCAATCTTTACAAGCAGGCTATCGATGAAGATCCGGGTGATGTCCGTACCCGGCTGCGGCTGTCGGAGTTGCTCTACCAGGCCGACAGGATGACCGAAGCGCTGGACGTGTTGCAGTTCGTAGGCGATTACTACAACGAGCACGGGTTCCTGCTCAAGAGCGTGGCGGTCTACAAGAAGATGCTGGAGGTGGATCCGGCCCGCACCGATCTACACGGCACCCTGGCTCAGCTCTATTTCCAACTGGGTATGGCGCCGGACGCGATCAAGCAGTTCAAATCCCAGGTGCGAGCACTGGTCAAGCGGGGAGAGGTTGTGGACAGCCTCTATGTGGTTCGAAGTATGCTCGAGCTGGATCCGGCCAACGTCCCTGACCGGTTGATGCTGGCCGAGAGTTTCTCCAATCAGGGCCTCATCGACGAGGCCGCGGATGATTATCGCCGGGTGCTCTCCATCCTTGAGAGAAATGGCCGCTCTCCCGAATGGGGCAAGGTTGCGCTGCGCTACCTGCACCACAGTCCGGAGGATTTCTCCGTCCGCAAGAAGGTCGTGGATTTCCTGCTTGAGGAAGGTGACTTCCACCGGGCGTTGCAGCACCTTCACTCCTGCCTGGTCAAGGAGCCTCAGGACATGCAGTTGCTGGACATGGCCGCCCGTTGTTTTGAGTTCCTGGGGCAGCCGGACAAGGCGATTATCGCGCTGAAGAGCCTGGCTTCACTCTACCGGCAGAAAGGGCTCGAGGCCGAATCCCAGGACGCCAGCGTGCGTATCCTGCAACTTGACCCCAAGGACGAAGGGGCGCGCAAGGCGTTGGAAATCGGAGATGCTCCGGAGGAAGAGATCGAAGAGGTGGAGTTGGAATGGGATATGCCCATCGACCTGCTTGCACCGCCGCCGTCGCCGGACGGCGAAGAGATTATCGACACTATCTACGAGCCGCCTTCCTTTGCCGACGAACTGGCCCACGAGGAGACGCTGGTGCAGCCGGTGAGCGAAGAGCTGTTCAAGGAACTCGGACTGTTGGACGACGAACCCCGGGAAGAAGAGGGGTCCGGGCCGCTGCAGGTGCTCAAAGACGCGATCGGCAGCCAGCAACCCCTCACCGTGGCCCAACTGGAAGCCGGCGGGGTGGAACTGAGCGAGTCCGATAAGGAAGAGCTGGAGTTCTTCATGTCCTCCGGGTTGACTGATGAGGCGCTTACGATCCTCCAGGAGATCTACGAGCGAATAGAAGGAGCGTAAATGAGCGACGGCCAGGAATTGTACGTCGGAACGCAGATCGTCAAAATCGAAGACCTTCTTACCAGAGTGGAGACTCTCGTCCAGATTCTGAAGGACTGCGACCCCAAGTTGGAAGAGCTCGAAGAGCAGGCGGACATCACCCGCTCCCAGGAAGAGGCTGTGCGCCGGGAACTGGCGAAATTCGGACTCGTGGGGGACCTGGAAAAACTGGAAGAGGATATTGCCGAAAGGGGCAAGGATGCGGATTCTATTCGCGGTGAACTTCTTGAGGGGCTGGGCGAATTGAAAGCCGCTTTGGAAACTGCCGATGACCGCATCAAGAAGCTCGTGGGCGACGCAGTGGATACCATCGCCCATGAGAAGAAACAACTGCTGGAGAAACAGGCGGTGTTGACCGCCTACATGACCAGCACCCTGGACCGGTCCGAGAAGCAGGCCACTGCCCCGGGAAGCGGCGGGGAGAGCGATTTTGAGGAGACCTTTGCTTTTGAATCCGGCGACGATGGCGAGGTGCTCACCGGCGCCGAGCGCCGTCGGCATCCCCGGGAGAACGTCTCCCTCCAGGTCCGGCTCGAAGGGCCCGATCAACTCTTGTCCGGTAGTTCCGAGAATGTGAGCATCGGCGGAGTATTTATTGAGACCCCCCGCAAAATTGAACTAGGCACCCTGCTCCACGTTGTTTGCACGCTGCCCGACGAGTCTGTGGTTGAAGGCGATGGCGTGGTTTCCTGGACGCGTCGGGAACGAGACGGCATCCCTGCCGGGGTTGGCGTGGAGTTTCTGGCCATGTCTGAGCAGGACCGTTCTGCACTGGAGCGACTCAAGGGGGAGTGAACTCCACGAGGCCTTGAGCACCGCTCCCGACGGAACGAAGCTGTATGTCAGGAGGAAGTTCGTGTACACACATTGGAAGTCAGCTCGCTTGTCCCTCTCACTGCTCTTGTTCCTGTTTTCCTGCGCACCGGTACTGGCTGGCGGAGGCGGCGGCAAACCGCCCGCGTTGGAAGAGGCGCCGGCCGCGACGGACGCCGCGGCTTCAGCCGCCCCTGCCCGACAAAATATCGTCGCTCACGAATTGGAGGGCGACCTCCTGGTGGTCCATTTCTTGGACGTTGGACAGGGCGACGGAATGCTCATTCGATCGCCGGGAGGCAAATACTTGATGGTGGATGTAGGCACTCGCTCATCGCGGCGCCGCACCATCCCGTATCTGAAGAAACTCGGCGTCAAGAAGCTCGACATACTGCTGACTCACAGTCACGCAGATCATGCCGGCGCCCTCATCTACTTCCTGGATGCCTTCGAGGTCGAGACCTTGTATTCCCCGGGCTACTTCCACCCCACCCGATTCATTGCCAAGGCGCTGAAAAAAGCCGACGAGAAGGGTGTCAAGCTGGTGACCCTGAAACGGGGAGCAAGGCTGGAGCCTGAGAAAGGCTACATCATAAAGGTCATGCATCCGCCCGAGGAGTGGGATCTCGAAGTTGAGGATCTGAACAACGTCTCGGTGGTGACCCAGATAAGCTATGGCGAGATCGATTTCCTGCTTACCGGCGATGCGGAGAAGAAGGCTGAGAAGACGATGCTCAAGGCCAAACTGGACCTGAAGAGCGAGTTCTTGAAACTGGGACACCACGGCAGCAAGACCGCAACCTCCGAGCGTTTCCTCGACCAGGTGCTGCCGGTCTTTGGAGTGGTTTCCTGCGGGGTCAAGAACAAGTTCAAGCATCCTCATCCCGAGACCATGCAAAGACTGAAGGTGCGGGACATTGCAATCCTCAGAACTGATGAGGCGGGCACCATCGTGGTGTCCACCGATGGGAAGAAAGTGACCATAAAGGTGATGGGCAAGGAAACCGAACCGGTTTCCCTCAGGTTCGGGCATCCGAGACCCGGCCGAACGTTTATCATCTTCAACCAAGGAGGCATTGATGCGTGTTAGCAACTTCCTCGCAGTAGTTTTCGTTTTGCTTTTTTCGTCTTCAGTGCTGGCCGGCACACCGGTGCCTGCCCAGCCCAAGGACATCAACAAGGCGACCTTGACGGAGCTGACCAAGGTGCCGGGCATCGGCAAGAAGACCGCCAAGCGTATTCTGCAGGCGAGGGGCGCGGCCGGTTTCGGCTCTATGCACGAGGTCAAGAAGATCAAGGGCATCGGCAAAAAGACATTTGCAAAGCTGACCTGTTTCTTCGCCGTTCCGGCGGAAGGACCGCTGCCGTGCAAAAAACCGGCCGTCAAGGGCGTGAGCGGAGGGAAGATCAACATCAATACCGCGAACGCCAAAGAGCTCGCCAAGATACCCAGTATCGGCAAGAAGAAAGCCCGCCAGATCATCGACCGCCGCACGGAAAAGGGGTGGTTCAAGACCCCTTATGAACTGCAGGAAATAAAGGGCATAGGCAAGAAGACCGTGGAGAAATTCCTGGCGTTGGTGGTGACCCAGGTCGATATCAACTCCGCGCGCGGCGCCGAGTTCGAGGTCCTCGGATTCCCCAACGGCGACGCCATTGTCGCCCACCGCAAAAAGATCGGCGGATTCAAGGCAGTGAACGGACTGCAGAAGGCCCCCGGTGTCACCCAGGCCACTTTCGACAAGGCCGCAGAGATCCTCGTCGCGAAGAACGCGCCCAAAGCACCGGCCCCCAAGGCGCCGGCCCCGAAGGCCGAAGAGCCGAAGAAGGAAGAACCGAAAGCCGAAGAGCCTAAGAAAGAAGAGCCGAAGGCTGAGGAACCCAAGAAAGAAGAGCCGAAGGCCGAAGAACTCAAGGCCGAAGAACCGAAGGCCGAAGAACCCAAGGCCGAAGAACCCAAGGCCGAAGAACCCAAGGCCGAAGAACCGGCCGCCAAAAAATAACGGTACCCCGAGGGCGAGCGAGGGGCCTGCGCCAGCAGCACCAGTACCCCGAGGGCGAGCGAGGGGCCTGCGCCAGCAGCACCATCACCGCCGGGCCCTTCAACCGTCACCGCCGGCCTACTTCCCGAACCATCCCCGCTGCGTCAGCGACGCAAAGTCCATTGACCAGGCCACCGCCACGTGGATGGCCACTCCCCCCCAGATGTTCCTGGTCCGCAATGCCAGGATGCCGAGAACCGAGCCCGCGATGATTGCGCCCATGGCTTCAAGTCCGGGCTTGCTGAAGTGGATCATGCAGTAGGGAACAACCATAAACAGCACCGCCCGCCATCCCCACCGATGCTTCAACTCGGTAAGCATGAAGCCGCGGAAGAACACCTCCAGCGCGAAGAACTGCATGCCATAGAACAGCTCCCAGCACAGCAGGTGATACATGGATGCCGGGTTGCGGTAGAACGGGTAGGTGCGAAGAAACGACTCCTGGTAAGAGACGACCCAGACGCACCCGGCCACGGGGAGGAACAGGAGCGCATAAATCCAGAGATGCTTGAAGAACCCTTTTGGCGAAAGTCCGAGGGTACTCAGCGGACGCTTCAACACGAAGGGAGTCACGATGAGCGGGATCGCCAGATAGAAGAAGATGCAGCCCACAGACCAGACCGCCCTGGAAGTGAGGGCCATCTCGGTGGGCAGCACTGTGCTGGCGTCGCCGCTCCACAGCCCCAGAGTCTCGATCACGAAGACGGAGACTTTTCGCTGGATGCGTGCGTCCAGCACCATGTAATTCAAGATCCATAAGACGAGGCAACTGATGTAGACAACCGCAAGGATCCTGCCATCGGTCGTCTTGTCTTCGCCAATGTACTCGTCGTCAATGGCCCGCAAGTGCGACAGTATGGACCAGTCGAGCAGACGCATGAGGGGCGATGAATAACGGGGGGTGGAAACGGCCATGGAAAGGCACCTCCTGTGGGTCGGTTTCATTTACCACAGGTTGACAATCAGAAGCAACCATTCTAGTCTCTTCCAATGAACCGCCGAGCATACATGCCCGTAGCGGGCGCGCTCCTGCTACTTATCGCAGTCACGGGATGCGAGCGCCGTGAAGTGGTGCGCTACGATTCTCCGTTTCACCGGTTCGATTCGTCAGACGCCGCGTACCGGGTGGTCTTTCCGAGCCTGGAGATGGTGAGGGACGAATTTCTCTCTCTGGTTGTGAACACCAACGGCATGGAGGGTCTGCTGGACCTGGTGGAGGCGACCACCGGCGTGGATATTGCGCAGGAGGACTTGTTTGAGGCTTCCGGCCTGGACCCTGCCTACCCGGCGCTCATGTTCGAGTATACCCGCGGGATGGTGGTGTGCCTCGGCGTCGAAGATGGGGACCGCTTCGAACAGTTTGCATCGGAAGTCGCCGAGGCCAACGGTTTTGTCGTAACCCGGACTTCCACTGTGGAAGGGCCGGTTCTGTTCTCGACTCAATACGGATTGTCGTGGGCGTTCGAGGGCAATCTGCTGGTGTTTGTCTATTCTTCCGAACAGCAGTCCGAAGCTCTCCTGGCCTCGCTCCTTTTGACGCCGCTGCCGGAGTCCCCGGAAGCCGAGGTCGGCGACTCCATCTCCTTTGCCTACCGCCTCAAAAAGGGGGTCGGCCTGGAGGAGAGTTCCGGTTCTTTCCTGGCTTCCATGGGACCTCTGTCGGGACCGGGGCACGTGTTGCTGCGATTCCTCGATTCATGCACGCTGCTCGAGGGCACCGCCGCGCCGGGGGACCGTTACCTGCTGTCGGTGTCCGCCCACGGATGCGGGCTGTCGCTGACGGGAGAGGGGACCCTGGTCCCCGAGGGGATGGTACCCGAGGACTCCATTTTGCTCCTCCACTGGACCACGGGCACAGACTCGCTGTACGACCTGTTCTCCGGCCCGCAGAAGTTGCTCCTGAACTTGCTGTGGAGCACCGTCCAGAAACCGGTAAACAAGAAACTCAAGAAGAAGAAAAAGAAAAAAGACAGTACCCCGAAGGCGAGTGAGGGGCCTGCCCCAAAAACCAAGGCCGAAAAGGGTACCCCGAAGGCGAGTGAGGGGCCTGCCCCAAAAACCAAGGCCGACCAAGACGCCGCGGCTGCCGAAAAGGCGCCTCCTGAACTAACCCCCATCGGCGACATCCTCGGCCGTTTCAAGGGCGAACTGGCCGTCGGCCTCCTTGGCTTCAGCCCGCGTTCAACTCTGAGTTCCGTTACCGAACCGGGGTCTATGCTCGACCCGCTATTCGCCCTCCATCTGTTTCTGGCCGTACCGGTGGCGGAAGGCGCCGAATTCCCAGAGTTCTTCTCGGAGGAGATTCCAGTTGCCCTGTTCCCCGGTTTCAAGCCGCGGGAAATTGGCGACGACAAGATTGTGGGAAGGGAGTACTGCCGCAAGCGGAAGGAAAAGAAGCACTGCTTCGGCATCCTCAGGCGCGATAATCTGCTCATTGCGGTTTCGGGCACCGGCCAGGCTTCCAGGATTGTGCGAACCCTGCAGGGCAAGGGCAAGAGCCTCGACCAGACCTTGTTCGCTGAAAAGGTGAAGGGCAATCTTACCGGCACCCTCAAGACACGACGATTGATTCGGGACTTGATGGACAAGGGTTTCCCCCCTTACTTCCTGCAGATGCTGTCGTCTGTGCTGGAGGTCAGGTTCGCAGCCTCGGCTACCGGGAATTCCACCGAACTGAACCTGGAGATAGTGCTTAGATGATCAGGCTTACCGACATCCACAAAGCCTATGACCGGGAGACCAGCGGGGTGGTGCTCGAGGGGCTCAACGTCCACATCGCCAAGGGCAAGTTTGTCGCCATTCTGGGGCAGAGCGGGTCGGGCAAGACTACCCTTCTCAACATCATCGGCGGCTTGGACAGGGATTTCCAGGGCGAGGCGGTGGTGGATGGACGGCATTTGAAGAAAATGGGGGACCGGGAGTTGTCCCGGTTCCGCAATACGACCATCGCTTTTGTGTTCCAGGCTTTCAACCTGATGCCTCACCTGTCTTGCGTCGAGAACGTGGCCTTCCCCGCCTATTTCGGCACCCAATTGTCCGGGCGCCAGATTGCTGCCAAGGCCGGAGAGGCCATGGACCGTGTGGGCATTAGCCACAAGGCGCGGGCCTATCCGGGGAAACTGTCCGGGGGGGAGAAGCAGCGGGTGGCCATAGCCCGGGCGCTTTTTCAGGAGCCCCGGGTGTTGCTTGCGGATGAGCCCACCGGAAACCTCGATTCCGAGTCGAGCCGGCATATTATGGAACTGTTTTTCAACTTGAACAAGGTGGACGGTATGACGTGCGTACTGGTCACCCATGACGAGGAGATGGCCCGCACTACGGACCGTATCGTCCGGATCGTTGACGGCGTCATAGTCGGAGAGGAAGAAACTGGATAATGACCACCGGTAAGCTCATAGCGGTAGTCCTGCAGAACGTGCGGAGAAATCGGAAGAACTTCGTTTTCTCCAGCTTCGGGATCACTGTCGGTGTGTGTGTTTTCTCCTTCTTCGTCGCGTTGACTTTCGGCATTCGTGAGGAGGTACTCAACCGCATGTACCCGGTTGACCTCATCGAGGTTGAACCTTCTTCAGTGAACATTGCGGGGGCGCGGAGCAACGTAGAGAAGATCGGATTTAACGCCGAAGGCGTTGAGATCCTCTCTGCACTCGAAGGGATAGGGGCGGTATTCCCCAAGTTGAAATCGAGGCTGCAGGCCACCTATAAAATCGGCGGACAGATATTCGGCAAGAACGGCGTGACGTTCGAGGCCTATTTTGACGGCCTGGACGATACGTTGCTGCGCAGTGAGTTGGAGAAGCGGGAGGCGGGCCAGTCCCGGAAGTCAGAGCGCGACCGGCTCAAGGAGAAATACGGCCGCAAGCATCGCTGCTATGACCACCGGGATTGCACCCCCGGTGAGGAGTGCCGGGAAGGCTATTGCGAAGAGATCGACTACTGGACCTTGTTTAGAGACCACGGTGAGTTTCTGCCCTGTTCATCCGACAAGGTGTGCGCAGCGGAATACGGCTGTATTGCTCAGCAGTGCCGCCGGCTGTGCGATTCAACGCCCGGTTGCCTCGCCGGTGAGGAGTGCCGGTCCATCACTTGCCGTGGCGACAGCGAATGCGGGGAAGGGACGTGCAAGGACGGCGTTTGCTCCAAAGGTGCTTGCTTTGCCCTTTGTGCCGGTGCGGAAGGTTGCGTTGCAGGCTTGGAGTGCATTCAGGAAGGGTGTCGTGAAGATGCTGACTGTCTGGATGGCACATGCGTGGAAGGGCGCTGTTCGCTGGCCGGCACCTGCGGCTACATGCATTGCGTGCAGACTGCGCTTGAAAAAGAGATCAATACCAGCCCGGATTTACGGCGGGGAGAGCTGCCCGGACTTTGCGAAGACGGCACCGAAGTGCCGGAGGAGGGTGAGTGCGCCCCGGCGCGTTGTCCCGTTGGTTCCTACTGCTCCGTTCACACTTATCATCGTCCGGGGCGGCTGTGGCGGGACAAGCGCGGGGAAGGGCGCTGCGAGCAGCCGATTCCCGTCGTGCTGAACCCCATCGTCCTGGAGATTTTCAACCTCGTCCTTGGCTCCACTCTGGATAAGACCCAGTTGGGTACGCTGGACACCCTGCTCGGTTACGGCGGCACGGTGACCTTTGGGCATTCCTTCTACAAGGAGACGGTGAAGGACCGTACTCCGGTGCTGAAGAAGATGACGGTCGTGGGTTTCTCCAACAAAGCGCTGGAAGCGGGCGTCACCATGCCCATGGAGTACGTGAAACGGGCCAACGCCCGGTACAAGGGCAAAAGGGCCGCGGAACAGTTCGACAGCATCATCCTCCAGCTTTCCGCCGCGGAGCACCTCCCCGAAGTGATGAACAAGATGGAGCACTTCAACATCCAGCTCTCCCGGCGTAGCGCGGAAGCTGAGAAATTCAGAATCGTGCTCATTGTGGCCATCGCCATCTTCTTTATCATGGCCTCCATTATTCTGGGCATCGCGGCGACCAACATCACCCACACTTTCCTCATGGTGATCTATGAGCGAAAGCGGGAGATTGGAATTATCCGGGCGTTGGGCGCCACCAAGATGGACATCCGTTTCATCTTCCTGGTGGAGTCACTGCTCATAGGCCTCGCCGGCGGCCTCGCCGGCAACGGGCTGGCCTATGGCTTGAGCAAGGTTGCGGACCATCTGGCCAACAGATACATCGGAGATTTTCCGTTCCAGCCCGAGACTTTCTTCCACTTCCACTACAATTGGGTGGCGGCTTCCTTTGCCTTTGCCGTCTTCTTCTCGCTCATGGGCGCCTTCTTCCCTGCCAACCGGGCCGCGTCCATGGACCCGGCCAGGACCCTCACACTCCCCTGAAAAAGCGTCTTGACGAATTTGCATACCTGATCTGTTTATGGTATTTATTCTGGCCGTGAATTTTGCGAGGGTTTGAGCATGGAGAAGCTGACCGTAGAAATCCCTTCCGAGTCAATCTGCCTGCAGAACGTCATCTGCCCCGACGGCCATTCGTTGATGGACCCCGACACCGTCATGGGAGACGTCCCTTCCATCAAGGTGCTGGTTTCCTCCGATATGGAGGAGGCCGTTCTGCACCTGAACGCGTGGTATGGGAACTTCGAATACGACACTCCCATGGAGTTGAAGGACGGTTCGGTGTACGAGCTCTTGTGTCCTTCCTGCCGGTTGTCGCTGAAATCCGACGAGAGCCGCTGCATGTTCTGCGGCTCACCAATGTTCGTCCTTCACCTGTCCGGGGGCGGAAACCTGGAAGGGTGCTGCCGCATGGGGTGTCATAATCACAAGCTCAAACTCGTAGACCTCAACGCCGAGTTTTCCCAACTCTTCGATCCGGATACGCGACCGCGGTATTAGAGGCAATTCTCAATTTTCAATGTCCAATGTTCAGTTGAAAGGCAACCCTCGTTCCCTGGTGGAACGGTGGCCAATTGATAATTGAAAATTGGTAATTGAAAACTGACTTACGGTTCCTGCTCACAGACGAACAGGCGCAGCGCCGCGCAATCCAGGTCGTTCCATTTGCCGGTGTTCAGGATCTCTACACAATCCTCTTTGCCCTGGAAGTTGTCGGGCTGACCGCCGTGCCAGTTCGTGTAAGCCACGGGTTCGAGGTTGGCCCAGGCAAAGGTGTTCTCAACTGCCTTGTCGTTGAAACCGATCCACGACGCGTTGTTGGGCGTGAGCCCGGCGACAAAAGCGTTCTCGGCCGCGCTGGAGATGGAAACCAGGTGACTGCCGCTCCAGCCCCCGCAGGTGTTCTTGGCTGCATCCCACGTGTTGACCTGGTTGTACAGTTTGTAGCAGCCGGTTCCCCAGATGGTCCCGCTGCACGTCTTGCACTCAGCCAGGCCGATGTGTACCGACGCTTCCGTGCCGAATCCGGGGTTGTCATCGGACGGAATCACCTCGCAGGTCCATTTCTCGCACTGGTCGCACAGCCAGGGCGGGCAGGGGGTGGTGAGGTCGCCGTCCACCGTGTCGCCGGTGAGTGCGGGCTGTAGAACGCCGTCTTTGTACCACTTGTACTGGTAGCTGACGGGGTCGAATTCCATGTCCGCCGACGCCTGCTCGATAACGCAAATCAGGTCGTCAGCGTCCACCGGGTTGGGCGGCTGCACGGAAATCTCGGGGTTGGAAGGAGGATAGTTGGGAAGGGGCACACAAACTTCGGCGGCCGCGTCCGACGCCCAGTAGGTGCCGCCGGACAGTTCCGCGTGAAGGTTGTTTTCTGATGTGTCGAACAGTGTCTGGTACTGGTTCTGATCCGCGCCCCAGTACGCCACGGTGCTCGCCAGCACCTCCATGTGCTTGGGCGGAACGATGGTTTGGCCGTCGTACAGGGCCGCGGATGAGATGCGCATCTCGTCCAGCAGGCCCTTCATGCGGTCCTTCATCACCCCGTCGGTGCCCAGGCGCCCCCCGAGATAGAGCGGCAGAGAGCTTGCCACCAGGTTCTCATCGCACGCCTTAGTGTCCCCCAGTTCGCCGTCCACGTACAGCCGCAGTTCCGCCCCATCGAACACCGCCGCGGAGTGGTGCCAGCCGATAATGTCGGCGGGTTTCTTGCCCACCTTGAATTCGGTACCCGCCGCGCCCTTCATCTTGAACTCGACGGTCTTGTCGTTCTTGATCTTGAACTGGAATGCCTTCTCGGAACTTCCGGGAGCGTCCCACCGGTTGAGGAACACCCGGTTGCCCGTGGTTTCCACGTTCCACCAGCATTCGATGGTGAACGCACCGGCCAGGTCCAACTGCGGGCTGTCGGGTACCGTGGCGAGGCCGGAAACCCCGTCGAACTGCAGGCTGTGGCAGCCGCAGTTGTCTACCTGGGCGCCGATGCAGTTGCCGCCGGTGCAGGTGTCATCTATCGTGCACGGCTGGCCGTCGTCACATGCGCCCTGGACCGGGGCGTACAGGCACACCGTTTCTCCGCACACGTCCTCCGTGCATGGATTTCCGTCGTCGCAGTCGGTTTCCTCACCGCCAACACACGCGCCACTGGCGCACTGGTCGCTGAACGTGCACGGATTCCCGTCGTCGCAGTCAGCGTCGTTGTTGGTGAACTGGCAGCCCGCTTCACTGTCGCATTGGTCGTCGGTGCAAACGTCGCCATCGTCACACTCCACCAGTCCGCCCGGCATGCAGGTGCCCACTGCACAGTAGTCCCCGTCGGTGCACTCGTCCCCATCGTCGCACGCTTCGGAGTTGGAAACGATGGAGCAGCCCGAGGCCGGGTTGCACGAATTGTCGGTGCAGGGGTTGTTGTCGGAGCAGTCCAACTCCCCCTGGCCCAGGCACTCACCTTCAGTGCATTGGTCTTCCAGCGTACACATGTCGCCGTCATTGCACGATTTCGAGTTGAAGGTATACACGCAGCCCTGGTCCGGCTTGCACGTTTCGTCGGTGCACAGGTTGTAGTCGTTGCAGGGCAAAGGCGTGCCCGGTTGGCACGCGCCGCCGAGGCACTTGTCGTTCAGCGTGCACTGGTTGCCGTCATCGCAAGCCGCGTCCACGGGTGCGCTCTTGCATTCGCCCTGGGCGTCACAGTAGTCGCTGGTGCACGGATTGCCGTCGTCGCATACCACCGCTGGCCCCGGCGCACATTCGCCGTTGGCGCACTGGTCACTCGTGGTGCATTTATCGCCGTCATCGCACGGCTGGGAGTTGTTGAGGTACAGGCACTCCCCGCTGTCGACATCGCAGGAGTCGGTGGTGCACGGGTTGTTGTCGTTGCAATCGAACAGCGTCTCGCCGGGCAGGCACTCGGCGTTGGTGCAGGTGTCTCCGGTGGTGCAGGGGTTGTCGTCGTCGCAGGGGAGGTCGTTGGGCTCGTTGACGCAACCCAACTCGGGATCGCAGTAGTCGTTGGTGCAGAAGTTCCCGTCGTCTTCGCACACCGCGGGCTCGCCGGAGCACACTGCCCCGTCGCAGACGTCATCCACGGTGCACGCGTCTCCATCGTCACACGCCCCTTCAACCACTTCGGATTGACAGCCATCCGCCGGCAGGCAACTGTTCGAAGTACAGGGGTTGCCGTCTTCGCAATCCAGGGTGTCGCCCACGCACACTCCCTCCAGGCAGTAGTCGGGCGAGGTGCACGCATTGCCGTCGTCGCAGTCGTTGTCCGCCGGTTCGTTGACGCACCCTGCCTCGTCGTCGCACGTGTCGTCGGTGCACGGATTGCCGTCATCGCACGCCAGCAGCTCGCCCACACATTCGCCTTCCAGGCACTGGTCGTCTGAAGTGCAGTCGAGGCCGTCGTCGCACTCCTCTCCGTCCTCCACAAAACCCTCGTTGCATTCCCCGGTTTCGGGCGCGCACGAGGTCACGAGGCACTGGTTTTCCGACTCCGGGCAATCCACCACGGTCACGGGATTGATGATGCAGAAACCTTCGTGGCAGTGGAGTACTCCGTTGCACAAGTCCTCATCGTTGTATCCGGCGCAGTCGGAATCGAACGCGCAGTCGCACGTCAGGGTCTCTCCCGACACGCAGTTGCCGCCGTCACATCTGTCACCCTCGGTGCACTCGTTGTCATCGTCGCACGGGTCGTCGTTGAACTGGGCGTAGCAACCCTCTACCGGGTCACAGAAATCGTCGGTGCAGGGGTTGTTGTCTTCACAGTCGGTTTGCGTTGTGGCCTTGCACTCCCCGTTGGCGCAGCCATCACCCTCGGTGCATACGTCCTGGTCGCTGCAGTCTTCTCCTTCGGTGGACTCCGTGCCTTCTTCGTTGCAGTAGAAAGGAACGGTGCCGACGCACCACTTCGCCCCCGGGTCGCACACCCACGGCATGCATTTGCCGTCGAGGCAGTACTGACCCGACTCGCAGTGGGTGGTCTCGAGGCAGAAGACGCATTCGCCCTTCTCTTTGTCGCAGATGAGCCCGGCCGCGCAGTCGAGGTCCTTGATGCAGCCATCCTCTTTCATCACGCATTGGTTCTTGTCGCACTTGTATCCGGAAGGACAGTGGGAGGTGATGAGGCACTCCTGGCAGATACCGGCCTGGTCGCAGTAGTACGGCCCGCAGTTATCGTCGCTTTCGCACGCGATTTTGACCTCATCAGGGAACGCCGCATCCTGGCTCCATGTGTCGGGCCAGCCATGGAGCACCCCGTCCAAGCTGATAAACGGGTCTGCTGCATCGCTCCCGCCGCAACGCCACGCAGTCGCGCTACACAGCAGGAAGATCGCAACGAAAGTAACCGAGTTCCTGATCATCTTTTACCCCTCCCGAACATAAGGGCAGTGCATATATGCATAACATGATCAGTGTAATAGAAGGGCGATAGAGACACAACGACATTTCAGAATTGAAAATTGAGAATTGAAAATTGGGTTTCTACTTCACTTCCTCGAAGTCCGCGTCGATGACGTCGTCATCCTGAGGCGGGGGCGGCGGCGGTGAGCCGGCGGGACCGGCCTCGGGACCTTCCGCGCCGGGCGCGGATTGGGAGGCCTGCTGGTACATCATCTCAGCGATTTTGTGGGATGCCTGGGTCAGCTCCTCGAACGCGGTCTTGATCCGGTCGTGGTCTTCGGTGCCCAGCGCTTCCTTCAACCCTGCAATCGCCTTCTCCAGACGAGTCGCTTCTTCTTCCGACAGCTTGTCTTTGTACTCGGTGAAACTCTTCTCCACCTGGTACAAAGTGCCGTCCGCCTGGTTGCGGAGCTCGGCGAGGTCCTTCTTCTTTCGGTCCTCTTCTTCGTAGTTCTTGGCCTGGTCCACCATGCCGTCGATTTCGTCCTCGGAAAGGCCGCTCGACGCCTTGATGGTAATCGCCTGCTTTTTGCCCGTGGCTTTATCGTTGGCAGATACGGACAGAATACCGTTGGCGTCGATATCGAAGGTCACTTCGATTTGCGGGATGCCCCGCGGCGCCATGGGGATGCCGTCGAGAATGAACTGTCCCAGCGTCCGGTTGTCCCGGGCCATGGAGCGTTCCCCCTGGAGCACGTGCACATCCACCCGGTTCTGGTTGTCTTCCGCAGTGGAAAAGATCTGGCTCTTGGTGCAGGGGATGGTGGAGTTGCGTGTAATGAGGGTGGTCATGACGCCGCCCAGAGTCTCGATGCCCAGCGACAGGGGAGTCACATCCAGCAGCAGAATGTCCTTTACGTCTCCGGCCAGAACTGCACCCTGAACCGCGGCGCCCATGGCCACCACTTCGTCCGGGTTGACCCCCTTGTGGGGTCCCTTGCCGAAGAATTCCTCCACCGTCTTCTGCACCAGAGGCATGCGGGTGCTGCCGCCCACCAGGATAACTTCGTTGATGTCGCCGGGCCGCTTGCCTGCGTCGGCCAGCGCCCTCCGCAGCGGCTCCAACGACCGCTCTACCAGGTCGCCCACAAGCTGTTCCAGCTTCGACCGGGAGATCTTCAGCAGCATGTGCTTGGGGCCTGCCGCATCGGCAGTGAGGAACGGCAGGTTCACTTCCGTTTCCATGGTGGAGGACAACTCGATCTTGGCCTTCTCCGCAGCTTCCTTCAACCGCTGCAACACCACCCGGTCTTCCGAGACGTCCAGGCCGGTGTCCTTCTTGAACTCGGCAGCCAGGAACTCGATGATCCGCTGGTCCAGGTTGTCGCCGCCCAGGTGGGTGTCGCCGTTGGTGGAGATCACCTCGACCACGTTGTCGCCAACTTCCAGGATGGAGATATCGAAGGTGCCGCCACCGAAGTCGTAGACTGCGATCACTTCGTTGGTCTTTTTGTCCAAACCGTAGGCCAGCGCCGCGGCGGTGGGCTCGTTGATGATACGCTTCACCTCGAGGCCGGCGATGCGGCCCGCGTCCTTGGTGGCCTGACGCTGGGAATCGTTGAAATAGGCCGGCACGGTAATAACCGCTTCGGTAACCTCTTCGCCCAGGTAATTCTCGGCTGCGCGCTTGAGCTTCTGGAGGATCCGGGCGGAAATCTCGGGTGGGCTGTATTCCTTGCCCCTGACCTCGACGTACGCATCCCCGTTTTTGCTCTCGGCCGTCTTGAACGGCACCATCTTCATCTCTTCCGAGACTTCGCCGAACCGCCGGCCTACGAACCGCTTGATGGAAAAAACAGTGTTTTCCGGGTTGGTGATCGCCTGCCGCTTGGCAACTTGCCCTACCAGCACGCCGCCCTTGTCATCAAAGGCCACAACTGAGGGAGTAGTGCGCCCGCCCTCTTCGTTTTCGATCACACGCGGGTCCTTGCCTTCCATCACCGCAACACATGAATTTGTCGTCCCCAGGTCAATGCCGATTATCTTTCCCATATCTTCACCTCAATGCTCAATTTCCAATTCTCAATCTTCAATTCTCAAACCAGACAGATTGCCTGGCTCGAATGCGTGGCATCAGGCGCCGCCGCCGCAGAACCGCCAATAAAGTAATGGGGTCGCTGCGCTTGTCAAGGCCGTCAATTGAAAATTGGCAATTGAAAATTGGTAATTGAAAACTGTTACTCTGTTTCTTCCTCTTCTTCGTCCTCATCCGGGGAAATCACCATGAACGCCAGCTCCCTTATTTCGGGGTCGGGATCGTCCTTGGCTACCTTGCCTAAAATCGGAGTGTAGGTCTCGGCGGGAAGTTCGGACAGCTCAGCGACTGCGAGCATTCGGGTAGGGGCGTCTCCTTCAGCAAGGAGACCCTTTAGCAAGGACAGTCGTTCGGCAGGCTTGAGTTTCTCGAGTTGGCCCCGGGCGTGGTTCTTCTGGCGAAAATCGTCGCCCAGGAGCGCCTCTTTGATCTGTTCCGCGGTGAGCTGGCGGTCTTCGGGGTACTCCGCAATGGCGCCGGCTCCGCATCCCAACGCCAGGACCAGCACGATTGTCATGCTCGGGAGGGTAAAAAACCTCATTCGGTTTCCTCCGCCTTGGTTTCCGGCTCGCTGGTGGCGTCCGCTTCTTCATCGGGCGGCTCCAGCGCGATTTCCGCCATCATGCGCACGTCTTCGTCCTTGTCGTCCTTGGCAATCTTCTTTAGCTGGTCGATGATCTTTTGAGCATCCTCTCCTGCCGAGTCCTTCAGCTCTGACAGTTCCTGTACCGCTTTTATCCTGATGGCCGCGCTGTCGTTCTTGAGCTGCTCGGTCCACAGCTTGACCTGTTTGCTCACGTCCGCATCGGCCAGTTGCTCGGCCGCAGCCAGCGCGGTGCTAAGATTGTCGATCTGCTCCTCAGCCATCTTATCGAGTTCCGCCTCGGAGAGCTTCTTCTTCACCGCGGAGGTGATCTCCTCGATGTCCTTGTCGGCCGAAGTCTTGGCGTAGTAAAACACGAATGCAGCCGCGGCGACTACGACCAACAGCAGAAAGATGATCAGCTTCTTCAGCATTGCGTCCCCCAGTTGAACCGTTGCAGGCGTTCTCTACCAGTACTTCTTCCAGTGCTTCAACCACCGCTTCTTGGCCTTTTCCTTCTCTTCCGCCATTTCGGGGATGTTGGTTTCGAGGAAATCTTTCTCCGGGTAGTCGATGATGAATTTCAACGTTTCCTTCGACTCTTTTTTCATCCCTTCAGCGAGGTACACCTCGGCGAGGAAGCGGTGGTTCATGAGGTGTTTCGGACCCAATTCGATGGCCTTCTTCAAAAGCTTGATGGCCCGGTCGTTGTCCCCTCCCTTCACGCCCGGAAGCTTGAAATAGAGCCGGCCCAACACCCGGTAGGCGCCGCCGCCTTCGTATGCCGGCTTCTTCTTCTTCACGAAGTTCATCGCCTCTTTCAGGTGAGGCACGAGCCCAAGGCTTTGGAGTATCCCCTTCGCCTCGCCGAACTTGCCATAGCTCACTCCCAGCCAGAAATGGCACGCCACGCACTTGTCGTTCAGCTTGATCGCCTCCTGGCAGTACCTTATCCCCAATTCGAAGATCTTCATCTTCTCTTTGTTGTCGTCCGTGTGGGTGCCGATCCAGTACAACACTCTTCCCAGCTTCCACCGGGCTTCCCAGTTCTTTTCATCGACGGCCAGCACCTTCTCATACGCGTCCTTCGCCTTCTCTGCTTTGCCCTTCGCACGTTTCTTGTAGAATTTGTCGCCCTTCTTCATGAGAGCCTTGGCGAAATTGGCGGCCCGGGTCTCCTGGGCGCCGAACAAGAACGCAACACCGACAAACAACACGACTAATGCTCTTTTCATTATTTCCTCCTAACGAGTCCGATGACGAGCGCAGTATAGTCTTTGCCGCCGTTGCTGTGCAACGACTTTCTGTTAGCCGTTAGCGGTTAGCCGTTAGCCGTGCAGACCCTGACCCTGGACCCGCCTTTTTCCCGATCCCCAAGCCCCACGCCCGCAGGTTTTCCCTTTGACACAAAGGAAAGGGCATGATACTGAATATATGTTGAGTAGTGGGGTGCTCCATGTCGCGGCTCGAAGACACTATCAAAGAGTGGCTGGAATCGAAACGATTCGGCCCCTGTTTTACCGCCGACACTACCAGGCTGGCCCGGCGAGGCGATTTCGGCCCGGTGCCCCAATGGCTCGATCCCCGGCTGCAGCAGGTGCTGGCCGCACGGGGAATTCAACAACTGTACTCGCATCAACTGGAAGCGCTCAAAGAGGTGCGGCAAGGCAACAACGTCGTGCTGGTAACGCCCACCGCGTCGGGCAAGACTTTTGCCTATAACCTGCCCGTACTCCACGACCTGCTCAACGACGACACAGCCCGGGCGCTGTACGTTTTCCCCACCAAGGCGCTTACCCAGGACCAGTACGCCGGCCTCCATTCCCTCATCGAAGACCTGGACGCCAACATTGCGACCCACACTTATGACGGCGATACCCCGGCCGATGCGCGCAGCGCCATCCGGGCCATGGGCCACGTGGTGCTGACCAATCCCGACATGCTCCACTCGGCCATTTTGCCTCATCACCCCAAGTGGATGAAGCTGTTCAAGAACCTGAAGTTCGTGGTTATCGACGAAGTCCACACCTACCGCGGGGTGTTCGGCTCTCACATGGCCAACGTGATGCGAAGACTCAAGCGCATCGCCGAATTCCACGGCTCCGACCCCACGTTCGTGCTCTGTTCCGCGACCATCGCCAATCCCAAAGAACATGCCGAGGCGCTCATCGAGGATGACGTTGCCCTGGTGGACCGGTCGGGCGCCCCCACCGGCAAACGCCACGTGTTGCTCTACAACCCGCCGGTGGTGAATCGCCAGTTGGGCGTGCGCGCTTCGTACATCAAGCAGGCCCGCAATTTCGCCATGGAGTTGATCAAGCGTGAGATTCCGGCAATCGTCTTTGCCCTGTCACGCCTCAACGTGGAACTGATGGTGAAGTACCTGAGAGAAGGGCTCAAGAAACGGGGGCTCAACCCCGACGTCGTACAAGGCTACCGGGGCGGCTACCTCCCCAACCGCCGCCGGGAAATCGAGCGGGGCCTTAGAGACGGAGAGATCATGTGTGTGGTAGCCACCAACGCGCTGGAGTTGGGCATCGACATCGGCAGCCTGGATGCATCCATCGTGGCCGGTTACCCCGGTTCCCAGGCCAGCCTGCTTCAGCAGTGGGGACGGGCCGGCCGGCAGAGCAGCGCATCGCTGTCCATCTTTATCGCCAGGTCCGACCCTATCGACCAGTACGTTGTCACCCACCCCGACTATCTCCTCGGCCAAAGCCCGGAGGAAGCCCGCATCGATCCCGACAATCCCTACATCCTCGCGGACCACCTTAAGTGCGCGACTTTCGAACTGCCCATGGAGGCAAAGGCGCCTTTCGGTTCCCTCGCAGCCGAAAATGCGACCGGCATCCTCGAGATGATGAAAAACGGCCGCATGGTCCACAAGGTGGGCAAGCGCTACATGTGGTCCAACGAGGCCTATCCGGCCAGCGCAGTGAGCCTCAGGAACATTCCGGGCGAAAACTTCGTGGTTATCGACAAAGATAAGGAGAAAATCATCGCGGAAGTGGACTTCGTCAGCGCCCACACCATGCTTCACGAAGGAGCCATTCATAACGTTGACGGAATCCAGTATCACGTCAAGACGCTGGACTACAAGGGACGCAAGGCCTACGTGGAGCGGGCAGTCACCGATTTCTTCACCGACGCGGAAACCTACATGGAGGTGCGCATCCTCTCCGAGCATGAAGACCGAGATGATCGCGTGTGCACTACCGCGCACGGGGAGGTGAGCGTCACTGAAAAAGTGATCGGCTTCAAGAAGGTGCGGTTCTACACTTCGGAAAACGTAGGTTATGGCGAAGTGAATCTGCCCGAGTTGACTATGCATACCATGGCCTGCTGGGCCAATCTCGAGCCGGAACTGATCAGCGCGCTGCCCTATGGCAAGGTGGAGATTGCCGATGCGGTGATGGGCGTCGGCAGAGCGCTGCACATGGTAGCCGCGTTGAAGCTCATGTGCGCAGTCCATGACCTGGGCCATTGCGTGGGCGACCGCTCCGCCAAGTGGTTCTCCATCTCAGGTGTGACTTTTCGGGGCAGCTACTCGTTCGATGAAACGGGAGAGAGCGAAGAATTCTCACCCACGATCTTCCTGTTCGACCGCCGCGCGGGCGGCGTCGGCCTCGCACCGACCGTCTTTCGCGTGCTGCCGGAACTGTTCGCCCGCGCCCTCGACATGATCAAAGCCTGCGAGTGCGAAATCGGCTGCCCCGCCTGCATCGGCCCATCCAGAGCCGAAGAAGACGTGAACCCCAAGGCCATCGCCATCGAACTCCTCGGCGTCATGCGCGGATGAAAGACTACCTCGACCGTTTTAAACGCGCAGGCGCCATTCCATCCGGGCCGTCATCCTCCGGGGACAGTTCGCTACCCCGACAGGTGACCGAGGATCGGCCTTTGCAGCCGGGCGCTGACGACACCGAGGCGATGGAGGGGCCGCGTCAGTCCGCATCGGCCCGGGTGATTTGCGACGAGGTGACGTGCGCCACCCCCTACGGCGCCCAAGCAATGCACCACATTCTCCCCCCAACCATCACCAACAACTCCCGCCACCTGAAAGACCCCCTCCTCGCCGGATTCACCCGCGAGAAAGCCCTTTTCCTCGACATCGAGGCCACCGGTCTTTCCCACGGTGCGGGAACCGTCGCCTTCCTCATCGGCCTGGGCTATTTCAAGGGCGAGAAGTTCGTCGTTGAGCAGCTCCTCATGGAGGACTACGACCAGGAGCCGGACCAGCTCCAACGGCTCCTGGAACACCTGACCCGCACCAGCTACCTGGTGTCCTATAATGGCAAGTCCTACGACCGGTCGGTGCTTGAGAATCGCATGGTGTTGAACAAATTCATGGACCGCACCGAGGCCCACATCCGGCTTCGGCCCCACCTGGACCTGCTGCACCTGGGCCGAAGAGTCTTTGGCGGAAAACTCCCCAATCACACCATGGGCACTCTCGAAAGGGAGATTCTCGGTTTCGAGAGGGAAGACGATCTGCCCGGAGAGATGGTGCCGCAATACTATTTTCAGTACCTTCTTTCCGAGGACGAATCGTTTCTCGAGCCGGTGCTGGAACACAACTACTACGACATCATCTCGTTGGCCTACCTGGCCCACAAGCTGCTGGAAAAGGTTCGGCCCGAGCAACTTGATCCCGATCCGCGCATCGGTTTCAACCTGGGGAAACTGTTCTTCAACGCAGGCAATCTTCCCGCGGCCCAGCGTCACCTGGACGCCGCCCTGGACCACCTCGATCCCGACCTGGCCGTCAAGGCCGGACGCCTTCTCGCCAGAGCCCTGCGCAAGCAAGGCGCGCCCTGGTCGCAGATGGCCGCAATGTGGCAGCGAGCCGCCGGCACCGCCCCTGAGTCCCCGGTCCCTCAGGTCGAGCTTTCCAAACTGTACGAGTGGAAAGCAAGAAACCCCCAGCAAGCGCTGGCCCACGCCCGCCAGGCCCTGGCCCTGGCCCCCGACCCGAAGGTCGAGGAGCGAGTCAAGCGACTCGTCAAAAAGACTGACCACTGATTGCTGACAGCCAAGATGCCGTTAGCCGTTGCGGTTACCCTGGACCCTGCCCCTGGACCCTGGACCCGCCTTTATGCTGTTCCCTGAATATCATCGTGCTATCATCGTCTCCAAGCCAGCTTGGAGGGAGGAAAACAGATGAAATCCATACTCACCTTGCAAGGTGCTCTACTTACTGCCGCAGCCATGCTGCTCGCCGGAATCATGGCCTGCGGGCCCACCTACTGGGAAGACCGCTACCGCCCGGATCCGAGATACCAGGACCCGCGCCATCACCCCGAGGAAGAACCGCACTACGGCGAAGGGGAACACCCCGAGGGCGAGTACACCGGCGAAGAGTTCCCGGAGGAATACGACCCCTACGAAACTTATGAAGACCCTGCTCCCGTGGTCGAAGAAGAACTCGTCGCGGTTGAGGTCGCTCCGCCGCTGCCCCCGCAGCATGCCGTGGCCAAGAAACACCCGCGCCCCGGCTTCGTCTGGATCCCCGGCCATTGGCGGTGGCACGCCCGGGACGCTCGCCACGTCTGGATTCCGGGAGTGTGGAAGCACGCCCGCCGTGACCGGGTGTGGATTCCTGCCCGCTGGAAGCAGACTCCACGAGGCTGGGTTCACCTTCCCGGCCGCTGGAAATAGCAACTCCAATCTGCTAGGCTCAGCCATCCGAGGAAGGAGGGATGTTCAAAATGCCAAACATACACCACCGGCGCGCCGGCTTCGTTGCTGCCTCAGCGTTGCTCGTCTTTGTCCTGGCGCCAGCCGTGGGCAAGTCTCAGACCGGTGCGGCAGCCAGCGTCAAACTCGCGGTGATGACCATCGAAAACAGCACCGGGGACGACCTTTCCGGCCAGCTCATAGACGACCTTACCGATTTTCTGCGCACCCAGATCGCGCGGCGAGGCAAGTTTGTCGTAATCGACAAATCCCGCCAGGCTGCCGCGCTGCAGAAGCTGGTTGCCGACGAGAGAAAGGAGAGCTACAAGAAGTGCTACGATGAATCCTGCCAGATTCCCCTGGGAAAGGCGCTGTCGGCCGATACCGTATTGCGAGTGAAGATCACGCGCATCGGATCCACCTACCATCTGAGTGCCGAGATGGTGGACCTGGCCAAAGAGGCGGTGGACCCGGGAAGGGCTGCCTCGGTGGAAGTGCCGGTGGAGCCAAAGGCTGGAAGGGAAGACCGGCTGCTGGACGGCATCAGATCCATCGCCCGGCAGATCGCTGGCAATCTGCCGGGTGGCGGTGGTGAGACAGTCACCCTGGGCGTTGTGGGTGAGTACGGTCTGGCCGCTGAAGGTGGCGCCGACGGCGCCACCGAAGGGGACGGAATCGTGCGGTTCGAGTCGGACCCTCCGGGAGCCTATGTGACAGTGGACGGAAGGAAACTGCCCAAGGCGACCCCGGTGGACGAATTTCTGCAACTTGGCAAACACAAGCTCAAGGTTGTGGGGCCCGAAGGGTACGCGGACTACAGTGACAATGTAGAATTGCGCGCCGGGCAGACGGTGCGGGTGACTTTGCGACCCCTCACCGCCAGCGTGCTCATCAGGCCTCGTGACACCAAAGGCAACCTGCTCACCGATGTGGCTGTGTACCTTGACGGCGAAGAGGTGGCCCGCGCGCCGGTGAGGATTCAAGGAGTGAGGACCGGCACCCGCAAATTCGAGTTCGCCAAGACAGGGCTCAGGACCGTTGAGAAGATAGTCAAAGTGCGCAAGGGCAAAACCACCGAGGTGGACGTCCGCCTGCAACCCAGCTCAGGCACTCTCCAGGTGAAGAACGGCGTCGTCTTAGGGGACGGTGCGCATTTGAAAGATGTCAGAATGACGGTGTCCGTGGACGGGCAGTCCCATGGGAATACGCCCGTAAAACTTACCCTCAAACCGGGGTCTCATGAAGTCGCGGTCGGTCACGACCTCGCCCGGATGCGCACCTACACCATGGAGGTCTTGGACGGAAAGACCGTTACTCTGGCGCCGGAATTGACCGGGGCCAGCGGGCCAAAGTGGGAGCAGTTCAGGTATCGCAACGAGGTGGACCGCCGCACCGGCAGGTGGGGCTGGAGCAGCATCATCTCCTCCGCACCGGGGCGGATTACCGACCTTCCCTTCGATGAAGCGGTGAGTCTTGGCCGGTACATGCAACTAATCACTTTCGGAGTTGACTGGGAATGGCCCCTCGTTTCTCTCAGAGTGCGCGACAGCCTGCTCGAACTCACGCACCTTAACCTGGAAGAGTGGGACTTCGACCTGGTGGGAGTAGGTGTTTTCACCAATCCCGAATTGATGCTGGTGCTGCGCCCCACGCCACTTTCTCCCCTGCGCCTCGACCTGGGAGCCGAGCTGAACTTTTCCTGGAACAGCGACGAAACCAGCACCGATGAAATGACCGCGCTGTGGACCGCGGGCACCGCACACCTGGCGCTGGAACTGTGGCAGGACCATGTTATGGGCTATCCCCGGCTCGAAGTCGCAGGCGGCGTCCGCAAGTCATACTCCCGCGTCACCGCGGTTCCGGAAGCAGGACAGGAAGTCAAATACTCCGGTTCTGACACCGAATACGGCGGCCGTGCCCAGTTGATCATCGCCGCGGGCGATGTTTCGGGCCTGTTCTTAGGCGGCGCCTACTACAAAGGCGACCGCGGCGCGTCACTGGAATGGACCCTGGATTGGCGTATCTTCGGCAAAGTAGCGGAATTTTAGCGCTCCCTCGGCTCGCCCAATTATCAATTCTCAGTTATCAATTCTCAATTCACCTCACTCCGGACTTCTTTTCCCCTGTTAAGTATGTTAGAATCAAAGCAAGGGAACGAAAAACACATACCCGGGGGAAGGCAATGAGCGAAGACAAATGTCTGTTTTGCGACGGGACCGGTACGGACACCTGCACTGCCTGCGACGGTAAGGGCAAGGTAGGAGGGTTCCTCGGACTAGGCGGCAAACCGTGCCCGGTGTGCGAAGGCGAAGGCGTCGCCACGTGCAATCACTGCGCCGGCACCGGAGAGATCGAAGCCACCGCTTCGGGGTAGCCGTTAGCCGTTAGCTGTTTTGCCTGGTTTACGAGCCGTGACGGTAAGGGAGCGGGTCATGAGCGAAGCGCCCCGCCGCCGTCAGCAGTTCTCCCTCTACCCTGACCCTGGACCCTGACCCTCTACCCTGACCCCCCTTTCTGCCAATAAAGAGTGAGACACTGGGGTGAAGTAGTTTAGAGTAGAG
>CAZVFX010000005.1:0-98313 GCA_964626565.1 uncultured Myxococcales bacterium
TGTCCCTCCTCAAAATAGGATCGGGACCGTTCTGGGGCCCGAATGAGGGGTTGAAGCAGGGCTGGCAGCAACGTTCTTTGACAATCGGAGCAGTGAATCGGAGACCGTGAACTCGGCCATCGGGCAGAATCACGCGGTGAACGCGCACCTCGCCATCTCCCGACTTGCGGGCGGCAGTGGATGGTGTGGTGCACTGCGAGGTCCTCAGGCCGCGTCTCGCCACTCGTACCGGTGGTGGATGCCGCCGACTCGGGGGATGGCGATGACCTTGGCGTTTCCAGACGGTCGAGTCTGTGCGGGACGTGGCTGTGGAGGGTCCTTGTTCAGGGACAAGTGGCAACGGTCTTCGTTGTAGTAGGAGACGAAATCCGAGATCAGGCGTCGGGCATGGGCCTCGTTGAAGACCACGACGTGGTCCAATAGCTCCCGGCGGAGCGTCAACACCCAGCGCTCGGCGATGCCGTTCTGCCAGGGCGACCTGTAGCTGGTGAGGACCGACTTGGCACCGGCCGATTTCAGCCACTCGGTGACGCCGCCAAGCTTGCTGTCCCTGTCGTGGATGAGGTAGCGGATGCGTGGCTCGTCGAAGAAGACGGCGCGTAGCTGCTGGAGTACCCAGGCGGTCGTGGGATGAGTGGTGACGTTGAAGTGCAGGATGCGCCGCCGGTCGTGATGGACGATGAAGAGGCCGTAGAGGACCTTGAAGGACGCGGTCGGGATGGTCACGAAGTCCATTGCCGCTATGTCCGGCATGTGGTTCTTGAGGAACGCCTTCCACCGTGCGATCTTGTCCGGGTCGGACGGGCGTTTCGGGAGATACCGGGAGACGGTGGCCTCGCCGAGGTCGATGCCGAGTTTCAAGAGTTCGGCGTGGATGCGTGGCGCGCCCCAGGTCGGGTTGCCGGTGGCCATCTTGCGGATGAGGGCTCTGGTATTTTTGGAGACTCGAGGTCGGCCGGGTGGATTGCCGGAGCCGGACAGCCGGGCCCAATGCCGCTTGAACGCGGCATGATGCCAGCGTACGACCGCTTCCGGCTTGACGATGATGAGGGCATTGGCCCAGTCGCTCCAGCGCTCCCGAAGTGCAACCCAGAACAGGCGGTCGAGGTCTGTGAGGCGCGGTCGAGGTCGTTCCCGTTTCAGCGCGGCAACCTGCTGGCGCAGAGCGAGATTCTCCAGGGCCAACTCCATCCGGCTGGCCATCAGCGCCTGCACGAGGGCAAGCATCATCTGCATGAGTTGGAGCACGATTCGTTGGGCCATGGTTGTTCCTCCGGGGCCGACAAGTCCCGGCAGGGTACACCGGTCAGCACAGGGGCGACAACTGTCGGGATTGATTGCATGTTGGGCCCCGATGCAGTAAGTTCAGAGGTGTTGGAAGCAGCGACCACCGGCATGGAACGGAGCCATGAAGCAGAGACCTTACATCCCCACCACCTTGCCGCTGAACTCGCTGGACTGGGCGGACCTGGTGCCGCTGATTGCCCGGGCGAACCGGGCGGTCGCTCGATTCGATGGCATCCTGCAAGGGATGGTGGACCCAAACGTCCTGCTGGCACCGCTGGCCACCCAGGAAGCTGTGCTCTCTTCCCGAATCGAGGGCACGCAGGCGACTCTGCACGACGTACTGGAGTTCGATGCGGTTCCCTCCGAACACGCTGAGAAGTACCTCGACATCCAGGAGGTCGTCAACTACCGAAAGGCTATGGCCGCTGCGGTTGAGTCCTTGCGCAAGCGCCCCATCTGCCTGAACCTGCTCAAGGAGGTCCACGACGTCCTCCTTGACTCTGTACGCGGGCAGGACAAGCGCCGCGGTGAGTTCCGGCGACTCCAGAACTACATTGGTCGACCCGGGGCGGGGATCGACCAGGCCACGTTCGTTCCACCGGCTCCGGAAATGCTGCCGGATTACCTCTCCAACCTCGAGTGGTACATCCACCACGACGAGAAGGACGTCCTTGTCCAACTGGCCATCATTCACGGGCAGTTCGAATTGCTGCACCCGTTTCTCGATGGCAACGGTCGTGTGGGCCGAATGCTCGTTCCGCTGTTTCTCTGCGAGCGGAAGCTGCTGTCCAGCCCGGTCTTTTACATCAGCGCGTTCCTCGAAAGGTACCGGAACGACTACTACGGGCGGCTACGGCGCATCTCTGAACTCGGCGATTGGCAAGGGTGGATTCGTTTCTTCCTCTATGCCGTGGAGGAGCAGGCCCGAGACAACGCGGCCCGGGCGCAGGGCATCCTGGCGCTCTACAACCGATTGAAGGAAGAGGTAGCCCGCCTGACACGGTCGCCGCATGTCATTCTGGCTCTGGACGCACTGTTCACTTCGCCCATCGTCAGCCCGGCAGAGTTCAGCCGGCTGTCCGGCATCCCCCGCCGAAGCTCCTTCAGGCTGCTCGACGTGCTGAAGCAGGCGGGCATCCTCGTGGAGCTCAGACCGGCCCACGGAAGCAAGGCGACGGTGCTGGGATTGAAGGAGTTGCTCGATGTGGTTGAGTGACATGAGCGGGCCACAAGTGGCACACAACGGGAAGTTGCGTGCCACTTATCGCAACAAGTGGCACGGTGGGTGCACGATACGAGTCGCGACCTCGAAGGCACACATCTCTGTAATTCCCAACACTTACGGTGCCGCACTTTCGGACGGAGTTTGTGCGCACCACACGGTAACCGTTTGTAACCGTCGAACTTCTCTCCATTTCCGGAACAGCATGAAACGCCGGGAGCCCAGGTGGCAAGCGGGTTTGCGGCCTGCTGGGCAAGTGACTGGCCAAAACGGAGAACTTTCGATTCCAGCACCGTTCCCTCCACTACTTCATTCAGTTTCGCAGGGGATATCTCACCCAGGGGTGGACTCGCGCAATTCAGTTCGCTCGTCGATTCGCTCGGCGTCAGGCCTATGCGAATAACGATTCCCCTTAGCTCCACTACTTCATTCAGTTTCGCAGGGGATATCTCACTCTAGCGTGTACCGATAACATCAACGGCTCAGTGGGCCAGTCCGGCCATGTACAGGAGGAACTGTACGTCTTCGTCCGGGGGCGCCAGGGCTTCCTGGTTGAAGCCGATTTTGGCATAGCCGGAACCACCGACTACCAGCTCCTCTCCCCGCCAGGCCGCGCCGCCAAATGAATCCGTGGGGTAGTGGGCTACGGTCTCACCCCAGAGCAGTTGGCCACTCGCATCCAGCACCGATACCTGTTTGGGTTTCATGGTCGTGTCGGGCTCATTGACTCCGCTCCAGTCGTTGGTCCCCGCACCAACCAGGGCCACGGTGTCGTTGCTGCTCACCGCGACGGAACTCCAGGCCGCGCCGAAGGACCAGACGGTCTTGGGCTGCCCCTGGTCATCCAGGAGAGTCGTCTCAGGCTTCGGGTATTCGGTAATAACTGCAAAGCTGCCGTCCGGGGCGACGAAGAGGTCGACCAGGCCTTCGGGCGCGGTTCGAGCCCAGATTACCGCACCGGCTTCATCCAGCCCGACAAGGGCCAGGTTGGTGAAATTTGAGTCGTAGGGAAGAGGGTCGCCGACCCCGAAATCAACGGGATTGTCGTACAGAGCGGCCACCACCGTGCGGCCGTCGGCTGCAGCCGCGACCAGGTAGGGTTTCACCGGCGCCAGGGCCTGGGAGAGCCAGTTAATGGAACCGTCGGCGGCCAGCGACAACAGGAAGCCGCCCGGCTCCGACACAAAGCCGGCGCCAAAATCCAGGCCGGCTGCCGAGGATGCCACGGCATAGACCTGCCCGCTTCCATCCACGTCGATGTCGGTGCCCTCATATGCGCTGGAAGCTACTTTGCCATGGCGCCGCACGTAGACAACTTCGCCGGAAGCGGCCGCGTAGCGGACGATGACCATGTCCCGCCCCGAACCCGGCCCCAGAGAGCCCTCGCCAACGTCCAGGTCACCGCCTGTGGGGACGGTGGCGATCAGGACGTCGCCGTTGGGCGCCAGGCGCAGGCGAGCCTGGCCAAGCACACCATCTGCACTGCCGATACGTTTCGTCCAGAGCGGCTTTAGATCCGCGGCGAAGTGCGCGACCACGAGGTTAGCAAGAGTTGGCGACACTCCTTCGATGCTCTGGCCGTCCACCTCTACCGCACCTCTGAACCGACCTGCCAGGGTAAGGGCCCCTTCAGCATCGGCCGCAACACCTTCGATATGGCCGCCGGTGTTGTCTGTGGTCGGAAGCGCCACGGACCACGGCACCAGCGGGACAGAGAAATTCGCACCGACCTCGGTGTCCTCGTTCATGACTATAACGCAGTCGCCGCCCCCCGAGCATGGAGCGGTCCACTCCAGTAGTTTTCCTACGGTAGCCGAGGCGGAAAGCCGCACCGGGCAGCCCTTGGGAAAAGTAGCGGTACACTTGCCCGGACAGGCGATTCCCGCCGGTTTCGACGTCACCGACCCAACGGCCTCTCCTTCCAGACTGAGGGATACGGTAAGGGAGATGGGCTCGCCTCCCTGCTCGCAGGCGGATACCACGAAGCTCTCCTCGATGGCTTCGGAGATAAACCGGCGCCCTATGAACGCCTGTGGGAAGGGGCCGGAATGAGTGGTCCACACCGAACCGTCCTGGTCGCTGGAGATGGCGCCGGTGCTGTAGGGAGTCGGCAGCGGCAGCACGCCGTCGGGACCGTTGGTAGTGAGTCCCGGACCCCAGACCCTGCCGTTGACGTCCACCTCCAGGTGAACGGCTCCGGGATTTACCTCGGCCAACTCGGTCCAACTACCGTCCTCGTTGCGGGACGCCAGGTGGGTGGTAAAACCGGTATTCCCCATCTGCTCGTAGGCCACATTGGCCAGGGCCCAAACCACGCCGTCGCCGTCCACCGCCAGGGCGGCGAACTCCCCTTTGCGCCCGTCATCGAACATTACGCTTTTTTCCAGGTGGGTCCACTGCTCGCCGTCCAGACGGCTCAGACCCACGTGCACTCCGTCCGGCACCGGCTTGTCCGCCGGCACCGGCGAAACTGCCACTGCCCACAGCGGGCCGCCGGGTGCGCGGGCCATCATGCTGACAACCTCGATAGTGCTCCCCGCGAGATCGATGCTCTCCACGTCCGGCAGATCGATGCGGTGAAGCCAGCCGTCAGTGGGCACCCAGATCGACCCGTCGCCGAGGGCAAAGAAGTTCCGGTCATGGCCCGGCTGAGCGCCTTGCATCAGGGACGCCTCAAAGAGCGTCCAGCCGCCATCCCAGACTGCAAACTTATCCTGAAGCGCCGGCGTGGGGACATCTACCCAGACCCTGCCGTCGGCAGACACGGCGAGGTGGCCGGGAGGCTCGGGAAATGGCTCGACACCGGGAAACTCCAGGGGCATATGCTCCCAGAACGCCCTCTCGGGGCCAAAGCGATCGACACCGTGCTGACTGGTCGACCACAACCCACCCTCATGGTCCACGGCAAGACTGTGAATCGCGGCAAAACCGGAGTAGGTGTCCCAGTCTTCCGTACCGAAGCCGATGAAAGTGGCGGAGTCCTTTGAGGCGCGGCCGTTGGCATCAGACACCCCGCCGCATGTGAGGGTGTAGGACTGACCCGGGGCCTGTGGCCCCGTGTGGAGCACAATGCCGGCGCCAATGGGCGTAAGAGTAGCAGACAGAATGGGCAGCGACGGCTCGATCGCGCAAGACCCGACGTCTAAGGAGCCCGCATCCGGCAGCGAGGAGAACCAGGCGATGACGTAGGACGGCGTCGACGCCAGCACTCGGGTCATGACCAATTTGTCGAAGGACCACCCCTCGTCCTGCTCGATCCCGCCCTGGAGATAGCGGATTCTGTCGTCTTCGAAGTAGGCGAACTCAACGACCGGCCACTGCATTACTTGCAAATCGTTGAAGTCGAACATGGCCCCCCCCTGTTTCAGCTTCGAAACGCCGGAGGAAACGTCCAGCGGGGAAGGTAGCGCTCCATCCAGCCGTGAAATAAGTACCTCCTCGAGGGTGCCGTCGGGGTCCAGATTGGTCCGACGCGCGACGAAGATGTGCGGATTGGCCTCCAAAGTGTCGTCGTACAGAGCCAGATCCGATTCCACCGAGACCTCCGAATATACACACTCAGCCGTGTCGCACACTCCCAGCACTGTGATGGTGCCCAGTCCTTGCGCCGTCACGGGGACGTGACACACCGCAATCAGGTCACCGCCGGCCACCAGCACCGCGATGTGAGCACCCTCTTCTCCCGGCGCGCCCCCGCCGGCCCAGAGAGCCCAGTCGTCAAGGGAAGGCTTGACCAGATACCCCCTCAGCCCGGCCTTCACCGGCAGCTTCATCTCCGGACCGATGAGGCCCGCGGGCCCCAGTTGCTGAACTTTGAACTCCAGGAAACTGTCTTGATAGATGGCCCACGCCTCATCGGCCGCGCCAAGGGCAAGGCCTGCGATAGCGAACTCGGTGTCATGTACGGGGTAGGACGTCCGCTGATCGCCATCGATAATGTGATAGAACAACCGCTTGTTGAGGCTGGAGGTCAGATAATGCCGCCGGCCCTTCTTGTCGATTCGGAAATCCGCAATGTGGTCCGCCTGGATGTTCCAATTCTCATCAGTCGCCCCGTCCAGAAGATCAAAAATGCTGGTGCGCTCCTGCCACTGGCCCTCAGGTCCCAGGACCAGGTTGCTTTCCGACATAGCTTGAATCCCCCCAAGCCCACTGCCGGTGAAAATGGGAGGAACACCCAGGGCGGGGAGACTGGATTTGACAAGGGGGAACGCCGGGTTGGTCCAACTGCTGCCTTCGTCGGTGGAAACGTGGGCATCGGTAAAGATGAATGTATTTCCCCAGACGTCCACCCCTACTGACCGCCACACAATGGCCAGATCGTTCTGGGGGCCACGCTCCAGCCAGATCTTCGTTTCTATGTTGCCGACGGGCACCCAGGTGACGTCGTTTGCTTTCGCATATGACGGCGAGCCCGGGCCGGCACTATCGCTGCCGCAGGCCCCGAGAACAAGAACAGATAATAAGAAAGATAGCTTCAGTCCGGACCTCATGAACACCCTCGCGCTGACTTCCAGGTTCTCTGTACGCGCCAAACAACCGTCGGACATCCTCAATCAGGCCTTGCGGCCGACTGAAGGTTTTGATTCCGATAGCAATTGTAGACTTAACACGCGCCCGAGAGCAAGTACGCCGGAGCAGGCGTTTTTCGTTGACGCTTGCAAACGCGCTTGACAGGCTCCATTTTCGCGATATAATTAGGAGGCTAACAATCAGGGGGCTAATGAAATGTCCGGTACGTTGGGAGAAGATGGACAGGGGCAGGAAATCGTGGGCTACTCGGAGGTGTTCTCAGCGATTACGCGCATCGCTGCCTCCTTGCGAAAAATCGAAGAGGGGACGACGCGTGAGCTGGGGATTTCTCCGACCCAGTTGCAGATTCTCGTTCAGCTATGGGAGAAGAACGGAAGGTCTCTAAAGGAGCTGGCCGATGCGTGTCGCTGCTCGCGGCCGACGATAACCGGGGTGGTGGACACGCTGGAACGCAACGGCCTGGTCACGCGCAGGATGGACCGTAGGGACCGCCGGAAAGTGCGTGCCTTTCTCACGGCCGGAGGGCGCTCGCTAAGGGACAGCGCTCCGGCCATGACGGAGCGATTTTCCTGCTGTTGTACGTCTTTGGACGGTGAACAACTCATTCAGCTTCGGCACCTCCTCGGGCGGATTGAAGAAGACGTAACCAGGTGTGCCGGGGCCCCGTCCGGTTTTCCAAGCCAGGGAGGGTGTAAGATATGAAATCTCGAACAATGGCATGGTGCATTGCGCTGCTGCTGCTCGTGATCGGTTCTCCAAGGGCTCTTGCGGAGACCGCGGACTGGCTTGATATCGAGCTTGGGGTAAGGTGGTTCAAGTACTCCGCCTCCGGGGAACCGGGGGAGATCAACCACAACCCGGTCTTCCAGCGCTGGGAGTCGATCAACCAGTCGCCCGAACAGTTTACCGTTACCGACTATGCTCCCCTTGAGCCGCTCTATTTTCTAATGAGTTTCGGAGCTGATGCAACGTTCCGTATCAAGCAGCACCTGATGCTCAAGCTGAGTTATGACCACGCCAACCCCATGGGCATCGGCGGCCAGGGGCACATCAGCTACAGCCAGGCCGGCGGCGCGACCATCTTCGAAGAAAAGGAGTTCTCCTACACCTCCCACCAGGTCGGCTTGTTCGTCGGCCCCACCGTGCCCCTAGCCGACGGCAAGGCCGAACTCTACCTCGGCTTTGCCCCCATGGCTCCGACGTGGGTCCGGTACGAGGAGAGCTACCGCCGCACCGACGACGACAAGGAAACCGACTCCTACGACCGTACCTGGAACGGCTTCTTCGGTAGCTGCAGGGCTCAGATCGGCCTCCAGGTGAGAGTCTGGCAAGGCCTCAAGATTGGGAGCGAAGCGACCTTTGCTTTTCTGAACTACATGAAGCTGGAATCGGGGGACCTGGTCGATCACTCATTCCAGTTTCCGCTCATGAAGTGGAACTTCACGGCACGGTACGAAGTGTTTTGAGAGGGTACCGACGGGCAGAGTTCTAGTTGCGCAGGATGACAAGCCGGTTGTTCATTTGCGAGGCTACTATGATGTCCGGATGCCCGTTGCCGTCAAAGTCGGCGGCGGTCAACATGGCCGGTCCATCTATGGTGACGTCACCAACGACGCTGATGTCAACGTGAGTGGGAAAGGAGCCATCTCCCGCTCCGTAGAAGACCCTGACATTGTCCGTGCCGTAGTTTGTGGCCGCGATGTCGTTGTGCCCGTCGCCGTTGAAATCGGCGACTACGACATCCCGAGTGTCTTCGCCGGAGACCAGATATGACGGTTCGGCAAAAGAGCCCTCGCCATCGGCCAGCAACAGGGCGACGTCACCAGTCTCCACAATCCCTAACACCGCGTCATTCTCGTCATCTCCGTTGAGATCGCCCACGGCGACGCCAAAAGGTTTGCCGATCAGGTCGAAGCTCACCGGCTCGCCGAACAACCCCCCGCCATTGCCGATCATGATCTTGGCCTTCTTTCCGGAATCGTCTGGCAACAGCAGGTCCTGAAGGCCGTCGGAGTTCAGATCCGCGGCAACCAGTTCCCAATGGCCGTGCCCCCAGCTTTCCACCAGATAGCTCGCTTCGAAGCCGCCGCCTGCCTTCCCTGTCAGCACCGATATGCCGACAGAAAAATCGTGGCCCGTAACCAGGTCGATTATGCCATCGCCGTTCAGGTCCGCGTTGGTCACGGTTCTCGGCACGCTGGCCACGGAGAGGTAGGCGCCGCCGGCAAATGTGCCATCGCCGCTGCCGTAGAAAAGCCGGACGTCCGCATCGGTTTCCCGGGAGACGGCAATGTCCAGATTGTCGTCGGCGTTGTAGTCACCCAACGCCAATCCACGGGGTTTGTCACCGGTCTCGGTGGTATACGACATGAACCCGCCGTCGCTTCCGTCGCCTAGGAAGACATGCATCTTATCGGACAGCAGCGCAGTTACAACAACGTCCGTATTTCCGTCACCGTCGAAGTCCCCGGCTTCCACATCCCAGGGCCAGCTCGCGGTTGTAAAGGACACGGCATGCGCAAACTCGAGAGGCAGGCTGACACACACCTGGCCGTCCCAATGCCACGATTCATCACACACGCAGGAGAGCACACCGTCGTCAACCTCCAGGCAGGAGCCGTGGTCCCCGCAATCGGCAGCCTCTTCACACGGAAGCACGGGCAGACAGTCCACTCCGTCACCATACAATCCGTCGGGACACGGCCCGCACTCAAAGCCGGTGCCCGGTGCGGCAACGTCAAAACACTCCACCCCTTCAAAACACGTCGCGTCCGCACACCCATCAACATCGACGCAGTCGATTCCCGTGCCCTCGTACCCCTCGGGACAGGCTCCGCACTCGAACCCGACTCCGAAAACCTCCGAGCACTCGACCCCCGGAAAGCACGGCTCGCTGTCACAGCCGACGGCAAGCTCGCAAGCCGCCCCTTCCCATCCCGGCGCGCAAGCCAGGCAGTCAGCCCCTGCAAAATTCCCCGGACAGGCGCGGGTACAACGCACCGACCAGGTCAACTCAAGGTCGGTGCTTACCGGCTGAGCCGCGGCAAAGTTGAACGTCCATCCCTCGTTCTCCATAGTGCCGGCGGTGGAAGTCCAGCAGGTGTCATTGTCCAGCTCAGGCACCAGGTCGGGATGCACAAGAGGCTCGTCTACGGCATCATAATCGGACAAGGTCAGAAACTGATTGACGTCGGGCAACACCCAATCGTCGAAGCCCCCCCAATCCAACTGCTGGCAGTAATCTGACGCCTCAGCCCTGGACATGATGTCCGCGCTGCCGGCATTGCACTCCTTGCCGCTCTGCCCTGCCGCGCACCCCTGCCAGAAGATGTTGGCGCGTTCAAGATAGATGACGCGCTCGGGCGCACCGCCGGAAATCACTTCACCGCAGTGCTCTGCGCCTGTAATGGGCGTGCGCACACACCGCACCCGACGCCCGAACGAAGCGTACGCGTATTGGATGTACCACTGAAACCCCAAGTCTGACGGGTCATCCCGCATCAACGCCAGGTAGCACTCCTGCGGGCAGCTCATGTACTGAGGCTCAGTACTGGACCAATAAGTATCGCCCAGACCGATGTCATCATAGTCGTGGAAGAACGACCCTTCTCCGATCTGAGAGGACAGGCCGTTGTCCACCACAGCCTGCCAATCCGCCATGGAAGGCAGTCGCCAGTCCTCCAGCCCCGCCCACTGCGAGTCCTCGCAGAAGCTGTCGGCCGCGGCCGGCTTCTTCAGGCTCAACTGCCCACCGCTGCATGTCTCTCCGTCAAGGCCGGCATCACAGCCCATCCACATCATTCCTGTTGCCAAGTCCATGATGACCGGATGTGAATCGCTGCCAATGGCCGCCCTTGAAAAACGGTCTTCCATGAACGCGTCGGGAACCGCGTATGCCACGCTTCCAAGGTCGCAGAACAGGGGCGGAGCGGTGCACGTCTGAGTCTCCGGGTCATATGCCAATCCCGACTCACACAGGCACTGGCCCTCCTGTTCCAACGCACCTTCCGGACATTCCAGCAGACAGGTTTCGCCATCCAATCCCACCACTGCGCCGTCGTCACAAAGACACTCCTGCTCCTCCGGAGACCAGTGGCTGTTTTCCGAACACGTGGGCCAGCATTGTTCTCCGTCGGGCGACCACTCCAGCCCTTCATCGCAAACGCAGTCACCGCTGGCCGCGTCGTTATGTGCTCCCTCAGGGCAGTCTGGCCAGCAGCCCGATTCATCAAGGTTCCAGTGACTTCCTGCCGGACATTCGCACTGACCCGACTCGCTGTTGTTCTCCGCTCCTTCCACACACTCAGGCCAGCACGCGGTTTCGTCCGGTGACCACTGGTACCCGTACTTGCAGTCACAAGATCCGCTCTTGCACTTGCCATTTTCCGGGCAACTGCCGCAAGTGCCTGTGCAGCCATCAAAACCACACTCCTTGCCATCACAATCGGGGACACATTCTCCACACACGCCATCCTGACACTTGTCGCCTCCGGTGCAAGCGCCGCAGCTACCCTCGCAACCGTCATCTCCGCACTCCTTGCCACCGCAATCGGGAACGCATTTGGCTTTGCACTGCCCGTTGGCATCGCACTCATCTCCTTCATCACAAATCCCGCAATCCCCCCCGCACTTGTCTGAACCACACTGTTTGCCGCCGCAATCAGGCACGCAGTCGGGAATGCACTGCCCTTCCTGGCAGGTGGCCTCCAACCCGCAACTGCCACAACTGGCGCCACACCCGTCATCGCCACACTCCACCTCGCCGCAATGGGGCTGGCAGCACAGTCCGCCTTCCATGCACAAGCTGGGGTCGATGGCGCCCTCGATGGAGAAGCAGTTGCCGCAGCTTCCCCCGCAACCGTTTTCTCCGCACTCTCGCTCCTCGCATTGGGGCTCGCAGGGATCGGCGTCCAACTCTGTTGCGCGGGTATCCCCTGAGGCATCAACCCGGGCCGGTGACGAATCCAAACCCGCCTCGTCTTCGCCACTGTCGCTCCCGCAGCCTGTTATCAACACAAAACAGAAGACCAGAACAGCAACTCCAACCGCGCCGCGCATTTTCACCCCCTGTGGGAATCTGTAAATCTGCAAGCCAGATCATATGGGACAACGGTACGAGAAGCAACGAAGTCGCCCTGTTTCAGGGCTCGTTTAGCGGCCGGACGCAGCACCGGCCGCGACAGGATACACCAACACCAAGTCCGGAGAAATGGCAATTCCTGTTGATCTGTCGGGCCGCAACGGTTGTAATGGAGGAGCGGCTGACCAAGGCCGAATTGGAGATAATGCTATGCGCACTTACGCTGTGATGGCCCTTTGCCTGATGATATTGGCCGGCCCGATTCCCTACTCGGCGCCGACGGGAGATCTAAACCTGGACGGGCAAACCGACGCGATTGACGTACAGTGCCAGATACGACTGTTTGAATACCTCCACGAAGTCCCCGGCGGAAATGGGGTGCCCTGCCTCATCGATGCAGATTGCGTCGAGATGGAGGACGGCGACGGCTACTGTGCGCCTGCTTTCGGCGGTCAGACAGTGTGCCTCCCCGGATGCCTGGCCCCAGCAGTGTCCGTGAGCGAATTGCCGGGAGAAAGTTGCCCCGACCCCGAGGCAGATTCCGCAGACTGCCTGGGGAAGACCCCAAGGCGAAGTGCGGACCTCAACTGCAACCACACCGTCGGCAACGACGACCTGGTCATGTTGGTAGGCATAGTCGTGGAGAAACTGGGTTTCCCCGGGTCGGCAGACCATGACGGCGACGGCAAACTCAACTTCTGCGACCTGGACAGCGACGGCGACGGACTGGAAGACAGTGACGACTGTTCATCCCTCGATGAAACGATAACGGACTGCGATGACAACGACCCGTGCAACGGCGTGGAAAGCTGTAACCCCGAGGGGGGTTGCCTGGCCGGCGAGCCGCTGGTATGCGGCGATGGGGACATGTGCAACGGCGACGAGAGTTGTGAGCCGGGCGACGGCTGTGTCGCGGGGACTCCCCTCAACTGCGATGACGACAATCTCTGTACCTCGGACCTCTGTCTGCCGCAGTCGGGATGCCGCAACGACGCGCTGGCCAACGGCGCCGGTTGCGGTGATGGGTGGAAATGCCTTGCCGGGACCTGCTCCTGCGCGCCCGGTTTCGAGGTGGTTGGAGATGAATGCATCGACTACGACGAGTGCCTCTCCGGGCTTTTTCCGTGCGACGAGAACGCGACCTGCACAAACACCCCGGGCTCCTTTGAATGCGCCTGCAACCAGGGCTACACCGGCAACGGCCTTGTCTGCCAGGAAGCCCCTTCCTTTGCCTTCACCGAACACACGTTTACCAACGCCGGCGCCACAGGTCAGACCGGCCCGGACCAGGCCGCAGTCGACGCTGCCTACTCAGGGTCGGAAGTAGAAGGATTCGTAACGGTAGACCCCGGCTCACCCGGCATTCAGAAATGGACGGTCCCCGGCGCCGGTCCGTACGAAATTGAAGCGTTCGGCGCGGAGGGCGGATACCCGGGCATTGGCGGGCGGGGCGCGCGCATGAAGGGCATCTTTGTACTGGAAGAAGGCGACGTGGTGCACATTGCGGTGGGCCAGCAGGGCAGCTCCGGGACATTCACCTCCGGTGGCGGAGGCGGCGGCACGTTCGTCGTGCGCGCGGGAAGTGAAAAACTGATTATCGCCGGTGGCGGCGGGTCGAGCGGCGCGTGCAGCTCCCCCAACGGCAAGAACGCCATGGTGGGGCCGAACGGCACCGCGGGCACCGCAGGCTCCAGCGGGGGGACGGGGGGCGCGGGCGGCGTCGATGGCAACGGGGGCAAAACCGGCTCGAAAAGCAACTCGGGCTGCGGCGGCGGCGGATTTCTGACCAACGGTGAGAACAGCGGTTCTTACACCGGCGGCAAAGCTTTCGTCAACGGGGCCCTGGGGGGCGCCGGCTCCCACAACGGCATCGGCGGTTTTGGCGGCGGCGGCGGCTCCGGCAACCACGGCGGCGGTGGCGGCGGCGGTAATTCCGGCGGCGGCGGCGGCACCCCCAACTGCCCGGCAGGCGTCGGTGGCGGAGGCGGTTCGTTCAACGCCGGCACCAGCCAGGACAACGAGCCGGGAGTGAACACCGGCCACGGCAAAGTCATAGTAACCCTGACCGACGCCAACCTGGACAGCGACGGCGACGGCATCCCCGACTGGCAGGACACCTGCCCGTCATCGGCCGACAACAGCGACACCGACGGGGACGGGGTATGCGACGCGGACGACCTTTGTCCGGGGGAAGACGATGCCGTCGATACCGACAGCGACCAGGTCCCGGACGGTTGCGACTCATGCCCCTTCGATTTCATCGATGACAGCGACGAGGACGGCGTGTGCGATTCTGCCGACCTTTGTCCCGGGGAAGACGACACTCTCGATGAGGACCTCGACGGCAACCCGGACGCGTGCGACCCTTGCCCCTTGGACAACCCCGACGATTCCGACAACGATACAGTGTGCGACTCCGACGACGTGTGCCCCAACGGGGACGATACCGCGGACAGCGACGGAGACGGAACTCCCGACGGGTGCGACCCGTGTCCCCTGCACTATTTTGACGACGGCGATGATGACGGGGAGTGCGGGTACGACAACAGTCAGCCCTACGCGTTCACGGCCCACACCTTCACCAACGCCGGAGGCTCGGGCCAGGCCGGCCCGACGCAACCCCAGGTGGACCTGGCCTACGAGGGCAGCGAGGTGCAGGGTCGCATCGATGTGTCGGGTGACGGCATCCAGCTTTGGGTGGTGCCTGCCGACGGCCCGTACGAAATCGAGGCGTTCGGCGCCGAAGGCGGATACCCCGGCATCGGCGGCAAAGGTGCGCGCCTGAAGGGCGTCTTCGTACTGGAACAGGGAACCGTGGTGCACATCGCGGTGGGCCAGCAGGGCAGCTCAGGCACCTTCACCTCCGGCGGCGGAGGAGGGGGTACATTTGTGGTACTAGGGGGGAGCGAGAAACTCCTCATTGCCGGGGGCGGTGGGTCCAGCGGCGCGTGCAGTTCGCCCAACGGCAAAGACGCGCTGGTGGGCCCCAGCGGATCGGCGGGCACCGCCGGCTCCAGCGGAGGGACGGGGGGCGCGGGCGGCACCGACGGACAGGGAGGCAAAACCGGGTCAAAGAGCAACTCTGGATGCGGGGGCAGCGGTTTTTTGACCAACGGTGAGAACAGCGGCGGCTACACGGGCGGCAAGGCGTTCGTCAACGGAGCGCTGGGCGGCGCCGGCTCCCACAACGGCATCGGCGGTTTTGGCGGCGGCGGCGGCTCCGGTAATCACGGCGGCGGTGGCGGCGGCGGTTATTCCGGCGGCGGCGGCGGCACCCCTAACTGCCCCGCGGGAGTGGGCGGTGGCGGCGGCTCGTACAACGGCGGCACCAGCCAGGACAACGAGTCGGGAGTCAACACCGGCCACGGCAAGGTGGTCGTCTCCGTCATGGATCCCCTGCAGGATAGCGACGACGACGGTATCCCCGACTGGCAGGACACCTGCCCGTCGTCGGCCGACAACAGCGACACTGACGGGGACGGTACCTGTGATGCCGACGATCTGTGCCCGGGAAATGACGACACTATCGATACGGACGGCGACCAGGTTCCCGACGGGTGTGACCCGTGCCCGGTGGATTTCGACGATGACAGCGACAGCGACGGCGTGTGCGATTCCGCGGACCTCTGCCCCGGGGAGGACGACACCCTGGACGCGGATGAGGACGGAAATCCCGACGCGTGCGACCCTTGTCCGTTGGACAACCCCGACGATTCCGACGCGGATACCGTGTGCGATTCCGACGACGTTTGTCCCGACGGGGACGACACCCTGGACGGTGACGGAGACGGGGTCCCTGACGGCTGCGACCCCTGTCCTGAGCACTATTTTAACGACGGAGATGATGACGGCGAGTGCGGGTACGACAACACTCAGCCGTATGCTTTCACGGCCCACACCTTCACCAACGCCGGGGGGACGGGCCAGACGGGCCCCAGCCAGCCCCAGGTGGACTCAAGCTACGAAGGCACCGAGGTGCAGGGGCGCATCGAGGTATCAGGCGACGGCATCCAGTTGTGGGTCGTACCGGCTGACGGCTCGTACGAAATCGAAGCATTCGGGGCCGAAGGCGGCTATCCGGGCCTGGGCGGCAGAGGTGCCAGGATGAAGGGAACCTTCACTCTGACCCAGGGCACCGTGGTGCACATCGCAGTGGGCCAGCAAGGCAGCTCCGGCACCTTCACCTCCGGCGGCGGCGGGGGAGGTACATTTGTGGTACTCGGGGGGAGTGAGAAACTGCTAATTGCCGGGGGCGGCGGGTCCAGTGCCGCGTGCAGTTCGCCAAACGGCAAGGATGCAGTGACGGGACCCAACGGGACCGCGGGCACAGCCGGCTCCAGCGGGGGGACGGGGGGCGCGGGCGGCACCGATGGCAACGGGGGCAAAACCGGGTCCAAGAGCAACTCGGGCTGCGGCGGCGGCGGTTTTTTGACCAACGGTGAGAACAGCGGCGGCTACACGGGCGGAAAAGCGTTCGTCAACGGAGCCCTGGGCGGCGCCGGTTCCCACAACGGCATCGGCGGTTTTGGCGGCGGCGGCGGCTCAGGTAATCATGGCGGCGGTGGCGGCGGTGGTTATTCGGGCGGCGGCGGCGGCACCCCTAACTGCCCGGCGGGAGTGGGCGGCGGCGGCGGCTCGTACAACAACGGCGACACCCAGGACAACGAAGCCGGGGTCAACACCGGCCACGGTAAAGTTGTCGTCACGAAGCTGTAGGCGTTCATGTAAGAGGGGCTGATTTGTTCAGCCGCGGAAAGGCGACGGCGCTGCCCGGAATCGGAGTCGTCAGTGAAACTCCCAGCCTGTCAGTAGCTTCCCAGCACCCGTAAGAAGTCGGTGCTGGCTTCCAGTTTTTCGAGGACTGGTGCAAAGACCGGGGCCTCGACGTCGGCCTCGATATCTACGTAAAACATGTACTCCCACGGCTTGCCGTGGATCGGACGGGATTCCAATTTCACCAGGTTGATATCGTTTTCCGCAAAGATCTGGAGCGTAGCGAACAAGGCCCCGGGCTGGTTGTGAGCGCAGTAGACGAGGGAGGACCTGGTACGCGCGGCCTTGTCGAGGGGCTGCCCCGCGATTACCACGAAGCGGGTGAAGTTGCGGGGGTTGGTTTCGATTCCTTCCTCAAGAATCTCCATGCCGTGCAATTTCACTGCGCCCCGGTTGGCAATGGCCGCCGAAACTCCGTCCCCGTTCTGCTTGGCTCGTTCCAGCGCCGCGGTGGTGTCGCTGACGGGCACACATTCCCAACTTTCGCGGCAGTCGAGAAACTGCCGGCATTGCTGGAAGACCTGGGGATGCGAATAGACAGTGCGGATGCTTCGCGTATTGGTCCCTTCCGGTGCGGCCAGGTGGTGGGTTATGCGCAACGTCACGTCGCCAACAATTTCCAGCTCATGCTCGAGGAGCAGATCGTAGTTCTGGTGGATAGACCCGGTGAGCGAGTTTTCGAGGGGCACAACGCCGTAGTCGACCCGGCCGGCCGCAACCTCGCCAAAGACGGCCCGGAACGACGGCATGGACACCGCAGCCACCCCGGTACCGAAGAACTGTGCACAGGCCCGGTGGCTGTAAGTGCCCGGCTCACCCAGAACGGCCGCGGTTCGTTCTCCGGCGCGGCCGGCCGCGGCCGACGGTTCGACGGCTGTAGCTTTGTCGAGATAGGCGAAGTCCACCTGCTTGCCAACAACCGGGGCGATGACGTAGATGTCGCGCATGAGCTGGCCGAACTGCCCCGGATAGAGGCTCTGGGGTCCATCGGAGAGGGCCTCGTCCGGATTGTCGTGCACTTCGATCATAAGCCCGTCCGCGCCGGCGGCCACCGCAGACCTGGCCATGGGGGCCACCTTCTGCCGTATGCCGGTTGCGTGACTGGGGTCCACCAGGACGGGGAGGTGGGTGAGCTTCTTGAGCACCGGGATGGCGGACATGTCCAGGGTGTTACGAGTATAGGGCTCGAACGTTCGGATTCCGCGCTCACAGAGGACCACGTTCTTGTTCCCTTCGGAGAGAATGTACTCCGCAGACATGAGCCACTCTTCTATGGTGGCGGACATGCCACGTTTGAGCAGCACCGGTTTGGTCATGCGGCCGACGCGCTTGAGCAGCTCGAAGTTCTGCATATTTCGGGCGCCCACCTGGACCACATCCACGTAGCGCTCCATCAACTCCGCCTGGGTAGGCGACGTCATCTCCGAAACCACCGGCAGGCCCACCTCCTCCCTGACCCGGGCCAGAATCTGGAGCCCCTCCTCTTCCAGACCCTGGAATGCATAGGGGGAAGAGCGAGGCTTGAACGCCCCTCCACGAAAGAGCACGGCACCGTAGTTGCGCACTGCGCGGGCGACGGCCAGGGTCTGCTCCGGGCTTTCCACCGCGCACGGCCCTGCGATGACGACTATGCGTTCTCCCCCGATGTCGATGGGGCCTACGCTCACCACGGAGTCTTCCGGATGCATCTTCCGGCTGGTCAGCTTAAATCCTTTCTGCAACTCGACAACCACAGCCTCACCTCCTGCACAAACGGCCAACTGTTTCTACTGACAAGATCATAGCACGCACCAACTGCAGCGCCAAAGAAAGCCCGGGCGCACAACGGCCTGGCCGCTCACCGTTGGCGCACCGACAAATTTCCCCTTGCTGCGCTCGGGCCGGCGGGTTTATGCTCCCAGCGGGGAAGGCGGCCCCGGCCCGGGCTGCGGACCTTCTGACGGAGACAAGCCATGACGTTGCTTCCTTTCGACGAAGCGCTGGAGTCAATTCCGAATAAAGTGCTTGCCTGGCGGCTGACCCCCCACGTTCCCGGCAAGACCACCGTCTCAATCTTCACCCTGGAGTCCGGGGGAGCAGTGCAGGCGGCGGCCCGATCACACGACGATGAAGACGTGCCCGAGGTCACTCGTAGACTGCAGGCCGCAGGATACATCCTCGGCATCTACTCCGATTTCGCCGACTTCGTCTGGTTACGCGACGGGGAACGATTGACGGTTTGGGACGAGCAGCAGGTCGCACTGGACTGCAGGAAGGAAGCTCTCCGGACGGCGGAAGGGGAAACTCTGCCCCGGAACGGAATAGACTCCATAGCCTCGTCGGTTGGCGATGACTACGTCAGAAGGGCCATAGAAGCGGTATTGCCCGGCGGAGACCGGGTGCTTCTGGTCGAGCAGCTCTATTGGCAGGCCGGCTCGATTCCCGATTACAGTTACAACGACCTGCTGTTGGAGTCCGACTGGCTGGATGAACTGGCCCGAGCCATCGCCGAGTGGGCAGGCACAGTCTACTGCGGAGAAAGCTAGAAAACGGACGCTCGAGTCGCAGCCATCCGGAACAGGGAGAATGAACGATTCTTATCGGGACCTGGCCCGCGCCTTCACTTCCTTTACAGCCCTGAGAACTCGGGTCAGCCTCTTGCCGGCCTCGCGCTCGTCGATGCCGAATTCAGCCACCAGCTTCTGAACCAACTCTGCTCTCCCAAGCCTCGAACTCTCGAGCTTTGTCTGGAGGAAGCTGTAGGCCAGCCACTCGTCCTTCGACTTCATGTCCACGAGCAGATACTGCTTCATGGCCGCGTGGAGCCGTTGCTGAGCAGGGTCTAGAGGCTCGCCCGAGTTGCCGTTGGGCTGCAGGCCAACGGCTTCTCTTACGCTCCTGTTGCGAACGACAACATAGATAATTACTGCCATCAGGGCAGCGGATAGAAGCAGGGGCAGGGATTCCATGACGGCACCTCCTTCAGTTAAATGGTACAAATAACCGGAAAGAGAATCCACACTTTGGTGGAAATGTTAATTATTGGCCTTCGATTTGCCGGGGCGGACGCCCGTTGGCTCAGGGTGCGGTTGTTTTTTCCCTTGCTGCGTCCCGGCTCCCGGGCTTATGCTCGTTGGGTGACCAACGGAATAGACCTTAGAAGATCACCGGCCGAAGTTTGCCGGAAGGAGTTGTGATCGTGAGACCATGGTGGATCTTGACGGTGGTTGTCGTGGCTGGCGTCGTGACGGTGGCGGGATGCAGCGACGAACCTGCATCGAAAGCGGCTGCTGGGCCGGACAAAGGGGAGTTGTTCTCGGGCAAAGCCGATGAATCGGTGAGTTGCGAGCAGGTGGGTTTGGAGCCCGGCTGTGACGCGTGCGTAGAGTTCGGGTGGTACGGCGATGGAGAGTGCGACGACGTGGCAATTTCCCTTGGCTTGTGCGCCGGCCCCGACCCCGATTGCGGGGAGGACGAAACGCCGGGAGAAGAGGGCTGCGGCGACGAGTGCGGCGAAATGGTGGACGTGCCGGGCGGGCCGTTCTGGATGGGATGCAACGAGGAGGTGGACACCGAGTGCATCGACAGCGCGGACAAACCGGGCCACGAAGTCACAGTCACCGGGTTCAAAATCGACAAATACGACGTCACCACTGCTCACTACCGCGCCTGCGTGGACGCAGGCTCGTGCACACCGGCGCGCACCACCGTGCCAGAGGAACCTCACACCATTACCACCGAGCCGATGTGCAACTGGGAGGTGGAGGGAAGGGACGACCACCCCATCAACTGCGTTGACTGGCACCAGGCGGTCGCCTATTGCGAATGGGCGGGCAAGCGACTGCCGACTGAAGCCGAGTGGGAAAGGGCTGCCCGTGGTGTCGATGGTCGAAAATTCCCGTGGGGGAACGCGGCGGTGGACTGCAACCTGGCCAACTATTTTCCGTCGGGCAACGCCTGCGTCGGCATGACCTCGCCGGTAGGTTCCAATCCGACGGGCGTATCGCCCTACGGCGCCCTGGACATGGCCGGCAACGTGTGGCAATGGACAGCGGACTGGTATGACAGCGACTACTACGACGACGCCCCCACCGAGAATCCCACCGGCCCCGAAACGGGCAAGTGGCGAGTGCTCAGGGGCGGTTCCTGGGTCACCGTCGGCATGGGGCTCAGATGTTCCAAGCGTGGGCACATGGACCCGGTCAAGTGGGACGACTTCACCGGCTTCCGCTGCGCCTTGGACCATTAGCTCATGGAGAAGTGTTAAGTGTTAAGTCCTGACCCCGCCTTGCGCACGGCCACCCTGTTGGCCGCCGCAGCCGTTCTCTTCGCATGCACTGAAGTAACCGATCGCTCCGCCCTGGACGCCTGGAACAACGGGGACGGGGGGCCCGGGAAAACCGGGGACGGGGGGCCCGCGAACGACGGGGACGGGGGGCGGCATTTTGTCGACGGTGCGGAAGAGGTCACACCAACAACGGAATTGCCGGCCGGGATGGTGTGTTCTCCGGGAGACCTGAGGTGTATGGGCGGGGCGGTGGAAGTGTGTGCGTTGGACGGCGCTAAGTGGCAGTTCATCGAAGCGTGCCCGGAAGGCTGTTTTAACGGCCAGTGCGCCAAAGTGATCGATGGGGGCGAGGTGTCCGGGGATTACGTCGCCGACGGGAAGATGGTGATCGTGCGCGGCCATGTGACTGTGGCTGCCCTGGCCGGCTCCCCCGATGGGGGGCGATTCCTGTTGCGTGCCGCGTCCATCGTTGTGGAAGGCACGTTGGACGCTTCCGGCGCCGGACACTCCGGCGGCGGTGGTGGTGGCGGTGGCGGTGGTGGCTGCCGGCAGGCGCCCCACGGTGAGTCGGCGGTGGGCGGCGCCGGGGCCTCTCCGGGAACTCCGGGCGGAGGCTCGTCGGGCTGCGGCAGCGAAAAGTACGGCGCCACGGGCGGAACGGGCGGCGCCGGGGCGGGACCTTGGGCCGGTGGCGGCGGCGGCGGCGGCGAGTGCAACGCACCCGACTATCACGACGCGGGTCAGCCGGGAGACGCGGGCCAGGGAGGCGGTTACGCAGGGGCGGGGGTCAACAGCGACACCAGCGAGGACGACGAGGTCTGGGGGGGATCGGGCGGCGGCGGTGGTGGTGGCGGCTCAGGCGGCGGCAACGGCAACGGAGAAGGTGGCGGCGGGGGTGGTGGCGGCGGAGGCGGCGGAACGGGCGGCGGGTCGATCGAGTTGCTCGCCACCTCTTCACTCGTCATCGAAGGGCAGGTGCTGGCCGGCGGCACAATGGCCGGCGGCGGGGATGACGGTACAGCCAACGTAAAGACCGGCAACCAGACCGGCGAAGGCGGGGATGGAGGGTCCGGCGGCAGCGGACTCGTGACGGGCGCCGGCCAGGGGGGAGACGGCGGACCTCCTGACGGCGGCGGCACTATAGGTGGCAACGGCGGCGACGGAGGAGCAGGCGCGGGCGGCGGCATCCTGCTGTATTGCGGCGGCAACAGCGGGATCGTGATTTCCGGGTCGGTAAAAACCCTGGGCGGTGGGGGACTGCCCGGCAACGGCGGCACGGTGAAGATCCGGTTTGCGGGACAGAAGCCGGAGGGTGATATCCAGGCTGGAAGGGTGCACTACCTGGCGATAGAGGGCGGGGGCTGTGCCGCGGGCTGCCCGGGCAACCAGGTGTGCGATGAGGCGGCAGGATTGTGCCTCGAACCCGCAGTTTGTGTAGACGACGTCGACTGCCTGGGCAACCGCATCTGCGAGAACGGTATTTGCCAGGACCCCAAGTTGCCCCCGTCGATAACCATAGTGCAGCCGCAGCCGGGGTTCACCACATCTGCAGATTCCTTGGCGGTCTCCGGCACCGCAACCGACGATACGGGAGTGGCAAAGGTCGAGTTCCTGGTGAACGGCGGGGCCTGGACTGTGTGCAACGGCACCACAAATTGGACTTGCAACCAGGTCGGCCTGACTGAAGGGAGCAACAACATCGAGGTGCGGGCCATCGATGTGGATGAAATGGCTGACACTGCCTCAGTGATTGTGACAAAGTTCACGGAGCCGGTGTGCGTTCCTTCCACCGAGGTTTGTGACGGACAAGACAACGACTGCGACGACCTGGTGGACGAGGACGGGGTGTGCAACGCGCAGCCGCCGCTGCCTGCGGACTTCTCAGGGGTCACCTGGTTGCACAAGAACGTATCGGGATGGTCGCAAACTGCCAACATGGCAAGCGTAACTTTCAACGGCGGGCAGATCTGCCTCAACTACGACAAAGCCAACGTCTGGCCCGGGGTCCAGCACGTTGGGCATAACGTCAATGCGAATCCATGGGTGTTCATCTGGCAGGACAACAAGTGGTACGCAGCCACCTGGGAGTGGATGAAGGTGGGACAGACCTGCAAGAACAAATCCGCGGTAGCCGGGGACCACATCAAGAAGAATCCTCTGTGGGATTTTCAACCTGTGTCGGGCACCACCTACTATTTCATGGTCTCCGGCCTGGCCCGTGACGCGGTAACCAACGTTTCGGAGCGCTCCAACGTGGTGGAAGTTGTGTGGCCTTGATTCATGCCTGTTCCGGCGCCCTTTCCGCGGCGCCCGGAGATCTGTATACTAGCCGGTGACCATCTTAGGCGAGGGGTTCACCATGAAGATGAAATTGCCGACCCTGGTGTTGTGCGGAGCGGTAGCGGCCTTCCTTGTTGGGTGCGGAGGTGAGACGGCAGGAGAAGGGGAAGGACCGGATATCACTGCCTCGGAAACAGTGAATCGCGGCTCCGACATTAGCGAAGAGCCTGAATGCCCGGAGCTTTTTCCTGCCGACCGGGTAGTTCCGGTAAAATTGGAACTGTCCGAAGAGGCGTGGGCCGGCATCACGGCCGACCCGGAAGCCGAACAGTTTTACCAGGGTAATATAAACTTTGATGGAGTGCTGGTAGAGGGAGTTGGCATCCGCACCAAGGGCAACTCCAGCCTGCACTTCGTGACTCAGATGGGGAGCGAGCGGCTGCCTTTCAAGGTGGACTTCAACCGCTACATCGACGGCCTGGAATTCTGCGGTACGAAGAAGCTGGTGTTCAACAACGGGTTCAAGGACCCGACGCTCATCCGGGAGCATCTCGCGTACCGGCTGGCGCGGGAATTGGGCCTCAAGGCTCCGCGTACCGCGTTCGTGGACCTTACCGTCGCCGGCAACCACCTGGGGCTCTACACCATGGTGGAAACCGTGGACGACGACCTGTTCCGCGAACGATGCTTCGGCAACGACGACGGCGACCAGTACAAACCGGAACCTCCAAACGGCTCGCTGCTCTACGCCGGGGATACCTTTGCCGACTACCCCAGCATCGAGGTGGAGAACAACGAGGACACCACCGACCACGCCGCGCTGCTCATGATGCTCGATATTCTGAATCACGGCCCGGCCGAACAGCTACCTTCGGTGCTGGACGTAGACGAGGCCTTGCGTCACATTGCGCTGGACGTCGCGCTGACGAACCTGGACAGCTACATCGGCAACGGGCACAACTACTATTTGACCGAACAAGACGGCGTCTTCTCCATCATCCTGTGGGACGTGAACGAAGCGTTCGGAAATTTCTCGTGCGGCTGCGACCGGGACGGCATCATAAACTTGCGCATCTACGACCCTTCGTGCGGACCGTTGGACGACCGGCCGCTCATCGCCACGCTGCTTGCCCAACCCGAATACGAGCAGCAATATCAAGCGGTGTTACAAACACTGGTTGACGACTATTTGACCGACGACGGGATGGCCGCCTGGGTTGACGAAGCCGCAGACCTGATCAGACCCTACGTAGAGGCGGACACAACCAAGTTCTACTCCACCGAGCAATTCGAACTGGGGCTGACTGAGGACATTATCGACCCCAGCATGCCCATGGGCGGCAACGCCATCGGCTTGAGGGCGTTCATCGCGGAGCGAAAGGCCAGCATCGCGGGCCAACTGGCGGGTGAGTTGCCGGCTGACAACAAGGGCAAAGGCAGCTGCAGCAGCGGCGGAGGACCGGGTCCCGGCCCCAATCCCGAGAAATGCCCCGATGGCATTTGCGACGCAGCCGAACAGGCCAATCCCAAGTTGTGTCCTGAAGACTGCCCTTGAGAACGGTCAGGGTACGGGTGGAGGTAGAAATGTACACAAGAGTGGTTTGCCTGGTAATCGTCGGCCTGCTGACCTCCGGGTGCCCCAGGTCGAACATCACTGTGAGCAAGGATGCCGTCGGTAAGGACACCGCGATGGCGGACGTTGCTGCGGCCGACGGGGCAGGCGCGGTCGAGGTGAGCGACGCCGGGCCGCTTCCAGGTGACCTGGATGCAACCTCTGTTGCGGATGACGCCGGCAGCGCTCCGGACGCAGAGAGTGACGATGGGCAAAAGAACGACCAATCCCCGCCGGACCCGGCGTGCACTGGTGGACCGGTGGGCACGGTGCTCTTCGAGTTTCACACCGACGGCGAGATCCGCTCGACTCCGGCAGTGGGAGATGACGGGACGATTTACTTCGGGAACCAGGCGGCCACTTTCTACGCACTAGGCTGTAAAGGGACCGAAAAATGGCAGTGGGAGTATGCCTGCGCCGACCCCTGGTGCCCGCAAGCGTTCGAAGGGTCTCCCGCGCTCTCCGGGGAAGGAACCATCTACATCGGCGACGACATCGCGGTGCCCAACTACTTCTTCGCACTCAATCCGTCCGGCGAGGTGCTCTGGACCTGGGAGACCATGCAGGTCTACGGGCAGATGGATGCAAGCCCGGCGATTGCGTCGGACGGCACTATCTGGGCCGCGGGCCACGGCGAATCGGGGTACGTGGGTCCCCTCGGCATGGTGGTCGCACTCGACCCCATGGGCAAGGCCCTCCCCGGCTTCCCGAAAGAGACCGGCCCGATCCGAGCATCGCCCGTGGTCTATAACGACGTCCTGTTCGCGGCTGAATCGGGCCAGACGGGCAAGGTCATCGCGGTAGACCAGGAGGCCACACTGCTCTGGACCACCGAGATTGCGCCGGGTGCATGGGAGACGATTCCTTCCTCCCTTGCCGTGGATTCCGACGGCATGCTGGTGGTGGCTCACCAAGTCGACATGGGGGCCAACAACGGCCCTTACGTGCCTTTGAGCCGCATCGACCCGGCCAACGGCGAGGTGGTCTGGCAGGTAACACTGGAAAACTCTGCGAAACCGGTGGGGGCGCCGGTGATTGCCGACGCTGCCTTCGGTATGCAGATTGCGCTGGCACTTACCGACGGACGAGTAATCGTGGCCAATCCGAATAGCGGCGGGATTCAATACCAGGAGATCCACCCCTCGGTAGACTTCGGTGACTACGTACGAGGCGGCCCGGTGTTCGGAGACGACGGCGCACTCTACGCCATTACCGCGGTGAACATGTGGACCGACGCACCCTTCATGGGGATCTCCCGCATCGACGTAGAGACGGGGGAAGAGGAGACCTGGCCCATCGGGTCGTCGCCGGACATCATCACCACCTCGCTGCAGATGGCCCCCGGCGGCGCCATTCTCTTCGGCACAATGTCGGGCCGATTCTACGCCTGGCAGTCCGCCGCGACAGGTCCGGCCGAAGACGCCCCCTGGCCGAGTTTCCGAGGGGACCGGCGAAACTCGGGGAACGGCGGCGCGCCCTGAGTAAAACAAACTGGAAGCTTGAAGTGTCGTCAGTTCGATTGAGCCGAGGAGTTTCAGGCTCTTCTGTCTTCAGCGCGTTTCCTTGTTCTTCGCTTGAGCATAAACACAACCAGGATGCCGAGGAAAAGCGGGGTCAGGCGCAGGGGGCGCCTAGCGTCGTGGAGCAGGCGGGACAGGCCCGCGGTCCAGGACATGGTCTTGACCTCGTATTCGTAGTCGTCGCCATCCCACCCCCAATCATCGTCATCGTCGTCTTCCCACTCGTAGTCGTCGCCACCCCAGTCGCTGTCATCCCAGCCGCTGTCGTCCCAGTCATCGTCATCGTCCCAGGTGTCGCCGTCGCAACCGCCGCTGCCCCAGTCGTCGTCGCTGCCCCCACTGTCGTAGCCGTAATCGTCGTCGTAGGCGTCCGGGCCGCCGGAGCACCCCTCGTCGTAGACGATCACCGTCTCCTCGTAGACGTACACCTCACCGTCACTTTCGTAGTACTCAACTCCGGAAAGGTCCCCCTCGGTGAAGAGCACGACTGAAGCGTTCTCGATGATGCGGACTCTGTCATCGGAAGTGTGGCCGGCGTGATCGAGGCCGAAATCTCGCACTTCGATGGTGAAGGAGGCGAGAACGTTGCCCCCGGCGACGGTTTCCGTACTGACTTTCAGGACCCCTTCCCATTCGTCGGACAGGAACAGTTTCTCCTTGGCATTGCCGGCATCCTGTTCGTAATACAGCACTCCTACACTGTCCTGTCCCCGGGTAAAGACTCCTTCAAGAGGTTCGTAGGCCGGAACGGTCCACACCAGAAAACCCACACCGAGAGAATCGGGGCGCACGAACTGGAAGCGAAAGACCACCGACCCTGAGTCGGTGATGTTCTCGGCCAGGCCCGCGACCAGGCTCACATCCTTGGTGACGTGTTGGAGAGGGGCGCCATCCAGATTCTGGGTCACTGTCGCGGAGCCGCCGCCGGTGGTTACCGGCAGGGCGTAAGCAGCGCCGGCTGACGCCAGACCAAGCACGGCCAACAGTAGTGAAACTGACCAAAGACTCTTCATCTTTCCACCCCGTGGCAGCTTGAAGGTTTAAAAATGCCAGGTAAGGGAACCAAGGAGCCGGGACTGGTCCCCCTCGTCCACTTCCTGAGAAAAGCCAACAAATGCGGCAGTTGCCCGCTCATTCTCCCGGTCCCAGAAGACCAATCTCTCCATGGTGAAACCCACGGACATCCACGGGGCCAGTCGGGCTTGAATTCCCCCGGAGAATCGGGCCGCCAGGCCGGTATCATCGGCCCGGTAGGACTCCACATCGTTTACGTTCCAATGTGCGGAGGTGTTTGCAAATCCGGCCAGGCCCTGAAAAAAGAGCCTTACGTTCTTGGCCACCGGGATATAGAGCCGGGGTCCAACAGTCAGTACGTTCTCGCTTACTTGACGGTTTGCATAGGAAATCGAGTTGTCCAGGTCGGCGTCAAGCGCCCCTCGAGAGTAGTTCGCCACCAGGTAGTAACGCAGCGGAAACCCTCGAAACCGGCCACCATACCCCAGGGTCACTCCATAGCAGGTAGAAACCAGGGCAGTATTTGTCAGGCCGACCCCTCCTTCCCCTTCCAGTATGAAGTGGGTGCCGTGAGCGGCAACGGGGCTCGCTGATGCGATGGTGGTAGCGAGAACCAGAATAAACAGGGATGCTCGAAAGCGGTTTTCGGTCGTCATAATTCAACCTCGCAGAGCGAGGTATACGTACGACACGCTGATTTATTCACTGTTTTGGGAGAATTATTCCGTGACTGCGAACTTGCCCGCGCCCAACACGTTGCCTGAAAGGTCCTGAATCTGCGCTTCCCACTCGCCCACAGACTTGTCTGTAAGCCGAATGTAGGACCAGGTACGCCAGTGGGAACTATGACCTACTCTCAGTTGAATAGTTGAGATCTCTTTGCCATCCCGGATCCACACGATGTTTGCGGCAGTATCTTCGGCTCCGCTATATGAGAACACGGTCCAGCAATAGACCTTGTCGTCCGCAATCTTGAAGCTGTCGGTAGGGTCCACCGGGTTGCGATTCTGCCGGTCCACCGAGGTGGCGAATTTTATGTTTATGAGGGCCAGGTCGCCGGGAGTCGCCAGAGCTGGTCCACCACCCTCCACTCCCAGTGCTCCGCCACCGGCGCCGTCCTTCTTGCCGGGCTGCTCACCGCCATCCTTCGTCTTGGTTGGCACCGGCTCTACTACTGCGAGCTTCCGTTTCTTCTTCTTTTTCTCCTTCTTCTGCACTTTCTTCGGCACAGCAGCCTTCTTGTCAGCCGCTTCGGTCCGGGCCTTTGCCAGCGCCCGTTCCCGCCGCTCCAGTTCTGCCGCCTGCTTTTCGATTTCCGCGTATAGGCGATCGATTTCAGCGGTTTGTTTGTCCAGTTTGGCGACCTCCTTGTCCAGCTCCTCGTTCTTCTTGACCAGTTCGTCGACCCTGGCGCTGAGGCCGGCGACCTGTTTGGCGGTCTCTTCCTGTGCGGACAAATTAGCAGGCACCTCCACCTTCTTCGCCTCTTCCTTGCCGCAACAAGACAGCATCAGCGCGATGCCTATGGCCATGATTACCAGTCGAGCTTCGCCATTCATTGTACCTCCTCCCGGTTCCATTTGTCGGGCGTATTATAGGCGATGAACGGGCCCCCGTCCAATTCCGACGAGCAACCTTCGTACACGCCCGCGATAACGCGCGGTTGACACCCTCTTTCCCCTACTTTATACTGGCCTCCATTGATTTGATTCTGATGAGGAGGACCAGGCCATGTGGCGCAATGTTCTTGCGGTTGTAGTAGCGGCATCGTTCGTCGTGAGTTGCGGTGGCGGAGAAGAGATAAAGAGGGAAGGAGTCAAGGCTGCTGCAGTTGCGTCTCCGGAGCCCACGGGCGAAGGAAAGAAAATCGACGAGATGTTGGCTGAGGCGGACAAAACCGCCAAGCTGTCCATGGTAAAGGAAGAGGTCCCGAAACCTCCCCTGGTCCATGAATTCTATCAGCTCAACGATGCCTATGCCGCGTCCGGATTCAGGATCGAGGCGCTGCGCAAGAAGTTGGAAGAAACCGGTACCAGAGGCAGGGCGTACGTCAAGCTCACCAAGTACGCCGACCTCCCCGAGACTGCTGACATCTACGACGACATGGGCAACCACCTCAACATCGTGTCGTATCTGTGGGAGCCGGACTTCACCGTTTCGGGCGCCGTGCACAAGAGCGCCAGCAACCACATGATGGGCATGTACCTGTACTGCAAGGACGGGGGCGACATGTACGTCCACGACCTGAGCACTTTCAGGGTGCACGCTCCCTACGCCAGAAAGGTGATCATTGGCGACACCTCGATAACTGTGCAATTCATCGACGGGCACAATCTCAAGGGTGAACTGGCCCTGTGGCCCGAGTGCGAAGACGTTGCGGAAGCGCAGTCGAAAGCGGGCGGCTACCAGTCGCCGTGGGGAGTGCATAAGGAAGTATACAACTTCAATGAGGGAGGGCAGCTCACTTCGTTTGCCTATTCGGACTTGAAGGGAGAGTTGGTGGAGGACATCCACGGCATCGCCAAGAAGGAGTTGGGCTGGGCCGACGGACACAAGGTGGAGGAGGCCTTCTTCACCAAGGACGGCATGCTCTCCAAGTATATCTTCAAGTACGACGAAGAGGGCCGGCTGGCATCCAAGGCGGTGGTGGACGTCAACAACCAGCCCGCGGTCGACTACCTGGGCGCCGGATACTATGAGTTCGAATACGGCAGGCGCAACCGGGTGGTCAAGGAGACCCGAAAGGACCAGGTCGGCAACACCTACGAAGTTCACACTTTCGAATACGGAAAATTCAGCCAGGTGGCCACGCACAAAGTGCTGGACGGCCAGGGCAACGTCAAGATGACTTTCTTGTCCAACTTCAACAAGAAGGGCGCCCGCACCGATCTGAGCATATTTGATGGTGACTCAGCGGAAGGCAAACTCAAGAAGGACTTCAACGGCGTAGCCGTCTACCGTTTCGAGTACACCGACAAAGGCGCGATCCTCAAGGAAACCCGCCACGGCACCACAACGGTTCTGGACAAGGAAGGCAAGGAAGGCAACCTGCTGACCAACGGACTGGACGGGTGGGCCATCATCGAAAACACCTACCAGCTCAACGAGGACAAGGAGCTGACGACCACCATCGAGACCAACCGTTCAGCCAAGGTCGACGAGGCCGGCAACGAAGTGTTTGAGGAATTGCGGAACAACGAAGGGCAGCTCGTACACACCCTTGAGCACGTCTACGTTGAGAACGCCCTTGTCTCGTCAATAAAGACCTTGTTCGAAAAACGGCTCCCGACCAAAAGGATCCACATGGATGCGGAAGGCAAGGTGGCCTACGTCGAACTGCTGCAGTACAACACTGACGGCCTGTTGATGGAAGTTGCGTACTTCCTGGAAGACGGCACCTCCCCGACCTTGTCCCCCGATGGTTTCCACAAGTCGATCAAGACTTACATGGAAGACCAGCGGCCCAAATCGGAAGCCTATCACGATGCTGCGGGCATCAAGCTCAAGACCAAGATGTTCGAGTACAACGAAGCAGACGGAAAATTCAAGGGGATCAAGTTCTACGACGCCGAAGGCAAACCAATCCCCATCGCCAAATAGACTGCCAACGACTTACTTCTGCGTAACAAACTCGGCTGTCCCGTACAGGTCCTGGTATGCAGCCCAGGTGGTGGGACAGGTTTGTGCCAGAGCACACTCGCGGCACGGCTCGGCCTTGGGTCGTGAGTCCCGGCGATGACCGGCCATTGAGTCTTCGGCTCGGTGCAGGTCCGAGGCTTTGAAGCGGCCAAAGTCCTCCACCGCCTCCACAGTCCCCCTGGACTCGGCGTCCAGGTGGCAAAGCGGGATCGCTTCGGTGTCTGCCTCGAGTCCCAAACGCCTCGCCTCGGCCAACGCTTCCCGCACATAGGGCGACGCCTCTTCCAGTTTCACCAGCGGTGCACTATTCCAGCTTGGCCCCAACTTCACCGGCCGGGAAAAATTGAACTGGATACGGGGGGCGCCCAGTTCATGCACAAAGCGGGTAATGTCGGCCAGCGCCTGATAGTTACGACGCACGATGGGCACCGTGACCATAAAAGAGAGCTTCAACCGGGCGAGATTCTTGAGCCCCGCCACCGTCTGCTGAAACGCTCCTTCGTCCCCGGCGACCCGGTCGTGCAACCCCTCGTCGTGCCCGTACAACGACACCTCGAAGAAGTTGACGCCCGACGAGACAAAACGCTTGATGTACTGCTCGTAAGCCAGCACCCGGCCGTTGGTCTGAACCTGGACGTGGGAGAAACCCATGCCCCGAGCGCGTTTGGCCAATGCGGGCAAGTCTCTACGCAAGGTGGGCTCACCTCGCAGAAATACCAGTTCGGTGCAGCCCTGTTGCCGCGCCCGAGATATCTCCTCCAGCGCTTGCTGGGGAGTTTTGTCCGGTTCGTGCGCGATATCCGCTACCGTGCAGTGGGCGCAACGACTGTTGCACCGGGTGGTGAGCCTTAGCAGCAGGCGGCCGCCGGCCGGTGCGGGGGCGGCTGACGCCTGGTCCGGAGGAGAGGGCGCTCGGCCGGGCTCAGGACGACGTTGTTTCTGAACGGCCTTCCCGGTGGCCTCACTGCCTTCCACCGGTCCGCCGCCGTTGCGAACCACCGCGGCCCGATCCACCAGGTAGCTGCCCATGGCCAGATAGTCGGCTCCCAGATGCAGGAAACTGCTGAGCGATTCCTCCGGCGTGTTGACGATGGGCTCCCACGCAGTGTTGAACGACGTGTTGAGCGCCATGGGCAAACCGGTAAGTTGCTCGAAATGCTCCAGCATCTCGTAGTAGCGGGGATTGTGCTCTTTTCGCACCGATTGCGGCCGCGTCGTATTGTCGTGGTGCAGCACCGCCGGAATGTCGTCCAACTTGTCCTTTCTCACAGGCACGGTGAACAACATGAAGGGAGAGGGGAAATCCGCCTCAAAATAATCCCCTTCCCGTCCCTCGATAATGGAGGGACCGAAGGGGCGCCACCACTGGCGTCCCTTGAGGATGTTCACCCTCTCCTTGATCTTACGTGAGCGCGGATCCGCAAGCACCGTGCGTGCGCCCAAGGCGCGAGGACCGAACTCCAACCGTCCCTGGTGCCAGCACACCACCTTGCCATCCGCCACCAACTGGGCACTGTCTCTGGCGATGGAGTCGGTCCTCGTGTAGGGGACTCCGGCGCGCGCCAGAGTTTCCTGAATATACTCATCAGAGTACTCGGGACCGAGGTAGGAATGCCCCGGGCCCGGTTCCGGGTTCTCACCGGTCACTTCCCGGTGAGCCTCAAGGGCCGCACCCAGCGCGGTCCCCGCATCATGGGCCGCGGGCTGGATAAACATGTTCTTCACACCGAAATGCTGCCGCAGCCGGTAGTTCATGCGGCAGTTGAGAGCCACGCCGCCGGCCAGACAGAGGTTGTCCGCCTTACGGCCCGCCAGCCCTTCCTCAATGAGGTTGATCACCACCCCTTCCAGCGCTTCCTGGATGCTGGCCGCCAGCCGGATGTGGTCGTCGCTCAAGGGTGCATCCCGGTGCCGCTGCAAGTGACCGAACTGCTCCGCTATTCCCATCTGGCGAATGCTGTGGTCCAGGTGGCTGTTTGCAGACATGAAGGGGGTAAAATCGAAGCCGGAGCCGCCCAGCGCGGCCAACCCCATGGTGGAGCCTTGTCCAAACCTTCCAAACCCCAGGATTCTGGTTACCGTTTCGTAGACTCCGCCGATGAGGGAATCCTGCCCGACCAGCACATCGAATACCCGGCTGATCTTTCCTCCCTCCACATCGAAGAAGGCCGCGGTCTCCCGCTCGCCCCTTCCGTCAACGGTAAAGGCGAAACAGTCGTCCATGCCGGAAACCCGAACTGCGGACGCGGCGTGGGCCAGATGGTGGGGAATGAACATGAAGCGGCCTGATTGCAGCGTGCGCGGCGGAGAGGAGGGGTCGTCGAGGGAATAGGTCCGCATGAAGCGTCCCGGGATGCCGTTGATAGCAATGACATCCACGTCATCCAGGGTGATGTTCGCCATTTCGAGGAGCCGGTTCGCCGCGCGCCAGGGGATGGCCGGCTCTACGGCTAGAGATGGGTCCGCCACCACGGTGACTCCCGGCCTTCCGGGGGGGAACCAACCGAATTGCTTGCGCCGTCGCAGCCGTTCTTCTTCCAAGGCCCCAAGGATCTTCCCGTCACGAATCAACGCGGCCCCATGATGCTGCTGGGTGGTCATTGAGAGGCCCAAAATGGTGAGGTGTTTTCCGTACTTGCGGGGCTGCTGCCAGGAGGGCGGCCGGGTTTCCTTCGCCACTTCGGCGTCGGGACGGGACAACATGGAGAGCCATCCTTCTTCCTTCAAACCGAGGGAGACCGGCTCGGACTCCGCTTCGGCAGCGGTGCCCGGAGCCAATGCCAACGCGGGGCAGAACTCTACGCACTCCAGACATTGAATGCACTTCTCTCCATCGATTCGGGGGATTTGTCCCCCGCCCGGAAGCGGCTCCAGCGTAATGCAGTTCGCCGGGCAAACCACAGCGCACTGCCCGTGGCCTTGACACCGCTCGGGATCCACGCTGATCCGCTGGTGTCCATCACCCTCTGCCGCGGGCCTGACGGCTGCGGGCCAGCGGCTGTTCTCCGCCGGCACCCCTTTCACCTTCAGCCCCTCGGCAACCGCATAACGATATCCGGCTTCAGCCGCCAGGCCTACCGGAGTGGACGCTGACGCGTTCCGCCCGGAGATCTCAAGCGCGACCCGGTCCACGGCGACAGGATCGGAGCCGGCGAGAAAAAGCCCCGGCTCAGGCATGTCGGCAACAAACAGCCCGCAAGGAATGGTCTGCACCAGGTCGACAGGGAACCCATCCTCCACACCGGCGACCAGGCAGCGGACGCCCAGAGAGGCAACATGCCGGCGGCCGATCTGCTCGAGACTGTGGCTGGACAGGGGCCGGCCCGTGCCCAGGGGGTCTGCGAGCCCCTGCACCAATGCTGTGGAATGCTCCGGCGGCAGCATCGAAAACATGCTCTCGCACGCGCCGCTGAAGGGATCTGTATCCAGAGTGACCAGGGACACGATCTGGTCGAAGTCGTGGAGGGTCATGGCATCGCCGGGAGCGCCGCCGGTCTCCTCCTTGGTGAGCAGCCTCATCTCTTCATGCCGGAACGGCAGGAAGCGGGCGGAGTGTCGATCGCTCAACTCTTTAAGCGCCGCGACCGCGGCGCTCGCCCCTTCCTGGTCGCCGGAATACCCCAGCGCCAGGTGTGGTCGGGTGCCGGCCGCGGTGAATCCGTCCACCAGTTCGGCGATGAGTTGGAGGTCGGGGAGGCCGGCGCCCGTGAGCCCGACTTTCAGAAGTACCCACGGCAACTCCCGGGCGGAGCGCAACGGCTCGTGTTCGCACAGCGGGTCTTCGGCGGGGAAGCTGTCTCCCGCCTGCTCGGCTGCGGCCCTGCAGCCGCAGCAAGTGCCCCGGTACTCGCAGTACCCACAACGACCGGTAGTGTCGGTGGGCACCCGCATGGTTACGAAATCGGGCGCGGTTTCCCACACCGTTGCAAAATCAAGGTCGGCGGCAACAAGATCGGCGCCGGGCCGATTGAGCTGGGCGCACGGACTCATGCGACCGTCAGGGGCGATAAACGCAGTCTCGACTCCGCCGGGGCAGCCCCTTCCACGAGGAATACGAGGCGGTTCACGACCTTCCTCATCAGCAGCTTCAACTGCCAGCATCAGCGCTCGCCGGTAACCCGGCAAACAGCGGGGCGCAACATCCATACCGCTGGTGCGACCCGATTTGGTGTACTCCAAGAGCCAGTCGGCGAGCCAGGTCATCGCTTGTGCGTCGGGAACCTCGCCCGGGACCGCCTGGTCGAAAGCAAAGGTCGAGCGGGGACACCACACGGAGGGGGACATCGCGATTACCCGTGCCACCTCAGCGTCAAGGACGGACGGTTCAAGTCCCGACGCGGGCAGCACACTTTCGACCGCAAGGGTGAGTTTCTGGGCTTTGGCGACCCTGGCCCAGGTTTCGGCAACGGGGTCAGCCTGGCCGGCGTGCAAGGTCACCCGGACCCCGAACAGGCCCGCACCCTGAAGCTCGCGGAACAAGCGGGCATCGGGCTTCCTGGTGCGGGGATGGATAGTCACCTTGAGCCCGGCTGCGGACGCACGGGACACAATTTCCGTGATGCCGGGCCGGTCCAGCGGGTCCTCTCCCTCTCCTGCGGACAGCACCAGGTGCGCCCCCCGAAACGAGGCGATGGAATCCAACAATACCGCGGCCTGAGCGTCGTCGAGTACCGGCCCTTCCGATGCACCGGTCACCTGCCAGACCACCTCCCGGGGTCGGAATCCCTTGACCGGCCTCACCAGCGGGACAAGACCCCCGCTAAGGCGCACCAGCGCGTTTGCCGAGAGGCGGTTTTCCGCGGGGGAAGTTCCCCGGGCCACCACTGAGACTTCGGCGATATCCACGCCACCGTCGCGGGACGTCCCCTCTTCCCAGGCTTCCGCCGCAATCTGCTCTCCCCGCGGCTTGAGTCCGGGCGAGTCTGCCGGCGGCAAACCCTCACCTGTCTCGAAACCCACCTCCCGGCTCCGGCAGGCATCCAGCGCGGAATTCCAGTAGGGCAACAACGCTTCGTCCGGAGGCAGCGCCGCGGTGGAAGAAGCGACAAACCGGATGCCCGCAACTCCCCGAAAGCGGTCGTCCACGAAGCGGACAAAATCAGGGAGATAGCGGCACGTCGCGGCGGCCACCGGGTGCTCGAGGATGATCCGCCCGTCAGCGGCGAGCAAGGACTCCACCTCGGTGCAAACCGCGTGAAATTGTCCGTACGCACCGGTGGCAGCCTCGAACAACTCCTCGAGATGAGAAGGCAGCAGAACCACCAGTTCGGTGCGGCTCGTTCTCGCCTGCAAAAACAGCTCCTGCCAACGCGGCGTACCCAGATAGTCGGTCACAGCAATAGTCGATTCGGTCATGTAGATGTGCTCATTTTTCGTCGGTTTCAGGAATGGGCACGGGCGTGAACTCCTCCCACCCATACCGGTCGACATAGTTTCTCCATACACCGTCACACACGTAGGAGTAAGCGCAACAATTGCACTCGGAGCGCCTCAGCTTTTGTGCCTGCTCCTGCTCGTCCCGGTGTTTCTGCTCCAGCCCTTCGACCCCCGCCTCCACCGCATCGGCGAGGAGTTCCTTGCGGATGGGAGCGCCGCCGGAGCTCTCCTCAACCCGCCCCCACAGGGCCGATTCCTGCCCTGCTTCCTCGAGTTGATAACGTACGTAGCGCTCCACAAACCCCCGCGCCCGATCCGGTATTCTTACCCCTTCAGTACAACAGTGGGGGATATCCACCACATATGCGGGGAGATCTTCACCTTCGTGCCTGGCGAAGAACTCGCCGATGGCCGGGGCCACTTCGCGGTAGCGCATCATGAGACGCTCGAAATGGGACAGTCCCCTTCCGAAGGGCTGCATGACGTTGAACACCACCTGGTCGGCGTGGGGTTTGAGCAACTCCCACAGTTCATCCAGCGCCTCCGGGGTGGCGTTGCGGCGGTTCAGCACCGTGCTGGTGTGGATGCGGAGAGGGAAGCCCTCTTTCTTCAGAGTTGACAGGTTGATGAGCCCCTGCCGGACTTCTTCAAACGCGCCCGGAGTGCGGGTGAGTCCGTTATGCAGCTTTGCATTGCCCCCGTGAATAGAGAGGATTACGAGATTCAGGCCTCGCTTCACCGCCGACCGGGTGTAGGGCATATAGGAGAAGCGCCTGCCGTTGGAGATCACTCCTACCGACCGGAATCCCTGCTCAGAAGCAAACTGAATGTAGTCCAACAGATGGGGATTGAGGGTAGGCTCCCCCGAGACAAAGATCAGCTCCTCGCGAAAGCTGTTGGCTGCGATGACGCTTCGTATCTGTTCGGGGGTAATGGCTCCGACCCGGGCGCGGCGACCGGCGCGGTCTTCTTCCATGCAGAAGATACAGTTATTGTTGCAACTGGGGCCCACGTCTACGTGAAGCCGCTCCCGGGCCTCGAAATCGGTCACTTTCCGGCCGCGCCGCTCCGTCTGCTCATCTGGTGAAATGGACTCTTTGGTGTTACGCTTTTTCGACGACATTGTCACTGCTCCCAGGCGCAATATATCACAGCCTGGCGCCCAGCGCCCACTGTTTACCTCTCAGCTACTTTGTTGCGACTTCCAGTCGCCGATCGCGCGCTGCAACGCCAGAGGCGCAATCACGCTGCAGCCGATCTTCGCCTCGGGCAAGCCCTCCAGGTATTCCACCACCCGGTCCACATCGATGCTCTCGGCTTCCTCGACGGTCTTGCCCTTGACCAGCAAAGTGGTGGCGGCACTCGCGGCAATAGCCGCGGCGCACCCCTGGGTTTGAAACCTGGCGTCCTCTATGACGCCACTCACGATTCTGATCATCATTGTCACCTGGTCGGAACACGCGGTATTGATCGCTTCGCCGCGACCGTCCGCACTCTCCAGAACTCCGCTGTTGGGCGGATTCAAAAACAGTTCGAGTACCTTTCGAGAATAGAACCTGCTGCTCACGTTACTCCCCTTGTGAAAGAACGGTGGCTTCGTGGCCTGCACCGGCCAACGCTCCCACCAGATCCGGCTGGGCAGCATCACTTTCCAGTGCCACTACGACCAACTTCCGGCTCAAATCAACGTCCACCTTCCGCACTGACGGAAGGTCGGTTAACGCCCGGGTGATAGTCCTGGCGCAGTTCTGACAAGTGGCATCGGGCACACTGAGGGTCACTGCCCTGGCTTCGCCGTTCTCAGGTTCCGCCCGCCGGGCCAACCTTCCCAGTAGAGGCGCGGCCAGCGGCGCACCGGCATGCCATAACACCAGGGCCAGGATGAAGTACCCCACAATCACGCTGAAGATCCCGGGGCCGGCTTCGTGATGGTGGGCGGCCACGGCAGCATGCACATCAACTCCGAGAACAACCGTCAACGCATCGGTACCCCAGGCCAGGGCGACGCTGCCCGCGACGATGACGCCCAGGTACACGGCCACGCCCCGTTTGCCGATAAGATCCTTGGCCACCGCGATGGTCACCGTGTTAGTGGCCGGACCGGCAAGGAGAAAGGCCAGGGCCGCACCCGGGGAGAGCCCCTTGGCCAACAGGGCGGCAGCGATGGGGATGGAGCCGGTCGCACACACGTACAGCGGCGTGGCGATCATCACCATTACCGCGTATGACAGAAATCCCTGCCCCACATAGTTCGAAATGAAGGAGGTGGGCACCAATACGGAAATCGCGGCTCCCACGGCCAGGCCGAGAAGAACGGGCCGGGCGATACCCGCCAGCAACTCTCCCAGGCCGTAGCGCACAGCATCGGCGAGCCGTGAGGGGAGAGTTCGGGAGCCCCCGGTCACGCCCGCCTGTTCGGGTGAATCCCCCGCCGGTGCACTCCTGGTGACCAGGAGTAGAACCAGCCCGGCCACCAGGGCCACAGTGATGCTGGCCAGCGGCCGGACAACGGCAAGAAAGGTGCCCATGAGAGCATATGTTGCGAGGATGGAATCAAACCCGGTCACAGGGGTGGCGATAAGAAACGAGAGGGTAGCGGCGGGGCTGGCCCCGCTCTTCTTCAGCGATGCGGCTACTGGAATCACGCCACAGGAGCACAGCGGCAAAGGGGTGCCCAGCAGTGCGCCCTTGACGACGGACCCCACCGAGTTGTCGCCGAACTGCCGGAATACCCAGCGTTCGGGAACGAAGACGTGGAGCAGGCCGGCTGCGATGAACCCGATGAGAAGATAGATACCCATCTGGTGCGCCAGCAGCACAAACTGGTCGATGAATTGAAACGCTACGTCCAAGAATCGACCTCCATGGTACTTGAACGTCAAGAAAGAATATAACAACAGTAGGTAATCTTTTCGAGTTTTTTCATTATCTTCGGCTCAGGGCTTCACCTCCGATGTAACCTTCCTGCAAGCTTCGGCTCAAAGTTTTTTGCAGGCCAGTCCGGCCAAGGGAGGTGCGTACCATGAACACGACAAATTCCGACAAGGCAAACCTGGAGCGATTCATCAGCATTTCAACCAAGGCCCATGATTCGCTGCTCGAAATGACGGCCGAATCGGAAGGGAAGAAGCCGCGCATCGTACTCGCCGGCTACGGCTGAGGCGGGCCCAGCCTCGACCTGGTTCTGGATGAACCGGCAGAAAACGATTCCATCGTTGTCGTGAACGATCTTGAGTTTCTGGTGGGCGGGCGGGAGAAAGAGCTGATTTCCCGCTACGGCTGCAGCATCGACCGGTGGGACTTTCCATTCTATAGCGGTTTTGCCATCTCTCTGGCAGGGATGGCGTCGGCCTGTTAGAGGTGAGTTAGGGGGGGTCGTCTAGAGCGTCGAAATCTGCCCGTCTCCCTGCTTCTTGGCCGCGTACAGGGCTGCGTCAGCCTGCCCCACCAGTTCATCGGCCTCAGCCGCATCTTCCGGGAAGGTGGCGACACCAAGGCTCATGGACACCCTGAGGTCGCCTCCGTTTCCGGGAACCGGGTCCTGAAGGGCTCCGAGAATGCGCCCACCCAGCGAGACCCCTCCCGACTTGGTGGTGTCCGGGGCCAGAATTGCGAACTCATCGCCGCCGTACCTTGCCACAATGTCATAGCCGCGGCAGCGGCTTTTCAATACGCCTGCCACGTGACGCAACACCCGATCGCCGAACAGGTGTCCGTGAGTGTCGTTGAACTCCTTGAACCGGTCCAGGTCGGCGAAGAGCAGCGAAACCGGCTGCCCGGCTCGCTTCGCGCGCGAAAGTTCACGCTCGAGGAAGTTGTAGAACGTTCGGTGGTTGAACAGTTCCGTAAGCCCATCCATCTGGGCCATGCGCAGGTAGAAATCCCGCTCTCTCGCCTTGCGCCTGAGGTCCCGGATCTGCAACGCCTTTTCCAGCAACACCGAGAGATGCTCCTGATCCGGAGACTTGGGCAGATAGTCGATGGCCCCGGCCCGCACCGCCGCGACGATTGTCTCCGAGCTGGGATAACCGGTGATGACGACGACCTCTGTATCCGGGGAAGTTTCCTTAACTCCCCGTATCACCTGTAGCCCGTCCACGCGCGGCATGATAAGATCTGTAAGGACTACGTCGTAACTCTTCTTCTCCACCATATTGAGCGCTTCGCCGCCCCCGGCGGCCAGGTCCACCTTGTAGCCCAGCCGGTTCAGTATGATCTGGAGAAAATGGCGAACTGCCGGCTCATCATCCACCACGAGGATACGCGGCTTCTCGCGTGCGCTCGGCTTGTCGCTAGACCGGTCCTTCGATTCCATGAGCTTCTCCCGTCCTTCCTCTGCCCGCTACGTCGTAAACACCTTTACCATCGCCATTCTAGCCTATCAATGTGGGCACAAGCCAGTGATTTGTCCTAGGGCCGAAGAAGCGCACAAAAGAGGGGCAGATCCGGTGTGACAGGCTGTCTCACCGACACCGTCGCCGCCCACATGCATCTGTATTTCTCGTCGAACGGGGGTGCTCAGTCTCTAGCAAAGAAACCGGGTAAGCAGGGCAAGCAGCAAGTTGGAGAGCGCGTGAAACACGATCCCGGGGATTATGGAACCGGTGCGATCCCGCAGCCAGCCGAAGAGCAGCGACGGGAAGAAGACGGCCAGGCGGCTGGCCGCGGGTATGGCAATGAGGTGTCCCAAAGCGAACACCGCCGACGTGACGATGACTGCCGGGCCGACATCGCCGCCGAAGATTACCAGGCGGCGCCCCATGATCTGCTGAAGCCTCGTCTGCAAGTAGCCGCGGTAGAACAGCTCTTCCGGGAACGCAACGAGCAGGAGTTGGACCCACAGAAACATGAAGATCCACCAGGGTCCCTTGTCCGCGGCATAAGGCAGATCGTGTTCGCCACCGGTTCCTTCGATCACGGTTCCGGCGCCGGCCAGCTCAACAGCAGCACGGCCCGGGCGATGCCGAATGACGATGGAATCTCCGGCTTTCATACTGGCTGCCCCCGGTTCCAGCCGCGGTTTCGCACCGTCGCGGCCGGTGAGCCGCACCTGTGCGTCCGCCGGTTCCCATCCGATTTGAAGGGTGCGGGTTTCCGGGCCGTTGTTGACCAGGACAAGGTCCTCGTTCCCGTTTTTCAGGATTATGAGACCTTCGCTCTGCTTGACGCCCGGGATGGCGATGAGTGCTTCCGGCCAGGCCATGAGGCGCCCGGATTCGAGACACGGTTTCAGATCGGACTGTACGCGGTGATAAACGAAGAATCCGACGGAAAACAGCGGAAACACAATCAACAGCACGAGCAGCGTCACCCCAACCGCGGAAGCGGAGATCCCGAGGCCGGCGCCCACACTCGAAAACCGCTCGCCTTTCCTCCACAGTGCAAAAGCGGGCAGGTAGATGAAGGTGGCCGCGATGAGCACCGAGGAGTATTGCCCGACAACGGGAAGCAGGTTGGGAAGATAGGAGAAAACAGCGATCAGGGCGAAACTGGCGGACACCACCAGGAGGCACTCGGCAGGTCTGCCCGATTTCTTCTGAGTCGTTTCCACCTGTTTAATCAAACCTTTGTAAGCCTAACTCGTAAATAAAGAAACCGTTGACGCCCGCGGTGTGTCATGTTATCTAGTATGACTACCATATGGCGGACAGACGGTCCACTTCTTTGACCATCAAGGAGGCTGCCATGGTTTTGGAGAAAAGGAAAGGGATGTTGGTTCGTTTGTTGGGACTGATGCTGGGGATTGCCGTTTTTGCGGCCTCCGGTCCAGCCACAGCCCAACCGGCCGACTCCGGAAAGCCGAAAGTGTACGTCTTCCCGTTCATCAAGGGGGAAGAGGTCTCTGACGTGGTGTTCAACAAGGTTGAGCAGTACTTCCTCACCCTGTTCAAGATGAGCACCAAGCTTCAAATCGTCGGCGATGACGATCTGAAAGCTGCTGAAGTGAAGAAGGTCACGGAGAAGAAGCGCGAGTCTGCACGGACCATGGCGCCGTGGCTTGAGAAGGCGGACAACCTGCTTTGGAAGGGCAAGGACCTGCTGGTCAAGAAGTCTTATCGGGACGCGATGCAGGCTCTCAACGAGGCGAAGGAACTCTATGAGAGCAACTATCTCGAGCTTCGGGACTACGACAAGCTGGTCGACGCCAACCTCCAACTGGCCATCGCTTTTTTCAGGGCCGGCTACAAGGACAACGGCGAGGAGCTGCTCAAGGACGTTCTGGTCTGGCGGCCCACCCTGGTCGTTGACAAGAAGAAATACCCGAAGGACTTCGTGCAGTCTTTGGACCAGCTCCGTGAGTTGATGGAGAAGCGGAAGGGCGGCGTTCTGAGAGTGGAAGCGTCCCCTTCGGCAGGAGCCAAGGTCTTTGTCGACGGCATGCTCAAGGGCACCCTGTCCGGCGGTAAGTCGGGCCTGGACGTCCGGGGTCTTTACCGGGGCAAGCACTATGTCCAGGTGGTGAAAGACGGGTATAAGATCTGGGCCAAGAAAGTTGGTGTGCCGCCCGCGGGCAGGACCTCCAAAGTGGTGGCGGAACTGAGCTCGGCGCCTCAGCAGTCAGGCGCGTTGGCGAGCGATCTGGAAGGGGAATCGTTCCGCGTCTACCAGTTTGCTCTGGAAGGCAACTACGGACCCAAGTTCTCCAAGATTGCGACGAAGTTTGCTGAGAAAGCGCAGGTTCCCTATCTCCTTTTCGGTTTCGTTTCCAAGGAGCCGAAAGGAACGAAGCTCACCCTTTTCCTCTTCAAGTCGGCGTGGAGCGCGACTGCCGAAGTGGAGCCGGTGGATTTCGACCATAACCTCACCAACCTGCAGGTCAACCTCCTGTTCCTGGAGGCCAACCTGGCATCGGCGCTGCAGACGTTCCCGAAGAGCCGGGTAGTGCGGGGGACACCCGCGGTCTACGTGCGCTCCAAGGCCCTCGCCGAGAAGAAAGCAGAGCCAACTCCGGTGGCAGTGGTCGCACCGGTGGAACCGCCTCCCACCGCGGTGCTGGCGCCGGTAAAACCGCCGGAACCGGTACGGCCGGTAGAGCCGGTGCGGGAGCAGCCTGTGGAAGTGGTCAGACCGGAAAAGAAGGAGCCGGCGCCGGTGCGGGTTACCCCCACGGTGGTGGAGGCCAACCCGATCCTTCCGTCACGGACCGAACCTAAAGAAGAGGAAGACCTCGGTGAGTTGTCGTCCATCTTCTCTTCGGGTGGCACCGACGATCCCGGGCCGGTTGTAGACACAGGCATTCCCCTGGGACCCACCGGGCCTACGGGCGGCGGCAAGTCGGGGGGAGGCGACTCAATCACAGGCAAATGGTGGTTCTGGCCTGGTGTGGCGGTTGGAGTAGGCCTCATCGGCGGCGCAGGTTATTTGGCGTATGATTCCATGGGTTCCACCGAAGCGGGTAAGTATTCCGCGACGGTAAACTGGCAAACTCCCGGACCCGGGATCGGAAGATAAAGTAGATAAAGCTGTACCGGGCTGTGGCGACAATCGGCAGCGAATAGTAGGCAACGACATCTTCGAGGGCTGAGCGATGTTCAGGATATCTATAACCGTTATCGCGATCACCGCTGTGCTGAGTGCGGCTATCTGGAATGCGAGCTGTTTTGGTGGTGATGAGGGAGACGTGAAACACGGCTTGTCCGTCTTTATCTACGGGCCGTCACCCGACGACTACCCGGACATTGCGCCGTTCATCCATTGCGGCGTCGATCCTACCGTCTGCGAGTGCGACTTCGTGAAGTTGTGCTGGATGGAGAAAGGGTCGACCACCCTCAAGGATTGCGTCACGGTACCCTTTGAAGACGCCGGTGCGGCGCTGGAGTTGCCGTTTGACACCGAGGTTTGCGTTGTAGCAGAGTGTTACGAGGGTCTCCTGGACCCCACCACGGGCCAAACGGTGCTCGACGGACCCCGCGCCAGGGGCCAGTCCTGCCCGGTCGTTCACGAATCGGGGCAGGAAGACAAGACTGTGACCATCTACATGCTGCCCATCACGACTTTCGGGCCGACCTATGACCCGCTGGACGGCGCGGTTACGTCGACGTTCGCGGAGAGATGGGGCGCAGTGTCGTCGGCCCTTTTCGACGGCTCTATCCTGATTGCAGGAGGCGCTGACGTTTCCGACGGTTGCGCCGACTGGTCCGACCCCAACTGCGTTGACGAAGTTGTGAGCACTGCGGAATTGTACAACCCGGGCTCGGAGCAGGTGTTGCTCCCGACGGTCGGCAAGTTCGACCTGGTGGGCACCGATGCGAGCCAGCGCATGAGTGAGCAGCGGGCCTTTTCCGCGGCCGTTGCTCTGCCTTCCGGGGACGTTGCCATTTTCGGCGGACTCAACAGCGCGAACACCCCTAGCAAGACCGTGGACCTCTATTCGCCCACTTATCGGACCTTCATGGCCGGCCCGCCCATGGAGCACACCCGCGCGTACCACACAGCAACGTTGATCTCGTCGGAGGGCAAAGGCTTTGTGCTTCTGGTCGGCGGCTTGGGCTCCGGAGACGCAACTTGGGAAGTGTGGACCCCTGACGTGGGAACCACCGCCAGCGGCCAGCTCAATGAATCCAGGTGGCACCACACCGCCACTCTGATCAACAAGGCGCTGGATGAGAAGGCCCGGGAAGTAGTGGTCATTGCGGGCGGCGAGGGACAAACCCCCGGTGCGATAACGGTGCGGGACACGCTGGAGATCTTCGACATCACGAATCAGGCTTTCCAGGGCGAACAGCCCCTGCTGTGCTCCAACGGCTCAATCGAGAGTCCCCAGGCGGTGAAAAAGACCATGCATGCGGCCGCGTTTGTTCCCAAGCGGCACTTCGTGTACATCGCCGGCGGTTTCAGCGACCCCGAACACGTCAATCCCGTGAGAGACATTTGCGTCTGGCACACTACGCAGGAAAAATGGCAGGGCGAAGCCGGGAAATTCATGCTCAATAAGGCCCGAGGCGCATTGAGCGCTACCGCGCTGCCGGGCAACGTTGTACTTTTTGCCGGCGGCTTGACCAAGTCCGGCGGCGAACTACAAACAGTCGACACAGTCGAGATCGTCTTCGAGTATCTCAACGAAAATGGTGAGACGGTGGTTGATATCGGTCCCGACGCAGGCTTCCCCATCACAATGATCACGCCTCGCTGGAACCACGGCGACATTGTCGGCTGCGACGGCAAAGTTCTTTTCTATGGCGGTCTGGGCGGCAGCCCTGCATCCCCAACTCCTTTGAGCGCCACCGAGGTATTCAATCCCCAGTAGGCGACGGCGCATATGATCGACGTAGGGCAGCGGCTCCTCACTTCTACACTTCCTGCGGCTTGCGTGTGTGCCGCCTTGGTCTGGGCTTGTGGTTGCAGCGGCAAGAAGCACACTCCCGACGTAACGGCCACAACCGCAGCGGACACACGGACCCCCACACCGGAACTCAAGGATACGCGCACCGGCGCTACCGCGGATGACACAGTCGCTTCCGCACTACGGGAGATTGGAACACCTGCACGGGCAGACGGTGGCGAAGTGACGGCCCCCGGAGATGTCGCTACAGGCGATAGCCCGTCTCCCGGCCCGGCGCCGATTCCCCCCGACGAAAACATGGCCAGGCTTCTGGAATGCACCCGGGGAACGGCTGTACGCGTCTTCGACCCGTTGGTTCGGACGCGCCTGCTGTTGCGACTCGCGGTGCTGGAGGCAGCCTACGACCCTTCGGCAGCGGCCAGGACCATCGAAAAATGCCAACTTGAAGGGGCTGCTGCGGACGACGTCGCCCGGGCTTTTGGAGCCATCGCTTCCCGGGACCTGAAGCTGTGCCTGAAGATCATCTCCGGTCAACCGGCCGGAGAGTTGCGGGACACTTACCTCGCCTCTACCGCCCTGGCTCTCGTTTCGGTGGACCCGGAAAAAGCGGCGGAAGTAGCGGCGCGGGTTGATTCCCGCATCGCCCGGGAATTCCTCCTCCTCGAACTCGTGCGGTTGGCCGCCTCACTATGGCCCGACCGAATCGAAAAGGTCACCGCCCACATAATCGAGCCGCTCTACAACGACGAGGCTTTCGCCCTCATCGCAGAGGAAACCGCGGCGTCGGCCCCCGGGGATGCGATCTCCCAGGTGGACAAGATCGAAGCTGAACTGGTGAAACGGTGGACTCTGCTCTACGTCGGCTTCCGTATCGCCGTCGGCGACCCCGTCGCAGCCTTGCAACTCGACCGCATGTTGATGTCGGTCTACTATCGCGATGAACTGTACGCTGAAGTAGCTACACATCTGGCCGGCAAGGACAGCGAAAAGGCGCTGACACTCGCGCTGCGCATCTCTGACCCATTCCTCAAAAAGGATGCGGTCGCGGAGGTGGCCGCGGCTATGATACGCGACAAACCTTCGCTGGCACTGCACATCTTGCGTAAGAACCTCGACTTCATAGACGCCGATACCGAGGTCACCGCACTTCTCACCGGCTTGTGCCGGACTGATGCTGCCAGATTCGAGACGACCCTGGCTGAGGTGCAAAACGACCTGGGGAAGAAGCTGGTCGCAGACATCTTGAGCGCCTGTTGCAGTTCTGCACCTGAACTGGTGCTACGGGAGACGGCCAAGAGGGGACTTGAGTCGAAAGCCCAACTAAGGGTCTGCGCCGCGTGCGCTGACCCGGGGCCGGAGGCCCTGACGGCCGCGCAGGCGATCGGCGACCCCCGCCTCAGAAACGAGGCCTACCAATGCCTCGCCAAAGATCGCGCGGCCACGGATCTGCCGGCTGCGTTGGAGATAGTGAAGCTCATCGACGACGCCCTGGGGCGGGACGAAACCCACCTCATGCTGGTGGAACTGCTGGCGGCAGGAGAAGACCCCGCGCTGGCGGCCCGAATCTCTCTGGGCATCGCAGACCCATACCTGGCCGCCAAGGCGGCCCTGGCACTCCTGGGTGGCACGCCAGAAGAGGAGTACGACAAGCGCGTCACTTTCATTGCCGAAAAAGCCGGCAAGGTCCGCGACCGGTGGCGTCAGGACGAGTTGCTCGCCCGCCTGGCTCGTCATTCGGGCAGCAGAGACCTCAAGGCAGCTCTGGACCTCGCGTCCGGCCTGGTGGATGTTGAACTCCAGCAAAGCGTATTGAACGACCTGGCTCGAACTTCTTTTGCCGCCGGCCTGGAGCAGGCGGAAAAGCAGCAAGAACTGTTCCTGGATCTGGCCGGCAAGGCCGCATGGTGCCTGCGCCTCGCCGAACTCCATCAGGCCAGCCTGGACGCGAAAGAAGCCACGGCTGCAGAACCGAAAACGGAAGTCCCCTGATGTCCTCCCGCCGGCACTGGACCGTCATGGAAGTGATCGTTTGGACGGCAGGCTACCTGAAAGAGCAGGGCTCAATGAGCCCACGCCTGGACGCCGAACTGTTGTTGAGTCACACCCTCGAAGCGAGCAGAGTGCAACTGTATCTGGATCACGACAAGCCTCTGGCCCCCGAAGAGTTGGCTCGTTACAAGGCTATGGTGAAGCAGCGCGCCACAGGGGAATCTGTGGCGCACATTACCGGCAGCAAAGAGTTCTGGAAGCTCGAGTTCCTCACGCCCCCTCCGCTCTTTGTTCCCCGCCCGGAAACGGAGCTTCTGGTGGAGAAGGGGCTGGCGCTAATTGCAGACCTGGAGAACCCTTGCATCCTGGACTTGTGCACCGGCACAGGGGCAATCCTCGTGAGTCTCGTGTCGGAGCTTGCCGGTGGTTCGGGTGTGGGCGTCGATATTTCAGACAAAGCGGTGAGCACCGCCACGGAGAACAGCGTGCGGGCCGGAATCGCAGACCGCCTGGAATGGGTGTGTGCGGACGCGGCCAGCTATCTGGAATCTGCGGGCCGACAGTTTGACATCATCACGTGCAACCCTCCTTACGTGTCCTCCGCCGACTGGGAGAAGCTGGTTCCGGCGATTACGCAGTTCGAGCCGAGAGAGGCGGTAGATGGCGGCGGGGACGGGTTGGATTTCTTGCGTACGCTGGTCCCAAAACTGCCGGCAGCATTGGGCCGGGAAGGCTATCTTCTCGTTGAGTATTCAGGGGACGAACAAACCGTCGATCTGACGACGCTGCTCGAGGGGAATCGCTTGCGGGTGGAAGAGATTATCAAGGACCTGGCCGGTATCGACCGGGTCGCGGTGGCCCGGCTCAAAGATCCTTCTTGAAATTCTGGATCGCAGGGATGGCAATAGGGTCCGTTTCCCGTTGAACCGCGGCGTAGTAGCTTACCCAATCAGCCAGCAGCAGCGAGGAGAGGGCTTTGCGAAGCACGTTCTCGCCGACCAGCGGGATTTCCTTCACTCCGTAGCCTGACCCGGCAAGCAACTCCCGAAGCAGTTGAAAACGTCTCACGACCCGCGGGTGCTCCCCCGGGCACGTGAGCAGGAGAAATGAGAAGTGCTGAGCGAACTGAGGGGTAAACGCAATCATCTCGTTGTGGTTGGCCTCAGGCAAGGCGCCTGCGATGGCAGGGATTTTGCTGTTCTCGTTGAACTTGATCCGCCAGGTTCTGGCCACCCCGGTTTCATATGCGGGGGGAGAGTAGATGACGGGGAACGCGGGGCCCAACCAGGAGGCCAACTGGCTGCCTTGCTCTTCGAGGTCCAGGCTCTTCAGCCAGGCACAAAGGGAAGGGAGCTCTTCGACGGGTTCCAACAGACCCTGGTCCACCAGGAAACTATACAGTGCGCCCAGCATGAAATAGAGCGCGAAGCGGGGCTGAAAACCGGGGGCCTTCGGCGGTATTCTGACCCAGGGAACCTGGTGGCGGGCTGAGGCCTGTTCGAGCTGACCGCCGGCAGAAACTGCGATGACGAATGCGGGGGACGCGACGGCCTGCTCAAACGTGGCCAGCATCTCCTCCGTGTTGCCTGAATATGAAAGGGCAAACACCAGGGTGTGCTCATCGAGCTCAAACGGAATCCGATAATCCCTGACGACGTGCCATTCCCAGTTGCAGTTCTGAACGTTGCGCAACAGGTCGACCAACCCACCTCCCAATGCACTTCCGCCCATGCCGAGGAGTACGACCCGCCGCCATTGGCGCTGTGGAAACTCCACGTGGCTGCCGGCATGCATGGCTTCAACAAGTTGGTCGGGTCCATCCAGAATGAATCGCTTCATAGTCCTCCCCCCTTACCAGCCGGTCATATCCCAACCAGAGGAGATTTACAAGACTACGAGGATCGTCTGCAGGCCTTCTTTCTTCTCGATGAAATCTTTGAACTTCTGCGCCTCGAGGCGGGAAGGAAAACGCCCGATGCGGACGCGATACCACTTGCCCTTCTTGGGTAGATCCACGGGCATGATATACGGCTTGACCTTGTTGCGGGACAATTCACCTTGCAGGTACTTGAGGAAGATCAGCGCTTCGTTCTTGTCCTTGAACGACTTGGCCTGGACCGCATAGTAGCGCTCGGCCACCACCTTGATGTCATCATCGTGCCGCTTTCGAGGCTTGGCCTCCTTGGCAGGGCGGGCTTCTTCCACCTTCTCCGGCTCGGGCTCCGGTTCCGGCTCTGCCGGCACATCCTGCGCAATTTCCGGTTCCGGCTCCGGAGGAGCCTCGAGAGGCGCGATTTCCGGCTCAGGTTCCGGAGGAACTTCCTCAGGCACGATTTCCATCTCGGGAGCCTTGGCTGACCGGACCCTTCGGTCGTTGCGAGCGCGGATACCGGCAGACAGCGCCAGCACTTCATCCGGGTCCATGGCCCGGTCTATGATTTCCTCATCTGCCGGCGGGGGAAAGAGCTTCTTGGCCAGCTCTTTCTTCATGCGCTCTTCCTCTTCATCGGCCTTCTTTCGAGTTTCGAGGCGAAGTTTGGCCAGGGCGTTGAGGACGACATCCCCCATTTCCTCTTCTTCCGGATGCGAAGACAGCTCATTCAGAAAGGGGATCGCGCGTGCCTCCAGGTCTTGCGCGTCCATTGCTTTGTCGGCTTTGGCCCCCAAAACTACCGGAGGCGGTGTGCTGCGGGCAAGGGCGGTGGGTTTGCTCTTTTTCCCTACCACCATGCCGGTGTAGAAGATGACGCCGGAGAATACGATGCTCCAAACAATTAGATAGACCACATGCCTGGTGTCTATCCTGAACTCCATCTTCTCCTTAATCCTGGCGTCTTCTCTAAGCTTCATTCAACACCTCTCACGTAGGCGCGCCGGGCGGCCTATGAATTAACCTTACAAGGGAGTAGGAATCTGTCAAAAAAAGGGTAGACAGGCCCGCCCATCTCTGGCATCCCTTGTTGCGAGGAGGTTTTTGCCATGAAAAAGGTAGTAGCTACCGCGGCCGCGCCGCAAGCCATCGGCCCCTATAGCCAGGCCATCGAATTCACAGGTCCGGGGCGAATGCTCTTCTTGTCGGGACAGATTGCGTTGGACCCCGGCTCCGGAGAAATGACCGGGGGCGGAGTGCAAGCGGAGACACGGCAGGCGCTGGAGAATCTCGGGCGGGTAGCAGAAGCGGCGGGGTGCAGTCTGGACGACGTGGTCAAGACCACCATCTACCTTGTAGACATGGAGGACTTTCCTGCGGTCAATGAGGCCTACGCTAAGTTCTTCGCCAGCTCACTGCCGGCACGGGCGACTGTGGCTGTTCGTGCCCTTCCCAAGGGAGCGCTGGTGGAGATAGATGCGATTTGCGTCACCTCCTGAGCATGTCTCAATTTGCGATTTGGTTCATTTTGCGACACATCTCCCCGAGTAGCGCAAAGTGAGTCATGGCCTTCAGATCGCAGCCGGAGGACCCTACCCACCCAGAACTGTCGCGTTTTGGCACACCGCCGCTACATGAACGCCAGAGCTCCCACCGAGGAGAACATCGGTTGGCACACCACTTGCATAATAAGTGACGGTTGATTCCAGTCCCCATAGATTTTGTTCCACGTTTGTAATCCCCTTCTTGAACGCTTCAATCGGCGGCTGCGGTCGCTTGAAGTCTTGTCGAACGAACAGAGAAGCAGCGGTGGCTCGTCACGAACGCTCTGTTCCAACTTGTTGTCCTTCTGAGTTCTTCGGTTTTGAAACGTGACGAGTCGGAAACGCTATGAGAGGGGCCCTCGGGCCCCTTTCTTGCGTTTAACCCTTCCGAGCAGAACGCATCGAGTAGTAATAGACGGGAAGACCGGCGACCACAAAGAGCACCACGGCCAACATGCTCCTGGGATCCGCCACCGCCACGTATGCGGCGATGGCCAGGCTGGCGCCGATGTAGAGCAGGGGCGGCAGCGGGTAGAGGGGGATCTTGTAGTCTGAGCTTGTCGGGTTTCGTCGCTGTTCCACAAAAACACAGGCGGTTGCCAGTGCGGAGAACAGCACAATGGCCAGGCCGACCCATTCGAAGAGTTGGCGCAGCGTACCGATGTACACGAAGAAGATGGAGAGCGCGCCTTGGAGGAGCAGTGCGGAGGCGGGTACCCCCCGGGGGTTGAGCCGGGCGAGCCCTGAAGGGATAGCCTTGTCCAGTGCCATGGCGTATGCGATGCGAGGGCCGGTGACAACCATGGCCGAGACGGTGCCCAGGATGAGGAGTGCGGCGAGGAGCGAGACGACACGGGAAGCGCCGCCACCGAAGACCGCCTCCACCATGCCCGCGGCCGCGGTGAGTTTTTCTCCGCCCCCTTCCCCACCTGTGGTGTAGATGTAAACGAAGTTGAAGGCCACGTAGAGGCCGGTAACGATCAAGGTGCCGCCGATTAGAGAGAGGGGCAGGTTCCTGCGGGGGTTCTTCACCTCTCCGGCCACGTAGATGGAGTCGTTCCACCCCGCGTAGGTGAACACCACCACGAGGATCGCACCCCAGGCCGGGAGGGACGCGGGTGATGTAGCTGCCGGCTCGCCTGCAAACGCCAGCGCGGCCCCGGCCAGGATCACGAGGCCCAGCACTTTGGCCGCGGTGAGCAAAGATTGCAGCCAGGCGCCCTTGCTGACCCCGCCCAGGTTGATCGCGGTAAACACCACGATGATAGTGATGGCAAGGAGATTCTCCATCAGCAACGTTGAGTGGGTGGAAGGAAAGACCTCCATAAAGTACTGGCTGCACGCCTTGGCCATCACCGCTTGCGAGCCGGCAAACCCCACCGTAAGCGAAATCCATCCGGACATAAACGCGGTGAGGGGGCCAAAGGACTCCCTCAGGTATACGTAATCGCCGCCGGCCCGAGGATACAGTACGGCAAGCTTTGCTTGCGAGAGTGCCCCGGTGAGTGCATACAGCCCCCCCAGGACCCATACCAGAAGCGCCCCGAACATGTTGTCGGTGCAAGACGCAACCAAAGCGGGGGCGGCCAGGATCCCGGTACCCACTACGGAACCGACCACCAGCAGGGTGGCCTGGACTCCGCCCAAGCGGCGCTCCAGTCCGTTCCCGTTCGCTGCTTCCGCGTTGCTCCTCTCCGTCATACCCGCCTCTCGGTCGACGAGCCGAGTATGCCACAGCCCAAGCGGGGAGTCTATTGCCGGCGCCTATAGGTTCAGAGAAAGAGCCAGGCCGGCCAGGGAGCGAAACTCGGAGACCACCTCGTCTCCGGTTACCGGCAGCCCGGAGGACCGGTATGAAGCGTCGGCGAAGAAGCTCACCGGCTGGTCGTTGACGGCCAGGATGATCAGTTCGTAGCGGGCCCGGGCCCCGGCGGATGTACCCCACCCTCTAAGGTCGGACCAGGTGGGTGCGGCTTCCAGTTCCACGTCAAACAGGTGGAAACCGTTGGAGGTTTCGTGGTGAAAGGCGAGGGAGGTGGCGGTAAACGGCGCCAGCAGATGCTCCGTGGTATCCCCGTTCGGACGGTCGGCCACCTGGATATCGTAGTCAAAGCCGACTCCCAGGTGGAGGGAGCTTGCCAGCTTGGGGGTCCTCCACAGTGCAAAGATGACTTTTGCATCCACCACCTGAACGTCCAGCGCGGACCGCTCGGCGTCAGGTATGTTCACGCCGCCGGCCTCGATGGAGAACCCGAAGTTGAATGGCATGAACACTTTGCGCGGGGTGGCGGTGGGTAGCGAGATATAGGGGGAGTCCAGGTAGCGCACGTACCGGCCGGACAGCAGCATAGCCGACATGACGGGCCAGCCGGTTTCCGTGTTGGAACCGGCGATGGTGTGAACTTCGAACAGCCGGTGCCACCTCTTCCAGCAATCTTCACCTCCTCCTTCGCAGCCGCCGCGAAAACGAATCGAAAGACCCAACTCGGCGTCGTGTGCAAAGGACTCGAAGGACGCGGAGCGAACCGCCCAAGCCGATTCAAAGGGCATACGGTTGCCCGGGTCGAACCTGGTCCTGAACCGCCTGCCCGGGCCGTCCACCACATAGCTGCCCTGTTGCACCAGGCCGGCGGGGGCTGCTGGCTCTTTGGCGACGGCAGGGCTAACCGCCAGCGCCGCGAACAGCAATACTGCCGGAGCAGCCCCGATGTTGGTGTAGAAAAACATCTCGCCCTACCTTCCGTCGCGGTCTGCGACCGGCTTCAAAGGTGGCGCCCAGAACGAGAATCTGAGGCCCGCCATACCCCTGAACTCCACCTCAGAAGGAACATCCGGCAGGTCGTCGCGGTAGTTGGCAGCCCCTTCCAGGTAGAGGGAGACCGGCTGGTCGTTCACCGCGATGAGCACCCACTCATACCACAAGGCCCCTTTGCCCATGTAGTACAGCGTACTCATGTCATCGGTATACGCCCGGGCCCATCCGCCGGCATGCAGGCCGATATGATGCAGCCCGCGCTTATCCAGCACAAATTCGCCATCCAGGGCAGCCACCGGATAGACTGAGAAACGGGCGTCCTCGTCCTCCTTGCCGGACACCAGTTCTCCCAGCGCAGGACCGATGGAGACCCTCAGGTAGTTGGCCAGATTGGAATTGTGCCACAACTCCCACGAAACGTAGAGGGCCATGTTCTCAATGTCCGTGTACGTGTCGGAGCGCATGGGATGGTAGTTGACTTTGAGCAGCCTCATCCCCCAGCCCAGATCGATGTCCAGGTCATGACGCCGCGGCTTGCCGAAAAAGGTCGTGATCCACAGGGCCGGTTTTTCCCGGTCAACGCCCAGGTCGTAACCGAACATCAGGATGTCGAAATCCATGGGTTCAAGGGACAACTGGCCTTCGATGGCCCGGAACCGATATCGCTTGCGCCGCCAGTCGTTAAAGACGTGACCGCGAAAACCGAAATCGAACCCCACGCGTTCATAGTCGCGCCCATCGAGGTCAAAGACCGGGGCCCATCGTGACCCCAGGTAGAAGCGGCGGCGCAGGTCGAACGAAACCTGAAACAGCCGGCAGTTGTCATCCCTCGCAAATCCGGTAGGCGCGGACGAGCATTTTTTACCCGTCGCGGCCGCGGGTGCATGTGTTTCGCCGGTTTGAGCCCGCGTTTCGGCAGAACCAAGAAACAGCAGCAGTACGCCCACCGCCAGCGCGGCGAGTCCAGACAATCGATGAGTCTTCATGACAGCCCTCCTTCCAGGGACAATGGAGCCGTTGGACGAACGCCATGACGCACTATTCAACGCGACGCGTTATCAAAGGACAGCGGTCAGCAACGGCCAACCGGCAGGCTGAGGTTTCAACTGAGAGCTGAGAGCCAGATCCTATTTCGCGGCGGTTTCTTTCCGGATTTCTTTAGCGGCTTCGGCCGCGGCTACGTGGGAGAAGTAGGCCTGCATGGCCTTCTTGGCAACTGGGGTGCCTTTGACTTTCCACTTGGGACCGTTGACCACCAGGGAAGCCACTGCTATCTGCGGATTGTCGGCGGGGGCGAAGCCCACGAACCAGGAGTAGTACTTGCGTGAGTCGCCGTCCTTCCGCGACAGGGAGCCGGTCTTGCCCGCTATTTTCACCCCGTCGAGACTGCCGTTGCGGCGGCGGAAATACTTGGACGCGGTGCCTACCGAGGTGGTGGTGATCATCATTTCCGTGAGTTTGTCTGCCGTATCGGAGGAGACCGCGCGCTGGAACACTTCCGGGCGACTCTCATACAGCACCTCCCCTTCAGGCGCGATCACTCTCTTGACCACTTTCGGACGCATCATCACACCATCGTTGGCCACGGCCGCGGCCAGAAGAGCGCCGTGCATCGGGGAGAGATTAGAGTGGTAGAATCCGGCAGCCATACGAGCGAATTCGAGTCGCTCTTCAGGCACGTCAATCTTGCTCAACTCGATGGGCCACAAGAACGGGATCACCCGGTTGAAACCAAAGCTCTCTGCGCGCTTGCGCATTTCTCCCCGGGAGAGTTCCTTGTCCGCCAGCCTTGCAAAAACTACGTTCGTCGATTTCCCCATCGCCTCCGCGAAGCTCACGCACGCGGTGTCTCTCTCGGGATCCCGCTTGAGAAGCCTGGAGGAGATGCTTGATCTGCCACCGTGATAACACAGCTGCTTCTGGGGCCTCACCTTCTTGCCTTCCATGAGGGCGGCGGCGGTGACGATCTTGAAGACGGAAGCTGCGGGGCCTTCAGCTTGCAACGCCCGATGAGGCACAATCTCGCCGTCGGAATAGCCGGCCAGCGCCAGCACTTCACCGGTACGGGGGTCGATGGCCACAAAAGCGGCTTCCAGCGGGTCGTAGGATTTGAACAGCTTCTCGGCCGCGGATTGCACCGCAGGAATGACGGAGAACTCGATGCTGTCGCCACCTTCCATCTGAACCGTGGCGGTGCGGGAGTCCTTGACGAAGGATTCAGACATCAACTTGAAGCTGGCGTCGAGAAATTCCCTCGGTTCCCCGAACTGCCGGGCGATGCCCGACTCCGCCTGCTGCTCGCCAACTTCCCCGGGTGCGGCTTTGCTTTCCGCTAAAGGCGCCAGTCTGGCCGCCCGAGGTGCGGACGGTACGATCTCCTTTCCTTCCGCGCTGTTTTCCCGCTCGGTAAAGAGCGAAGAGAGGATCACGCCGATGCTAAGCCCCACTAGCGCGGCCAGGCGTACCTTCCTCGGATCCAGGAATGAAATGAACTTGTGCAGCAGTTGCATGAGTATCCCTCGCTTATCGTCGACAACGATTTTAGCACCGGCCGGAAAGGGCGCAAAAAAGCCGCCAATTCATCGGATCTCGATGGGAGAGAGCTAACTCTTGTCAGCTAATTGAGAATTGATAATTGAAGATTGATAATTGAAAATTGCCTCTCACAACAGGTCGGTGAGGCTGCGGAGGCCCAGCTCGGCCAGGTGGCGGTAGCCGGTCTTCATGTAGCGGCGGACGACATCAAAGTAGGAGGCATAGAAGAAGAGGTCTGGCAAAGGCCCCGCTGGTACGAAGCTGGCTGCGACGGCCAGGCGCTCGCCTGCCGGAGAGCGCATGCCTGCCAGTGCGTACTTCTGAAGCCGGGCGATACGTCTGGCTTCCTTCTCGGCCAGAGGGCTTTCGTGGTAGTGCATCTCCCTTCCCACCGGCGTGGCGGCCCGGTCGCCTAGCTGGGTACCGGGATACGGTTGAAAGATGGTGTACCGCGCGAGCCGGGCCCCGATACTTCGATTGAGCCTCAAGGTCTCCCGGGCCTGCCCCAGCGTCTCACCCGGCAACGCCAACATATTGTAGGTTAAGAAATTCACTCCGTGAGCGTTGAGCAATCTCCCCGCTTCCTCTATCTGGGCGTTGGACACCCGCTTGTTGAGCAGGGCAGAGCGAAGCTCCTCATTGCCGGTTTCCACTCCGAACGCAACACACCAGGCGCCGGTGTCCTTGAGCAGGCGCACCAACTCTTCGTCGGCCAGATCGCCGGCCATACCGTTGAGATTGTACGGGGTCCCCACCTTGCGACGCCACAGGGTGAGCAGCTTCTCCAGCCAGGGTCGATTGAAAGTGAGCAGGTCGTCTTCGAAGCTTGCCAGCTTCATGCCCCAGCGGTTCTTCACCGCCAGCGCTTCATCGATGATCGATTCGGGCGAGCGCAGGCGCACGAAGCGCCCTTTGCCGCGATAGGTGTCTTTGAGCTTGTGATTGAAGCAAAAAGCGCAGTCGTGAGGGCAGCCGCGGCTCACCATGAACTGGCGGTATGGACTCGCCCGGAAGAAGCGATAGCGGGCATAGAGCAGTTCACGGTCGGGAAAGGGCAGCAAGTCGAGATCTTCAGTCAGCGGCGAGAGGGGGCCGAAGGAGATTGGGGAGTGCGGAAGGAGTCTGTCATCCTGAGCAACGCCGAAGGATCCCCCGCCCTCAAACACCAGGTTCGGCACCGTTTCCGGCGCGGCGCCGGCCGCGAGCATTCTCAAGGCGGCGGGCAGCTCGCGGTCGCACTCGCCGCGGAAGGCATAATCCACCTCTTCAGCCAGCGCCAACTCGGGAAAATAGGTGACATGGGGACCGCCGAAAACGGTCTTTGTCTCAGGCCACCGAGCTTTCACCAGGCGCGCCATCTCCAGCGCTTTTTCGTGATAGCCGGTGGTTACGGAGAATGCCAGATAATCGGGTTTGAATTCGCGTACGTAACGCTGAAGGCGCGCGCGATTCCTCGTCAGGACCCAACCGACCCGCCAGCCGTCCTGTTGAAGATGGGGGACAAGAGACATAATCCCGAACTTCTCCACCCACAGCCCATCAACGAAGAGTATGGAAGGAGTCTTCACGTGAGCCGTTGGAGAATGGCCTCGATGATCTGCCGGGGAGACAAAGACCCGGAATCGATAATCAGATCATACATGCTGGTATCGTAGAGGTCGAGACCGTATATCTCGAGATATCGATCCCTCTCGTCGTCTTCCCGTTCACGGCTGAGCCGCGTCGCCTCGGGCAGGCTCACCTGTTCCCTGCCTGCGACTCTGGCCACCCGTACATCAAGGGGAGCCTCGAGCCAGATGGTCAGGGCCTCAAGCCCTTCCCTGGTCACCATTTGCCCGGCCAGCCGCCCTTCCAGGACGATGCCCCCTTTGGCCGCCCGCACCATCTGGCGGCGGTCCAGTTCCTGGTCCACGGCCGGATTTTTCGCCGCGTACTTGCCGAAATCGTTCAGAGACATGCCGTGCTCTTCGGCCATTTCCCGGAAAATCTTGCCGGTATTGACGTATTCCAGGCCGGTTTCGCCCACCAGCAGATGCGCGGCAGTGGTAGTGCCTGAGCCGGGCAGCCCCGAGATGGTTACCAGGGGGGAAGAAGAACCCTTCATCAGTCGTTCTCCAGCAAGCGCTTGAGCCTGGGGCCCGGCTCTTCGGCCTCCAGTACATGGGAAGCCCACATATCTGCGAAGTGAAGCAGGAGCGTCAACGGCTGTTCTTTGTTCTTCACGGAGAGGTTATCGGCTACATACTGCCCGTCGTGGTAGCAGATGGCCTGAGCTTCTTCGTCGGTAAGCTTGAGGCCCCCGGCGCACAGGTAGAGACTTCTGACTCCTTGCCCCATGGCCACCAGTTTCCGGTTGATGCGGTAGCTGACCTGGCCGTTTTGTTTCTCCTCTATGTAGAACGGCTGCCCGGGCCCGCCCACTTTGCCTACGTCGTGGAACAGGCCGGCGACGACGCACGATTCGTCGCTTATGTTGTTCCGACCGAGAGTCTCCTTCATCCGCAACAGGGTGCGGGTGGTGATGATGCTATGAGCGATGAGCCCGCCCCGCACATTGAGGTGGTGGGCGGCAGAAGCGGGGCAGGTGAGCCAGTTGGTTTCTTTTTCGAGGAAACGCAAGAAGCCCTCCGCCTCTGCCCCGCGCTCAGGGATGAGGTCGAGAAGTCCGTCGTAGTGGTGGGCCAGCTTCATGAGTTCTCCTGTGGTGAGCGGGTGCTATTTAAGACCTTTGATGAATAGGGTATAGGGCCAATCGCAGTTGCCTTTGTTGGACCAGTTTTCCACCTTGATATAGTAGGTATCATCATCCGGGCTGTTGAAATTCTCCTGCCAGTCAATCTTCTCATCGCCTCCGCCCACAACGATGTTGGCAGAAGTTGCGGTCCCCGAGGAACATGCACTGTAGCCCTTGTACAGGATAACGTCGCCGTCTATGCCGACGGGCTGGTTGGTGAGCTCGATAATGACGTGCTCGGGCAGACCCCAGTTTATGTCGTCCGCACCTTTGAAGCAGAAATAGTCGGCCGGGTCGCTGCCGCCCTTAGCCGAGTCGAAGGTGGGGTACACGGTGGTTTCCGGGTCTTCCCCGTCCGGTCCGGTTCCGTAAAGCATGTAGCACGTGTCGCAGCTATCGTTGTTCTCATATTCGTCCGGGTCGCCGTCGTCTCCCATACCGTTGCAGTTCTGATCGATGTTATCGCCGCAGATTTCGTTTTCGGGATAGACTGCACCGAGGCACGAGCCCCAGTTGTTCCACATACAGGAGGCGTTGCAGCTTCTCTGCTGCTCGCCTTGTTTGCAGTTGCCCTGGGACGAAGAGGGTCCGCAAGCCTGCTCCTGGCTCTGTCCGGGGGTGCATTCGCCACCGGCCTGGCAACTGCCGTAGTTGCCCCAAGCGCAGCCAGGAGAACAGGTGCGCTCTTTCACGCCGCAGAAGTCGCAGGACTCGCTTTGCTTCTCGCCGGGTGCGCAGACGCCTTCACCCTGGCAGGAACCCCAGTCTCCCCACTGGCAGTCCATAGTGCAGCTTTTAGTCGCGGTGCCGCAGTTGCCGCACTCCTTGGTCTGGGTCTCGCCGGCTGAACAGCCCGCACCTTCCACGCAGTCACCCCACGGCGCCCAATAGCAGTCATCGCCGCAGAACTTCTCCTGGAGGCCGCAGTTGCCGCACTCCATCTCTTCCTTCTCGCCCGGGAGGCATACTCCTCCCTGGCCGCAAGGGGTCCAGTCACCCCAGAGGCACGCGGCGTCACAGGTCCGGGTCTGCTCCCCGCAGGCAGTACCGCAAGGCTGGGTCTCTACCTCCCCCGCCGGGCACATACCTTCGCCGGTGCACTCGGTCCACTGCTCCCAGGAGAATGTCTCCGCACAGGCCCGGGAGCGGGTGCCGCAGCTTCCGCACGGTTCCTCTTCGCTCTCCCCCGGAGTGCAGCAGTCTGACAGTGCCACACACTCTCCCCAGACGCCGCCCACACAGGTTCGTACGCCCGCGCCGCACAACTCAGTCATGCAGTCCTTGGTCAGCCCTTCGGGACAGAGGCACCCTTCGTCAATCTCCCCGTTGCAGTTGTTGTCAATACCGTCCTCGCAGATCTCCGAGGCCATGTATTCGGGAGCGTCACAGGTGGTCCAGTAGCCCTGCTGACAGGTCTGGCTCCCTGCGTGACAGCCGTTGTAGCACCCCTTCTGTTCGCCATTGATCATACACTGGGTGCCCCAGCAAGCTCCCGCCTTGCACATCTCAGTCTGCCCGCAGCCGGCGTCGTCACAGCATTCCACTGCGTCGCAGCTGCCGCCGCAGCACCTGAGTCCGGTCGGACATTCCGCATCGGTAGCACAACCGGCGGGCTTCTGACACACACCGTTGACGCAAAACAAGCCGCCACCACCGCAATCGCCATCCACAACGCAAGGGGAATAGTCGTCTCCTCCCTCAGTGGAGCAGGACGACATGGCCACGAATACCGGCAGTGCCACACAAATGATGATCGCCAGTCTTCGCATCCTACCCTCCCTTCTATTACGCGACCTAAAGATACTGCCAGCGGGTCACAGGGTCAACAACTTGCGGTTTTTAACACCTTCAACCTGAAAGTAGTTCGCGCATGTGAAGTGCGTTGGCTACGGCTTTGCCTTCGAAGTGATTGTTGAAGAAGACGAAGAGTTGATCGGACGCTTCCCGCATGCGGTTCAGGCCCGGCACCCAGGCTGCCAACTCCTCGCTGGCGTAGAGGTAGTCGTACCGCTCTTCGGGCCGGTCATGGGTCCACCATTTGGCCCGATTGCGGCCGTGGAAGCGAACGTACCCGATGGGGGAGGTGACCACTTTCAGTTCGGGGAGCAGCCCCGGGAGGTTGGGCTCGTCGACGCAGCAAAAACCAACTCCCAGTTCTTTCAGGAACTCGAACAGGCGCTGTGACACCCAGCGCCGATTGCGCACCTCCACCACCAACGGGTAGGATTTGAACCAGTCTGCGACCTTGCGGATGTAGTCGTAGGCTTCCTGGCCCGGCTTGAAAGAGTAGGGGAACTGGGCCAGGAGACAGCCCAGCACGCCGCGTTCGCCCATGGGCTTCATCGCCTCGACGAATTCTCTCGCCTCGGCGGGCCCGCCGGTCCTCTCATGGGTGAACAAGCCGGTGAGCTTGACCGCGAAGGTCACCTTTCCCTCGCTTCTGTCGACGAGGCTGGCCATGGTCCGCCGGGTCGGCAGGCGATAGTACGTGTAGTTTACCTCGAGGGCATCGAAGCTGTTGCAATAATGGGTGAAAAAATCGGTCTTTTTGGTACCTTTCGGGTAGAAATGCCCAACCCAGTCCTGATAGCTGAAACCCGAGGTGCCGATGTGGAGTGCGGCCTGGCTCATGCTTGAGTCCACCAATCGTGAAGTTCCTGCCGTACCAGGCCGATTTCAGTGGGGCTGGCAAAGGCGTGGTCCAGCGACTCCAACTGGTTACGTACCAGGTCGCCCCGGGAGAGACCCCAGAGGCGGGCGTACTGCTCCAGTTCGCGGCTGAGCGTGATGCCGAACAGGGCAGGGTCATCGGAGTTGATTGTTACCGGCACTCCGGCTTCGGCGAGCCTTCCCACCGGATGCTCCGCGGGGGAGGGGACTGCCCCTACGATATAGTTGCTGGTTACGGAGATTTCCAGGGCGACGCGACGGTCTTTCAGAAGCGCCACGATTTCCGGCTCGTCGACAATCCTGATGCCGTGGCCGATGCGGGTGGCGTGCAACTTCTCCACCGCGGTTCGCACATTGCCCGGATTGGCCTGCTCCCCGGCGTGGACGGTGGCAGCCAGGCCCGCGCTGCGCGCGTACTCGAAGGCCTCGACAAACAGTTCCGGGGGAAAACCATCCTCGTCGCCAGCCAGGTCGACGGCGACGACCCGGGGCAGGTAGTCGGCGGCCAGGCGAAAGGTCTCCAGGCACACCGCAGCCCCCATTTCCCGGCTGGCGATCGCGATAAGAGGCACCGTCATCGCGTTCCGGGCTGCGGCAGCCGCGGCGCCTTCCGTCACCGCATCCATGACGTCCACGAGGTTGAGACCGTGAACGTGGGCCATGAAACCGGGGGAGAACCTCAGCTCGAGGTAGCGGATACCGTCCCGGGCCGCATCGTCGATTACCCGCTCCGTGACATACCGAACGACGCGAGCCGAGGTAAACAGAGACATGAAGATGTGGAAGCAGGCGAGCACCTGCTGGAGATTCTCCATGGGTTTGCGCAGCACCACGAGCCGGTCCAATTCCCCGATGTCCCTGCTGGGCACGGGGACTGCATGGCGCTCGGCCAGTTCGACAATAAGCTCCGGTGTGATACAGCCGGCCAGATGGCGGTGCAGTTCAGCTTTCGGCATCCGGCTGATCGATTCCAGTAGGGAATCTGCGGTAGTGTGGATCATGCCCCCCCCCTCTTTCTGCAGACCAATTCTACATCTTTCGTGGAAGAAGATCACGCGGTTGTGGTTTTTGTCGTGCATCTGGCAGGCAACCTGACGCAGGGCGTCAAAAAGGGTGGGTTCGGCTATTGACACCGTTCACATGCGCGTGTTATGAGGGAATTCCCCAGTGGTTTTCCGGGGGGCAGGTTAGTTTTTTACCGTTGTTGAACTGCGGCTGGTTGTTTGACACCCAAAGGAGGTCCCAATGTCGAGGGAAAAAGTAACAGAAAAGAATGGCATGTACTACCCGCCCGAATCGTTCTCGAAGAAAGCTCACATCACGAGCCTCGACCAGTACAAGGAGATGTACGACCGCTCCATCAACGACCCGGAGGGATTCTGGGCCGAGGTGGCCGGGCAGTTCCATTGGGAGAAAAAATGGGACAAGGTCTGGAACTACAACTACGACTTGAACGACGGCAACATCAGCATCAAGTGGTTCGAGGGCGGCAAGACCAACATTTGTTACAACTGCGTTGATCGCCACCTGGAGACCAGGGGCGACCAGCCCGCGCTGCTGTGGGAAGGCAACGAACCCACGGAAAATGCGACCATCACCTATCGCGAGTTGCACGAGAAGATCTGCAAATTCTCAAACGTGCTGAAGGGCCTGGGCGTCAAGAAGGGCGACCGGGTGACCATCTATCTGCCAATGATCATCGAGTTGCCCATTGCGATGCTGGCCTGCGCCCGAATCGGTGCAATCCACTCCATCGTCTTCGGTGGTTTCTCGGCCGACTCGCTGTCCAACCGGATAATTGACTCCGAGTGCAATGTGCTGATTACGGGAGACGGCACTTTCCGCGGCAAGAAGCCGGTGCAGTTGAAGCAGATCGCGGACGAGGCTGTCTCGCTGGCGGCCAAGGGTGGCGTGAACACCACCGACGTGGTGGTGGTTGAGCGTGTGGGTCCGGACAAGGGCGTCGAATGCATGATGACCGAGGGCCGGGACCAGTGGTACCACGAGTTGATGGCGGAAGCATCGGCGGACTGCCCGGTTGAGTGGATGGACGCGGAGGACCCGCTGTTCCTGCTGTACACATCCGGTTCCACGGGCAAGCCGAAGGGTATCCAGCACACCACCGGCGGCTATATGATCTACACCGCGATGACCCACAAGTACGTGTTCAACTACCAGGAAGGTGACATCTACTGGTGCACTGCCGACATCGGCTGGGTAACCGGGCACTCCTACATCGTTTACGGCCCGTTGCTCAACGGTGCTCAGAGCCTGATGTTCGAAGGGATCCCCACCTACCCCGATGCGGGTCGTTTCTGGGATGTGGTTGACCGGTGGAAGGTCAACCAGTTCTACACTGCGCCGACAGCAATTCGTGCCCTGATGGCCCAGGGCGACGAATTTGTCACGAAGCACGGCCGGGAGACATTGACTCTGCTGGGCACGGTTGGCGAGCCGATCAACCCCGAGGCGTGGAACTGGTATCACAACGTTGTCGGCGATCAGTGCTGCCCCATAGTGGACACCTGGTGGCAGACGGAGACCGGCGGGATTCTGATCACTCCGCTGCCGGGCGTAACCCCGACCAAGCCGGGTTCTGCAACCCTCCCGTTCTTCGGAGTGCAGCCGGTGATTCTCGATGAAAACGGCAAGGAGCAGGAAGGCAACGACGTGTCAGGCATCCTCGCCATTTCGACCCCATGGCCGGGAAGTCTGCGGACCATGTGGGGGTCCCACGACCGCTTCGAGGAAGTGTACTTCTCCATGTACAAGGGCTACTACTTCACCGGCGACGGTAGCCGCCGGGACGAGGATGGCTACTACTGGATCACCGGTCGCGTGGACGACGTCATCAACGTCTCCGGCCACCGGATGGGCACCGCGGAAGTAGAGAGTGCGCTGGTTTCGCACTATGCGGTTTCCGAGGCTGCTGTGGTTGGCTTTCCTCACGACATCAAGGGCCAGGGAATCTATGCCTACGTGACCTTGACTGCCGGCAACGAGTACACTGATGAACTCAAGCGGGAGTTGATCAAGCACGTGCGCGCCGAGATCGGGCCTATCGCGGCTCCCGACGTGGTGCACTGGGCTCCGGGCCTGCCCAAGACCAGGTCCGGCAAGATCATGCGGCGCATCCTTCGGAAAATGGCCGCCAACGAGTTGGATCAGATCGGAGACACCAGCACCCTGGCCGACCCCGGAGTCATCGACGACTTGCTGAAGCACAAGGTCTAGCTCCCCCTTTCTATTTCCTATTCTTGACTTCCCTAATCAGTATGGTAGTTTCCTTTACAGGTATCGACCGTCTCAACTTGACAAGAACAAGCCGGGGAGGGCTTTGAGATGAGGCAATTTGTCAGCATATTGGCCGGTTTGCTGTGCGTTATGGTGGTCACGTCGGTTTTCGGGCAGAAGAAGCTCCGGGACATGGAATCCCGCATCAAGAACGTCGAGGGGGACCTCGAAGTGTTGCAGGAGTTCATTCAGGACCAATCCAAGGCGATGCAGCAGTTGAAGCTTCGCCTCGAACAAACCGGCAAGTACAAGGCACAGATCGAAGGTCTGGACAAGAAGATCGGCGGCGTCTTTGATTTGACGAAGCAAGTCTCCGGTGAAATCACCAAGGTGGGGCAGCGGATCGACGAGCAGAACGCCCGCATCGGGGCGGTGGAGGAGGCGCTCAAGAAGGGCATCAGATTCTCCGGTCAATTGCGGGTCCGCCCTCAGTTGAAGACCAACTTCGATACCTTCAACTACGAATTGGACGACGACCAGAACATGTTCGCCACCCAGCGGCTGCGCCTCGGCATCGATGTAGCGCCGGCCAAGGGTGTGGAGGCCCGCTTCACATTCCAGGACGCGCGGGGCTGGGGACTGAATACCCAGGGGCCTGACCCGGCCAATCCCCTGCGGATCCACGAAGGGTACATGAAAGTGGCCCTGGACGAGAAACTGGCATCGCTGAAGCTGGGACGGCAGGAGTGGGAATTCGGCGCCGGCCGCTTGATCGGCAACGACGACTGGGCTCAGGAAGCACGTTCTTTTGACGGTCTGGACCTGACCATCACCCACGAAAACAACATCAAGGCAGACTTCCTTCTGGCGATGCTCGACGAGCGGAACGCCACCGATGGTGAAGACGAACTGTTCGGCGGTGTCTACGCCGTAACCCCGTACCTGGAAGACATGACTATTGAAGCCTATCTCCTCTTCCTGTGGGACAACCGGGATCGGGCCAAGCGCAACGTAAACTCGGTAGGCCTGAGAACTGCAGGCAAGGCACCCTTCCACAAGAACCTCTTTTTCGACATCGAGTTGACCTTGCAGTTCGGGACAGTGACTGAAACCGGTCCCAAGGATGCCGAGAAGAACCTGGAGGAGGGGGACGTGCCCGCCTCAGCGGTGGCTGACAACTCCGTCGACAACTCCCACTTCGGGGCGGCCTACCACGTGGAAGTCGGTTATGACATCCCGGTGGATTTTTCTCCCGCCCTTTCCCTGTTTGTGGACATCGCGTCGGGGGACGGTAACTCCAGTCCGGCCGACCCGGGGAACGACCAGCATGTCTCGTTCGTGCCGCTGTTCCCCACGCAACACGCGTTGCTGGGCAAGATGGACATGTGGCACCTGTCCAACATTATCGACATCGGCGGCAAGTTGACGCTCACGCCGGTGAAAGACCTGGTGGTGAATGTGGAAGGGCACTACCTCAAGCTTTACGCCGGCGGCGGCCCGTACCCGGGAGGCGATGCGCTCAATTCATCTCTTACCGAGGCGAGCCCGGAAGACCTTGGCATCGAAGTGGACCTGGACGTAACCTACACTCTGAACGAGAACCTGGCCCTCGCGGCAGGCTATTCCATCTTCCTGCCGGGTGCGGCCATCTCCGACGATGAGACCGGGCGCATCAGGAACTTGCGAACCGAGGTCAACCCCGACGACCCGACGGATCTCCAGACCTGGGAATACCCGGGTGGCGATCCGGCGCACTGGTTGTTCGTGCAAGCCGACTTGACCTTCTAGCGAGAAAAAAGGAGCAAGCAAGTGAAGGTTGTATTCGGAGCCCGAAGTGATATTGGCCTGTCGCGGCAGTTCAACGAAGACTGCTACCTTGTAGATGAGGACCTCGGCCTGTTCGTAGTCGCTGACGGCATGGGCGGTTCCGCGGGCGGGGAGATTGCGTCCCGCATGGCTTGCAACGAGATCCACAACAGCATCCGCCGCGGCTACGACATCGTACGAAAACTCGATGCGGGTAAGTCTGACGTCAGCACTCAGGCAGTGGCCGACTTTGTCACCGGCGCGGTGCAGCAGGCCTGTGCCGCGGTTCACGCACAGTCGCAGAAGGACCGGAGCCTTGCGGGCATGGGCACTACCGTGGCCATGATCCTGGTATCGTCCCAGCACATTTTCCTGGCCCACGTCGGCGACAGCCGCATCTACGTGTTCCGCCCCGGCCAGGAGGCCCACCAGCTCACCCGGGATCATTCGCTGGTGGAGGAGTTGAAGAAGCTGGGCAAGATCTCTTCCTCCAAGCAGGTAAGAGCCAAATACCGCAACGCCATCACCCGTGCGGTGGGGATCTACGAAAATGTCCAGGTGGACATCCTGGAGATGGTTCCCATGCCGGGAGATCGTTTCCTCATCTGCTCCGACGGCCTTCACTCCACTGCGTCCAAGGCGGATTTGCAGCGCCTGGTGGCGGAAATCCCCCCCGACGAGGCTGCGGAGAAGCTGGTTCGGCACGCCAACTCCAAGGGCGGCAAGGACAACATCACCTGCATCCTGCTGGACATTGCCCAGGTGGAGCAGGAGAAGGCGGAGTTGACCCAGCGGAAGCTGTCGACCCTGAAGGCTGTGCCGCTCTTCAAGTACCTCACGTTCGATGAGTTGCTAAAAGTAGTCAGCATGGTTTCGGATCGCAGTTTTGAGGCGGGCGAAACCATCGTGGTTGAAGGAGAGCCAGGCAACGCGCTGTTCGTGATAATGGCCGGCGAAGTGGACGTGAAGAAGGGGGACGAGAAGATCTCCCGGCTGAAGTCGGGAGACCATTTCGGAGAGCTCTCTCTCCTCGACCGCTACCCGCGCTCTGCTTCGGTTCTGGCTCGCAACCCGGTTCAGTGCCTGGTGATGAGCCAGGATCAGTTCTACGGCCTCATTCGTCAGTACAACGCACTTTCCGTCAAGTTGCTGTGGAGCCTCGCCAGGGTCTGTTCGGTACGCCTGCGAGAGACCACGGACGAGCTGGGGCTGGTCAAATCCCTCATCGCTCAGGTCAACCTGAAAGACGACGGCCCCGAGCTTTTCCCCGGGGACCGGGAACACGACTAAATAATAGGAGGAAGAGTGGTGAACCCTGCTCGATACCACATGGAGAGGACTGCACGGCTCCTCACACTACTGTTGTTGTCTCTGACCATTTCGGCCATTGCGGTCGGCTGCAAGAAACGACCCCGGCGGCGGCCATTGCCGCCCAACGCCGGCCTCACCGGCGGCACAGTGATCTTCGAAGAGGACTTCTCAGGAGGCCTCGATAAGTGGGAGGCCAAATCAGCCAACTGGAAGATCGTGGACGGTCAACTTTACACCGGTGATCGCCCCAACGAGAACAAAGGTATCTGGCTGAAGGAGCCCGCACTTCCGGCCGACGTGCGAATCGAATTCACGGCCAAGTCAACAAAGGGAAAGAAGCCGGTGTTCGAGGGCGACCTCAAATGCGAATTCGGCGGCGACAAGAAGGCGCACGCCTCGGGCTACATCATCATTCTGGGCGGCTGGAAGAATACGGTAAACACCATCGCCAAGCACGATGAACACGGCAAAGGCCGGCTTGCGGTAGACAGCAAGATGAAGGTCGTAGAAGACAAAGAATACAAATTCCAGGTGATACGACTGGGCGACGAAGTGAAGTGGTTCCTGGATGGCAAGCTTCTGTTGAAGGTGAAAGACAAGGAACCGCTGATAGGCACCGCTTTCGGCTTCAATAACTGGAATTCCCGAGCCTACTTCGATAACCTGAAGATATTCGCACTTTGATCTTTACAACTTGATTCAACGGAGGATGCAATGAGATATGCTCTTCTAGCTATAGCCATCGCGTTTGTTCTCGCTGCCTGTGGCAGCAGTTCCGGCCCTCGCAGCCTGGTTACAACCGACGGCACAATGGGCGACGGCAGCAACGTCCCGGACGCGGACGAAACCGTCGCCCCGGCCGACGTCGTCTCACAAGATGACTCTGTGGAGCCGCCGGAAGACCAGATCGCGCCCCCGGAAGAAACCACGGAGACGACTCCTCCCGCGGATATAACTTCGCTGGAGGATGTGCCCGAGCCGGAAGATGTGCCTGAGTTCGAAGACGTGCCTCAGCCGGAAGAGACCGTCGAGGAGACACTGATTCCTGATCTGTCGAAAGAGGGAGACGACTGCCTGGACGTGTACTACTGCGGAATGGCCAAGGGTTGCGAAGACTTCGGCGACGAAGCCTGCTGGGCGCCCTGTTACGCCGACGCCTCAGCCATGACCCTGTGGGAACTGTCTTTGATCAACGAGTGCTACGAGGATAACTGCTTGGACGGGCCCCAGGACCCGGAAGAGAGCAACTGCCTGTGGAGTCAGTGTTTCGCCGAATTCTACGTTTGCATCGGCGGCGAAGGGGACGCCTCGTGCGAAGAGACCCTTGACTGCCAGGGCGAATGCGGCGACGAAGACGGCATGTGTATCATGGACTGTATGGCCAAATCCAACGAAGAAGCCATCGAGGTTGCACTCAAGGTCGCCGACGCCGAGGACAGCGCCAACTTCTACACCTATCTGTTCGAATGCGTGGAGGGCGAAGGAGACGGCACCTGCGCCGACATGTCCGCCTGCTTCGAAGAATGCGGCATGTTCAGCGAGCCGGAAGAAGGGGAAGAGAGCTCCCTTAATATCGCTTGCGCCAAAGACTGCATCAAGTCATCCAGCGCGGATGCCAAGGAGATGTTCCTCGGCATCTTCGAGTGCGACGGGGATCCCTGCCCCGACAAGTTGATGGAGTGCATGGGCGGGGCCGGAGACATGACCTGCGGGGAAGCGCTGGAGTGCATCATGACCTGCGGTGGTGAAGGAGGAGGAGGGGAAGACGACCCGCCGGGAGAAGATGAGGGCGGCGACTGCTTCACCGACTGCACTTTGCAGACCACGCCTGAGGCTCATGAACAGATGCTGCAATACCTGGATTGCAGCGAAGAGGTGTGCGGCGGCGAAATGGAAGGTTGCCCTCAGCAGATGGCGTGCATCCCCGAGTGCACCGGCGGCGGTGACCTGTCGTGCGGGGAAGTGTTCACTTGTGCCACCCAGTGCGAGGTGGAAGGAGAGGACTGCTTTGGAGAGTGCATCATGGACATCTCCATCGAAGGGGCCCAGGACCTTGCCGACTTCCTCGGCTGCATCGAGGAGAACTGCCCCGATGGCGGCGAAGATTGCCCAGAAGCGCTGGTCTGCATCGCGATGTGCCCGGGGCTGCAGTTCTAGTACGCAGTTGCCCCATGCCTGGAGGAATGATGAAGCACGTTTGTATGACGCTCTCTGCCTCACTTCTTCTCCTCACCGCATGCCCGGATAATTCAGGCCCCTCCAAGCTCGTCGACCAGAAAGGAACCACTACTGACGCTCTGGACCAAATTACCGCCGAAGTTGTGCAACCTGTCGACAGCCGTGGGCCTGCCGACGTACCCCCTCAGCCGGAAGACAGCCGGGCTCCTGCGGATCTGCCGGCAAAGACCGATGCTCCCGTCGACGCAATTATCCCTGAAGACACACCGGAGGCAGCGGACGTCCCGGACCATGAAAACACCGTTGAGCCGGTAGATGTAGTTAAGGATCTGTCCCTACCCGACTTGTCCAAGGAGGGGAAAGCCTGCCTGGAGGTAATCCAGTGCGGCCAGGCCTCCGAGTGCCCCCCTTTTGACGACCAGGACTGCCTGACGCCCTGCATGGAAGGAGCTTCGGAGACAGCACTTTGGGAGTTGTCACTGGTCGCCGACTGCTACCAGGAAACCTGCGCCAACCAGGTGCTGGCGCCTGACGAGGTGGAAACCTGCCTTTGGGCCAACTGCTTCGCCGAGCTCTACGTTTGCATCGGCGGTGACGGAGATTCCGGTTGCGAAGAGCAGCTTGTCTGCCAGGCCGGGTGTGGCGATGATGACGGCGCCTGCCTGGTCGACTGCTTGTCCCAGGCCAACGCGGAAGCGATTTTGCTGGCGTTCCAACTGGGTGCTTCGAACACTTATGCGGGTTTTGTGACGCACCTGTTCGAGTGCGTCCAGGCAGACGGGCAGAGCAGTTGCGGGGAGATGGCGATCTGCCTGGACGAATGCGGCATCCTCGCAAACTCCGGCGGCCAACCCGGCAGCAGTGGCGAAGAGGCGATGGCTTGCACCATCGAGTGCGTCAAACAGGGTTCACCAGCGGCCAAGGAGATGTATCTCAATGCATTCTCCTGCGGTGAAGCGGGCCCTTGCCCCGACCAGTGGATCGCGTGCATCGGCGGCGGGGGCGAATCGTCCTGCGCCGAGACCATGACCTGTGTCATGGAGTGCGGCGGCCTCGGCGGCCCCGAAAACGACCCTGAAAACGACTGTTTCAGCCCGTGCGTAGCCGAGGCCTCCCCCGAAGGGATGGACGCGGTGCTCGCCTATTTCGAATGTGAGCAGGAGTTGTGCAACGGAGACATGGAATACTGCCCCCTGGGTTTCCTCTGCCTGGCGGAATGTGGCGGCGAAGGCGAGTTGTCGTGCGCCGACGTCTTCCAGTGCAGCGAGGAGTGCGAAAACGCCGGGGGCGGCCAGGAGTGCTTCGGCTTGTGCATCTTAGATATTTCACCGGCAGGCATTCCGAACCTGACCAGCTACCTCGAGTGCATCACCGAGAAGTGCCCCGACGCCTTCGAGGGATGCCCCCACGTTTCGGAATGCTGGCCCTTGTGCCTGGATGGGGAGCCCTAGAACGGTTTGCGAAGAGAACCTCCACGACGATTCATTATCAAGGCAGGGCAATCCTGCAACAACTCATGTACATTCTGCCACTCGGCCGGCCTGACTCACCTTGGAGATCTGGAAACTGAGGAGGTTTGCCGACGGATCGATGAGGCGCTTGAACTGGGAGCCGAGTCGGTTCTGTTCTCCGGCGGCGAGCCGAGCATGCGCCCCGATCTCGTCGACCTTGCCGACCACTGCCGGCGCCGGGATGTTCCTTTCGGCCTCATTACCAACGGGCGGATGCTGTCGTATAAGCCGCTGTTGAGCAAATTGCTGGCCAGGGGGCTTGAGTACACCTACGTATCCCTGCACGGGACGGAGCAGGTGCACGATAGCATCACGCGCGCACCGGGATCATTCGCCCAGACCATGGAAGCGCTGAAGGTACTTGACGGAATCTCCGGGTTGGAAGTGACGTGCAACGTCGTGGTGGTGAAGCAAAACGTCGACCACCTCAAGGCGATCGTTTCCAGCATGACTGATCTTCGCCGCACATCGCTAAAATTCTCGAATGTGGAACCGCGGGGGCGGGCGATTGATGGGGAAGGAGTAGCCCCTCAGCCGGAAACGGCTGCCGCCGGGGTGAGCGATGCCATCAGCTTCGGGATCGCCAACGGAAGACCGCAGGACAGTTTCGGGGTAGATGGATTTCCCCACTGCCTCGACCCTCGCTTCCCCTCCCTGCAGTCCGATTTTTTCACCCACCGAATCGTAGGAATCCGGGAGGTTGATGAAGAGCAGTTCTATCCCATCGACTACGCCAACATGTCAAAGCCTGACGCTTGCCGCGGCTGCCTCATCGGCGACGACTGCCGGGGCTGCTGGTCCGCGACGTGGGAACGTTTCGGCGCCGACTTCATCAAGCCGGTTGCAGGCGGTGTCAGCAACTCTTTCAATTACTTCCCCGCCGCTGCCCCGAAGACCCCTCCCGAGTCCAGAACGCTCCGCGTGCTGAGCGACGGCAAGGAGGCGGTTTACGCTACCGACACAGGCGATTTTTCCGATGCCGAGGTGAGTCGCATCCGCGACGGACTGGGCCAGGTCTACCTTCAGATTGACGAGGCGGAGTTCGTGAACGACTTCGCCGGGCAATTGAGGAAGCTCAAGCGTGTCGGCCCCGGCACTTTCGAGGCGATCGAGGGAGACCCGTTCAGCCAGGCAGAGGCCGAGGTAAAGGGGATACTGAAGAAGGTGACCGGCAACACCCTTGACGTCGGTTGTGGGGAGACCCGCTACCGCGGGTTGTTCGAAGAGAAACTGCAAGCCGGTGAGATGACGTACGCCGGCGTAGATCCTTCCCCGGGTGAGCAGGTACGGGAACTGGCGGACGCGGGCCGGATCACGCTGTGGGACACCGGCATAGAATCCGCCCCCCTGGAGCGTGGCTCCTTTGATTGGATCCTGGTACTTAGAAGCCACAATCACCTCCTCGATCTGTGGACTGCGTACTCGAAACTCGTGGGTAGCCTCAAGTGGGGCGGCCTGCTGATGGTAGTGGATAACGTGGCGTTCGGAGTGGTGCGCCAGGCGGCTTTCAAGGAGCGCGTCGACGCAATCCCGGCCGGTGCGGGCATTGAACACCTCCGGAACGACACCGCGGCGGAGGCCCATCGGTTCTTACGAAGTTTCCCCTTGCGCCTCGAGGCACGCCGTGACGTTACCCCGGCTACTGCCAACCAGTGGCTCTTGTTGTACAGGAAGGTATGGCCCAACGGCCAGCAGGGGAAGGATACCTTCAGAATCGACTGATAGCTGATAGCTGACCGCCGATAGCCCTACTGGTCGGGTTGTTTGATGATCAGTTTCACTTTGCCCAGTTTCACACCATCACTTTCAAGAACCGTGAAAGTCAGAGTCGGGGCTTCTTCGTCTTCCACCTGATAGATGAACGACTCTCCCCTTCCCGGGACGCTGCCGGCCAACTCCATCACCAGGCCGCCAACGCTTTCGTATTCCCGGTCATCGGCAAACTCAACGTTGAGTTCCAACTCTTCCTTCATCTCCTCAACCGGCAGCTTGGAATTGACTATGAAGGTTGACTCGTCCACCTGGATGAACAGTTTTTCCTCCTTGTCGAACTCGTCGTAGATTTCGCCGATCATCTCCTCGATAATGTCTTCCAGCGTTACCATGCCCGCAGTGCCGCCGTATTCGTCGACCACGATGGAGATGTGGATACGTTCCTCCTGAAACTCGCCGAGGAGTTCGTCGAGACGTTTGGTTTCGGGCACGAAGTATGGCGGCCGCACGAAGTTGCGAAGTTTGAATGCATCTTTACGGTCTTTATCTATGAAGTAGGAGAGGAGGTCTTTGGCGTAAAAAACCCCGATCACTTTGTCCTTTGACTCCTGGTAGACGGGATAGCGGGAGAAGTTGTGCTCGGTAATCCCTTCCATGACCGCGCCGATGTTGGCCCTGGCTTCGAACATGATCATGTCGGTGCGAGGGACCATCACCTCTTTGGCGATGCGATCTTCGAGGCTCAAGACCCCGGACAGCATTCGCTCCTTGTCCTCGTCGAGGCTCCCTTCCTTGTGCCCTTTCTGGATGAGGAATTCCAGCTCCTCTTCAGTGACGGTGGGAGGCGGACTGGCGGGATCGCCGCCGGCCAGAGAAATGAATCCCTTACCCAGGTAGGCCAGCACCCTGGCCAAAGGCCAGAGCAGTGCGTAGAAGAAGAGCAGGAGCGGAAGGACCGAGGTGACGTGATGGGGGTTGTGCCGGGCATAGGTTTTGGGCAGCACCTCACCGAAGACGAGAATGAGGAAAGTCATGACACCAACGGCCAGGGCGATGGCTATGCTCACCGCCCCCTCGACACCGAATCCCCCCAGCGTCTTGAGGGAAAGTTGGGTGGCCAGGGAGGAGGCCAGTATGTTCACCAGGTTGTTGGCCACCAGCAGAAAGCTCAGCACCGTTCGAGGCTGGTCACGCCAGAGTCTCAGCAGGCGGATCCCGGGCCGCTTGACGGAAATAAGCTGGTCCAATCTGCCGGCGTGAAGACTGGTGAGCGCAGTTTCTGATCCGGAAAACAATCCGGAGAGGATTACGCAGGCCAAAATAAGAACCACTTCAACAACGGTTTCTTCCGCCAATTTGCGTGTCTCCTCCGAGCAGTTTCCCAGTTTCTATTCAACACCAAAGAAGAGGGCTGGTCAACAATCTTGAAAACACTTGACGGGCCGGTTTTCCATAGGGTAACAAGGTTTGGTCATGAGTTGTACGGCCCTCGAGTTCATTGAAGCCAGTCCGGTGCGAAAGATGTGGACGTTTGCCATGAGTTGTCACCCCAAACCCGAGAAGAGAAGCCACCCATGAACACATCCCATGCAAAATTTCTGGTAGTCGGCCTCGGCCCGGTCGGCGGGATCTTCGCCGCCAAGTTGAAGGCTGCGGGAATGTCCGTAACCGGCGTCGACGTTTGCCAAGAGCATCTTGAAGCGATCAACGAGCACGGCCTGAAGCTCATCGGGGCCACCACCGAAACGGTGCCCCTTGACGGTGTCGTTCCTTCCCTCTCTGCGCTCACAACCAACGACTACGACTACGTTGTCCTCGCGGTCAAGGCGCCGGTGACACTTCATCTGGCGCCTGAATTGCTCCAGATGGGTGGGGATTTCAAAGTCGTTTCCATGCAGAACGGCATCGACAACGAGGAGTTCCTGGCCCACGACTTCGGGCGGGAACGCACCATGAGAATCGTTGTGAACTTCGCGGGAGTGATGGACGGCCCCGGCGCCATTTCCATGACCTTCTTCAATCCGCCCAACTATGTGGGCTGCCTCTGCCAGGGCGAAGAGTGTGAACACGCCCGCCTGTTGGCCGGGTTCATGACCGACGCAGGGCTCAAGTCGGAAGCTACCGCGGACATCAAACGATACGTGTGGCTCAAAACCATCCTCAACGCGGCCCTCACTCCGGTGTGCGCGGTGCTGGGCATGACCATGGCCGAAGTGATGGCGTGCAAGGAAACCTATCGCCTGGTGGAACTCAATCTGGATGAGTGTATCCGGGTAGCCCACGCCCGCGGTTATGACTTCGGCCAGGGCTTCCTGGACTACTGCCTTGACTACCTGAGCCGGGCAGGAGACCACATGCCGTCCATGTACGCGGACCTGAACTCCGGTCGGCTCACTGAAATCGACATGCTCAACGGCAGAATAGTGAAGCACGGCGCCCGACTCGGCGTACATGTGCCGGTGAATAAAACCCTTACCGCGCTGGTAAAGGCGCGGGAGAGCAAGAATAAGAGGGAGGCCTAGCCAATGTGCAAGCTGCTTGAAGGTAAGGTTGCACTGATAACCGGGGGGAGTTCGGGCATTGGAGCCGCCACGGTTCTCATCTTCGCCCGCGAAGGTGCGAAGGTGGCGATCCTGGACCTGAACAAGGAAGGTGGCGAAAAAGTGGTCGCGGAGGTGGAAGCGGCCGGCGGTGAAGCGTTGCTGCTGGAGGGGGACATAACCGACTTCAGCCGCGCTGAGGCGGTCGTCGGCGAGGTGGTAGATCACTTCGGCACCCTGGACATCCTGGTGAATAACGCGGGCATCAACCGGGACAGGGTGATCTGGAAGATGGAAGAAGAAGCCTGGGATACGGTGATCGCTACCGACCTGAAAGGTGCGTTCAACTACATCCGCGCCGCGACACCGCTGTTCCGGGAGAAGAAGGGAGGCGCTATCGTCACGGTGTCATCGATTAACGGACTGCGCGGGAAATTCGGGCAGTCCAACTACGCGGCCGCCAAGGCGGGCGTAATCGGGCTTTCCAAAACGGTGGCCCGGGAGCTGGGAAGGGCCAACGTCAACGTCAACGTGGTCTGCCCCGGCCTCACCGCCACCTCGATGATCCAGGACTTGCCCGACGACTTCAAGGAAAAGGCCCGGCAGGAGATCGTCATCAACCGCATCGGCACGCCCGAGGACGTGGGCGAAGTGATCGCATTCCTGGCCAGCGAACGAGCGCGGCACATCACCGGTGAAGTGATCAAAGTGGACGGAGGACAATACATATGAAAACTCCAGGTATCGTCTGTGTCAGCGCCTTGCGCAGCCCCATGGGCCGCTTTGGCGGATCATTTAAGGACACCTACTGCTACGACCTTGCCGCACCGGTTATCAAACAGGTGCTGGCAGCAGTGGATTTCCCCGGTGACAGGATAGACGAAGTGGTAATCGGCAGCTGCCGGCAGGCAGGCAACGGCCCCAACCCGGGCCGCACCGCCTCGGTTCGTGGCGGAGTATCCATCGACGCCCCGGTCACCACCGTGAACATGGCTTGCCCCTCGGGCATCAAGGCTCTCGAATTGGCAGCTATGCGCCTGAGACTGGGGGAGGGAAAATTCGTGCTGGTGGGTGGGATGGAGTCCATGAGCACCATGCCGTATCTCCTGAAAGACGTGCGCTGGAAAGGCTTCCGCATGGGTAATAAGGAGATCCTGGACGGCTGGGCCGACGCCACCGACCCCCTCATCGGCCAGGGCATGGGCATGACCGCGGAGAACGTGGCCGAGAAATACGGCATCCCGAGGGAGGAGCAGGATGCGTTTGCCGCGGGCTCCCAGGAGAAGGCGTTCAACGCGTGGGAAGCGGGCGCCTTTGCCAACGAGATCGTGCCCATCGAGGTGGGTGGAGAAACGGTTGCCAAGGACGAGACGTTCCGGTGGCCGGTGACCATGGAAAAGATGGCGAAGCTGAGACCCGTGTTCAAAAAGGACGGCGTGGTCACCGCGGGCAACGCGTGCGCCATGGCCGACGGGGCCGCGTTCATGCTGCTCACCACTGACGAAATAGCCAAGGCGGAAGGGCTGCCCATCATGGCCGAACTGGCCGCGTTTACCCAATGTGCGGTGGAGCCCGCGACCATGGGCGAAGGCCCGGGCAAAGCGATCCCCATGCTGCTGGAGGAAAACGGCCTTACCGCGGCCGGCCCCGACCTTTACGAAGTAAACGAAGCGTTCGCAGTCCAGGTGCTGGCCAACGAGCGGGTAGTGGAGTGGGACCGGGCGAAGTTGAACGTCAACGGCGGCGCCATCGCGTTGGGCCACCCCACGGGCTGCACCGGTGTCAGGATCACCGTGAGCCTCATCCACGCCCTTATCAACCGTGGACTCAACACCGGCGTCTCCTCCCTTTGCGGCGGCGGCGGCGTGGCCATGGCCGCCCTGGTGAGGCGGTAGAAACGGAGAATCGTGGCCGGGCATCCCACCGTACCCCGAGTGCGAGTGAGGGGCCTGCGCTGCGCCGCATACTATCGGAGGTTTTTCCATGATTAACATCACCAGAACCGACCGGGTCGTTCACCTCGCGATCGATGTGCCGCCGGTGAACGTCCTGGACGCAGCCGCGCTGCAGGAAATGGCGGACAAGCTTGAAGAGCTGGCCGACGACGAATCCATCGCTGCGGTGCTGGTTTCCGGCGCGGGCCGGTGTTTTTCTGCGGGTGCGTCGGTGGAAGACCATGAGGAGGAAAAAGCGCCGGACATGATCGGCGCGCTGGCCGACGTTTGCAAGCGGCTGGCCCAATTCCCTGCCGCCACTGTAGCTCTGGTCCACGGGCCCTGTATGGGCGGTGGGCTGGAAGTGGCAATGTTCTGCGACTTTGTGGTAGCGGATCCGTCGGCTCAATTCGGCGTGCCGGAGATTACGCTGGCTTTCTTCCCGCCCTTTGCCTGCGCTGAACTACCCCGGCTGGTTGGACGACAGAACGCCTCGTACCTGGCCCTTACCGGCGAGGCGATCGGTGCAGAGCAGGCCCAGGCCATGGGGCTGGTTCAGAAAATCATGGACAAAGACACGTGGCCGAAGGTGGAGGTTAAATTCAACCGGCTCAGTCTGCCCGTGGTGCGTATGACCAAGCAGGCCTTGCTCAAGGGCAGCGGCGGCCTTGATGTGGAAGGGTTGAAATGGCAGTGCAAGAAGTTCCTGGAAGATCTGTACGACATCGAAGATGTACAGGAAGGGATCGCCAGCTTCGCGGAGAAGCGGCGCCCGGAATGGAAACACAAATAGCATGTCAGGCACCAACAGTACCCGGAGAGCGAGCGACGGGCCTGTCCCGCACCGGCACGATTGATCATCCTACGGAGGGTTTACCATGAAAGCGGCAATGTACTACAAGGGCGAGAAGTACATGAAGATCGAAGACGTCCCGACTCCGGAACCGGGGCCGGGCGAGGTGTTGGTCAAAGTCGCCGCGTGCGGAGTGTGCCACACCGACCTGCACTACCTGGACCACGGCACGCCGACCTTCATGGAGCCGCCGTTTATTCTGGGCCACGAGATCAGTGGCACGGTGGTGGGACTGGGGCCGGGGGCCAAGGGCTTCGCCGAAGGCGACACGCTGATTATCCCCGCAGTTCTCACCTGCGGCCAGTGCCCGGCCTGCAGATTAGGTCGTGAAAACATCTGCCAGCGGATGAAGATGCTGGGGAACCACATGAACGGCGGGTACGCCGAGTACGTGGTCGTTCCCACCAAGGATCTCGTCCCGCTGTCCAAGGATCTGCCCCTGGAGGACTGCAGCATCATCGCTGATGCCTTGTCCACTCCCTATCACGCGGTGGTGAACCGGGGCGAGGTCTTGCCCGGCCAGAAGGTAGCGGTGTTTGGTTGCGGCGGTGTGGGCATCAACGTGGTTCAGTTCGCAGCCCTTGCGGGCGCCCGCGTAATCGCGGTGGACATCCAGGACGAGAAGCTGGAACTCGCCAAGAAGCTCGGCGCCGAGATGGTGTTTAACGCGAACACCCCCAAAGTTGCAAAGGCGATCCGTAAGGCGACGGGCGGCTGCGACACCGCATTCGAGGCGATCGGCATGCCGGACGTGATGCTGGAAGCGATGAACGTATTGAACCCCGGCGGGCGTTTCGTAATGGTGGGCTATAGCCCCCACACCCTGAACCTCCCCGCGGGCCGCATCATGTTCCGCGAGATGGAAATCCGCGGCTCGTTAGGCTGCCGCCCGGTAGACTACCACCGCATCGTCGGCCTCGTAGAGTCCGGCAAACTCCAGCTCGAGCCCCTGATCTCGACCCGGTATCCTCTCGAAGAGATAAACCAGGCCTTCGACGACATGCGGGAAGGCAAGCCGATCATCCGGAACCTTGTTGTTCCGTAGAATTACCCAAGACCCGAAGGCACTGGCCTCCGTCCAACACTCTGCCTTTATCAAAGTCACGAGCAATCCGCCGTAGGCCGGGGGCTTGAACCCCCTGGGCGGAGGGCGGACAACCCCGTCCATGTATTATCGGCCTTCGCAACTGCGTTCTTCTTCCCGCCGGGAGGCGGAGGAGGACCGAGCATGCTACGGCGAGGTCCTGCGAAGGGGTGGTCCTCCTTCGCCCGGCTGGCGGCGCGACGGTGACTGCCTTCGAGAACAACTGTGACGATTCGGAGGACAGTGCCTTCGACACGGCCGGGCTACGGCGGATGGCCCTGTGGGCCAGGGGGTGGTTGACTTCGATTCGGACGGTGCGGAGCTACAAACAGTGACTTCGGGTTTCAGGGTGCTGGATGTGAGAGTACGGGATCCGGCTCCCGGCCGAACCAGGCGACGGCGTAGTTACCGTCGACGGCGATGCCGATGGCGTGCCAGGGTTCGTCCCAGATGCCCTTGTTCAGGACCACGTTGATGTGGCCGGGGCTGGACTTCCAGGATTTGACGGCGCTCCCGGGAGTGGCTTTGGCGGAGTGCCGGTGGGAGATTTCGTAGCCGTCGCCGGGGTAGGTGGTGAGCTCGGAAGGCTTGTTCCACATGCACGCTGCCTGGGCGTGATCGTCGGTGTAGCAGCATGGCGTCCACTTGCCCTTGTCAGACCAGCTATGCATGTTGCATTTGCCCTTCTCGGGGCGGTTGTCGTTGAGGTCAGCGACATGGGTACGGGCGACGGTGGTGAGGCTGGGGGACAGGGGGATCGGCCCCAGGCCGTGGTCGGCCCGGTGCTGCATGAGCAGGTCGTAGAGCTCTTGCTCGGCAGTGGAGACGGCGACATCGCCGACGGCGGCGCCGGACGGGTCGGGACTCGCGGCACAGGCGGCAAACAACACCCCGGTGATGAACATAAACCGGGTTAGGAATAGCCTGACGCTTGTCATGGCTTAAAGAATGCCCCGGAGCGACCGAGAAGGCAAGTCACCGTACCCCTCGCTCGCTCTCGGGGTACGGGTGGTAGGGCCAATCCGCTTGACATATCGGCCCTGCGCCGATAGTCATTACAGGGTCGTGCGGGCCGTAGGCCCCGGGGTCGTTAGCGGAGAGAGACATTGGCGGGAACCATCACCATTCAGTTGTTTCAGCAACTGCGGGAAATCGTCGGCGAGAAGACTGTTACCTTCGAGGAGTTCGAGGGGACCGTGGAGGAGCTTGTGCGCTGGTTCCTGGAGACCTACCCCGACGCGGCAGAGGAGCTGCTGGAGAACGGAAAGGTTTCACCTCGCTATCTTGTGGCGGTAAACCAAGCTCTCATCCAACGACCCCAGTGGGGCATGACCAAGCTGCTGGGAGGCGACCAGGTGGCGTTTCTCACCCTGCTTAGCGGAGGATAGAACCTTGCCTGATTCTTTCACCACGCATTATGCCGTTGTGGGGGCGGGAGTCGCTGGGATCGCAGCCATCGAGGCGCTGCGCTCCGTCGACGCCAAAGGCGCCGTCCTACTCATCAACGGAGAAAACGTCGTTCCCTATTGCCGTCCCCTGATCATCGAAGAACTGACCGGTGAGCGGAAAGGAGCGGAGATCGGGCTGAGGGATGCCGGCTGGTACGAATCACACGGTGTAGAGTTGCTCACCGGAGATCCGGCTTCCGCTCTCGACCCGGGAGAGAAGTTACTCACTCTTGAGTCGGGCCGCACGGTAAAATTTGAAAAATTGCTGGTAGCCACCGGTTCAGTGCCCGTGACCCCGGGAATTCCGGGCCTCGACCAGGCACCGGGCGCCACCCTGTATTGCCGGGCCGACGTGGCCAAGTTGGCGCCCCTGTGCGCGCCCGGGAAGCGAGCGGTGGTAATAGGCATGGGCCTCATCGGTTTGCAGGGTATCAAGGCGCTAAGGACCCTGGGCATGCAAGTTACCGCGTTCGAACTTGCCGACCGGGTGCTGCCTTTGATCCTCGACCGTGAGGCCGCCGGCCTCGCGCAGGCGCAGATGGAGGCGGCGGAGGTCGACGTACGGGTCGATTCGTCGGTAGCCCGGGTAGAGCGGTCGAGCGACGGCTGGACCGCGGTGACGGGTGAGGGTGCAGAAATACCGTTCGACGTTCTCGTCGTAGCCGCGGGGATGAGGCCCGCATCGTCCCTCCTGGAAGGCACGGGGGTCGACGTCGACGGCGGGGTCAAGGTTGGGTCAAACATGGAGACCTCCCTCGCCGGCATCTTTGCGGCCGGGGACGTGACCCGATATCCAAATTGGATCGAGGGGAAGGATGAAATCCACGCCCACTGGGTGAACGCCTATCGCCAGGGGCGCGTTGCCGGGCTGAACATGGCCGGCGGTGAGGCGGCCGAGTATGAGCCGGTATTCCTCAACTCCCTGGACATCTTCAGCCTGCCCGTAATCACCATGGGTGCGAGCCGCAAGGACCAGTTCGAAAACGCCGACATTTACTTCGAGCGCAGCGAGAAGCGCGCAGCCTATTCCCGGCTGGTGGTATCGGGCGGAAGGGTGGTGGCCGCGACCTTCGTCAACGACGTGGACCGTGCGGGCATGTTCCAGCATCTGGTCCGGGCCCGGGTAGAAGCGGGGGCTGCGGCGGCGGCGCTGTTCGAGGGCAAACTGGAAGGAGTGGAGTTCTACCAGAATCTACACGCGGAGGTAACCCGGGGCGAGGTGCAATGGCCCGCGACCATGGACTTGATCGCCAAGTTCCGCAAAGACATGAAGAAGACCCGCTGGGGAGGGACGCAATGAACGAGGCCATCGGCAACATGCGGTCTAATGTAGCGTTCGTGAACCTGACGAGCGGCGAGGTACGCTACGAGGAGACGCCCCCTGAAGTGGTGCGGGCCTATGTTGGTGGGAGGGGGCTGAACTCCGCCTATCTTCACCGGCTGTTGCCCGATGATGTAGACGCTTTTTCTCCTGAGAACGTGCTCATCTTCGGAACCGGCGCGATGACCGGCACCGGCTGCCCCAATTCGGGCCGGTTCAACGTTTCCACCAGATCACCGGAATCGATGGCGCTGGCCGACGCCAACTGCGGCGGCTTTTTCGGGCCGGCGCTCCGGTATGCGGGCATCGATCGGTTGATAATCACCGGCAAGGCTGACCGTCCGGTGTACCTTAGGGTCGAGAATGACGCGGTGACCGTTGAGGACGCCGGTGACTACTGGGGCATGGATGTCAACGAGACCCAGGCCGCGTTGCGGCGTGACGTGGGGCCGCGGGCGGAGACCGTTTGCATCGGCCCGGCCGGCGAAAACATGGTGCGCTTCGCCTGCGTGATGACCGGAGTAAAGAACGCGGCGGCCAGGGGCGGTACCGGCGCGGTGATGGGCAGCAAGAATCTAAAAGCGATCACCGCGGTGGGCGGACGAGGTTTGCCGCTCCATGACCCGGAAGGTTTTTTGACCCTCAATAATGAACTGAAGGAGTACCTCACCAACTCGAAAATCGTGCAGGTGCTGGGAAGGGTGGGCACGCCGTTGTTGTACGAGGTGAGCAACTACCTGGGCGCCATCCGCACGCGCAACAGCCAGGATTCCTCGTTCGAGAGCACCCTGGACGCGGAGGTGGTGCACGAGCACATCTCGAAAATGATCTCGTGCCACTCATGCGTGGTCCACTGCCGCCACCGCAACATCCACGAAGGTGAGGGCCCCGAATACACAACCATCGTGCTGCTGGGCGCCAACCTGGGGATCGCAGACACTGCAAATGTCATTCGGCTCAACAACCTGGTGAACCGGCTGGGCCTGGATGTTTCGTCCACCGGCGGTATCATTTCCTGGGCCACAGAGTTGTACGAGAAAGGCATTATCGACGACTCGATAACGGGCGAGCCGCTGCGCTTCGGGGACTACGACCTGGCGGTGCGGCTCATCGAGGCGATTGCGGAGCGGGATGGATTCGGCGCGTTGCTGGCCGAAAGCGGACATGCGGCGAAGCAGCTCAACGACCCGAAGGCAGACTACCTGACTGCCATCAAGGGACTGCCCCAATCGGATCCCCACGACTGCCGCTACATAAAGGGGTTTGCGCTGGGTATCGCCATGGCGTCTCGAGGAGCGGATCACCTGCGCAGCCGGCCCACTCTGGAGGTGCTCGACCTGCCGCCTGAGCTGTTGCGTGAGATCTACGGCGAGGATGTGGACCCGGACCCCACCAGCTATGAGACCAAGGAGAAGGTGCTGGCCGTCCACGAGGATATATACGCGACCGTCGATGCCATGGGCATCTGCAAATTCGTATGCCACGGCTTCAACAGCCCGAAGCTCCTCAAATACGGACATTTCGCCGACCTTCTAGAAAAGGCGTTCGGTGCGAAGTTCACGGAAGGGGAGTTGGCCGCGGTGGGAAGACGTATCGTCGACGTGGAGCGGGCATTGCTGAACCGGTTCGGAGTGCGGAGAGAGCACGACACCTTGCCCCGGCGCTACTTCGATGAACCGATGCCTCACGGGATGGCCAAAGGTCACCAGATCGACCGTGAGAAATTCGCGCTGATGCGCGAGCGCTTCTATCGCCTTCACGGATGGACCGATGACGGCATCGTCCCCGACGGGCGAGTCGATGAACTCACCTCTCCGTGGGGAGAGGCATAATTGGTAATTGAAATTTGGTAATTGAAAATTGAGAAAAATCTACACCAACCACGACCTTTGTTCCGGCTGCCGCGCCTGCACGGTCGCGTGCGCCATCGCACACCGCGGCGAAGCCGACCCTTCCCGCAGTGCAATCCAGATCATCCGCAATGCGGTGGAAGGATACGAATTCCAGGCGGTGTGCCGGCAATGCGAGGACCCCGAATGTGTGGCCGCGTGCATGGCGGCAGCCCTGTCTGTTGAACCTGGAACCGGGAGAGTCCTTTTCGACCGGGACCGGTGCATCGGCTGCTGGATGTGCCTCATGGCCTGCCCTCACCACGCCATCGTCAGAGATGAGCCGGCCCGCAAGGCGATCCGGTGTGACCAGTGCGAGGGGCGGGAGTCAGCCGCGTGTGTGGCGGCCTGCGCCACCCTTGCGGTACAAGCCACCGACGACGAGTAACTCCCTCGGATATCACCCCGGCGTCAATACGGACAAAATACGTACAAAACACCCGCGCTGACTCAGTGCGGCATTCAGTCTTTCACGTATAGCGCCCCCGCTCAAGCTAGGCATATTTCCGCGCCGCGTCATGGTTATAAAGTATTTTACACCTATTTAACTTGACAGTTTCTACGTGGCCTTCGTAGTATGCCCCTGAAATAGACTCGAAGGTAGGCTTGGGATTTTGATTTCGGAGGTTGTCATGAAGCGGTTATGCCTGCTGTTTTCGACGCTCTTCCTGGTAGGAGTGGTTTCCTGTGGAACCGCAGGAGGAGATGGTGACAAGGACACTGGGCAGCCGGTGGCGGATAGCGTGGCCGGAGAGGACGTTCCGGCTGCAGAAGACCTATCGGCGGCGGAAGATGTCCCTGCCGCTGAGGATGTCCCTGCCGCTGAGGACATTCCTGCCGCTGAGGACATTCCGGCTGCTGAGGACATCCCCGTGGAGGAGGACGTAACCGAGGATGCGGGTGCGGCTGTCACCTACACCAACACCATCGGGCCAATGCTGGATTCCGACGGTTGCCTGGGGTGCCACGGAGCGAGCAAGCCGATTCCGTTGACCACCTATGCAGAGGTGATGGTTACCGTCGACAACGGCTCCATGAAGGCGAAGCTGGAAGAGGGCCACATGGGCGCGTCCCAGGAGTTGGCTGACGTAGTCTTGGGTTGGATTGAGGCCGGGGCCCCCGAATAGGGTCTGGGCAGATCATTGATAAGGAAACGTTGGTAACTTTTAACTGAGCAACGGGAGATTGCGAATGAAGAAAAGACCAACCAAATTGACGAGGAGACGCTTCTTGAAGCTCTCCGGCGCCGGCACCACGGCCCTGGCTGTAGGGTTGATGGGCTGTGGCAACGGCGATGGCAAGGATGATCCGGAAGACATCCTCGGTGAGGGTGTCGGAGCGGATCTCAGGGGAGACACCGGCTTTGACGTTGAGCCGGACCCGGACATCGTGGGCGAGCTGCCCCCGGATCCGGACATCGTGGGCGAGCTGCCCCCGGATCCCGACGTTGCGCCCGACGTCCAGCCGGGCTGTCCCGACATGCCCGATTGGGTAGATGCACGTGAGCCCAAGGAAGGTGTCGAGACCACGACGATCTGCCCCTACTGCGCATGCGGCTGTGGGCTCATCGTGACCGCGGCGGATGTGGATGGGGAGACCAAGGTGGTGAACACCGAGGGAGACCCGGACCACCCGATCAACGAAGGTGCGCTGTGCTCGAAGGGGCAGGCGCTCTACCAGGTGGCCAACAACGAGCGGCGCCTCACCAAGGTGTTGCACCGGGCCCCGGGTGCGGCGGACTGGGACGAAGTGTCCTGGGATGACGCGCTCACTGCAATTGCGGCAAAGGTGAAGGCGACCCGTGACGCCACGTTTGAAGAAACCGATGGGGAAGGCAGGACCGTAAACCGGACGGAAGGTATCGGTCTCATGGGAAGCGCCGCCCTGGACAACGAAGAGTGCTATGCGCTAAGGAAGATGGCGACAGCACTCGGCCTGGTGTTCATCGAACACCAGGCGCGTATCTGACACAGCTCCACTGTCGCCGGTCTGGCGGAAACATTTGGTCGTGGAGCTATGACGAACCACTGGATCGACATCCAGAACGCGGATGCGATCATGATCATCGGCAGTAACGCTGCCGAGAACCACCCCATGTCTATGAAGTGGGTCAACAAGGCGCGCCAGGATAACGGCGCCAAGGTTATCAGCGTGGACCCGCGTTTCACCCGCACCTCGGCAGTTGCGGATCTGTACTGCCAGATGCGGTCGGGGACCGACATTGCATTCATGGGCGGCATCCTGCACGCGGTGCTTACCGAGATGGAAGCTAACCCCGACAACTACAACATGGATTACGTGTTAAACTACACCAACGCCCGGTTCAAGACCGCGGACGGGTTCACTTTCGACGTGGACGCCGGCGCGTTCTCCGACAAGGCGACGACCTGGAAGTACGAAACGGACGAAAACGGTGCGCCGGTAGTGGTTGACGCGGCGAACGTGTGGGACGAAGCTTCCGGCTCAGTCCTGTCCGCGATGAAGAAGCACTACACCCGCTACACCGTGGATGCGGTTTGTTCAGTGACGGGAACCGACCCGGCTGCCTACCAGGAAGCCATCGACATCTACAAGGCCACCGGCGCCACGGGTAAATCCGGAACCATCATGTACGCGATGGGTTCGACGCAGCATACCCACGGCACGCAGAACGTACGTTCCTACGCGGTGCTGCAGTTGTTGCTGGGCAACACCGGTGTGGCCGGCGGCGGCATCAACGCTCTGAGAGGCGAGTCCAACGTGCAGGGGTCCACAGACCACTGCCTGTTGTTCCACATCCTCCCCGGTTATCTGGGCACGCCAAAGGCGACCCAGACTACGCTGGGCGTCCACGACTTCGGCGGTGACGTCGGCATTCAGGCGATGACCAAGAACATCATCAAGGGTCTCCTGGACGAGGGAACTCTTCTGGAAGAAGACCTTCCTGAAGAATATGCGGCTTCGTACAGCTACACCAAGGCTCCGGGCACGCCGGTCTACGCGGAAGGCAGCTTCCCGGGCGGCGGCGGCTCCATCAACTGGTGGCAGCACTACCCGAAGTACATGGTGAGCATGCTCAAAGCGTTCTACCACGACGCAGCCACCGTCGATAACGAGTTCGGCTACCAGTGGCTGCCGAAACTCAACCCCGGCTCCAACTACTCGCACATCAGCCTGTTCGAGGCGATGTACAACGGTGACATGCCCGGCTTCTTCGCCTGGGGACAGAACCCGGCAGTAGGCGGACCTTCGGCGCTGAAGGAGCGCGAGGCGTTGGGCAAGCTGGACTGGCTGGTAACCGTAGAGTTGTGGGAAACCGAGACCGCGGCCTTCTGGAAGGCCCCGGGTGTCGACTCTGCATCCATCGACACCGAAGTGTGGCTGCTTCCTGCCGCCTCATCGGTGGAGAAGGAAGGCAGTGTCACCAACTCCGGCCGCTGGGGACAGTGGCGCTACAAGGCGGTAGAGCCGCCCGGAGAGGCCAAGGACGACCTCTGGATCGCCACTCAGCTCGTGGACAAGATCCAAGCCCTGTACGAGGGCGGAGGCGTTTTCCCCGACCCCATCGTCAACCTGGACTGGAGCTACGGGGACAAGGATCATCCTGACCCGCATCTCGTGGCCAAGGAGATCAACGGCTGGGGATATGAGGACGGCAAGCAGAAGTTCAGCTTCGGCCAACTGGCCTATGACGGCTCCACCTGCTCGGGCAACTGGCTGTACTGCGGCTCGTACGTAGAGCCGGAGAACGACGCCATCAACCCGAACCGGCTGGCCAAGCGGAGCAAGGAAGGCAACACCGACATCGGCATCTACCCCAACTGGTCGTGGTGCTGGCCGGTGAACCGCCGGATCATCTACAACCGCGCTTCCGTTGATCTCGACGGGCAGCCCTTTGACGCTGCAGACGCGGTGGTCACATTTGACTCGGGCACCGGCAAGTATGTCGGCGACGTGTCGGACGGCGGCGGACTGCCGGGCGACAAACTTCCGTTCATCATGAAACCCGAGGGCGTGGGCAGGCTGTTCGGCTTCGGCCGGGCGGACGGACCGTTCCCCGAGCACTTCGAGCCGTGGGAGTCGCCGTTGGATGCCAACCCGTTCAACGCGTCCATGCTCACCCCGTACGCACACGTGTACCCGGAGGGCTATGCTCCCAAGGGAGAAAACACCGACTTCCCGTATGTTGCGACAACATACCGGGTCACTGAGCACTGGCAGGCGGGCGCAATGACCCGTAACCTGCCCTGGCTCGCCGAGGCTATGCCCGAGTGCTTCATTGAGATGAGCAAGGAGCTCGCCGAGGAGAAGGGCATTGCCAACGGTGACAACGTGAAGATCACGAGCGCTCGTGGCGAGATGGAGGCAAAAGCCGTGGTCACGGTGCGGTTCAAGCCCTTCAACGTTGCCGGCAAAACGGTCCACGAGGTAGGCATCCCGTGGCACTGGGGTTTCCAGGGCATTGCCAAGGGCCACAGCGCCAACCGGCTGACGCCAAATATCGGTGACTGTAATACGAGGATCCCTGAGTTCAAGGCGTTCCTCTGTAACGTAACCAAAGCCTAAGGAGGGGAAAAATGGCCGAGAAAGCTATATTGATCGACTCTTCCCTCTGCATGGGCTGCAGAGGGTGCCAGGTTGCCTGCAAGCAGTGGTGGCAACAGGGCGTGGAAGAAACTACCTGTACCGGTTCCTACCAGAACCCACCGGACGCCAGCTACATCACGTGGTCCCTGGTGCGGTTCACGGAAGCGGAAATTGACGGTAAAGTGAAGTGGTACTTTGCCAAGGACCAGTGCCGTCACTGCAAGGACGCGCCGTGCGCCATGGCCTGCCCCCACGGGGACAAGGTCGTGACCAAGACCGACGCCGGCGCGGTTCTGTTTGACCAGTCCCAATGTGGTGACTGCGACACGGAGTGCGTGAAGTTCTGCCCCTATGACGTACCGAAGGCGGAAGGAGACTTCTGCCGGGCGAGCAAGTGCCGCATGTGCGACGACCGGGTCGAAGCCGGAGGAATGCCGGCGTGCGTAAAGACCTGCCCCACCGGTGGTCTCAGTTTTGGCGACAAGGATGACATGATCGCGAAAGCTGAAGCCAGGGTCGCGGCGCTCGGTGGAGACGCCAACATCTATCCCAACACTGACGGGAACGCGATGTGGATTCTCCAGGCGGCGAACACCGACTACATGCTCGCCAGCCACACTCCGCGGGAGATTCCGGGCCAGCAGAAGCCCGAGCAGATCCCGCCACAGCCTCGGACCCGCCTGGCCGGCAAGAGCATGATGCCTCTGGGCATCGCCGCGCTTATCGGCGGCGTAGCTTATGCGATCAAGCTCCGCTCCATGGGCGGCACCGAGGAGTAGTATCACGATGACCGTTGCGTGGCGTGCGGGCCGGTGGCGGCCGGCCTGCGCGCCCTTTTTCACTCTCCCCTTCCCTTGACAGTTGATCTTGCCTTGTGGCAAGCTGCGCTTGCCGATGTTCAAACAGGAGATTTGCCATGAAAATCATACTGGCGCCGCCCCCTTTGGAAGAGATCTTGCAGGCCTTGGAATTCTATCGCGACAAACCGTACGCCGCCGACGTATTTCTGGACTTCAACGCGGCCATCATCAAAGCTCAATACGAGAACCTCGAGCGCCACGGCGATCGGCAGCCCGCCGCGATCTGGCCTCGAACAGACCTCCCGGAGAAGGTTAAAACCGGATTCAGACTGTTCGATGTCAACACCCTCGAGGTGGACTCCGAGATCTCCGGAGAATTGTTTGACGCGATGTGCGGAATCATCGAGAAATTCAACACCCTGCCCAGGGAAAACGTGGACCGGCTCAGGACGCAAAAAGAAGCCGGGGACATCGATGTGGCCGGCCTGGTGTTCAACATCATCACCCAGAACACCGGCTACTTTGTGGAGCAGGCGGCCAGTAACAAAGTCCCTGCCGCGGCCCTGGTCTTCATCGCCGAGCACGTCGCCCGTGCCGTAGTCGCGCAGTGGGGGAAGTTCTACGACAATCAACTCGAAGTAGTCGGCCACTCACAAGGACACTGCCCCACTTGCGGCAACGAGCCGATAATGGCCTACTTCGAAGGCGAGGGCGGGCTTCGCATGCTCAAGTGTTCGCTTTGCCACACCTGCTGGGAATTCTCCCGGGCCGAATGCCCGTTCTGCGGTCATTCCGACCCCAAAGAGGGTGTAAAATTCCTCTACTACGACGAAGCCGACCCCCATCGGGTCTACGTGTGCGGCAGTTGCCAACGTTACGTCAGAACCATCGACGGGCGCCGCACCGACCGCACGCCGGTACCGATTGCCGACGCGGTGGGAACCATCTACCTCGACCAGATGGCCGTAGAGAAGGGTTACTTGCGCGGGGCGGCTCCGCAGACGGACGCTTCCGGTGCGAATTAGGCTTGCAGGCCTGAAGGCTTGAAGGCACTACAAAACCGGTCGGATACGGCAGTTTGAAAAGGGTTGACAATCTTCCGCGCGCCCTAGTATTGTCGTCCGAGATACATCTGATGGAGTGTTAAACTATTGTTGGATGTTAAGCTATTGTTGGGTGTTAGATCCAAAACCACATGAAAAGGAGAGAACGATGAGCGTTGTTGTCATGGGCGTTGGGTTCTGCGGAGCCTTTCCCACGTCCAGTGGCCTGTCGTATCGCGAGTTAATCGCCCGCGCTGCGACCATGGCCTACCAGGACGCCGGCATAACGCCGGAAGAGGTGGACGGCGCAGTCTCGGTGGAAGAGGACTTCGTCTCCGGGTACTCGATTGCAGATGAGTACGTTCCCGACCAGATCGGCATGGTCCGTAAGCCGGTGTACACGGTGCCGGGGGACTTCCTGCACGGTCTTTGCTCGGCGGTAATGCAATTGAAGACCGGGCAGTACAAGACGCTGGTCGTAGAGGCGTACAGCAAGGCAAGCAACATCCTGACCAAGGATGAAGTCCTGCATTTCGCCTACGACCCGATCTTCAACCGCTTCGGGTTGTCTCCTCACTATCTGGCCGGCATCGAGATGCAACAGTTCATCGACGAGTCCGGCTACGGGTTCGCGGACGTGGCCGAAGTGGCTGCGAACAGCCGGCTGAAGGCGCTTGGCAATCCGCTGGCGCCCTTTGGTGCGAGGATCGAGTCCCGGGACATTCTTTCTTCCCGCATGCTCGCCAGCCCGGTCACCGAACTGATGACGACCCGCCACGCGGACGCCGCGGTGGTGGCCGTGCTTGGTGTGGGCGATGAAGCCCTTGAGCGTTCCCGCAAGCCGGTGCACGTTACCGGTACAGGTTGGGGTGGCGGCAACTCGCTCATCGAGCGCCGTGACCACCACATCTCGGCCGGAACGGTTGTCTCGGCACGGATGGCATACGAGGAAGCCGGAATAGAGGTTCCCGGCGATGAGTTGGATGTGGCCTATGTCTCAGACCTGTACGCCCATCGTCAGCTCATGCACCAGGAAGCGCTCCGGATTCCGGACGAGATGCTTCCATTCGTCAATCCTGACGGCGGCGCGCTTGGCGGCGGCGACCTGGTGGAAGCGACCGGCGGAGCCCGGTTCTTCGACGCAGTGCGCATGCTCAGAAGCGAGGCCGGCGCCCACCAGCTTGAGGACGCAGAGCTTGCTCTGGTCCATGCCTGGAGAGGGCCTCCGACCGATACTTGTGCCGTTGTCATCCTAGAAGGCGAAGGGAGGTAGCCATGAATAACAAGGTAGCAGTAATCGGCGCTGGGATGACCCGATTCGTCCGTCGCGCCAAGGAATCCTCCGGGGAGTTGGCCGCGGCTGCGGTGGAAATGGCCCTCGAAGACGCCGGATTGACCATCGATGATATCGACTCCGTCTGCCTCGGCACTGCGCCGGACGCGTTCGACGGCATTCACATGAACGGCGAGCACCTCATAGCCGGCTCCGGAGCCCTGCATAAGCCATACCTGAGACACTACGTGGGCGGTGGCACGGGCATCTTCAGCCCCATCCACGGCTGGATGCACGTGGCGTCGGGCAAGTTTCGGAACTGCCTCGTGGTGACCGAGGAGAAAATGTCTCCCATCGTCCCGCACCCGGCCGGGGCTTTCCTGACCATCTTCGACCACACCACCGAGCAGCCTCTGAAGCTGACGCTGATCCACATCTTCGCCATCGAGATGTGCCGTTTCATGCACACGTACGGCTACAAGGAAGAGGAGATGGCCCTCGTCTCGGTGCAAAACAAGTTCAACGCCCTGGACCACCCGGCCGCGCAAATCGCCCAGGAAATCACGGTCGATGACGTAATGAACTCTCCGGTCCTCTCCTGGCCGGTGAAGCGGCTCGATATCAGCCCTACTTCCGACGGCGCCTGTGCCATCGTGTTGGCCAACGAGAACGTGGCCAGGACTCACTCCAAGGCTCCGGTCTTTATCGAGGGTGTCGGCTTCCGCCTGGACACGGCCTACTGGTGCACCCGCGATCTGGCCTTCCCAAACTACGTGGCCATGGCCGCCAAGGATGCATACGAGATGGCCGGCGTCACCAATCCGGACGACCAGATCGATATCTGGGAACCTTACGATCCGTTCGACTACAAGGCGCTGCACCACATGAACGCTCTTCTCCTGGACAAGAGCGGGCGCAAGACCAAAGAATTGCTCCTGTCCGGCGCCTTCGCCAGAGACGGGTCCCATCCCATGTGCCCATCGGGCGGCGCCCTGGGTGTCGGCAATCCCATCGCGGCCACCGGTCTGATGAAAATCGCGGAGCTGTACTTCCAGCTCTCGGGACAGGCCGGGAAGCGGCAGGTCAAGAAGACCCCGTATCGCGGTGTCGCCCAGGCCTGGGGAGACTTGATGCAGGTCGGCACCGTGGTGGTCATGGCTTCCGAAGGCAGCATGCCGAGGAAGACCCGCTGGAGCGAGATGACCTCCGACGGACTGTTTGGCACGGGACTCCGGAATGTCGAGGACGTGCCGCACATCAAGTACACACCGGACCTCAGATACAGTTGGGACAACGGGCTCGCCCTGACCACCTATCTCGACGGCTTCAAGCAAGGCAAGATCCGGGGTTCCCGCTGCCGCAAGTGCGGCCGCGTGATGATTCCGGCGCGCTCCTTCTGCGAGCTGTGTAATCTCCACAACGTTGACGAGTACTGCGATCTGGCGGACTCCGGCAAGGTCGAGACATTCACCCTGTCCCGGGTGGACTGGGACTCCTCCATGCTGCCGGACGGCAAGGTCAGGATCTTCGCCGTGATTTCCATCGACGGTGCAGCGGAAGAGATGGGTCTGTGCCATTTCCTCGACGAGGTCAAGCCGGAGGATGTCCACATCGGCATGCGCGTCAAGGCCGTTTGGAAGCCGGCCTCGCAGCGCACGGGTACGGTGACGGACATCAAGCACTTTAAGCCCTACAAGAGCAAGGCCGCCGCTCCGGCGCCGGTAGAAATCAAACCGCTGGAACTGACGCCCGAGACGGCCGTCGGCTTCCCGGGCGGGATCCCACTGGGCTATGCGTACACGGCTGGCCTGGCCGGGATTCGTTTCTACGAAGATCTTGCCAAAGGCAAGCTGTCGGGAACCTGGTGTCCGAGCTGCGAGGCGACCCACATTCCGCCTGCGGCGTTCTGCGAATTCAGCATGACCACGCTCGATCCCGAGAACGATGCTCGGGAGATCGACCCCGGGAGCGGTCTGCTGAACTCCTATACGATCGTCCATGAAGACCGCACGGGCAAGATACTCGACGAGCCGGAAGTGGTGGTCCAGGTAGTCTTTCCAAATACGGCCGGCAGCGTCTTCGGCAGGCTGAAGACCGACGATCTGGACGAACTGGAAATCGGCATGCCTGTGGAACTCTGCAAGACCCCCATCAACTCCGGCCCGGAAGGCGTCTACTTCAAGCCGCGCGGATAGCCGTCAAATCTCAGACATCCTGACTTCCTGACTACCGCGAACTGGTATTTTCGGTGTGATGCGGCCTTACACGGCCAGGGTCTTCTTGGCTTCTGCTCCCACTCTGCCCTTGCGGCACAGCTTTCCGACCATGAATTCGGCTGAGTGCTTAGACTGAAGGTCCAGGGAATCGGCCAGGGAGGCTCCGCACGAGGCGGTGATGGTATCCATGATCGCTCGGCGAGCGCCTTCGTTGGCCGGGCTGCCGGCAGGCGGCAGGGCTACGTCGGTGGGAATACCGGTGACGGAGGTCTCCGCCAACTGCCGCTTCGGCAGCACACCGGGACCGGCGGTGACCAGCTTCCACGCCGTCGCCAACGCGTCGTCCAGGGGGCCGGCATAGTCGGTCAACCAACCCACTGCGTCGGGTCCCTTCACCGGCCTTCCGCCCAGCAGCAGCTTCACCAGCTTGGGCCAGTCGGAAGACCCCGCCTTGCGGAAGGGCCAGTGGCACCCTTCCATGCCGGGAATGACCGGCAATGTCACTTCGGGGAACCCGAGAGAAACGTCGTCAGTGGTCACCACGTAGTGGCAGTGCAGGAGCAACTCGAGCATGCCGCCGAGAGCTCTCTTGCCGTTGATGAACGCGACGGAGACATCGAACTCGTTGTTCAGGCGCCGGGCCGTTCTTGACCAGGTGTTGGACACCCGGAACCCGTCATCGGTATTATCGAGGGCGGGATAGAACTCACTGGTGTCCGCACCGACCAACTGGGTGGCCAGGTGGAAATCGCCGGTGACGATGACGTTGGCGATCCCTTCCCCTTTAAGCCAGTCGATAGCCCTGTTCATCTCCGCGTCCACATCGGAGTTGTAGCTCTCCCTGGCCAGGGTGATGACGCCCGCGGCGCCGTTGTGCTCGGCGTTGACGTAAAGCTGCTGCCACTCCGGAGTGTCCATTTGTTCAAACACAGCCGGGTGCCAGGCGCTCGCCGCTGCTTCGGTATGAAGCTGCTGGTATGCTTCCACCCGCTTCGCGACCCCTTCAGCTCCTGCCTCTCTCAACTGGGCCACAATGCCGCTACGGAACTGAGCGCACAGCTCTCCGATGAGGTTCACATGGGTCAGGTGACCGCGCTTTTCGTACAGCATGATGCTTGCCATCTGGAACAGCGCACCCTGAATCCAGTCCAACAGTTTTTCCTCCCCTTCCGCATCCAGACTCCAGTCCACCAGCGGCCTGAAATGATTGGGCGGATACCAGTTCTGCCCACTCACTTTCCCTTCATCCAGGCTGGGCGCCGGGGCGAAGAGGGGACCGTAGGTCTCTCCCAGATGGTGCAGACAGGACCAGGTCAGGAAGTTGGCGCCGGCCGCGCCGATAGCATCGTGAGCCCGCAGCGGATTGGGTCCCAACAGCTTGCGCACGAATTTATCCACCTTCCAATAGGGCATGTTGGTGGCTTCATGATAGCGGATCGCGGCGTTGGTTACCCCGCAGAACAGCACGTCGAGGACAAATGACCAATCGTCACTCACCGTCACGGGGACCAGACCCAGCGCCCACAGCAGCTTGGTTACGTCGGAAGGAGTGTCCTCCACAATCTCCCACATCTTGTTAATCTCGTGGGGGAAAGCCGGGTGGGCTACACCCACGCCCAGTTCCCGGGCCGGGAAGCCGGAGGTGACCGAGCGAATCTCAATGTCGGGAAATTCGTCCCGAAACATCTTGTAGTGATCCTTCTTGATCTCGAGAACCTCGGGGATCGCCTCCAGCAGGAACCGAGGTTTTAGCCCCCGCAGTTCTGCCGGCAGGGTCTTGCCATCGTAGGTCAGACGAACGATATTCGACATGATCCGGGCTGCACCGTCTTTGCCAAACGCTCTTACCAATCCCGGATACTGCTTGCCGATGCCGTCCGGCGCCCCCGGAAAATCCAGGCCCACGACCTTCACGCCAAAGGGTTCGAGGCGGGATCCCAACTGCATCATTTTGCCCGCACCGACGATGCCGTTGGCACCGGTAATGATCAGCGAACCACGGTTGGGCGCCTCGCCAAAGACCCGGTCCACCAGCTCTTCCGCCGTGACCGGCAGCCTGCCGTTGGCAAAAATGTCAAGCACGCTGCCCAGGCCCATGGTGTCAAGGGTAGGTTGTCTCATATAGCTGGTCATTTCTACTCACCTCCTTCTTGAACCTTGAACATTGCGGCGATTCCCACATCTCCTGCGGCGCACCCGAACAGCAGCACATAGCCGCCGCCAAGGTCATGGGCTTCTTCCAGCGCCTCGATGAGGGTTCTAGTCAGGGTGGGGCCCTGGGGATGGCCGTAAACAAGGGAGCAGCCGTTATTGTTCATTTTGCGCCAGTCGTAGTTCATCTCCTTGGCGAAGATGGCGTCATTTACGGAGAAGGGGTTGTGGGTCTTGATCACCGCCACATCATCCAGGGCCACTCCGGTCTCCTCGAGAAGCCTGGCCGCGGCCATGGTGGGCGCTTCAGCCATCATGGCGGGCAGGGTTCTCACTTCCGTCTTACCCACGAATGAGATTTCGACTTCCGGCTTCGGGCTCAGTTCCTTCGCTCTTTCGGCGCTGGTCACCAGGAGGCACGCCATGCCGTCCGCAGCGTGGGTCTGGCCCCCGCCGGTGACACACGTGTCCAGCTCCCGCATCCCTGCCAGACCTTCCCGGGTCACCATGCGGACACCGTAGTCGTCGTCGACGGCTCCCAGCGGCCGGCCTTGAACGTTGAGCAGGTTCAGCGGCACGCAGACCCTGTCCATGAAGCCGCTCTCCTTGCCCTTGAAGTACTGCTCGTAGCGACAGTACGAGATCTCGTCCACCTCCCTGCGGTCGAGACGGTACTTGCGAGCAGCATTACCGGCCGTCGTGATCATGGACCCGCCCGCGGCCGGGTCGAAACCGAAGTTATCCCACACATCGGCCAACACCTCGGTGCGACGATAGGCTCTCCGCTCCGGGAACACGCCCACCGGCGAATCGCTGGTACGGTCGAAGGTGAGCACGCCGACTGTATTCTGAGAGCCTGCTTCCACCTCAGCCCCGGCCAGCACTACCGCCTGCAGGCCGGTGGCGCACGCCTGCTCGGTGTGGTAGCCGGGTATCCGGTTGCCCATGCAAGCTGCCACCAGGGGCGCGGTCCAGAACTTCCAATGCCAGGGAACGGTTGAACCGATGACCAGGTAGTCCAACTCTCTTACGGGCACTTCCCGAATTCCCATGATCCGGTTCATGCCCTCGCCGGCGAACTGGGCGATGTTGACTTCGGCCAACGCTGACGTCTGCCAGGCCGGAAAATAGCTGCTCCCCCAGGTACCGTACGGGATTCGAGCTTTCGGAAACAACTGGGTGACCTCTTTCATCACGGCGCCTCCTCGAACTTTGTATTCACATCAACCACAGGTAACTGAATAAACCAGCCGTGACGCACCAAGTCAAGCAGATCATCCGGGATATAATTTATGACCGCTACACGCCCCGGAACCGGGGTTTGCGCTTTTCAATAAAGGCGGCTAGGCCTTCCTTGCTGTCTTCCGACGACAAACACGCAGCGAGACACAGACCTTCCAGCTTGAATCCGGTATCGATGTCGGTATCCAGACCCTCGTTGACGGCTCTTAGCGCGTAC